>CALGPN010000026.1 GCA_937960435.1 uncultured Desulfosoma sp.
AATCGTGAATCGTGAATCGTGAATCGTGAATCGTGAATCGTGAATCGTGAATCGTGAATCGTGAATCGTGAATCGTGAATCGTGAATCGTGGAGGGGGGTGAAATGTTGTGGTGGAATCGTTAAAAAGTGAGAAAGAACGAGTGGTGGGATGATGGCGGTGCTAGGGGGACAATGGCAGATGGAATTTCATCGGCCGCACAAGACCCTTGATGTGTGGAAAGTGGCTATGGAGCTCTGCCGGGACGTTTATAGAGTCACGGAACGCCTGCCCGAAGGTGAAAAATACGGGTTAGTGGCGCAAATTCGTCGGGCTGCCATATCTATTCCGAGCAATATCGCCGAAGGGGCCGGAAGAAACAGTCTCGCAGAATTCAGCCAATTTCTGAGCATTGCTCAGGGATCACTCGCCGAACTGGACACTCAGTTGGAACTTTGCGGCAAATATCTTGGCTTTCTGGACGAACAGTCCGTCACCGAAGTCCAGGAAAAAGTGGAGCGCATCAGTCGGATGATCACCGCCCTTCGCCGTTCCCTTAAAACCAAGAAATGACCTCGCCCCTCCCCGCCTTTCCCATTTCACGACTTCACGACTTCACGACTTCACGACTTCACGATTTCACGATTTCACGATTTCACGATTTCACGATTTACGATCTGACGATTTTGACTTTGAGAAACTTTTCTTCTAGAAAGGAAGCAGCGGAAAGGGCCCCGAGGGGCTTTTCGCGCGGCGATTCACACGGCATTTCATTGGGCAACGGTTTGCGGGGCGACGGATGATCAACGAGAGAGGGTGACCATGAAGATCCACGAATACCAGGCGAAGGAGCTCTTTCAGAAGTACGGTGTGCCCATCCCCAGGGGCCGGGTGGCCTTTACGGTGGAAGAAGCCCAGGGGGCGGCTCGTGAATTGGGCACAATGCCTGTGGTGATCAAGGCTCAGATTCATGCGGGGGGCCGAGGCAAGGGCGGCGGCGTGAAACTGGCCAAAACGCCCGAGGAAGTGGCGTCCGTGGCCGGAAGCATCCTTGGGATGACCTTGGTGACCCACCAGACGGGACCCGAAGGGCGTCTGGTGCGCAAAGTGCTCGTGGAAGAGGGGCTGGAAATCGAAAAGGAGCTTTACTTGAGCCTTTTGCCGGACCGTTCGACGGCGAAAATCGTATTCATGGCGAGCGAAGCGGGCGGCATGGACATCGAGGAGGTGGCCGCCAAGAGCCCGGAAAAGATCGTGAAAGTCTATGTGGACCCGCTCGTGGGGCTGCAGCCGTTCATGGCTCGTAAGCTCGCCTACGGGCTCAACCTGGAACCCGACATCGTAAAGCTTTTCCTCCCCATGGTGCACGCCTTGTACCGGCTGTGCTTGGACTACGACGCCTCGTTAGTCGAAATCAACCCCCTCGTGATCACCAAGGATCGGCGTCTTTTGGCTTTGGACGCCAAGATGAACTTCGATGACAACGCCCTCTTTCGTCACAAAGACGTGCTGGCCTACCGCGATCTGGACGAAGAGGACCCGCTGGAAGTGGAAGCGTCAAAATACAACCTGAATTACATCAAAATGGACGGCAACATCGGCAACATGGTCAACGGCGCCGGGTTGGCCATGGCGACCATGGACATCATCAAGCTGGCGGGAGCCGAACCGGCCAACTTCTTGGACGTGGGCGGCGGCGCCAGCGCGGAGATGGTGGAAAACGGCTTCCGGATCATCCTGAGCGACCCCAACGTCAAGGGGGTGCTCATCAACATTTTCGGTGGGATCCTTCGCTGCGACGTCCTGGCCCAGGGAGTGGTGGAAGCCAGCCGCAAAGTGGGCGTCAAGGTTCCGGTGGTCATCCGCATGGAAGGGACGAACGTGGAACAAGGACGGAAAATCCTGCAGGAATCGGGCTTGAACCTCATCGTGGCACAGGACCTCAAAGACGCGGCCCAAAAAGTGGCGGCCATCGCCAGGGCGTAGGAGGACACACCATGAGCATTTGGGTGAATGCACAGACGCGAGTCCTTGTTCAGGGAATCACCGGTCGGGAAGGGCAGTTCCACACAAGACAGTGTGTGGCCTACGGGACACGGGTCGTGGCGGGTGTGACGCCGGGGAAAGGCGGGCAGACCATGGACGACATCCCGGTGTTCAACACGGTGGAAGACGCCGTGCGGGCGACGGGAGCCGACTGCTCCATGATTTTCGTCCCGCCGCCCTTCGCTGCGGACGCCATTCTGGAAGCCATGGACGCCGGCGTGCGCGTGATCGTCACCATCACCGAAGGCATCCCCGTCATGGATATGCTCAAGGTGAAAAACGCCCTCAAACATTCCACATCCCGCCTCATCGGCCCCAACTGTCCGGGGATCATCACGCCGGGCCAATGCAAGGTGGGCATTATGCCCGGTCCCATTCACAAGCCCGGCCCTGTGGGAGTCGTGTCCCGCTCGGGCACCTTGACCTACGAAGTGGTGCATCAGCTCACCTTGCAAGGTATCGGCCAGAGCACCTGCGTGGGGATCGGCGGCGATCCCGTGAACGGGACGAACTTCATTGATTGTTTGCAGGCTTTTCAGGACGATCCGGAAACCAAAGCCGTGGTCATGGTCGGCGAAATCGGCGGGGCCGCGGAAGAGGAGGCGGCGGATTTCATCGCCCGCAACATGACGAAACCCGTCGTGGGATTCATTGCGGGCCTCACGGCGCCTCCGGGTCGACGCATGGGCCATGCGGGAGCCATCATCAGCGGATCCAGCGGCACGGCCCAGGGGAAGATCCAGGCCATGAAACAGGCGGGGATCACCGTGGTGGAAAATCTGGGGGATCTGGGATCCGTCTGCAAGGAAGCCTTTGCGTCGGTGCTCTGATTGGGTTCCTATGGCCGAGCGGGCGTCGTCTCGAGGAAATCGCCCACCCGCGCCCGCTCGGGCCGAAGCCCTGAGCGTTGCCGTCCCCTGAGACCCGGTGTGGCGGTGCGAATCCAAAAGCATGACGAAGGCTGAGGGCCAGGGGGATCATTCCCGAAAGCGGTGTGGGTTCGAGGGTTCCCCCATCATCCGGTGCGGGCGGGGACATGCGCAGTCCTGTGCCCAACGTCGGTCCACAAGAAACCCCTGAAATGACGGCGACAGCTCAGCCCTCTGGGTCGTTCTCAAGGGCTTTCAGGAAAACGTCCTCGAAGATCCGTTCGGCGGCCTGCTGGGTTCGGCCTTCCAGAGCGCGGAACCGATCCAACAATTCCTTGGCGAATGGCGTCAGGGCGGAGCCGCCGCCCTTGGGCCCGCCGATTTTCTTTTCCAAGATGGCCCGTCCCAAGCGCTGTTCCGTGGCGTGGATTTTTCCCCACACTGCGGAATAGCTCATGCCCAATTCCTTGGCCGCCCCCACGATGGAGCCGGACCGTTCCACGGCTTCCAGAATGCGAAGGCGGCCGGCGCCGAAGATGAGTTCCCCGGTGTGATCCTCCACCCACACCTTGCAGTGGACGAGGAGTTTCCTACCCTGAGACACGCCATTCTCCTTTGTGCGCGGGGCTTTCTTGCCTCTTAGGCCGCCGTTCGATACAAGAATCTTCGCACGGTGGACCGTTCGGGTCAACGGCGGGAGAGAGCCGTCCTCGGGGAGGTTTCGCCGAACCTTGGCAAGAGGAGACCCGATCGACCCGCCCTATCCGTTTTTTAAGGAGGAAAGAAATCCATGCCTGAATTTCTCAAGGTCAAGACGGCGGAGGAAGTCTTGGCTCTGATGGAAAGTTTTGCGCCCCTCGATGAGGAAACGGTCCCGTTGGAGGAAGCGGCCGGGCGTGTCGTGTCCCGAACCGTTACAGCCCCTTCGGATGTGCCGCATTTTCGTCGCGCCGTCATGGACGGCTACGCCGTGCGGGCTCGCGATACCTTCGGCGCCTCGGAATCTTTGCCGGCGTTGCTCCAGGTTGCGGGCGAGGTGTTCATGGGAAAGCCGGCGGGGATGGCGGTCGGACCCGGTCAGGCGGTGGTGGTGCCCACGGGAGGCGCCGTCCCTGAAGGGGCGGACGCCGTGGTCATGGTGGAATACACCCAGGAGGCAGGCGATAGGACCATCGAAGTAACCCGCCCTGTGGCCCCGGGCGACAACATTTTGGAAAAAGGGGACGATATCGCTCGGGAGAGCCCGCTTTTCCCCACCGGTTGGCCGTTACGCAGTCAGGATGTGGGGGTGCTCGCCGCCGTGGGGCTGCACCGGGTCCCCGTCTATCGGCTCCCTCGAGTCGCGATTCTTTCCACAGGCGACGAAATCGTTGCTCCGGAAACGAATCCCGTACCCATCGGAAAAATTCGAGACATCAACACGTTCGTCCTTGCGGCTCAGGTGCGGGAAGCAGGAGGCATCCCGGGCATGCGCCGGGTTGTTGCGGACGACATCGAGATTCTTGCCGCCGCGTGCCGAAAGGCGCTTACCGACCACGATGTGGTGCTGCTTTCCGGCGGCAGTTCCGTCGGGGTTCGGGACTACACGGTCCAGGTGCTGGAACGTCTGGACGGGGCGGAACTTTTGGTGCACGGCGTGGCCATCCGCCCTGGAAAGCCAACAATTTTAGCGCGCGTGGGATCAAAGATCATTTGGGGTCTTCCCGGGCAGCCCGCTTCGGCCATGATCGTCTTTACGGCGTTCGTCCGCCCGAGCCTGCTTCGGCTGCAAGGGGCGGATCCGGCACGCGTGCCCAAAACACACACATGCCGCGCCGTGCTTCGACGCCACATGCCGTCCGTCCACGGTCGAGCGGACTACCTTCGGGTCCGGCTTCAGAGGCACGAGAGCACGGTCTGGGCCGACCCGGTTTTCGGGGCATCGGCCATGATCAGCACCCTGTCTCAGGCCGACGGCTACGTCATCGTCCCGGAGCATGTGGAAGGCTATGAAGCCGGCACCGAAGTGACGGTGCACCTTTTTGGCCTGAGGGATTTAACGGCGTAGGGAAGGCGGCCCTTCGATGGGCACCACGTCTTCGATGGCTAATTGGACACTGGCCGCCCGGCGAATGACGTCAATGCTGATGACCAACGTGCCTTTTTTGGGATTGATGCGCTGGAGAATGCCCGTACATCCGGCGAAAGGACCGCGCACGACTTCCACCCAATCCCCCTGAGACAGGTAGGGGTGCAACGTGAGGGAATCCGCGTTTTCCAAAACCGTTCGAAGACTTTCCACCTGGTACTCAGGGATGGTCGCCGGGCCTTCGCTGCTTCGCACGATGTAGACGCTTCCGGGGATCTTGAGAATTTCCACGTGAACCGTGTTGTCTAAGACCGCGTGCACGAACACATAACCTGGAAAGAGCGGCACCTGGAGTCGAACCCGCCGGTCTCGCCTTTTACTCCATGTGTTGAGCAGGGGCAGGAAATGGTCGATATTTTTCTTACGGAGCTGTTCCGCCACCTTCTTTTCGTGGTTTACCTGAACGTAAAGAGCGTACCAGCCGGGAATGTCTTCCACGGAAACGATGCCCGCCTCTGCCGGAACCGTGATGAGGGGGGACGAATTCTTTGGGGAACCTGACATCTTTTCCGTGAGCATCCAACATCCTTTCATAAGAAAATTATCAACGCGTCGCCGGGTGAAGGGAACGCGGAGAACTCGACCCGCCTGATCGGCGCCAAGGGGGATGAGTGAAAGCCAAAAGCTTTCGTCAAACCGGCCCAAGACCGGTGAAGCTTCTTTAGCATGCCCCTTGGAAGCGCTTCTTCTCTCTTGTTTTCTTCATCGGAAGGGCTTGGTCCGAGCTTTAGGCCATAAACAGGCGGCTCGAAAGCCGCGCCTGCCCCTTTTTCTCGTTTTTCTTTCTGCCGTGAGTTTGGAGAATCGTTTCCAGACGCCACGGAGTGGGCAGCCTCAAACGGTTCCCCGCCCGGTCCTCATAGATAAGATAGCCTTTTTCCAGGGCGTGGAAAAAGAGATCTCGGGTCAAGGCCACATCGTCTCGGCAGTATTGGATCAAAAGATCCCACCGGCCTTCGCGGAACCATTGGACGGCTTGCACCCCGTCGGCGGTTTTCTTGCGGCCCAAAGTTTTTTCTCCCAGATGATCGAGGCTCAAGCGAAAGCCCAGTTGTCGGTGGATGTGTTCCAACAGATCGAACGTGGGGATGTGCCTTAGGGACTTCGGCGTGTAGGCTTGGAGGACGGCGTAGTCGAACTGCGTGATATTGAAGCCCACCACAAGGTCGAACCCCTGCAGCCTTTCGATGAGGGCCGGGATGTCGTCTTCCCGGTAATCCTCAAAGGACTCTCTCTTGTGGTCGTAGAGAACCGCGACAGAGACGCGCATCAAGCGTTTGTTGTCCCAACCGCCCACGTCCTGGGCCAGCTTTTGGGTTTCCAAATCAAAAAACGCCAAGGCCGGCTCCCCAGGAGACACCGCCGGTTGCGGTACCGGCACGATCCGGGAATCTTCCGGTTCCGCACTCTTTCGGTCGGCCGTGCCCATGGGTTTTCGGCCCAGCAGGTATCGCAGCACTTCCAATGCCGCTTGTTTGTCCAAGGGAGTGTTTCCCGCGCCGCACTTGGGCGAGTGGATACAGCCCGGGCAGCCTTCATCGCACGGGCAGCTTTCGATGAGTTCCATGGTCCGTTCCAAGAGGGGCTCCACAATGTCGTAGCCCCGGGCGGCCAACCCGATCCCTTCGGGGTAGCCGTCGTAAATGAAGACGGCGCTTTTGCCCAGCTGCGGATGCAGCGGGATGGATATGCCGCCGATATCGTTTCGGTCGCACAGGGCGAAAAGGGGAAACATGCTGATGGCGGCATGTTCCATGGCGTGGATGCCGCCCATGAAGTGGAGGCCGGCACGGCGGATTTTTTCCACAACGGCGTCTTCGATTTCCACCCAAAACCCTTGAGTTTCAAAAACCTGCTCGGGAAGATCCAACGGGGTGAAGTCCAACAGTTCCTGGGTGAAGAGGCGCTTCTTTTCGTAGCCCGTGATATGTTCCCGGACGCGAAGACGCCCCAAGCGGGCGACAAAAGCGCTGCACGGTTTGGATGCCTGGATTTCGAGAATTTCCGTCTCTTTTTCGGTCTTCACCCACGTGAAGTATTCGGCTTCCTGCGGCACGGCCCGGGCGAGGCGCTTTTCCAGATCCAGGCTCTGCACCACAAAAGTCCTTCCGCGATGGAAGTAGACCGCGCCGGGATGGCACTCCTTGAAAGCGCGCACCCCGTCCGTGGTGCCGATGGGAACCCAGCGGTTCTTGTCCTGCAGGTCCGGCCCGAGGATGGTAAAGGACGGCCCGACCCCTCGGATATCCACCCGCCGGTGCGGGTAGGATGCGGCGGCAAACCAACGGCGGCCGTCTTCTGACCGGATGAGGGCCCCGTTGTCCGTGGCTGCGCTGAGGGCTTTCCGCGCACTGTCCGGCCACCCGTTCACTTCGGTGACATCGAGCGGGATTTCGGCGGCCGCGCACGGCAGATGTTCGGCGACGATGGCTTGGTTGTGCGGATCGGTGACCGCCGTTTCATAAGAACTGCGCAAGAACGTTTCGGGATGGCGCACAATGTATTGATCCAAAGCGTCCGGCTGAGGGATGAGGATCACCGCGCTTTCCTGACCGCTTCGGCCCACCCGCCCGCCACGCTGCCACGTCGTCATGACCGTGCCCGGGTATCCCACGAGGATGCACACGTCCAACCCGCCGATATCGATCCCCATCTCTAAGGCGCTGGTAGAGATGACGGCGGTAATGCGCCCTTCGGCCAAACCCTGTTCGATTCCGCGGCGTTCCGACGGGAGAAAGCCGGCTCGGTAGGAACTGACCTTGGGGGCCAAATCCGGTGCCGCCCTCATGAGGCTCATGTGCACCAGCTCGGTCATCCGTCGCGATTGGGTGAAAACGATAGTCTTCAAGCCCGACCGAACGGCTGCCTGGGTGATTCGGGCTGCCGGGCCTGCCAAAGGGCCTTCCGATTCCATAAAGAGGAAATGGCGCAGGGCCTGAGGGGAACCCGACTGAGACACGGTTTCCACCGGGTGACCGATGAGCTTTTGGGCCAACTCCCCGGGATTTCCGATGGTGGCGGAAAGGAAGACGAACTGAGGCCGGGATCCGTAGAGAGCCGTCACACGATGCAGCCGCCGCAGGATCTGAGCCACATGGCTTCCGAAGATGCCTCGATAGGTGTGGAGTTCGTCCACGACAACGTACCGAAGTCCCCGAAAAAAGGACTCCCATTTGGCGTGGTAAGGGAGCAGGGCGTAATGGAGCATGTCGGGGTTGGTCACGAGCACATGCGGCGGTTTTTTTCGGATGGCGGCCCGATGGTGCGATGCTGTGTCACCGTCGTAAACCGCCGTCGTGAAAGGCCGATCGGTCGGGACGGCGCGAAAGAACGCCTGCAGAGCCTCATGCTGGTCACGGCTCAGGGCTTTGATAGGAAAAAGATACAAGGCGTGAGACTCGGGGGATTCCAAAAAGGTTTCCGTGACGGCCAGATTGTAAATGAGGGACTTGCCGCTGGCGGTCGGGGTGGCCACCACCACGTGCCGCCCGCTTCGAAGATGATCCAGAGCCTGAGCCTGGTGACTGTAAAGGCGACGGATCCCCAAGGATCGCAGCGCCTGCCGCAGAGGTCCCGGAAGCGGACTTTGAGGGGTGCCGTAGAGGGCGTCCTGGGCTTCCAGAACGGCGTGGTGGACCACCCGAGCCGTTTTCCAGTCCTGAGTGAGCAGGCGCTGAACAAAGCGTTTCATGAGGGCATGGCCGAAGGATGTGCAGAGGGCATTTTACAGGTTCTGGTCCCACTCGTAGCTTTGCACCACAAGGATCCCGCCTTCGGTTGCTTGCTGCAGCACCTTGGGCTTGGCGTAGTGGGTGACCAGAATGGGGATGAGCTCCGCCCCGAGAAGACGGCCGATCTTTTGAACCTTTCGGTGCAAAGCTTTCAGCTTGGAGGGATCGTCCAGGCGCAGGACGGATTCGCCCACAAGCCGCACTTCCCTTCCGTCTTTGACGGCTTTCGCCCAAAAATTGACTTCCTCGTCGGCCACTTCCGTTCGAATCATGCTTTCCACGATGCGAAGGCGGTACACCTTGTCCAAGTAAGCCGGCAGCTTGCGGTACGCCTCATTTTCTAAAGCGTAGGCAAGACTTCGGGATAAACCCCCGACTTGCTCCCGCGTTCCCTTGACGGCTCGGGCCAAAGCGCCCACTTCCTCTTCGGTGCGTTTTTGAGCTTCGGCGAGTTCGTTAAGGCGCTCTTCGGTGCGTTTTTGGGCTTCGGCGAGCTCGTTAAGGCGGAGCTCCGTGCGTTTTTGAGCTTCGGCAAGTTCGTTGAGGCGCAGTTCGGTTCGCTTTTGGGCTTCGGTGAGTTCGTTAAGTCGTTGCTCCGTGCGTTTTTGAGCTTCGGCCAGTTCGCTAACGCGCAGCTCGGTGCGTTTTTGAGCTTCGGCCAGATCACGGACCGAAGCAGCCAAATCGGCCACGATTTTTTTCAGATCGCCGAACTCTTCTTTGCTTACCGTGGTCTGGCGGTGTTGTTCCAATTCCTCGATGACCGCCAGCAAAATGTCTCTGAGGTCCGGGGGGATCTGATCCAGTTTTCGAATAAGAGCGACACTGATTGTCATGTTTTCCGAGTCCTTGGTGCTTGGCGTCGTTTTCGGGTCGGTGGAAGACCTGCCCGAATTTTGGTTCCATGCTAATCGAAAGAACGCGCGGAGGCAAGCGCCGCAGGAGAAGGAGAAAGCGGAGGTTCCCTACACCCCAAGGCCGGCGCAAGGGCACGGGACCGAAGGGACCGAGAGGACGACTTCTTGGGGGCGGAGGAAGGGGTAAGGGGTGTTGGGGTTCGCTGCGCTCACCCCAACCTACGGGTAGATCGGGCTGGGATGGCCTCGGGCCGTAAGAGGTAGGGGCGGGCCTTGTGCCCGCCCGAGATTAATGTGGGGTGGGCGGGCGATTGTGTTGGGGTTCGCTGCGCTCACCCCAA
>CALGPN010000027.1 GCA_937960435.1 uncultured Desulfosoma sp.
CACGATTTCACGATTTCACGATTTCACGATTTCACGATTTCACGACTTCACGACTTCACGACTTCACGACTTCACGACTTCACGACTTCACGACTTCACGACTTCACGACTTCACGACTTCACGACTTCACGACTTCACGATTTCACGACTTCACCCCTCGCCGGAAAAAGAGATCCCGGTACCGGGCGGCTCGGGCACCGAAAAGCCGAGGAAGGGCTCTGCCGTCAATGGCCCGAACGGGCATGATGCCGAGCAAAGCGTTGGTGACCCACAGGCCTTCATATGCGGCGAGGTTCCTTTGCGGGATGAAGGCTTCGTCGACAATCCAGCCGTCTTCTCGAAACATCTCCACGATGCGCCTTTCGGCGGTCCCTCTCAGGCGATGGGGACTTGCGGAGACGGTGCACCGACCGTCCTGAAGAAACAAAAGGGATCCCGTGGTCGTTTCGGCCGCATGCCCTTCGTTGTCGTAGAGTATCGCTTCGTCAAAACCCAAATCGGCGGCGTCCTGTCGGGCTCGGAGGTAATAGAGGTAGTTGAGTGTCTTCATGGCGGCGAGAGGCGGAGTGCATCCGTTGCGGTCGGTGCGCAGGGCCCACCCCCGCCGGTAGGCTTCGGCAGACGGCGGTGTGTAGGGTTCCGCCAGGACGACCACCGTGGGGACCGTCGGCGGTGGAAGACCCACACCGGTGACCTCACCCCGAGTGAGCACGATCTTCACACGCGCCGCCCCGCACTTCAGGCCGTTGGCTTCCAGAAGCTCGGAAATCCGACGCGCCCAGATATGCGGCGCCTCAAGGTCCAGTGCCGAAGCACCTCCTTCGTCGGGTGGAAGCAAGCGGAGGAGGGTGGCGGCTTTCGTAAGCCGTTCCAAATGGTCCCCGACGTAAAGGACTCGACCGTTTTCGGCCCGAAGGGTTTCAAACAAACCATCTCCGTAAAGAAACCCCCGGTCGAAGGGAGACACCCGCGCCCTTTCTTCGGGGACAAGGCTCCCGTTCCACCACAAGTAGCGTTTCTTTTGCAGCGCCCCGAAAGGTGTCATGGGCGTGGGTCCTCGTCTTCCGCTACGGCCCGGAAGAGGGTTCTACCTTTATGAAGGGTTTCTTCGTATTCGGCCTCTTCGTCGGAATCATACACGACGCCGCCTCCGACCGAGAAATGCAGGACCCCGTCCTTCAGGACGGCCGTGCGAATAGCGATGTTCATGTCCATGGTGTCGTGCCAGCCCATATAACCGATGGAGCCGGTGTAGACGTGACGCACGTGGGGTTCCAGCTCATCGATGATTTCCATGGCGCGAATCTTGGGGCAACCTGTGATGGAGCCTCCCGGAAAGGCAGCCCTGAAAATGTCCCCGACGGAAACATCGGATCTCAGCCTTCCCGAAATGATGGACACCAGATGCCAGACGTTTTCATAGGCTTCCAGGCGTTTGTGCTCTTGGACCATGATGGAGCGCGCTTCGCAGACGCGCCCCAGGTCGTTTCGCAAAAGATCCACGATCATGGAAAGTTCGGCATCGTCCTTGGGGTTCGCCTCCAGGTCTTCACGAAGCCTTTGGTCTTCTTCCTCTGTGGCGCCCCGGGGCCGTGTGCCCTTGATGGGTCGTGTCTCGATCCGTCGGTCGCGCCGGCACAGGAACCGTTCCATGGACGTGGAAAGAATGCGGTGGTCGTCGAGATGAAGGTAGGCGAAAAAAGGCGCGGGGTTTCGACGAAAAAGGCGGGTCCACAAGCGCCATGGATCGCCCGTAAAGGGCGTGGAAAACCTCTGCGAGAGGTTGACCTGATAGACATCGCCGCACCGAATGTATTCCCGGATCCGCGCCACCGCATCCACGTAGGCCTCTCGCGTAAAATTGCTGACGAGCCGACAGTCGCCCTTCGGGAAAAGCCCGGGCCACTTTGCGTCTTTTTCGCAGGCAAATTCCAGAGGCCTCAAGAAGTCCGTCTCCAGGCTCAGGTGAACGGACCGGCCGGATCGCCGGTCGAAAACAAGGATGTCTTTCGGAAGGAAAAAAAGGGCCTCCGGCAGCTGCAGATCATCTTCGGCGTTCTGGGGAAGCGCTTCCAGCACGTTTTTCAGTTCATAGGCGAGATAACCGATCAAGCCGCCTGAGAAAGGTTCGATAAGGAGAGGGAAAGCCGGGCGGGTCGCCTCCAGGAGACGATCCAAGGCATCCAGAGGGTGGGTTTCCTCGCAAAAGGTCCCTCGGGCCGTCGTGAGGGTCACCCGAGTTCCCTTAGCGCGAAGGAGAACGAGCGGGTTCCAGAAGGCCATGGAGAATCGGGCGCAATCGAGCCCGCCCCCGCTCATGAACACCGCGCTATAGGGGCGCTGTGCCAGAGGTGCTACCCTTTCCAGGAACGAATCGTCGGTTTCCCGGGAACACACCTCCCGGACCTGAAGGCCTCGAATCGCGCCGTAAACCACATCTTGCATGCCCATCCCACGGCCTTTCCGCCCTATTCGCCCCAACGGCTTTCACCCCATGCCGGTTGCAACCCTACCCGTCGTCGGTGGAGGTCGGCACCGCGTACCCCGGTAATCCACGGGAATGCGCTCCTCCGAGCGAACCCAAGGGATGCTCGGAGCGCAAGCCGTTTTTGCCCAGACTTTCTGCGGAAACCTCGGCACAGAGCCACCGGGGAAAACGCTCTTCTTTCGTGTTTGCCAAAAGTACAGGCTCTTGAAAATCCTTTTGGGACGCCAGGAACCGGGCGGCGATCTCCAGCCCGTACTGCGACAAAAAGGATTCCGGGTGGAACTGCACCCCCCAGACGGGCAGGCTCTTGTGCTCCAGCGCCATGAGCACCCCATCGTCCGCCCAGGCTGTCTCCCGTAGATTCGGTGAAGTGACCCGGCACTGGAGGGAATGATAGCGGGCCACCCAAAAAGGCGAAGGAAGGCCGGCGAAAAGCCCGTCTCCTGTGTGGTGGACTAAAGAGCGCTTGCCGTGCACGGGAATCGGGGCCCTCTCGGTGCGGCCTTCGTAAACTTCGTTGATCACCTGCATGCCGAGACACACCCCCAAGATGGGCACCCTGCCCGCGAAGCGGCGCACCACATCCTTACTGATTCCGGAGTGGGCCGGAGACCTGGGCCCCGGGCTGATGACAATCCAATGCGGCGCCAAGGCTTCAAGGGCGGCTGCGGAAGTCTTGTCGTGGCGAAACACGAGGACGTCCACGTCGAATTCGCAAAACAGCTGGTAAAGATTGAACGTGAAGGAATCGTAATTGTCGATGAGGACAAGGCGCATGAGGGATCCCCAAAAAAGGAAAAGCCACCCGACCGTTGAGGCTGGGTGGCTTTCGCCTGGCATACCTCGGTGTTCTTATGCCTCGTTTGGCTCCGGGCGTCAACAACGATGTGAGCGCCACCCGGCGTTCGTCATGGGAAAGCGCGGACGAGGCAATCCATTTGCTCGCCCGTGCGGATAAGTTCCACCTTTCGAAAACCGGCTTCCGAGAGAGCCGCTTGGGTTTCCTCAAAAGTGTACGTGTCGCCGCCCTCCGTGTTCACCAACATGTTGATGGCAAAAAGAGCCCCGGCGGGAGGACGGGTGCGGTCGGGTTCCATGATGTGGTCTCGGATGAGGAGGCAACCGCCGGGTTCGAGAACGCCCCGGATTTTGCGATAGAGTGCTATGTTTTGTTCCGGGCTGTTTTGGTGGATGATGGCCGAAAGGAGCACCAGATCGCACCCGGGGGGCAGGGGGTCCGAATAAAAGTCGCCCGGAACGAGGCGCACGCGGGGGAGCAACCCATGGGCTTCGAGGCGTTGCCGAGCCAGGGGGATCACGTCGGGGAGATCGTAGAGCACGGCCTCGAGCGACGGCTGCCGTTCGAGAAAGGCGATGGTGTAGGTGCCCGACGCGCCCCCGATATCCAAGAGTCGCCTGAAGGGCGAAAGATCGAGGGAGGCGGCGATCTCTCGGGCGAGGGTTCGCCCCACCACGTGCATGGCTCCGATAAAGGCCTTCAACGTATCGGGTCCGGAATGGACGATGGATTGCCGGTGAGGGTTGCGCCCCGAGCGCACCGTGTCCGTGAGATGATGCCAGTTGAGCCAGATATGGGCCAGGTGGAGGACCATGGGCAGAACCGTTTCGGGGTGTTTAGAGGAAAACGGGGCGCCTTTTTCCGTCAGCCGATAAAGGCCCGCCGTCTTTTCCAGATGGCCGAAAGTGACGACGCAGTCCAGAAGGCGCGTGAGAGCCCGAAGGTCGGATCCCGTTTTTCGGGCGAGTTCTTCAGCCGACGACGGGGTGTCGTCCAGCAGGGTGAAGACGTCCAATTGGGACGCCGTGAGAAGGACGCGGCTTTTCATAAAAGCGCGTACGTCGACCAACGGATCTTCGCTTCGGGGCTTCATAAAAACCCTCCTGGCCAATGTCGTTCAAAAATGCACAAAATCACTTGACCGCCTTGACCCCATGCCTCGATGCTTTTACATTTCGGCTGTTCTTGAGCCGAGGACGCAGGTTCAAAGCGAACGTACCAGGAATTCCCGGGGGCTGTCCATGGCCCGAAACCGGATAGGCAGGCGAGAACGAGTGCGGAAAAACGCCGGGTGAAAGACAGTGGGAGATGGGGCATGCAGGCGTGGTATGCTTTTTTGACAGGACCGGCTTTGTGGGCAACCTTCATCATTTTCTTGGGCGGCTTGGTCATCCGGCTAACCTTTCTCTACGGGCTGAGCCGCGAACGGGACCGCGTCTTTTATAACCACATGGACTGGACTTGGGGCCTCAAGTCCATCCTCCATTGGCTCATCCCTTGGGGCAGCGCTTCCATGCGTTTGCAACCCGTCTTCAGTTTCGTCTTCATTGTGTTTCATGTGGGGCTGTTGGCCGTGCCGCTTTTCCTTTCGGCCCACAACATCTTGTGGGATCGGGCTTTTGGGGTGAGCCTGTGGTCCATGAGCGACGCCTGGGCGGACGCCTTGACCATGGTGGTCTTGGCGTGCGGCGTTTTTCTTTTGATTCGCCGTTTGGTGCGCCCGGAAGTGAGGATCCTCACCACAGCTTGGGACTACACGCTCTTGGGACTCACCCTCACCCCCTTCGTGACGGGTTTCCTGGCCTACCACCAGTGGGGCCCCTATGAGTGGCTCATGATCCTTCACGTCCTTTCGGCGGAGGTCCTCCTTGTCCTCATTCCCTTTACCAAACTGGGGCACATGGTGCTCTTTTTCTTCACTCGCGCCTTTATCGGTTTTGAAATGGGCGCACGTCGGGGCGCTCGAGCCTGGTAGGCGAAGGGCGCAAACCGGCGAAGTCGAACTCTGAGGGACGGAGCGGAGACAGTGCAGAAGAACGACGGCGACACGCGACCGGTGGATGTGAAAAAGATTCGCGAGCTATTGGATGCCAACAACGGCGCCCGCATCCGAACATGGCTCAGCCTGTGTTCCCGGTGCGGGCTGTGTGCGGAAAGCTGTTTTTTCTACCTTGCCCATAATCGCAACCCCAAGCTCAGCCCCGCCTACAAGTTCAAGGCGACTCTCGGTGAGCTTTACAAGCGCAAGGGACATGTGGACCGGGAATTTCTTCATCGTTGCGCGGACATCGTCTGGGGCGAGTGCACGACTTGCAAGCGCTGTTCCATGTATTGCCCGTTCGGCATCGATGTGGCCACCCTCATCGCCGCCACCCGGACCATTTTGTATTCCCAAGGCATCACACCCGAAGGACTGGCCCGGACCGTGGTCAATTACCGGGAAACGGGCAACCAGATGGGCATGAGTTCCGAAGATTTTGTGGACACGTGTGAGTGGATGGCCGAAGAAAGCCAAGATGAAATCAAAGGGGTGACCATTCCCATCGATAAACACGGGGCCAAATACATGTACACGGTCAATCCCCGGGAGCCCATGTTTTACCCTCAGGATTTGGCCATGATGGCCAAGATCCTCACCGTGGCCGAAGAGGACTGGACCATGCCGTCCACGGGATGGGACTGCACGAATCTGCCCATGTTCGCCGGCGATCGGGCTCTGGCCGGCCAAGTGGTTCGAAACATGTATGAAAAGGCCCTGGAGCTGGGCGTTCAGGCCATCCTCATTACGGAGTGCGGTCACGCCTATCGCTCGGCGCTCTTTGAAGGGCCCTACTTGGCGGGCTATCCCGACGGGAAGCCCCCGGTGCCCGTCGTCCATTCCGTGCAATTGTTCTACGAATATATTCGGGACGGTCGCATCACCATCGACCCGGCCAAGAAGATCAAAGAACCCGTCACCTATCAAGACCCCTGCAATGTGTCGCGTAACGGCGGCCTGTGGGAAGAGGGGCGGAAGCTGGTGCGGTTTCTCGCGGAAGATTTTCGCGACATGAACCCGAACCGAGACCATAACCACTGCTGCGGCGGCGGGGGCGGCTACATCCCCATGGGGCCGGAATATAAAGCGCGGCGCATGGCTTCGGGGCGAGTCAAGGCGGAGCAGATTCGGGCGACGGGCGCCAAGATTGTCATTGCGCCGTGCCACAACTGTTTCGACCAGGTGAGCGATCTCAACAAGGAGTACCAACTGGGCGTCAAGGTCATGTCCTTTAAGGAAATTCTTTGCGAACTGATGGTTGTGCCCGAAAAGTTTCGGCCGGAGGTGTCTGAAGAGGACGAGGGGGAGAGCTAGACGTCGTTGGGCATGCGAGGGCCTTTTCCCGCGGCGGTGAAAAGGGCAGGGCGAGGGGGGAAACATGTATCAAAAGATTGTCTTTTGTGCGGATCTGTACGCCAGTTCCGACTATGCCTTTGCGGCGGCTCTGGATCTCGCCGAACGCTCCGGGGCCGAACTGATCATCCTGCACGTTTTGGAGTCGCGGCATCGGTATTCGGGACATGTGATCACCGAGGACGGCGAAACGTGGGCCGGGCCCGAAGTTTTCGAAAAACTCAAAAAGAAGCTTCGGGAATACTATCTCATCCGCATCGAACGGGAAGATCCTCAGAACGTGCGGGTGGAGGTCCGGGCCGGGATCCCGTGGGTGGAAATTTGTCGATTCGCCAGGAAGGAAAAGGCGGATCTGATCGTCATGGGCCCATATACGATCCACGACCCGAAAGCCCCTTTGGATTTGGAAAAGCCCCATCTCGGACAAAACGCCCAGGAGGTGTCCTTGAGGGCGCCATGCCAGGTTTCCATCGTCACGTCACCCAAACAGCGGCTGGCGTTGGAAAAGGCCGGGGAGTCCCCTCGGGAAAAGAGGCGAAAACGCTCAAAGGAATAAGGCGACCTATTCAGCGGCAGGAGGCCTCATGAAACGGACACTGTTCGGTGCCATCGGTTGCGCCATTTTGGCTGCGGTGGTTTCCTTGGCCTGGTCTCAGGAAGAAGTGATGCGGCTTCAAGGAGACGGGACCAAAGCCTCGCAACGTCCCGCGGTTGTTTTCCCTCATGAGAAACATGCGGAACTCATGGATTGCTCCCGATGCCACCATGACTACGACGCCTACGGGGTGAACAAGGGCGACGAAGGCCGCCGATGCGCCGAATGCCACGGGAGCGGAAAGGCCAATCCCGTCCCGCTCCAGCGGGCTTACCATGAGCAATGCCTGTCGTGCCACGAACGGGTGAACGCCCGCCAGAACCGAAATCTTCCCGTCATGTGCGGCCAGTGCCACGTGCGCTAGGCGTGGGCTTTGCGTCGGTTTATCGTCCGGGAGCGCCGATCGGCCCCATCGAGTCGAACCGGCGGATGCGGCGACGTTCCCGGGTAAGGGCCACGTCATTCATCCACTCGTGTTCCCCGGGAGTTTTTCCGTACCCCGCCTTTGCGGCTTCCCGATTGTCCTTGACATTTCTTGGCAAGAAAAGCACTAGGGAGGCGTTTTGACCCGAAGCGTCCGAGGCGTGACCGCAACATTTTGAGGAAGAGGAGGCATCAGCGCATGGAACGAACCCTTTCGATCATCAAACCGGACGGCGTGCAAAGAGGTCTGACGGGAAATATCGTGCAGCGCTTTGAGAGCGCAGGTATCCGCATTGTGGGGATGAAACGAGTGTGCTTGAGCAAAAAAGAGGCCGAAGCCTTTTATGCCGTCCACAAGGAGCGCCCCTTTTTCGACAGCCTGACGTCCTATATGTCTTCCGGGCCCGTGGTCGTCATGGTTTTGGAGGGCCCAAACGTCATCCAACGCAACCGCGACATTATGGGCGCCACCAATCCGGCCCAGGCCGCTCCTGGAACGATCCGAAAAGATTACGGCCTGGATGTGGAAAAGAACACCGTGCACGGTTCCGACGCCCCAGAGACGGCGGCTAAGGAAATCGCGTTCTTTTTCAGCGAATTGGAGCTGATGCGATAGGGAAAAAGGGACAGTGTCCCGGGAGGCGTTCCATGCGTTGGCAGATCGTTTTGACGGCGGCATTGTGCCTGGCGGGGATTTCCTGTTCGGGGTGTGCGACCAAACAGGCCCAGGAACCGACGGCGCACTATGGGGCGGCACCGGTCCAGGAATCCGTGAAATCGGAATCCGTCCCTCCCATGGCCCCTTATGTGGCGCCGCCGCCGAAACTGGACCTGTGCGGCGAACCCGTTCCCCTGCACATTCGGGATGTGTGGGAGCGGTTCGATCGGGAATTCACCATTGTGGTCTATTCCCATGCCCAGGTGTATTTGTGGCTGAAGCGGGCGGAACGGTTCTTCCCATGGTTTGAAGAGGAATTGCGCCGACGCGGCCTCCCTGACGATCTCAAGTATGTGGCGGTGGCGGAAAGCGACCTGCAGCATGGAGCCGTGTCTCCGGCGGGTGCGGCCGGCATGTGGCAATTCATTCCTTCCACGGGAAGCCGATACGGTCTGGACCAGGGCCCCCAGCTCGACCAACGCTATGACTTCGAAATGGCGACGGAAAGCGCCCTCCGATACCTTTCGGACCTCTATAGACGTTTCAACAACTGGACTCTGGCCATTGCGGCTTACAATTGTGGAGAAAGGCGCATCAGCGAGGAAATGGCTTTCCAGCGGGTGTCGGATTACTATCAGATGAAACTTCCTTTGGAAACCGAACGGTATATTTTTCGCATCCTGGCCATCAAGACGGTCTTATCGGAGCCGGAAAAATATGGATACCGGCTTCCGCCCGGAGCGGGTTACCCTCCGGAACGTGTTGACACCGTCACGCTGAATATCCGATCCACGGTGCCCATCGTGGCCCTCGCCGAAAGAGCGGGCATCACGTACCGCGAATTCAAAAGGCTGAATCCCGCCTTCACCACGACCACGCTTCCTCCGGGGACGCATCGCATCCGAGTGCCCGAAGGCTCCGGCAAAGCCTTTGAACAGAATGCGGGATCCTTCTTGGCCGCCTATCGGGCTTCGGAAACGCCGACCCCATCGGAAGCGCCCCGCGCGTCGGAACCATCCCGGCCGTCGGAGCCGCCTCGGGTGTCGGAAAAACCCCAGGCCTCGCAAACCCTCATCCACACGGTGGGGCCGAAGGAAACCCTGAGCGCCATTGCGGCGCGGTACAAGGTATCCGTTTCGGACATCCAGCGCTGGAACGGCCTGAAAACCTCAACGGTCAAGGTGGGCCAGAAATTGCGCATCGAACGGTAAAGATCCCGGGCGTGGTCCTTGACAGGGTCGAAACAACGCCACTACGATGAGACCACTGAGCGTTCGAAGACCAAGGGATCCGCTGAGGTTTCGACGATGAGTCCATCCAAGATTGAAGAGGCTGCCGCGCGCCTTCGGGCGAGTTCCTGGGCCGTGGCGCTCACGGGCGCGGGGATATCCGTGGAAAGCGGCATACCCGACTTTCGAAGTCCCGGGGGGTTGTGGTCCAGGTACGACCCCATGGAATACGGGGATATCCGGGCGTTCCGGATGAACCCCGGCAAGGTCTGGCGCATGCTCGTGGACATGGATCGCATGCTTTGCGAGGCCAAGCCCAACCCGGCCCATGAGGCCTTGGCGGTGCTGGAACGGGAAGGGATCCTCAAAGGCGTCATCACTCAAAATGTGGACAGCCTCCACCAGCGGGCGGGCAGCCGCACGGTGGTGGAATTTCACGGCCACGGGCGAAGCGCCCGCTGCGATCAATGCGGCCGGGAGGTCCCCCGGGAAGCGCTTAAGCTCGAGAACTTGCCGCCTCGATGCGGCTGCGGCGGGCCCCTGCGGCCCAATTTTGTTTTTTTTGGGGAAGGCATTCCCCGTGAGGCCTATCTCCAGGCGGCCTTCATGATGGAACGCTGCGACCTCCTTTTGGTCGTGGGCACGTCGGCGACGGTGGCCCCGGCGTCCCAGCTGCCCCTTATGGCCAAAGGGCGCGGCGCTTTTCTCATCGAGGTCAACCCCAACGAAACGGAACTGACGGCGGCCCAAACCGATCTTCATATTGCGCTGCCCGCCGGAAAGGCTCTGCCGGCTATTGTTTCGGCCATGGGCCTTTCCATGGATCCGGAAGGAAAGTAAGTGCCATGCGTGCGGTTTCTTTGAGCGTCCTTTCCCTTGGGTTGGTTTCCGAGGCATGGGCGGCCCCGGACGGCGGTGCCGCCAACGGCGTGGCGGACATGATCTGGAACGCCGGCCCTATGGTCAAGTTGGTGCTTCTGCTCCTTGTGGGCCTATCGTTGGCTTGCTGGGGCGTGGTGCTGGTGAAGTTCAAGCTTTTTCGAAGGGCCGAAAGGCAGTCCGAAGATTTCTATGAAATGTACCGGCAAAAGAAAAACTTCGGGCTCTTATACCGGGAAAGCCAGCTGCTCACGGAAAGCTATCTGGCCCAGGTGTTTCGAGCCGGATACGCGGAATGGGGGCGACTGACCAAGACCTTGGAAACCGCAGGGGCGGCGGAGATGCCCTTGAGCGGCGCCGACGAGGTGCTGAGCACGGTGGAAAAGGCGATGGAAGGAGCCATTTTGTTGGAGACGCGCCGTCTCGAGCGGTTTCTTCCTCTTTTGGCCACCACCGGCAACACGGCCCCGTTTATCGGGCTTTTCGGCACCGTGTGGGGCATCATGACGTCTTTTCATCACATCGGGCTGAAAGGGGCGGCCAATTTGGCCGTGGTGGCTCCGGGTATCTCCGAGGCTCTGGTGGCGACGGCCATCGGGTTGTTCGCGGCCATTCCCGCCGTTATCTTCTTCAATTATTTCATGAACCGCATTCAGGCCGTTCAGGGGCACATGCACTATTTCGCCGGCGACTTCTATACCGTCCTCAAAAGGGAGTGGCTGCGGCGTTCTACAGCGATTTCGAAAAACGGCACATCGGAAACGTCGGCGGTTTTGCGCACGACCGGTTAAGAGGAAGGCCATGAAGACCAACAACGGGACAGCTCGGCAGATGATGTCGGAAATCAACGTCACGCCTTTTGTGGACGTGATGCTGGTGCTTCTCATCATCTTCATGGTCACGGCCCCGATGATGATGCAGGGGGTCGACGTGGATCTGCCCGACACGGAAGCGCCCGCCATCCCGTCGGAAGAGGAAAGGCTTGTGGTCACCGTGGATGCGCAAAGAAAGGTCTACATCAACGAATACCCGGTGGACATGGAGACCCTGGGGCCCAAGCTGAGCGCCATCTACAAGAACAAAGGATCCAAGCAAGGGGTGTTCCTGAGGGCCGATGCGTCGTTGCCGTATGGTTTCGTCATGGAAGTCATGGGAACCATACGCCAGTCTGGGATCGATCAAATCGGCATGGTCACCGAACCGGCGACGAAGCCCGAAAAACGCCAGAGTGGGTAAAGGGCCATGACGGCTGCGGACGCTTTCGATCGGTTGCGTCTTCCGCGCCAGGACGTTCTTTTCGGCATGGCGGTTTCCATGATCGTCCATGTCGTAATGGTCTTCGTCGTCCTTTTTCTCCCCAACGTGCTGCCGAGGAAGCCTGTGGAGCTGCCGTACTATTCGGTGAAATTGGTCAGCGCCGGGGACTTGGGTTTGGATCAGGGATCCGGGGGAAAAGCCCCCAAGGCCCAAGTGAAGGCGCCCCAGGCGCCGACGAGCACCCCCAAGAGGGAAGCCGCCCCATCGGTTCCGGTGGTTCCGGTGAAACGCCTCGCCGATAGTTTCAAACTTGCCGACACCAAAGTGGAAAAACTCGATGCGGACGTCAAACCGAACCTGGAACGCATCGAAAGGCCTTCTCTCGAAAAAAGCGTGGAACAGCTGATCCCCAAAAACAAGGTGGAACGGCCGAAGCCCCCGCCCATGCCCACTACGCCCACTCAGACGCCCTCGGGAAGCTCCGCCGGAGGCTCGGCACCTTCTTCGGCCGCTTCGGGTTCTAAGGAATCGGCCAAGCCGACTCCGGCCCCAGGGACGGCCTCAAGCGGAACAGGCGCGGGGGAATCGGACTCTTCAGGCGCAGCCCGTGGTTCCCCGGGACCTCCGGGGCCGGGGGGGACCGGAGAGGAATTGGCACTGGCGCGGCGCCTCTACTACACCGAGGTGTGGGCGGCCATCAAAAGGCAATGGGTGCTGCCCAAATCGCTCATCAACGTGCAAGGCCTGGAAGCCGTGGTCGTCATCGTGGTGCGACGGGACGGCAAGATCGAGAGCATGCAGTTCGAGAAGCGATCCGGAAACCAGCTCTTTGACGATTCGGTGCTGCGAGCGATCCAGAAGGCGGATCCGCTGCCGAAATTCCCGGACATTTACAGTCCGCCTCGGGACGAGATCGGCGTGCGGTTCCGGCCCGAGGATCTGGCGTGAGGCGTTTTCATGGGACAAGGGACGGTTGACGTGGTGCGGCGTGCAGGCGGTGTGAGGGGATTGTGGGGGCTGTGCGTTTTCTTCTGGGGCGTGGCGCTGGGAATGGCGGGTTCGACGGCGGGGGCCGCGGAACGGGTGTATATCGACATCACCCAGCCCGGCTTTTTGAAACTGCCCATCGCCGTCCCGGACTTCAAGATGCAAGGGGGGGAAGAACCCTCCCTGGCCCGGCAGATGGCGGCCGTGGTCCGGGACGACCTGGATCTTTCAGGCTATTTTAAGGTATTGGATCCGGCAGGGTTTTTGGAATCCCCGCAGCAAATGGGGGTCTTGCCTTCGGAGATCCGTTTCGACAGCTGGAAGGCCGTTGGAGCCGAATTCCTGGTGCGCGCCCAGTACGAAGCGAGAGGGGGAGGGCTCAACGCCGAATTTCGACTTTTCGATGTCGTCTCCCAGAAAATGGTGGTCGGAAAAGCTTATGAGGCGAGGGTTGTGGATGCTCGGGCGGTAGCCCACCGCATCGCCAACGAAATCATTGCCGCCTTGACCGGGGAGCCGGGCATTTTCGATACGCGCATCGCTTTCGTCCAGGCCGAAGGCGGCAGCAAAGAAATTTACGTCATGGACGTAGACGGCCAGAACCTTGCGGCCCTCACGCGGGACGGCAGCACGGCTCTGTCTCCGGCGTGGAGCCCCGACGGGACCCAGCTGGCGTACGTGAGCTATGTGGAGGGGCAGCCGAAGATTTACATCGCCAATGTTCTGTCGGGATCTCGCCGATCCGTGGCCGGGTATCCCGGGATCAACATCACGCCGGCGTGGCACCCTTCGGGTGGGCGGCTTGCCGTGACCTTGTCCAAGGACGGGACGCCGGACATCTATCTGATGGACACCCAAGGATCGGTCCTCAAGACGTTGGTTTCCGGCTGGGCCATTGAAGTCTCCCCCTCGTGGTCCCCGGATGGGTCGAAAATCGCTTACGTTTCCAACGAATCGGGAAACCCCCACATTTATGTGCTGGATGTGGCCGGCGGCAATAAGCGGCGGCTGACCTTCGAAGGCAAGTACAACACGTCGCCCGCCTGGTCGCCCAAGGGCGACTGGATCGCTTTTTCCAGCATGACCGGGGGACGGCACAACATTTATGTCATCCGCCCGGACGGCTCGGGACTTCGGGCCGTGACCCACGGAGAGGGGGACAACGAAAGCCCCACATGGTCTCCCGACGGGAGGCTTCTCGCTTTCAGTTCCACGCGGGAGGGGGCGAGCGCCATCTGGGCCGCGGTGGTCAACGGGGAAGGAATTCGGCGGCTGACCCGCTTGGGAGGGGCTCAGAGCCAGCCCAGTTGGTCGCCGCGGGCGAACCGCTAAATGCTTCATCCAAAACCAGGGAGGGTTCTATGAACCATCGTGTGACGGCGGCAGTGGTCTGGTGTTGCGTTCTTTTGACCCTCACGGCCATGACGGCGTGTTCCAAGAAGGCCGTGCCGGGGCAAGCGGCCTACCCATCGGCGGTGACGCCCACGGGGCCGGGTGCCGGCGGCCGATACACGCCGGGCGGTCCCATCGACGAAGCCACTTGGCAAAAGCTCGGATTGCGCACCGAAGAGGAACGCCAGCGGTTCCTCAAGGACATGGATGAATTTCAAAACGACGACATTTACTTCGAGTTCGACTCCTTCGTGCTCATGGACGAAGCCAAGAAGATCCTGGACGACAAGGTGACCTTTCTGCGCCGCTATCCGGCGGTGAAGGTGACCATCGAAGGACACTGCGACGAACGGGGCACCAACGACTACAACCTGGCGCTCGGGGAACGACGCGCCAACGCCGCCTGGCAGTATCTCGTCAACTCGGGC
Organism: uncultured Desulfosoma sp.; assembly: GCA_937960435.1. Taxonomy (GTDB): domain Bacteria; phylum Desulfobacterota; class Syntrophobacteria; order Syntrophobacterales; family DSM-9756; genus Desulfosoma. Next base: position 14,528 of record CALGPN010000027.1, read on the forward strand.
ATCGAACCGTCCCGATTGAACATGATCAGCTACGGTGAAGAACGCCCCATCGCGCTGGGTCATGACGAAGCGTCATGGGCCAAGAACCGTCGGGCGCATTTCGTGGTTGAATTTTAAGGCAAAAGGAGCGGTCCATGGGCGGCGGGACCAAGCGGCCTGGATACATGGGGATCCTTCTCGGGATTTTGCTCATCCTTTCGGGATGCGCCACCACCCAGCAAACCGATGGGCTCCGAAGCGATATGCTGGGCTTGCAGCGACAGATGCAGGACTTGGACGGTCGACTGCAGAAACTGGAGCAGGCGGTCTTTGGCGCTAAGGGCTCCGCAGGAGCGGGAGCGGGGGGGCTGGCCGCGTTGAACGCTCGGATGGATCAAATCCAGATGAGCATGGCGCAGCTCAAAGGCCAGGTAGAAGAACTGCGCCATGCCCAGCAACAGTCCAGTGCGCCTCCGCCGTCTGAGCCGAAGCCGCCTTCGGACCAGCCCATCATTAGCATCCCGGGAACCCCGCCGCCGCAGGGAACCGCTGGAACAGCGCCATCACAGGGCCCACCGCCCGCGCAAGCCGCTGCCCCCCCTCAAACGGCGCCGGCACCGAACCCCGAAAAAGACCTCTATAATGCGGCCATGAGCCTCTACCAGAAAGGGGACCACGCCGGAGCGCTCCGGAAGTTCAAAGAGTTCACGACGCGCTATCCAACCTCTGAGCTGGCCGACAACGCCATCTTCTGGACCGGCGAATGCCACTTCATGCTGGGAAGCTACCAGGAAGCCATCAACAGCTACCAGGAAGTCCTGGATCGCTTCCCCAAGGGGAACAAGGCCTCCCACGCCCTGCTCAAACAGGGGGCCGCTTTCGAGAAACTCGGAGACCCCACGGCCGCCCGAATCCTCTACGAACGTGTCATCCAGCAATACCCCCAAAGCCCTCAAGCACAGGTGGCCAAACAATGGCTTGAAAGGCTGAAATAACAGGGTCGTCCCTTGAACCATCGCCTTTGCCGTTTCCTCACCGGCGTGGCCGTATCCCTCGTGATCCTCGGTGCGCCGTCGGCCCCTCGAGCGCAGACGGCCGCTCCTCCCATGGTGCGATTCATCCGCTTTGTGGGCCTCAAGTCATTTGAACCCGGCCGTTTGGAAAAGATCATGGTCACTCAAGCGAAACGGCTTCGCTGGGGGCGGGGCGTGCCGCTGGATGAGGCGGTGCTGCGGAATGATCTGGAACGGATTGAAACGTTTTACAAGAGCCAAGGTTTTTACGAAGCCCGCGTGCTATCCCATCGGCTGATCCAGCTGGGCGGTCGGGAAGTGATCCTGGAAATCACTTTGGATGAAGGACTCCCCGTCATGGTAGACCGTGTGGAGCTTACCGTGGACGGGGATCCTACCGGTCCGTGGCATGACGACCTTCTCGCCGCGATCCCCCTAAAACCTGGACGACGGTTCACGACGCCCGATTTCGAGGAGACGGAAAAAACGGTTCGGCATTTTCTGAGCCTTTGGGGGTACCCTCGGGCCGATGTGCGCACCGGCGGGACAATAGACAAGGAAGCCAAAAAAGCCCACATCCAGGTTGAAGTGACCCTGGGGCCTCTGTGCACCTTCGGCCCGGTTCGCGTGGAAGGGAACCGCCGCGTGGAGACGAGCCTGATCCTAAGGGAACTGACCTTTCGGCCCGGGGACCGGTACCGGGCTAAGGCCTTGGCGGATTCCCAAAAGCGCCTCATGGACCTCAAACTCTTCACCTTCGTGGACATCCAGCCCATGCTGGAAGAATCCTCGGGGACAGAGGTGCCCGTCTCCGTGGTGGTCAAGGAAGCCAAGAGTCAAACCGTGCGGCTGGGAGCCGGATACGGCACGGAAGACCAGGTGCGCGGCCGGATCAATTACGAGTACCGCAACATTTTCGGCGAGGGGCGGAACCTGGCGCTGGACGCCAAGGCGAGTTCCCTGGTGCGGTTTTTTGAAGGGCGGTTCACCCAGCCCCATTTTCTTGTGGATCCCTTCCGACTCACGGTTTCCGGCGGCGCTTCCCGTGAGATGCAGGAAAGCTATGAAAACGAGCAATTTTTCCTGCGGCCTCAAGTGACCTGGCAGTTTGCCGACCATTGGCTTTTCAATGCCGGACCCAACGTGGAAGCCAACCGGCTGGTCGATGTGGGATTGTCGCCCCGGGCCATCCGGCCGAGCGACCAGAAGGGCGAGGAGTATTTCATTTCGTCGTTGGTGTTCGGAGCGACCTATCAGCGGGTAGACAATCTTTTGGACCCTCGAAAAGGCGTGCAGCTGCTGCAGCGGTTTGAATGGGGTGGGACCCCCGTGGGTTCCGAAGTCGCCTTCGTGAAACTCGGCCTGGAAGGGCGCTCCTACGTGCCCGTCGATCCCTTGGGCGTTTTGGCCTTTCGGGCCAAGTGGGGGAGCATCGCAGCTTTGGAAAATACCACCCGAATTCCCATTTTCAAGAGATACTTCAGCGGCGGGAGCACGAGCATACGAGGCTATCCCTACCAGAAGTTGGGACCTCTGGACGACGAAGGAAACCCGCTCGGAGGCCTCACCCTGTTGGAACTGAGCAGCGAATGGCGTTTTCCCTTAAAAAGCTCCTGGGAGGGGGTGCTCTTTTTCGATACCGGCAATGTCTTCGAAACCCGTTATGAACTGCTCTGGGACCAACTGCGTTCCACCGTCGGAGCGGGCCTGCGCTACAAGACTTTAGTGGGCCCGCTGCGTCTCGATGTGGGCTACCAGCTGAACCCGCCCGATCAGGATTTCTTTAACCGCTACCAAATCCACCTGAGCATCGGTCAAGCGTTCTAAAGGGGTCGGAGGCCCTGGAAGGCATCAGGCCCTGGCGGGCCCCTACGGAATAAGGACGCCCGTGCCCTCGATGCGGTCGTTTTTGAGGTCCAGGAGGGCGTCGTTGGCCGCTTCCAGAGGATAAGTCCGCACGGTGGGCCGTACGGGGACGGCGGCGGCCGTCTCCAAAAGTTCCACCGCGTCTTGGCGGGTGTTGGCTGTCACACTGTGTACGTTTTTCTCGTAAAACAAGTGTGTTTCGTAATCCATGGGCGGGATGGCGCTCATGTAGATCCCGGCGAGAGCCAGGGTGCCTCCTTTTTCCAGGTGTTCCAGGGCCGCGGGGACGAGCGGCCCGGCCGGAGCGAACACGATGGCGTGATGGACCTTGACGGGAAGATCCTGCGCGGAAGCCCCCGCCCAGACCGCCCCAAGCTCCAAGGCCAACTTTTGATGGCGTTCGGTGCGTGAGACGGCGTAGACCTCATAGCCCCAGTAGCGGGCGATCTGAATGACGATATGGGCGGAAGAGCCGAAGCCGTACAAGGCCAGGGTGCGCGGCGTCTTCCCGGGTTCACGGGATAACGGGCCGCACAAGGCCCGCTTGAGGCTCCGATAGCCGATGATGCCGGCACACAGGAGCGGGGTGGCTTCGGCGTCGGTGAGATTTTCGGGAATGGGATAGGCGAAATCCTCGTGGACGACGGCGTGGGTGGCGTAGCCGCCCGGGGCGTGATAGCCCGTAAAGAGCGCTTTTTCGCACAGATTCTCTCGCCCTTCCATGCAGTGCGCACAGACCCCGCATGTATGGCGGAGCCAGGCGATCCCCACGCGATCTCCTTCCCGGAAACGCGCGGCGCCGGGTCCTTTCTTGTCCACACGTCCCACGATCTGATGGCCGGGAATGACGGCACGCCCCAGCGGAGGCAGTTCCCCTTCCACCACATGCAAGTCGGTGCGGCACACGCCGCAGGCGGCCACCCGCACCCGGATTTCCCCGACGGCGGGTTCGGGGTCGGGAAGCTCATGGAGCACAAGGGGCTTTTGTTCCACCGGAGCGCAGCGAGTCAGCACCATGGCTTTCATGGCATGGCCTCCATGGAAAAACCCTAAGATCACGAACATGAGTTGATTTGGCGGGCCGAGTCGTTGATAATCGCCTCATGGAAAAATGCGAGACGACGCCACCCGCCGAGGGATGATCGAAACGTGGGATCTCTAAAAGGTCAAGAAAAAACACGATCCAACCTGAGAAAAAAGCACACGGCCGCCAGTTCCAAAGCTTTTCCCGCGACCGTCAAAGGGCTGATCGCCGTCGGGGCGGTCGGTATCGTCGGCCTTCTCCTCCTCGTTGTCCTGATCCACACCCCATGGTTTCAGGAGCGACTGATCCGCGCCGCAGCCGCGCGCATCCAGGAAGAAACCGGCGTTCGCGTGGAAATGAGCGGTTATCGATGGCACCCTTTCCGGAGCCTTCAGATCGAGGAACTTTCCGCAGAGGCGGACGGACGCCGGGTGTTCTCCGCGGCAGCGCTCCGCGTGGACTACACCCTCACGTGGGCTCGACCTCACCTGAACCTCCGCGATGTGGTCGTCATCCGGCCCGTTCTGCGGCTCGAAAAGAATGCCCGCGGTTCCTGGAGTCTGCCCTTATCGGCCGAAAAAGGCGCGCGAAGCGCCCCGGGGCCCGGTTGGCGTTGGGATGGGCTGCCTCCCGTGACCATCACCGTGGTTTCGGGGCGGATCCAAGGCTTCGACGGCGACCGATGCGTGATGGACGTAGCCGAAATGAACGGCCGAATGAGCCTGCGCGGGCGGGCCGAGGAAGGCCGTTCAGGTGTGGAAATTTCCTTGGACTCTTGGACGATGGAGCTTCTGGAGCCGGTCCGCGACACGGTGCAGCTGACCTCGCAGGTTTTATACGCCGACGGGATGCTCCATCTGGAACGCTTTGCCGCCACGGTCAACGAAACGTCACACGTGACGGCATCCGGCACGTGGTATGATCTTCCCGATGGGCCGCTGGCCATGGAGCTTCGGATGGCGCCATGGCGATTTTCCATGAAAGAAATCGGCGGCCGGGAGGCAATCCTAAAGGACGTCGAATCCCTTGAAGGCACGATCCGGCTGGAAGGAACCGCGAAAGATCTCCTGTGCCGTTATGATTTTCAAAGTTCCCGAGGCAACCTCACCGGAGAGGCGCAGTGGATCACATCAGGAGAAACGGGCCGGCTGAGCGCTCAAGCGTCGCTCGGCGAACTGCTTCTTCCCTTGGGGGCGAGGGGCCCCACGGCGGTTTCGGGAACCGCGCAGCTGACCCTGGAATGGAACGGCATCGGCGAACCCAAGGGGACCTTTTTGGCCGTGTTGCATAAGTTCGCCGGCGGCTCTCTCACCCTGCGCGACCTCGCGGTCGATGCGGTCTATGACGCAGGGGTTCTCACGGTGCGACGCGCGGCAGCCCGCGTGAGGGATACGGGCAGGGTGGAAATATCAGGAACTGCGGTTGTCCCAAGGGAAAAGGGCTCCAAGGCGACGGCCGAGCCGGTCCTGGATTTCCGTGTGGAACTGGATCGGCTGCCCTTGGCCGCTTTCCAGGACTTGATGCCGCAGCGGGCCATGGCGGGGAGCGTTTCGGGTCGCGGCACCCTGCAGGGGGCATTTCCGGCTTTGATCTGGACGGGGTCCCTGACGGCGACGGACGTGGCCCTTGCGCCCTTTCGAGCCAAGAAGGTAACGATCGATGGGGTCTCCAGCCTTGCCGGCTTCCGTGGAGCCCGAAAGCTCACCGTGGACGTGCTCTCTTTCGCCTATGGCGATCGTTCCGGCGATTCCCTTTCCATCAGTTTCCGACAGGATCCCGCGGGGGATTCCGTTCCCTTTGAAGCGGAAGGGCGGCGTCTCCTCGGAGCGGATCGCATGACGGTCAAGGGGACCGTGACGTCGCTCTTCGATTTCCCCACGGTCTTGCGACTGGACAAGGCGGAGATATGGGCGGGAGGAGAAAATTTCCAAATTCAGGGTGAGGTTCGATACAAAAAAGATATTCTCGAAGTGGCTGCGGTCCGCGCGATGCACGGGAGCGAGCAGGCCGTGGTCCAGGGAACGATTCGAGTGCCCGGTCCCGTGGATCTTTCCGTGCAGTTGGCCGGCGTGAATATGGGGTCGTGGCTTGCCAAGTTTTTGGGGGATGGGCGGTTCAACCCCCGAGAGCCCGACAAGGTTTCGCCGGCTTTACGGGGGACGCGACAGGAGCAGGAAAAACCTCAGACGGCGCCTCGGAGCACCCAAGAATTCTTTTCCGTTCATCGGCTCGGCCGCGTCGACGGTCGGTTACGCCTTCAGGGGTCGTGGGATAATCCTATGGCTGTCTTTGACGGCGCTGCCTCCGAGCTGGACGTTCCGGGTCTGGGCCGGAGCGTTCTGGCCTTCTCGGCGCGTTACGAAAAGGGAACGCTCTCCGGGCGCGGGGAACTTTCCAGCGCGTCCCTGGAAAACCCGGTGATCGTGGAAGGGGCCTGGCCCATGCAAGCGGAGCTGGTTCCTTTTAGGGTCGTTCCGGCCGAGGGCCGTGAAGGGCGCCTGCGCCTCTCGGCCCGGGATGTATCGTTGGAGCGTTTTCAGGCGTTGATTCCCTTGGAGAACCTCACAGGCCGGGCCTCATGGGATGTACGTCTCACCGGGCCTCTGAGGGCCCTCCGCTTCGACGGTGCCGGAACCGTGACCCAAGCCGCCTTCCGCTGGCCCGGTTGGGGCGAGCGATTGGAAAACATGGAAATTCGGTGGCGTGCCGAAGGGCAATCCATCTTGATCGAGGAGGCCGTCTTTACCCTTTTGGGCGGCCGAGCGCGGGCTCATGGCGAAATCCGGCTGCCCCAAGGCCGTTTTGACGGCTATACGGTGCATGTGGCGGGGGAAAACGTACAGTTTCCCGAAATTTTCGGGATCGAAGGCGAAGGCTCCGCACGCGGCACGATTGCTCAGCAGGGTGAGGCCTTCTCGCCCGACATTTCCGGCGAGGTGGTTCTGAGCAAGGCGTCCATCAATTTGGGGGAATTGGAAAAGGACGTGGCCCGCCAAATTCGTGTGGTGGAAGAAACCGGGGACGGCCCGGTGGTCCGCATCGGGCGTCGGCGGGCTCCGGCCGAGAAAACCGAGGGGTTTCAGAATGTGGCCATGAAGCTCGAGATCCGGCTGCCTCCCAAAGGCGCCCGGGCGCGGGGATTCGGGTTGGACGCGGAAGTCCAGGGGAGCGCGGTGCTCCAGAAAGCCCGAGGCGGCCCCGTCCAGCTCCTCGGCACCCTGTCCACATCCACAGGGGAGTACGCGTTTCAGGGCGTGCGATTCAAAATCGTCGAGGGGGAAGTCACCTTCCGGGGTCACGCGCCGCCCGATCCGTTTCTTTCCCTCACATGCCGCAAAGATGTTCGGGATGTGAGCATTACGGCTTCTTTGTCCGGGCAGCTCAGTCGTCCCGCGCTGGTTTTTTCCAGCTTTCCCGAAATGGACCAGGTGGATATCGTGTCGGTGTTGTTGTACGGACGGCCGGCGAGGGACCTCAGCGCGAGTCAGTCCCGGGACCTGCAGGATCGGGGTCTCCAGTTCGTGTGGGGAGGGACGACGCCGGTGGTCAAGAGCCTTTTAGGCAAGACGCCGCTTTCGCCGGATGCCGTGGATATCAAGGGCACGGAAAACGGCAGCGTGGTGGAAATCGGCAAGTATCTCACGCCTGAGCTGTACGTCACCTACCAAAAAGGGCTGGAAGGGGACGACAAGGATGAACTTCGGGCCGAATACCGCGTGAACCGATACCTTTCGGTGGAAAGCCAGGTGGGCCGAGAGGATCGTGCCGGTGTGGACGTGTTTTTCCGCTATGATTTCGGGAATTGACGAAGAGGAGTTGAGCCATGAAAATGCAGGAAATCCGAGTGAAAGCCAAGGCGCTGGGCATCAACTCTTTTGGGAAAAAAAAGGCCGAGCTCATTCGCGAAATCCAGAGGGCCGAGGGCAACTTCGATTGCTTCGGCACGGCCCGAGGTTACTGCGACCAGATGGATTGCTGCTTTCGGGATTTGTGCCTCGCCGAAGGCGATGAAAAGCGCCGCTGAAAACCTCACGATATGCTTGAAAGGACGACGATGGAAACGCAACCCGCTGAGAAAAAAATGGAACTCCTGAAAGTCCAGAATCAGAAAAAACCCGAGCAGGTCATCTCTGTTGTCCGAGATCCTCACGACCAGGGTTTCCACACAGAAGGTCTCAAGCGCCTTTTCGGCCTCAAGGAGATTTGGATCGACACCCGAAATCTCACGGAATCCGTCCTGGAATTCGCCCAGGTGCTCTCCTTCATCATGGAAACGATCTCGGAGGCTCAAGACTTGGGCTTGCCTTTCGGCTACCAGGACGAATTCACCTTCCACGGGCTCCGCTATTCCCTCAAAGACCGGGGCGACTATCGCGTGCTGCGCCGCATTCCCGACTTCGGCCAAGCGGCCTACGATGAGTGAGGATTTTCAGTTTTTTGTCCAGTAGGGGTGGGACAGATCCTCGAAAATGGTCATGGCCGCCCCGGCACCGGCCCCGACGGCCGTGACGATCTGCTTATAGCCGCCCTCCACATCCCCGGCGCAGTAGATCCCGGGCACCGTGGTCCGGTGGAATCCGTCGTGGCGGATATAGCCTTCGGGGGTGAGTTCGGCGCCTACGGCTTGCGCGAGGCGGGTTTCCGGCACATAACCGACGGCGATGAACACGGCATCTGCGGGGACCGTAAAGGTCTGATTCGTGGCGTTGTTCAGAAGTACCACATGAGTGACCTTTTTGTCCCCGTGAATTTCCTTGACTTCCGTGTTCCACAGCACGGGGAGGCCCGCATCGTTTAAGGCCTTAATGAGATGGTCCTGGGCGCGGAGACGATCGCGCCGATGAACCAGAGTCGTCTGGACGCCGATGTGATGGAGATGCAGCGCTTCGGTCACAGCGCTGTTTCCCCCGCCAATCACGAGCGCTTTTTTCCCCTTGTAGAGCGGCCCGTCGCACGTGCTGCAAAAACTCACGCCCCGACCCGCGAGGCGACTTTCTCCGGGAACCCCAAGCCGCCTGTAGGAGGCTCCCGTGGCGAGAAGGACCGCCCGTGTTTGAAAAGCCCTCCGGTTAGTCTTGACTTCCATGACGGGCGAAAGGGCGATATCCACGACTTCTTCGTTGGGGAAAATCTGCACGTATTCCATGGCGTGGGCGACCATGATGTCCACCAGGGTCTTGCCGGCAATGCGGGCGAAACCGGGGTAGTTTTCCACGACAGGGGTTGTCGCCACTTGGCCGCCCAAAGTGCCGCGTTCGACCACAGCGGTGCGAAGGCCGCTTCGCACGGCGTAAATTCCGGCCGTCAGCCCTGCAGGGCCGCCGCCAACGATGACGAGATCCGTTTCCACGCGTTCCGCGTCGCTTTCCGGAATGAAAATGGTTTGAGGTTCCATTTTTTCCAGCGAAGCCATGAAGAGCTCTTCCGGCTGGGCTCCTTGGGCGATGAGCGTTTCGCCCGCAAAGGTTTGCGGCACACTGAAAGCCGAATATTTTTCTGCAAGATCGGGATTGAATTGGATATCGACAATCTCGGCGGAAACCAGATCCGGCCGTTCCACGGCGGCTTTGACGGCATTGACGGCCTGCTGCGGGCAATAAGGGCAGGTGGCGCTCACGAACACACGCACATCCCTTGGGTCTTTCAGACGATCGAGAACCTTTTTCGCCTGGGGGCCGAGGCCGCTCTGGCGCGTGCCGACGAGGAGCAAGATTTCCACGAACGTGCGACCTTCTTCTCCCAGAGGGAGCCCCAAATAGCGGATACGGTACCGCTCGGGTTCGAAAACCAGCGCGGGCGCTCTGTGGATTCCCCACGTACGGACGCGCCGATCCGTTACGTCCAACTCCTCATAGGTGATCTTGTCCGAAAGGGGTCGAAAAAGGCGAATGAACTCCCGCGCAGTTTCCGTGACCGCGTCACGCCGACTTTGATCCAAGACCACCGAAACCGAAACAGGGTAGGGGAGTTTCTTGAAGAGTTCCCTAAGGTGCTTTTTTACATCCATCGGCAATTCCGCCTGACGGGCCATGCTTTTCCTCCGTGATGCCTACAAATTCCCCCGGTTTCACCGGCCTTGTGCCTTTTGATGATTGTCTTCGAGGCTGCATTTTATAGTCAAAAACCGCCTCATTGAATAGCCGTCGCCGTAGCCGCAGTAGCCGTAGGTTGGGGTGAGCGAAGCGAACCCCAACGCCCCTGGAACAGTTGATACCGATCGCTCTTCGAAGGAAGGCACCGGCCGGACACATTGTTCTTGGATTCTCCACCGCCTTCTTCAAAAAATTTTTGGCTTCCTCAATGTCAAGCGACCCCTGACCGTGCGTTGAAAAAGACATCCCTTCGCCGTTGACCTGATGTCCGAAAAACACGGGCGGTGAAGGCTTGGAACAAGCTTAAACGCAGGCAATCCGCGATCTCTTTGAGCCCTTGCAGATGGTGGCGTCGAGTCACGGTTTCCTGAGAAAGAACGTGTCGGGCCATGCCAGTCCTTTTCTTGGCTGGTTGTCCCTATAGCGGGGTCGGGCTTCAGCGCCAAAGGATGTTGGCGTCCTCATGTCCCAAAGTGGCCCGAGTTTTTATGAAGGTGCCCCGTTGTCGGTTGTCGACGTCGATGACGGGGCCTGCCGTGAAACCCATGGGAGGATCTTCCCCCAGAGCTCTCCCACGCCTTCTCGACTGACGGCGGAAAACACAACGAACTCCTCGGATCTGATGCCGAGGGAGCGCGCTGCCGCGTGCAGATGGGAAGAACGTTTTCCTCGGGGGATCTTGTCGGCTTTGGTGAGCACGGGAACCGTTCGGATCCCGTTTGCTTGGAGCCAGTTCCAGAGCTGCACGTCATCGGCCGTCGGAGGGTGTCGAAGATCCATGATGTGGACCAACCCCGCCAATTCTTTTCGACTCGAGAGGTATTTTTCCACCATGGGGCCCCATTGTTCCCGAACCTTTTGGGGGACCTTGGCGTAGCCGTAACCCGGAAGATCGACAAAAAGAAACGCGTCGTTGATCCGGAAAAAATTCAATGTCTGGGTGCGGCCCGGAGTGGCGCTGGTGCGCACCAGCTTCTTTCGGCCCAGGATGGCGTTGATGAGGGAGGATTTCCCCACGTTGGATCGCCCCGCAAAGGCGACTTCCGGGAGCCCTTCTTTCGGGTACCCCTGGGGGGCGACGGCCGAGGTGACGAACACCGCCGATTGGATCACCAGGGGAGATTCAGATGAGGCAAGAGGATCTCCGGCGACGGGGTTCATGGTTACCTCGATGCGCGAACCTTTCGACGCACGTTTACTTTCTCCTACAAATGTTTCATCCGGAAGCCTCGGTGGAACTTAATTCCCATGGCCCTTCCTTCGTGCCCGCTCAGAGGAAGTCAGCTCAGGAAGAGGCTCAACGCTCCGCTAAAAAGCGCTCTAGCCGGTCCATGCCCTCGGCGATGTTTTCCATGGAATTGGCGTAACTGAACCGCAGGTACCCTTCGCCTCGGCTGCCGAAATCCACTCCGGGGGTCACTCCAACGCGAGCCTTTTCCAGAATTTCAAAGGCAAAGGCCAGGGAATTTTCGGAAAACTTTTTCGCGTTGGCAAAAACATAAAAGGCGCCCGTCGGTTCCACGGCGATCCCGAAGCCCATGTCCCGGAGCCTTCGGATCATGAACTGACGCCGTTCGTTGTAGGTGCGCACCATCCGGGCCACATCGTCTCGGACTTCAGGGACCGTCAGGGCGGCCAAGCCTGCCCATTGAGACACCGAGTTGGCGGAGATAAAAAAATTTTGCATCAGGGCTTGCATGGGGCGCACCAAGTCCTTGGGGACCACGAGATAGCCCAGCCGGAAGCCCGTCATGGCGAAGAGCTTGGAAAAGCCGTTGAACACGATGGCCTTTCGGGTGAATTCCAAAATGGAGTGGGCGCGGCCTTCATAAACCAGCCCGTGATAAATTTCGTCGCTCAGGATCCACAGGCCCAAATCCGCCAGGGCTTGGAGCCGTTCCTTGTCGATGAGCGTACCCGTCGGGTTGGAAGGGGAATTGATGAGAATCGCACGGGTCTTGGGGCCCATGGCTTTTCGGACGGCTTCCGGACGCAGCTGAAAGCCGTCTTCTTCCTCCACAGGCACCATTTTAGGCACCCCTTCCAAAAAAGTGACAAAGCTCGGGTAGCAGGCGTAGTGAGGATCCGACAGAAGGACTTCCTCCCCACAGTCCACGAGGGTGCTCAAGGCGATGAGAAACGCCGGGGAGGAGCCCGAGGTGAGCAAGATTTGATCCGGTTCGAGATCCGTGACCCCGTAGGCCCGGGCGTATTCTTCGCAGAGGGCTTCCCGCAGCTGGGGCAAGCCCAGACTGTGGGTGTAATGGGTTTCGCCCCGCCTCAGGGCTTCGACGGCAGCATCCAGCACAGCTTTGGGGGCGTCGAAGTCGGGTTCGCCCACTTCCAAATGGATCACCGATTCGCCTCGGCGTTCCATGGCTTGGGCCTTCTCCAAAACGTCCATCACCAAAAACGGCTTTACGTCGCGCACACGGCGGCAGATCATGGGTTCAGTCCCTCGATTCCCAATTGGCGTAGATACACGGCCGCGGCATCGGCCAAGGGCGTTCCCGGGGCAAGGCGCATCACCTGGCGGAAAGCCTTCACGGCTTCTTCCGTCCGCCCCTCCGCGGCAGCCGTTCGACCGAAGTGAAATTGCGCGTCCGGAAGATTGGGCCCATGGGTGACGGCGGCCCTGAAAGCTCGACGCGCTTCGGCTTGCCGCCCGAGGGCTTCCAGAGCCCGTCCGCGATAAAGGTGCGCCTCGGCATAAGTGTCCTTGAAATGCAAAGCTTCGTCGAAATATCGAAGCGCGTCCGCGTATCGGCCTTGATCCGCCATGATTCTTCCCAAATTGAACAGGGGCTTTTCCGGCGTGCGATAGAAAGGATTGGCCAAAGCTTTTTGGAAATGCTCGACGGCTTGGTCCGTCTTTCCCTGTTCCGCGTAGAAAACGCCGAGAGCGTTATGGGCTTCCGAATAGTCCGGCTTGAGTTCTATGGCCCTGAGGAAGTGTTCCAGAGCCTGGTCCGGCAGGCGGCGTGCCGCATAGGCCAAGGCCAAGCTGTAATGAATGCGCGGGTCCTTGGCCTCTTTCTTTTTGGCGGCCACCAGGTACTGCAGCGCCTGTCCCGTATCGCCGGCCGCCAGGAACTTGTCGCCCAGGGCCCGGAGTTCCTCGGCGTTCATCCAGGTCGTCGGGTCACTTTCGGGGGATGGCTGCGGAACGCACGACGCCAGGCCCATCGCAAGGATCAGGGCGATCAGGCCCCACAGTGTCCATAAAGCGCCGCATGAGCCGACGTGTTTCGGCGCCGTCCGATGGTGTCGCTTCATGGATTCCCCCCCCAGGGTGTACCCGCAAACTTTCTTTTAAATGACCTTGTTCAAGCTGTATTCGATAATCCCTTCGGCCCCGCGCTTGATAAGCTGCGGGACCAGTTCGCGCACGGTATGTCGGCTCACCACCACTTCCACGCTCAACCAGTCCGACTGGTAGAGATGGGCCGTCGTCGGCGACGTGAGGCTCGGAAGGATCTGGATGACGTCGTTCAGTTTGTCTTTGGGAACGTTCATCTTGAGGCCCACCAAGTCTTCGGCCCGGAGCGCGGCCTGAAGGAGCAGGGCGATCTGCTCGATCTTTTCCCGTTTCCACGGGTCTTGCCATGCGGCCTTGTTGGCGATGAGCTGGGTGTTGCTGAGCATGAGCTCCTTGACGATGCGAAGGCCGTTGGCCCGCATGGTGGCGCCCGTTTCCGTTACTTCCACAATGGCGTCGCACAGGCCGGCGATGACCTTGGCTTCCGTCGCCCCCCAGGAAAATTCCACCTCCACCTGAACTCCGGCCTGGGCGAAATAGCGCCGCGTGAAATTGACCAGTTCGGTGGCGATCTTCTTCCCCTGCAGGTCAGAAACATCCTTTACGGGCGAGTCATAAGGGACGGCCAAGACCCACCGGGCGGGCCGCTGGCTCACTTTGGAATAAATGAGATCGGCCACCACCTGCACCTGCGAGTCGTTTTCCAAAATCCAGTCCTTTCCTGTGAGCCCGGCGTCGACGGTGCCGTTTTCCACGTAGCGGCTCATTTCTTGAGCCCGGCAGATGGCGCATTGAATTTCGGGGTCGTTGATTTCAGGGAAGTAGTTACGGCTGGTGAGCGATATTTTCCAGCCGGATTTCCGGAACAGGTCGATGGTCGCTTCCTGGAGACTGCCCTTGGGGATGCCGAGAATGAGCTGCTTCACGCTTTGTAAACCTCCTTGGGATCAAAGACTCTTTCTTCCACGACGACAAAGGCCCCGTCGTCGAGGCGCCGGAAAAAGCACGAGGCGTACCCTTCATGGCAGGCGGCGCCGCCTGCCTGTTCCACCAGAATGAGAAGGGTGTCGGCGTCGCAGTCCACGTACATTTCCCTGACCTTTTGCACATGGCCGGACGTTTCCCCTTTAAGCCATATTTTCTTCCGCGAGCGGCTCCAGTAATGGGCCAGCCCGGTCTGAACAGTCTTCGACCAGGCCTCTTCGTTCATGTAGGCCAGCATGAGAACACGTCGATTGACCGCATCTTGAACGATGACGGGTAGAAGCCCGTGACCTTTGTCGAAATCAGGTTTCTCCATGGACGGCGTCTCCTTTCCTAGTGCGTTCGCCATTCCCTTCCTGCCGGCATTTCCTCGGCGATCCCGCTCGGATGATGAGGTCTAGTTTGGCCGCGCTCACCCCACAGGCCCTAAAGGCGTGACAGTCGGGGAGCGGCCGAAGGTGTCGGGACGGCCTCACGAAGATACCATCCGGGCGGCCAACTGTCCACAAGCGGCACGGATATCGGCTCCTCGGCTTTGGCGGATCGTGGCGGTGAGGTGGGCGTTTTGAAGAATCTCTTGAAAAGCGAGAATCCTTTCTTCCGAGGGCCGTTCGAAGGGGAGATTCGGGTGCGGGTTGAAGGGGATGAGGTTCACCTTGGAGCGCACGGAGGCCAGGAGCCGCACGAGGCGGCGCGCGTCTTCGGGTCGGTCGTTCACGTCTTTGAGGAGGATATATTCGAAGGTGATCCGTTTTCGGGACGGCATGGGATAGGCGCGGCAGGCCTCCATGAGGACCGCCAGGGGATATTTTCGGTTGATGGGCATGAGGCGGTTTCGGGTGTCGTCGTCCGCCGCGTGCAGGCTGACGGCGAGGTTGACCGGAGTTTCCCGTCCGAGGCGTGCCATCTGAGGCACAAGACCGACGGTGGAAACCGTAATGCGCCGGTGGGAAAACCCGAACCCGGTAGGATCCATGAGGATATTGAGGGCCGGGAGGAGAGCTTCTTCATTGGCCAAGGGTTCCCCCATGCCCATAAAGACGATGTTGGTGATGCGCCGGCCGGGCCCGGCGTCCTGCTGCATATGCACCACCTGATCCACGATCTCGGCCGTCGCCAAATGGCGGGTCAATCCCATGGTGCCCGTCAGGCAGAACCGACAGCCCAAGGCGCAGCCCACCTGGCTTGAGACGCATGCCGTCAGTCTCGGCGGGTCGGGAATGAGCACGCTTTCGATGAGGCTTCCGTCACGGAGGCGGAACACAAACTTGCGGGTGTCGTCCGCGGCGTCTTCCGTGGCGACGACTTCCACGGCGTGCAGCCGCGTTCCGTATTCCAGCTGGGTGCGGAAGGCTTTGGAAAGGTCCGAGCATTCATCCCAGGATCGGATCACGCGGTGGTAAAGGTGCCGAAAAATCTGCCGGGCCCGAAACGGCCGCTCGCCGATGGTTTGCACCCAAGTTTCCAAAGCCTCCAAGGGAAGATCTTTAATGAAAATCGGCTCCTGACCCATGCCGCCTCAGGCCTTCCTCACCTCGTAACGGTCGGTGGTTCGATCCTGCAGGAACACCCGATCGTAAGATCGCAGATTGACCGCATCGAACCATTCGTAACCCAGGGCCACACAATCCGGACAGGCTTTTCGGGGGATGTGGACGGCGTAGATATGGTAGCCCCGATCGGTCAAGGAATCGATGGACAAGACGCCACTGCACACGGGGCACACGCGCAGGCGTTCTTTTTGGTTTTCGAGGATGTTGTCCGTATCGTAGTAGATCGTGCGTTCCCGCTGGGCGAATTCTTTGGTCGCCCGATTCTTGGCGATGAACTCCGGACATCGGCGAAGATAGCCCATGATCTCTTCGGCCAAGCGGTCGATGTAGGCGTTGGTGTCCGGCGACTGGCGAATTCGGTCGGGGTCGTAGTCCGGTTCCCTGACCTTGCTGTAATCCACACCGGCCAGGGCCAGGATGATGCCGACGTTGACGTAGGGCAGAGCTCCTTCGATGGAATAACCCCCTTCCAGGACGGCGATGTGCGGCTGCAGCATGCTCGTCAAGGTGGCGTAGCCCTGGGCGGAAAAGTTCATGTTGGTGATGGGGTCTGTGTAATGGTTGTCTTGCCCCGCCGAATTGATGATGAGTTCGGGCCGAAATTCTTCCAAAGCCGGCAGGACGATCTTTTCCATGGCCCGAAGGAAACCTTCTTCGGACGTTCTCGGCGGCAAGGGAATGTTGATGGTCGCCCCCATGGCCGTGGGCCCGCCCAATTCGTGATGGAACCCCGAGCCTGGATACAGCGTGCGCCCGTCTTGATGGATGGAGATGAACAGAGTGTCCGGGTCGTGCCAGTAGATGTCCTGGGTGCCGTCTCCGTGGTGACAATCCGTGTCCACAATGGCAATGCGATCGACGCCGTAGGCGGCCCGCAAGTGCTCGATCATCATCGCTTCGATATTGATATTGCAAAAACCGCGGGCGCCGTGCACCACGCGCATGGCATGGTGGCCGGGAGGCCTCACCAACGCAAAGCCGCGCTCCACCTTCCGGGCCATGACGGCCCGGGCAATGGTCATGGCCCCACCGGCGCTGATGAGGTGACTTTCGGTCAGAACGCTCCGTTCATCGGGCGCGCAGAAGTGCACGCGGCGCACATCTTCGAGAGTCGCCAGGTCGGGCTTGAATTCCACAATGCCGTCGATGTCGAGAAGGCCCTCTTCGAAAATCTGGTCCTGGGTGTAAAGGAGTCTTTCTTCCCGTTCCGGGTGCGTGGGACTGATGGCCCAGTCGAAGGCGGGAAAGAAAACGAGGCCGGTTCTGGATGCGGCACGGAGCATGGGCGAGTCTCCTTATTCCTTATGAAGAGCCTGCGGTGGAACAGGGCGCGGTGGTGTCCGTGTCTTGGATCCTCTCGACGACGGAGCGATAGTCGGCGATGAGCCCCGGTTTGACCTGGACCTTGACGCGATAGTACTTACCCGTGGTGTAAAAACCCCGAACCATGTTGAATTGCAGTTTCTCCAAAACTTCCGTCTCCATGTCGTCCGGCTTGGCCCCTTCCCGAACGGCTTTGTGGGTGAGCAGTTCCAGGGCCAGGGAGACGGCCTTGTCCAAGGTGAAATCCCGCTTGACCGGTTGGTGGAAGGCCTCCTCAGGGGCCGTGGCGATACCCCTTTCGGTGTCCACGAAGAGAGTGAGCTCGCAGGTTGTGCGCGCCAGCGCGGCTCCCACGGCGTTGGCCACTTCCCATTGGGGGACGATGCGGGTCGCATAGGGAGAAATTTCCTGA
This sequence comes from uncultured Desulfosoma sp., assembly GCA_937960435.1. GTDB lineage: Bacteria > Desulfobacterota > Syntrophobacteria > Syntrophobacterales > DSM-9756 > Desulfosoma. The sequence goes on from CALGPN010000027.1 coordinate 32,033, forward strand.
AGCCGCCGGGCGAAGTAAGGGGCGGGACCGCCCAGGATCAAAAGTTCTTTGGGCTGCACCTGATAGCCTTCCAAAAGTTCGTGCACAGTATAAACGGGTTTGGCGTTAATGGCCCGCACCATCTCCTCCGCGGCATTGAGAATGCCGCGGCATGCGGCGTCGAAGACCTGTTGGGCGGCCTCGCGCGTCGAGACACCCAGGGCTCGGGCCACCTGAGCCATGCCCTGTTCGGCGGCGTCGCGGTCGCCCTTGAGATCTCCCCCCAAGACGATAATGGCGTCGGTCGGGGTAGGGCACGATCCCCCGAACGCCATGGCCGGCCCTTCCCGGTCGGGCCCCACGTGGAGCCGTCCGTCGATGACCCGCACGGCGCTGTCTCCGCCCAGGGCGAGGGATGTGGTATTGAGGGCGCGGATGAGCGTGCGGAAACGGCCGACTTCCGCTCCTTGGGCCGCCAACAAAGGGACGGTCCCAACGAGCACGGCCATGTCCGTGGTGGTGCCGCCGATGTCCAGGACAATGGTATCGACGCTCTCGGAGGCAAATGGCAACGATCCCATGACACTAGCCGCGGGACCCGAAAGGATGGTTTGACCCGGAAGGTCCAAAGAGGCGTCGAAACTCATAGTGCCGCCGTCGGCTTTGAGGATGTGGATGGGGATGGGCAGGCCGTTCTTTTTGAGCGAACGGCGCACGGCATCGAAGAATTTCTTGTGAAGAGGATAGACTGCGGCGTTGAGGTAGGCGGTGGCGATGCGGCGAGGAAAATTCAAATTCCCCGAAAGACGATGCCCCAAAACCACGTATTCGAAATGGTCGCCCAGGATCTCTTGAATCTGGGTCTCGTGCTTGGGGTTGCGCACGGAAAACTTTCCCACCACGCCCACGTGGCGCACTCCCTCTTTGCGGAGCCTGGAGGCGACGGCTTCGATTTCCATGGGGTCCAGGGGCTGGATTTCCCGCCCTCGATGATCGATGGACCCGGAAACCGTGTAATAGTGGTCGTTGGTGCGGAAAAACTCGGGATCCAACCCGGGACCGCTGGAGACGATCATGCCGACGGGCGGCAATTTCTCCTCGGCAATGGCGTTTGTGGTCAAGGTGGTGCTGAGGACAATGCGTTCCACATCATGCGGCCGGACGCCCAAGGTGACCGCTTCGAGCCCCTTCCACACACAGATGAGGAGATCCTCATGGGTCGTAGGGATTTTCGCCTGACATTCGATGCCGTGGTCTCCCAGCAAAACCACATCGGTGTGCGTGCCGCCCACATCCAGTCCTATGATCATGACCACCCTCGAAGTTTCTTTGGATTTGCCGGTGTCGCATGAAACCGCCCTTGGAAATCGTCCGGGTGCGCGAAAAAGGCTTATGCTGCTTCTCGGGGAAAAGGTGACGCAATCCTTGAAGATGCTAGCGAAAAGGCCGCCGAGTGTCAATGAACCGTTTCCGCTTTCGGAACACAAGACATTCGTTTCTTTACAACAAATGCAAATCGGGCTATGGTCCACTGTTCCCATGACCGGGCAAGTCCGTGCCGAGGCCTTCTCAGGGTGGCGAGCCGATGATCCCTTTGCGTGACGCCAATCCGTCCCGAGAATTTCCTGTGGTGACGTACGGGATCATCGGGGTCTGCGTGCTCGCCTTTGTTTACGAGCTTTTCTTGGGGCCGGAGCTCAGGGTGTGGATTTTTCACTATGGGATCGTGCCCGTGCGCTACACCCGGGCGGATATCGCGGCCCGGTTCGGCTTCGCGGAACAGGCCATTCCTTTCGTGACCACCATGTTTTTGCACGGCGGCTGGATGCACCTCATCGGAAACATGTGGGTCCTGCACATTTTTGGGGACAACGTGGAAAGCGCTTTGGGCCGCGGCCGCTACCTGGTGTTTTACCTTTTGTGCGGCCTGGCCGCGTCCGTTTTGCATATCGTGACCAACCCCGCATCCCGGATCCCCACCATCGGCGCCAGCGGCGCCATCGCCGGCGTGATGGGAGCGTATTTCGTCCTGTACCCTCGGGCCAGGGTGCTCACTTTGGTGCCCATATTTTTTTATTTTTCCATCATCGAACTGCCGGCTTTCGTGTTCTTGGGCTTGTGGTTCCTGATGCAGTTTTTCAGCGGAACCTTTTCCCTTATGGGTGGTGGGGCTCAAGTGGGCGGAGTCGCCTGGTGGGCTCATATCGGCGGCTTTATCGCCGGCATGGTGCTCCTTCGGGTCTTCAAGGTGCGTCGATGAACCGCCCTTGGGACGCCTGGAGCTCGGAACAAAACTCGGACGGGGTCATCGCCTTCGTTCGGAACCACCCCGAGGGGGCGACCGTCTCGGTTGTCGTGCAGCCCAAGTCTCGAAAGACCGAACTGGTCGGGGTACAAGGCGGGGCGGTGAAAATCAAGGTGAGTGCCCCTCCGGTGGAAGGGGCGGCCAATAAGGAATGTGCGCGATTCTTGGCCGATCTCACGGGATCGGCCAAAAATCGGGTGGTGCTCCTCCAGGGGGAAAAGAGTCGAAACAAGGTGTTTTTGATCAAAGGGATCAGCGCCGAAAAGCTTGCGAGCGTTTTCCAGGCTTTCGGCGTGGCCGAAGAGCGGCACTCGTCAACATCCAACGGAAGCTGAGAGGGAGGAATCGATCATGCGGGAAGCGGTCATCGTCAGTGCAGTGAGAACGCCGCTGGGGAGTTTCAATGGCTCTCTGTCGGGGATCGGCGCCACGGCTCTGGGCGCTATCGTCATCGAGGAAGCGGTTCGACGGGCGGGCATCCAAAAGAGCGACGTCAACGAAGTCATCATGGGACAGGTGCTTCCCTGCGGTTACGGGCAAAACCCGGCCAAGCAGGCGGCCGTCAAGGCCGGCATGCCCTGGGAAGTGGAATGCCTTACCGTCAACAAAGTGTGCGGGTCGGGGCTCAAAGCGGTGATGCTGGCCGCCCAGGCCGTCCAGACAGGCGATGCGGACGTGGTAGTGGCCGGCGGCATGGAAAACATGAGCATGGCGCCGTACTTCCTGGACAAAGCCCGCACCGGCTACCGCATGGGCCACGGTCAGCTCAAGGACCACATGATCCATGACGGCCTATGGGACATCGTCAACGACTTCCATATGGGCATTTCCAACGAACTGTGCAGCGAACGCTACGGCGTGAGCCGGGAAGATCAGGACCGGTACGCGCTCGAATCCTATCGGCGCTCTTTGGCGGCCATCGCGGCAGGGAAATTCAACGACGAAATCGTTCCGGTGCCCATTCCGCAGCGCAAAGGCGATCCCGTCCTCTTTGCCAAAGACGAATGTCCCAGGGAAACCTCTTATGAAATTCTCTCCAAAATGAAGCCGGCCTTCAAAGAAGGCGGGGTCACCACGGCCGGTAACGCCTCGGTTATTTCCGACGGCGCCGCAGCCGTTGTGGTCATGGCCCGAGAAAAGGCCGAAGCCCTGGGCTGCCGCGTCATGGCCGCCGTAGGGGCCCAGGCCTCCGCCGGCATCGACATGAAATACGTCCTTGTGGCTCCCATCTGGGCCGTGCCCAAATGCTTAAAAAAAGAAGGCATCGGGCTGGGTGATGTGGATCTTTACGAAATCAATGAGGCTTTCAGCGGTTCCACGGTCGCCGTGTTGCGGGAACTGCAGTTGGATCCGGCCAAGGTGAACGTCAACGGCGGCAGCGTCTCCCTGGGCCACCCCATCGGGGCCAGCGGCGCCCGGGTGTTGGTGACCCTCATTCATGAAATGATTCGCCAAAACAAAAAAACGGGCTTGGCGTCTCTGTGCCTCGGCGGCGGTGAGGCGGTGGCGCTTGTGGTCAAGCGATAGACGAGGAGGGTAAAGATGGAAGTGAAGACCTTCGGTGTGATCGGCGCCGGCCAGATGGGAAACGGCATCGCCCAGGTGGCGGCCATGAGCGGCCTCTCGGTGATCATGAACGATATTCAAGACGAGTTCGTCCAGAGGGGTCTCAACACCATTAAGAAAAACCTGGCGCGCAGCGTGGAAAAGGGCAAAATGAGCCAACAGGAGATGGACGCCGTTTTGGGGCGCATCCGCACCAGCGTCGATCTCAAAGATATGGCCGCGGCCGACTTTGTCGTGGAGGCGGCAACGGAAAACGAACAGATCAAATTCAAGATCTTTCAGGATCTGGACGCCATCTGCCCGGCCCATGCCGTTTTGGCCACCAACACCTCCTCCATCCCCATCGGGAGGATCGCCGGCAAGACGAAGCGGCCGGAAAAGGTCATCGGGATGCATTTCATGAATCCCGTGCCGGTGATGAAGCTCGTGGAAATTATCCGAGGGATCGCCACGTCCGACGAAACCTTTCAGCTCACCTGGCAGCTCGCCGAAAAAATGGGCAAAACCCCGGCGTTGGCCCAGGACTACCCCGGCTTCATCGCCAACCGGATTCTCATGCCCATGATCAATGAAGCCGTCTATTGCCTCTACCACGGCGTGGGCACTCGGGAAGACATTGACACCGTGATGAAACTGGGCATGAACCACCCCATGGGTCCTTTGGCCCTCGCCGACCTCATCGGGCTCGACACCTGTTTGGCCATCATGGAAACCCTGTATCAAGGCTTTTGCGATTCCAAATACAGGCCGTGCCCGCTGCTGCGCAAATATGTGGAAGCGGGCTGGTTGGGCCGCAAGACGGGTCGAGGGTTTTACGAATACAGCTGAGACGGAGGCGTCTTCGATGCATTTTGAACTCACCGAGGAGCAAAAAATTATCCAGGAAACAGCGGCGAAGTTTGCGAAAAACGAGCTGGAACCCGTCGCGGCGGAACTGGACCGGACGAAGAACCGGGACATCCTAAAGAAAAATTTGAAAAAACTCGCCGAACTGGGCTTCATGGGCCTCAACGTGGATCCCGAATATGGCGGCACGGGCGCCGGTGTCATCGCCTTTTCCTTGGCCATGACGGAATTGGGCCGCGCCTGTGCGGCCACCACGGTAACCACGTCCGTGACCAACATGGTGGCCGAAGTCATTCAGGCCATGGGCACGGAAGAGCAGAAACGTCGCTACATCCCGCCTTTGTGCAGCGGGGAGTATGTAGCGGGAAGCTTTGCGCTGTCGGAGCCCGGCGCGGGCTCGGACCCGGCGGGCATTCGCACCAGCGCGGTGAAAGACGGCGATCATTGGGTTATCAACGGGACCAAGCTTTGGATCACCAGCGGCGAATACGCGGGGATCTTTGTGGTCTGGGCCGTGACCGACAAGGAGGCTCCCAAAGGGAAAGGCATCACGTGCTTCCTCGTGGAACCCGGCACTCCCGGATTCACCATCGGCAAAGATGAGAAAAAACTCGGCCAGCACGGCTCATCGACCAACGAACTGTTGTTCGAAGACTGCCGGGTCCCGGACACCGCCGTCCTGGGGAAGGTCAACGACGGTTTCCGCATCGCGGTCTCGGAACTGGCCGGAGGGCGCATCGGCATCGGCTCCATGGCCCTGGGAATCGGCCTTGCCGCCATGGATTTTGCCTCCAATTACGCCAAGGAGCGCATCCAGTTCGGGGTGCCCATCGCCAAACACCAGGCCATCCAGTGGATGATCGCCGACAACTACACGCGCTTGGAAGCCGCGCGCCTTCTGCTTCTCCGTGCGGCCTATCTCAAGGAGAACAAGCGCCCCTATTCCAAAGAAGCGTCCATGGGAAAGCTTTACGCCACGGAAGCGGCCAACAAGGCCTGCTACGACGCCATCCAGATCCTGGGCGGCTACGGCTACACGCAAGATTTTCCCGTGGAACGCTACTACCGCGATGTGCGGGTGACGAGCATCTACGAAGGGACGAGCGAAATCCAAAGGCTCATTATCGCCCGTGAGCTGCTGAAATAGCCGTCTCGGCGACCCAATTCCCATCGTTCAGGGCACGGGGCATGCCGTGCCCCGAACGATTCGGATCCTGTAGGTTGGGGTGAGCGTAGCGAACCCCAACATGAAACACCGACCCTCTGCATCCCGCACCCCCTCCTCACATCCCGCACCCTCCCTTTCCACCCGATTCACCCCTGCCAGCGTAGGGTTCCACCTTTGAGGCGACGGCTTTAAACCCCAACCCCTTAGCACCCGCCTCACCCCTGGCCCCGTAACGCGCATCGAGAGGCTTCACAAGGGGAACCGTCCCCGAGCCGGTCGGCACCGCGAAGGGTTCCCGCCGCAGGCTGCGTCGGGCGAAAGACTTCCGCCAACTGGGACAAAATCATCCCGGCG
>CALGPN010000028.1 GCA_937960435.1 uncultured Desulfosoma sp.
TCGTGAAGTCGTGAAGTCGTGAAGTCGTGAAGTCGTGAAGTCGTGAAGTCGTGAAGTCGTGAAGTCGTGAAGTCGTGAAGTCGTGAAGTCGTGAAGTCGTGAAATCGTGAAATCGTGAAATCGTGAAATCGTGAAATCGTGAAATCGTGAAATCGTGAAATCGTGAAATCGTGAAATCGTGAAATCGTGAAATCGTGGGCCAGAAAGTGGGAATAGGAGCCGAAAGTGTCGGGGGTTTTGACTTTCCTGGATCGTTTGGGGCGTTGGGGCCTCGAGTCCGTGCACGGGACGGGGCGCGCCGGCGTCTTCCTCTATGAGGCCGTTCGCGGGATTTTTCGGCCGCCCCGGAAATTCCACGCCGTCGTTCGGCACGTGTATTTCATCGGGACCAAATCCTTTTTCGTCATCGGCTTTACGGCCGCCTTTACCGGCATGGTGTTGGGCCTGCAGGGCTATTACACGTTATCCAAATTCGGCTCCGAGGGTGCTTTGGGGGCGGCCGTGGCCCTGAGCCTCATCCGTGAGCTGGGACCGGTCCTTTCGGCCCTCATGGTGACGGGGCGGGCCGGATCGGCCATCTGCGCTGAAATCGGCATCATGCGCATCGAGGAACAAATCGACGCTCTGGAATGCATGGCCATCGACCCTCATGCCTATTTGGTGTCTCCGCGGTTTGTCGCCTCGCTTATCGCTCTGCCGCTGCTCACCGCTTTTTTCGACGTGGTGGGCATCATCGGCGGCTATGCCGTGGGCGTGTCCCTTTTGGGCGTGAACCCGGGCGCCTATCTGGATGGGATGGAAAAAGCGGTGGAATGGCTCGATGTGTCCATGGGGATCACGAAATCCTTCCTTTTTGCCGCGCTCTTTATTTGGATTTGCACCTACAAAGGGTTTTACGCCGGGGTGGACGAGGGCCGTTTCGGGCCGGAGGATGTGAGCCGAGCTACGACGGACGCGGTCGTGCTGTCCTCGGTGGCGATTTTGGTCAGCGACTACGTGGCGACTTCGTTGCTGCTTTGAATGGACCCTGAAACGGCGGGTGAGAAAGTTTTCGGCGCGGCGGATGCCGGGACGCATAAGGAGAGGTGTCGATGAATCGCCAGGCATGGACGGTGGAAACGGGCGTCGGTCTTTTTATCCTCATCGGGCTGGTCTGTGTGGCCTACTTATCCCTCAACCTCGGCGACGTGCGGTTGTTTGGAGGCACCGACTACACGGTTTACGCCAAGTTTTCCAATGTCTCGGGCCTCAAAAAGAAGGCGAGCGTGACCATGGCCGGCGTGGAAATCGGCCGTGTGGAAGATATCCGGCTCCAAGACGGGGCCGCCGTCGTCACCATGCGCCTCACGAAGGGGATCAAGCTGGAAGAGGACGCCATCGCCAGCATCAAGACCATGGGAATCATCGGCGATAAGTACATCGCCGTAAGCGCCGGGGCCTCCGAGGAACGGATACCGCCCGGCGGGTGGATTCGGGAGACCCAACCGCCGTTGGATGTGGAGGAGCTGGTCGGGAAGTTCGTTTTCGGAACCATGGACAAAAAGTAACGGGCGAAGGCGGGAGCATCAAAAGAAAAAGCCGGCGATGGAAAACGCCGGCTTTTTCATGAAAACGGGTGGATAAGTGCCGAAATTTACTTTTTCATGTGCTTCATGAAAATGGATTCCGCCTTGTTGGCCATCTTTTCGGCGCGATCGGCGGCAGCCTCGGCGCGACGGGCCGCGCTTTCAATCGCTTGCACGTTTGCGGCCTGAGCCTTTTCCAGGGAGTCCAGTCTCTGCATCATCTGGTCCTGTTGCGCCTGCAGCTTATTGACGGCGCTCTGGCTGGCGCAGCCGCCCAGGACCGACGTGCACAGTGCGAGAACAAAAACCACTGCCAGTACCCTCTTCATGACTCTTTCCTCCTTTTAGAGTTTTGAAAATTTGGAAAACCAACTCCTCGCACTTTCAGAATCGGAATTCTAGAAAGTGCCTCTGCCAAAATCAAGACTATTCTTGCGCCTCTCCATGTCTTCCACCAAGGTTGTCGGCGGGGCGCCGTTCAGAGCGCCCACGTCCGTGGGGACACCGTTTTGGAGCCGCACGGCAAGATCGAACCGTTTGCGGTCCACTTTGGCCGCCCACGGCGACCGATCCAGTTTTTCCACAGCGTAACGGGTGTAATCGCCGAGTTTTCCGTACACATCCGGGTGGGCTTCCACATAGACCCGACCGTTTTTCACGCCGAGTTTGACGGGTTCATAGATGATTTCCAACCGAGTGCCGACGGCGACCTGGGGGTACAGAATGCGGATGTGTTCGGGATAGCATCGGATGCATCCGTGACTGACCAGTCGCCCTACCCCCCAAGGCATGTGCGTCCCGTGAATGCCGTAGGGGCCGAGGGACAGCTTCATCATGTATTCGCCCAACGGGTTTTCCGGGCCCGGCGGCATCACTTTCATGCCGTACTTGGCTTGCAACGACTCGGGGATGTACCAGGCGGGATTGGGACGCTTTTCGGCGATATAGCCCACACCGAGAGGCGTCTCCCAGCCTTCGTCACCGATCCCGATGGGGTAGGTCTGAACGGTTCGGCTTTTTTTGTCGAAAAAATAGAGCCGGAGTTCCGGGACGTTGATCACCAGCTCCTCGAGACGCGTGGGCGGAAGCACCCATGTGGTCGGGACGATGAGGTGCTTTTGCCGGGGCGGCAGCCACGGGTCCATGCGAGGATAAAGCAACGCCATTTCGTTGTAGCCGAGCCCGTAGGCCCGGGCGATATCCAGGAGACTTTCCTCCGGCTTCACTTCGTGGCGCCGGGGCGCCCCAACGACCGTATCCGTTTCCAGGTTGTAAGGATACTTGACGACCTGGGCGGTGTACGTGTTGTCCTCGGCGTGGGCGAGGCTTGTGAGAAAAAGAAGAACGGCAAGAGTCCAGAGGGCCGGCGTTTTCCGGCCCAACCGTGTTTTTGGGGAGCCTCTGTCGTTTTGCAGGTCCATAGGCGCCGTGGCGACCTCTTTCCCGACTGAAATAGGTTCGGCATATCGTCCGACCGAAGAGCTCTCATAGACGAACTTACGAGAACCTGCAACAAAAAGACGCGTTCTTACCCCCTTTCAGAAAGAAAAGCACGTCGTTTCTGCGAACGGTCTTTTCGTCGAGCCGCTCCCAGACGATGGGTGTCCTCGGCGATTCCTTCCACGCCGTTCTGATGACGCCATGCGGGGTGAGAATCCAGTGGAGGTAAACGTCGGTGGATTTCATGGGGATCGAGTCCATGACCCGCTCTTCGGAGACGACGCCCACCACTTGGGTGTCCGCGTGAATCCATCCCAGAGCGCTGAGGCAGGCGATTTGGAGATCGGCATGGCCCGATCCGTCGCCCAGGCGGCTGCCGTCGCGGGCCGCCGCCATGCACGAAAAGACGATCACGTCGATGCGCAGTTTCTCTCCGGACCGATGCCCCGCTTTTCGGGCCCAAGGGTTGGGGGTGCGAAGGGAGGCGGCCGCGGCCTTTCGGGCGGGCGGGAGCGTGGCGGGATCCACCACGAAGAAGCCCTTGTGCATCCGGGATGAGGGGTAGACCAGCTTCTTCCCGTCCAGGAGAACGTTGAGCGCCGTCTGTCGGTAGAACGCCGTGGGAGGCACCATGACGCAGCGCGCCCCTCGGTACACCCCGAGCCGGCGAAGCCTCTGGGCGATTTTCCCGGCGTCCGCAAGGTCCGGGTCGGACTCGGCGACTCCGGCATGTGCTTCACCGAGCCGATCCCGTAGGGCTCTCTTCAAAGCCTCAACCAAGCCGTCTTCCATGGGCCTCCTTCCGGCAAAACTTGCACTTTTTCGGCCGATTTTCTATACAGGAACCAATCCACCTCCCAAAACGTCATGAAAAAAGGAGCGTGCATCATGGCATGGAAAGATTATCGCCCCGACAACGTCAAGAAGAGATTCCCTCAGTCCATCGTCCCTTTGGTCAACGGCAAGGCGCTCCTTCGCGCGGCCAAGAAACACAAAGCCATGATCATGGCGACGAACATTCGGTGCCGTCTGCCCGTGGAAGGCATCATCCGGGCCTCCATGGCCACGCAGGCCCCGGTGATGTATGAAATCGCCAAATCGGAGCTCACGTACACCGAATTCACCCCGGCGTCCTTTGTGGATTTCATTGTCAAGGAAAATGAGCGACTCGGCAACACCTGCGTGCCGTTCGCTGTCCACGGGGATCATATCACGGTCAAAAAGATGGACGACAAGGACCCCGTAAGGGCGCTCATCGCCGCCGAAATGGAAGCGGGGTACACGTCTTTTGCCATCGATGCGTCCCACATGGAAAATGAGCTCAATTTGGCGGCGACCACCGAATTGGCTCGTCCGATCATCGACGCGGGCCTGAGCCTGGAAGTAGAATTGGGGGAGATCGGCGCCAAGAGCGGCAGCGCCGAAGGCTTCACCCGGCCCGATGAGGCGGAGTGGTTTATCGGAAATTTGGTAAAAAACGGCGTCCATCCGGATCTTTTGGCCATCAACAACGGGTCCATCCACGGCACCTATTTCGGCACAGCCCAGGAAGGCATCCAATTGGATTTGACGCTGGAGATCTGGAAAGCCATCCAGCCCTGGGACGTGGACATCGCCCAGCACGGCATCACAGGAACGTCGCTGGAAAAGATCACATCGTTTATCAACTACGGCATTCGCAAGGGAAACGTGGGCACCTTGTGGCAGAACGTGTCTTTCGGTTTCGCCATGAACCAGAACGGCAACGCCATCACCACGCCGGAAAAGGGCTACGTGAAACGGCCCTACCGCGGCGTCCCCGATGAACTCTGGCAGGAAATGTGGGCCTGGGCCGTGGAGACGGGCAACATCGGCGGCAACATCAAAAACGCCAACAAGGTTTTTGCCCCCAAGCTGAACGCCATCGCAGCGGAATACAAGGAACGCATCACGGCCCACGCCTATGAAGAGGCCGTCCGGCTCTTTGAAGCCACCCATTCCATCGGGCTGGCCGAGGCCGTCTGGAAAGAGCTGGAGGCCATGGGCGCCTGATGCGGCGGGGTCCCACGTCAACAAGACCGGTTTCGGCAAAAGCCGGCGGGCAGCAAAGAGCCGCTCGCCGGCCTTTCTAAACCGGCCTTCCGGTTTTCTCTCCGCGTGGGGGGATTTCTTAAACGCCCTCTTTTTCCAGGTTTGCCGAAGGGGGGGCCGAGCCCGGCAGCCCCAAAAGATTTGTATTGGAGTAACACGCGGAATTTTGATTCGGCTGCCTCTCGACCCCTCATCGCTAGAGTGAAGCTTGAGCCCTCAGATCACGACACCAAGGTCTTTGCCGCGGCCATGGAACCAATGGTGGAAAAAATCCGTGAGGTTTTGGCCCGATACCCGGAAGTGGCGGCCGCATACGTTTTTGGGTCTACGGCGACCGGTCGCCCTCGAAAGGCAAGCGACGTGGATGTGGCGGTCATGATCCACGGAGCTTTGGACCCGTGGCGGCGCATCGATATGGAGCGAGAGCTTTCCGTTGCTTTGTTAGCCGACGTGGATCTGGTGGTGTTCGCCGAGAGCTCGAGTCTCCTTCAGCATGAAATCCTTCGCACAGGGGTCCTCGTTTACGAAAAAGACCGGGAGGAGCGCGTTCGTCAGGAAGTCATCGGGCGACGCCGCTACCTGGATGAACAGCATCTTCCCAAATGGATCCATTATGCCCTTTCGGGCTCCGATGAGGCGGCGTCATGAGCCCGGAGGTGATCTCCCGAAAACTGGCAAAGATTCGTCAGGTCGTAGGCGCTTTGCAAGCGGCGAAGGACGTTACGTGGAAAGTGTTTCAAGAAGATATTCGGGCGCGTGCGTTCGTTGAGCGCTACCTCCACATGGCGGTGGAGGGCGTTTTGGATATTGCAAACCATCTTATTTCCGAAAACAGATGGCGCGAACCCATGAGCTACAGGGATATTTTCAATGTTCTTTCGGAACATAAGGTCATCCCGGAGGAGGATCTGGCCAGGTTTCAGAATATGGTTTCCTTCCGAAACCTCCTCGTGAATGCTTACGAAAAAGTGGACCCGGAGATCATCTTCGGCATCTTCAAAGGCCGGCTGGAAGACTTCGACCTTTTTGAAAAACACGTGCTTCGATGGCTCCATCAGTCAGGATCGAAGCGATAACCGAACAGTTCGATATCCCGCCGATAGTGCCGCGCCACCAGTTCCGCCGTCTCATCGGTGTAGTAGGTGCGATAGTCGCGCCGATCGGAAGCTTTCCTCTTGTGGGGCAGAGCCGGAGCTCGGATGCCGATCCTGCGGCAGGCTTCCCGAAAATCTTCTTCCAGGTTTTCGTATCGCCCGATGAAATCCGTAAGAATCGTGCCGTCCAGGTCCATGAGATAGTCGCATTGGCGTTCGATGGAGACGTCAAAGTGGAAGACATAGGGCCGATGGGGGTTGAGCTTGTGCGTGAGAAACGCCTCGAAGGTCTCGATTCCTTTCAACAGATGGGGCCGTTCCCGGCGAATGTGATGATAGGAGCTCACCTGAAGGTCCCACGGGTTTCTCACGAAGGCGAATTTGAAAAGGCTGTCGAAAAAATCCCGAGGGAGCATTTCCTTCGCGGCGATGATCTTGGCATGCCGGGGAAGTTTGCAGGCCAGGCGATGTCCTGAGAGGGCGCTCAGACGGCTGCAGACGAAAAGAGGGATCCGCCAGGGATCCTTCCATTTGTAACCGCGCAGGGCGACGCGGATGCTGGTCCCGCCCGTTTTGGGGATGTGCACGAACAGGAACCGGTATTTCGGTGAAAGGAGCATAGCTCGGAATCCTCTTCTGCGTCGGAAGAAGCCTTGGTGCCGGTGATCTCCGCCTTCGGCGCCACGCGCGAAAGCGTATCCATGCCCTTTTCCGTCCCCGGCGTCAAGCCGGCAGCTTCGCGCCATGGGGGAATCGCCGGACCCCACAGAGAGCCACGTTGGTTCTTTTGCCCCTTATCGGCCTTTTGGCAGAAGCTCCTGAGAACATCGGGGCGTGTTTTCGCCGTTTTCCGAGGGATCGGGCATTTGGATATCACAAAAACTTCCGGGGCGGCCCAATAAGACGTCCAAATAACGGCGCGCGCTGGCCTCTAGGGTATATTCGGCCACGGCCTCGCGAAGCCGCTCCGACTCGGGCGGGTTTTCCAGAACCTTGAGAACGGCTTGCGCCAGGGCCTCAGGGTCCTGCATCGGCACCAAGGGCGCCACCTCTCCTCCCCGGAGGATTTCCCTCGGGCCGCTGGGACAATCCGTGGCCACCACCGGGGTTCCCAACGCCATGGCTTCTGTAAGTGCATTGGGCGATCCTTCCCAGATGGACGACAGCACGAAGACGGAGGCCCTTTTGAGGTACGGGTAAGGGTTGGGAACGAATCCGGCGAAGAAGACGTCGTCCGAAAGGCCGAGATTTTGCGCCAACCTTTCCAGGGCAGGGCGATGGGATCCCTCACCCAGAAGAATCAAACGACATGGGATGGTCTTTCTGACAATGTGGAAGGCCTGAAGCAGGGTCGGAAAATCTTTTTGCCGGGTCAGTCGGCCCATGCCCATCAGGAGAGGTCGCCGCGGATCGTCGACCCATGGGTGGTTTATCGGCTGTTCGGCCTGTGTGAAAAGCTTGGGCGTGATCACGGGGTTTGGGATGACCGTAAGGGAAGGCAAAGGGCGTTTCAGAAGGCGCTCCAGGTCATGGGCCACGCCCCGGGAGACGGCCACCACGGCGTCGGCTTTCGGGTAAAAGACGCGCATGGGCAACGCCCATGCGGCTTGATGCAGCCGGGATTTATGAGCGATGGCGGCCGAGGTGGTCGTTCCCAACCGAAGAACGATGCGGGTCGACGTTTTGGCCAAAGCCCGGGCGATGACCGCCGCCTGATTGGCCCGATCCTTGGCGGCAAGCAGGGCGACCGGGCGGACTTTTTTGAGATACAGAGCCAATCGCGGGATGCTCTGCAGGGTGTGGTTCACCCCCAGGGACCGCAGAGGCACCGAGGTTTCCAAACCGTTGAGAAATCGGCTTCGGGTCTTGACGGCGAGAATGTTCACCGGGTCGTACAAGCTCTGGAGGCCTTCCGCCAGATTCAGGAGCATGCGTTCCACGCCGCCTTGCCCGGAAAAGGAAAGAAAAAGGGTTATCGGGGGAATGGGGTGCACGGAGTTGCCTTTCAATGTGCTTTCCCGTCTGCATCGCCGTCCGGGTAGCCCAGAAGTTTCAAATAGGCGTCCGTCGCAACTCGGACGTCGTAACGGGAGGCGGCGGCCATGAGAACGTCGGGATTTGTCGGGACGGTCAAAACGCACGCCAGCGCCTCCGACAGGGCTTCAGGGGCTTTCATCGGCACCAGGGGCCCGAGCCTCCCGTGGTCCAAAATTTCCCGCGGGCCGCTGGGGCAGTCCGTGGCCACGACGGGAGTGCCCAGAGCCATGGCTTCCATGAGGACCACGGGGAGCCCTTCACACGTTGAGGAAAGAGCGAAGACGGCGGCTTTGGCCATGTACGGGTACGGGTTTTCCACAAATCCCGGAAATCCCACCTGATCCCCGATGCCGAGATCCCGCGCCAGTTTTTCCAGCTCGGCCTTTTTTTTCCCTTTGCCCAAAATCACCAATCGGCAGAATTTGTCCTTGCTCAGGAGCGCAAAGGCTCGAATGAGCGTGGCAAAATCCTTCCGTTCGCAAAGCTCGCCGGCTCCCAAAACGACCGGCGGCGCCCCCGGCTGAAACCACGGGTGATCGATGGGTTCTCGAGCCGAATCCAGGATCTTTTCGGAGACCACGGGAGAAGGCAGCACGCGGACGAACCCCTCCGGAAAAGAACCCACAGCCGCCAAATCCTCGGCGGCACCTTGAGATGGCACCACCACCGCATGGGCCCGACGATACAAGCGGCGGATGCTCCAGGTTTGTAAAGTGCGGTGCAGGAGACCCCGTCCCTGCAAATTTTTTGAAACCGTGGTGCCGACGCGGACCACGAGACGGCCGGTGTATTCCGACATGGCGGCGGCGAGAATGGCCGTGCGGTTGACCCGGTCCTTGTCGCACAGCAAAGCATCGGGCTGAGCCGTTTTCAGGTAATGCGCCAGCCGGAAAATGCCGGACTGGACGTGACGCGTCCCCAGGGCAATGCGCCGCACGTTTTGCGGTAACGGATGAATATGTGGGCCGTGGCCTTCCACTTGGACAAGATCCACATGAACCGGCCTTTTTCCCAATTCGCCGAGGAAGTTTTTCATGATCCGGTCCACACCGCTGTGGCCGGACGTGGCCAGAAACACGGCCAGTCGCCAGGTTCTCTCGCGCGGCCTCATCGGGAGGTCTCCCCTTCGGCTTTTCCGGGGCAGTCCCCTACCGGGGCTTCCCGGTGAAAGGCAGGCAACAGCCCGAAGGCCTTCAAGTGTTCCCGGCTGCTCGAAGACAGCGTGTACCGGACCACCGCCTGCTTTAAGAACGAGGGATCGGGAGGAGCGTGGAGAGTCTCCAGCATGGCCTGAGCCAAAGCCTTTGGGTCGGCGCACGGCACCAGCCGACCGTAACGACCGTCTTGAAGGATTTCGCGGGGACCGCTGGGGCAATCGGTGGCGACGACGGGGGTGCCCATGGCCAGGGCTTCCGTGAGCACATTGGGGGATCCTTCCCACAGGGAAGAGAGAACAAAGAGGTCGGCGTGGGCGAGATACCCGTAAGGGTTTTCCACAAAACCGGGCAAATCGATCCGCGCCTCGATGCCCAGGGAGCGCCCGAGCTTCAAAAGTTTTTCTCTGAGACGGCCTTGGCCGAGGATGATCAATCGAACCGGCCGTTCCCGATTCACCAGCGCGAAGGCTCGTAGAAGGGTGGGAAAATCCTTCGCTTTTCGAAGGCCCCCCATGCCGATGACGACGGGAGCGTCCCGAGGCGGTTGAAAGAAGGGATGGTTGGGAAGGGGGGGTGTCTCCGCGAGCATTTCCGGCGTGACCGCAGGGTTCGGCACCACGTGGATCCGTTCGGGAGCAACATGGAGAAGGCGCTCGACATCGCGAGCGACGCCGCGGGAGACGGCGATCACGCCGTCGGCTTTGGGAAAGAGGCGGCGCAATTGTCGCATGCGCCACCAGGTTTTCAGAATCGAACGGTTTTCGTTCCGCGCCGAAAGGGTCGTGCCGACTCGGAAAAAAACGCGTGTTCCGACTTTTGCCGAACGAACCGCCGCCAGGGCTTCGGCATCGCTCCGCTTTCCGGAAAGAAGAATCTCCGGCCGGGCTTCGGCGACGTAGCGGGCAAGGCAGCGAATCCGCTCCGTCTCGGAGTGTCCCTCGATCACCAGCCGTCTCACGGCGGGAGGAAGGCTCCCCATATAAGGAGCCTGTGCGGTCCGCGTCAGAAAATCCACCGCACAGCCTTGTTCGCTGAGGCCGCGGGCGAGATGGACCAGCATCCTGTCGTTCCCGCCGTCCCCGGCGGAAAAGGTGATCAGGCCTATTCGAGGTGCCCGCGCTTTGCCGTCCCGCGTCATGGCCGGGGGTCCTTCCCTTGGCGAGGCCTGTCCCGGAACAAGGGTCCCGAGGTGATGATGCCGGCCAGAAAATTCCAGAAAAAGCGCCAATCGGGATGGAGGGATCGAAAATCGAACAGAGCCCAAAGAAAAAGATAGGTCAGCGAGGCCAGGGAAAACAACCACAGGGAGGTGCTCAGGGCCCCTTTTTTCCACGCCCCCTGAACTCCTACGAAAAGCGAGCCGTAGAGCCAGAGCCATAAGGCCCCGCCCACCACACCGTAATGGAAAAGGATCTCCAGTTGGGTACTGTGCAGATGATCCCACCACTGCATTTCCCCTTTCCAGTTGGGGGCTTTCAGGGTCTCACGGCCGCTTTCTTGGATGAACCGTTTGGATGCGGCTGGCCCCGCCCCCCACACCGGGCGCTCGCGAATGCCTTCAAGCGCGAATCGATAAAGATGGGCTCGATAACCCGTCGAGTCTTGAGCCGGCCGGTTGAAGTCGAACGATTTCAGATGCAGGAACGTCTCTTTTTCTTCATTCCATCGCTTTTCCAAAAGGGGTCGGTTCAGGACCGTGATGCCCACAAGGAGGACCCAAAAAACGAGGAGACCGCGTTTTAGGGTTACGGGAACGGGACGGGATCGGTCCGTCGTCCGAGTCGCGAACACGACCGCGGTGATGATGAGCGCCGTTGCTCCAAAGCCCAGGATGACACCACGCGATTGGGTAAAGAACAAAGCCTGTCCCAAAAGAGCCACAAGGGCGAACCACAAGGCGATCCAGAAAAGTCTGAAGCGGTGCGCTTGCAAAAATTCAGGGGCGAAACATACCAAACCCCACAGGAACGTTCCGGCATAGAGCCCAAAGGCGACGATCCGAAGGTGAAAACCCGTGCGCATTCCTTGCCAGGCGCTTTCCAGGGTCTGCCAATCGACGGTTCGGATCATGCCCAAAACGAGCCCGGCAAGCGCCGCCCCGAGAAGCCGTCGGCATCTGGTTTCGCTGCCTCCACACCACCACGCGACGATGGGAAAAAGGAGCAATCGAGCCCATCCCCACAGCCCGTCCACATGATACGCGGCCCATTCGAGCCGTTGCAGCGAGGCGGCGAGGGTCCTCAAGACGAGGTACCCCAGCAAAGACACCCACGGCCAGATCAGCCATGGCCCTTTCGGCAGTCCGGCCTTGGGGGCTCTCAAAAGAAAGAGCCCGACCAAGGTCCACAAGGCGGCCGTGGCCGCGGTGGTGCTCAACAGGGTGGTGAAAGCGAAGATATAGAGGGCCGCTATCCCGGCCTTTTCAAGAAATTCGGAATCCCTCAGGGATCGGAAATGCATGTGCCGGAGCCCCCTCGCCGTTTCTTGAACCATCGCCTGGGAAGTTTCCCAAGTCGATGAAGGATATTGGGGAGAGCATGATACCCGATCCCTTGGTCCCTATGCCATAGGCTTTTGTCCAAGCCCTGCGGCACGGTGAAGAATTCGCGCCATCGTTCCGGGTGCTTTGCCCCGACACCGAACACATAGACGGCGCTCATCCTGTGACTGTTCCAGTTCAGGGAAAGCACGGCAAGGCCGTTTTCCAGGTAAAGGCGTTTGAGACACAGAGGGGAAAACCGCCAGTAGTCTCCGTAGTCCGAATGATAGGGCTGGAGAAAGGGAACACACACGATGACCACGTCACGGGACAGGAGGCAGAGGTTTTTGAAGGCCTTCTGCACGTTGAAGATGTGTTCGAGGGTCGTGTGGTTGAAGACCACATCGAAACGACCGATGAGCTCTCGGGGGAGATCTTCTTCCAGATCGAGATAGATTTCCTCGGGGGAACCTCATCCTTCCAAGCGCTCACGTTGACCACATGACCGTGGAAGAGGGGGGCGATCTTTTCCAGTTGTCGGTTGGACCAGACGCGAGGAAGGCGAAACCTCCGGTCCATACCCAAAGAAATCTTACCCATCGCGGGACTCCCGACGGTCGTTCAAAAGGATTTCTTGCAGGGTTCGGGCACGGTTTTCCCAGCTATAGCGGGAAGCTTCCTTATGAGCGTTGGCGGCCAAATGGTGGGCCCGCTCGGGATGATCCTGAAGAAACCGGACGGCCTTCAGCCAGGCTTCGGCATCGTCGGGGTCCACACAGAGGCCGTTGTGGCCGTGGCGAACGATTTCCCGAATGGGTTCCAGATCGCTCACGATGATGGGCCGGCCGGCGGCCATGGCTTCGAAAAGTTTCATGGGGCTGATGGATCCCGCATGGGGCAGATCCCTCTGGTAGGGCATCACAAGGATGTCCGCCTGTTCCAGGTACCGAGGGATTTCGTGATGCGGCACGAAGGGGACGACCTCGATGCGCCCCGTGTTGGGGCTGTCCTCCATGGCGCCCACCAGCGTGACCCGAAAGCCCTGCTGGCAGGCCAAGGCTTCTAGAATCTTGAGGCCCCGATGGCGGCTGATGCGTCCCACATACATGATGTGAGGCTTCTTCAACCCGGCCGGATCCCATGGGGCCATATTCCGGAAAAGACGCAAATCGGCCCCGCACGGGCACACATGGACGCGCTCGGGCGGCACGCCACGTTCCAGAAGGCCTTGAGCGGCGGCGCGACTGATGGGGAAAAAGTGATGAATCAACCCCTTGGCGAACCCCTGAAGAAGCTGTTCCAAAAGGCCGTGGCGTTGTAGGGCGGCCATGTCGTGCACTTCAAAGCTGTGCGGGATGCCGTGTTTCATAAGGGCCAGGCTGAGGGCGGCCGAACGGGTATAAACGGCGAGGGCGTTCTGCAGCCTTTTCTTGTGCCTCCAGAAAAACGAGGCGAAAGCGAAAGGTTTCCAAAAGGTGCGAAGACCGTTTTCCACGCGGATGCACACAGGCGCGGCGACGCCCAAGTCGCTCAAGATGTCCTGGGCACTTCGGCTTCCTTCCCATGGTGGGACGAACAGTTCCGCCGAAACGCCGATCCGGGCCAGGCCTTCCACGGTTTTGATCGTCTGGATGACGTTGGCTCGCGGCCGATGCAGCCGAGCCCGAGACACATAGACGAAAGGGATGGGGTTTGCCGGTGACTCAAACCGCGCCATGTTCAGGACCCTTCGAGGACTTCTTCATAGACTCGGAGGTTTCCCCGGACCATGGACTCAGGCGAAAAGTGAACGCGCACGAGATCCCGGCCTTGAAAGCCCATCCGGCGGGCTTCTTCGGGGTGATCCAGCATCCACAGCACGGCGGAGCGCAGCGCTTCGTCCTTTTCGGGTTCCACCAGAAGCCCGTTTCGCCCGTGTCGAACGACTTCGGGGATCCCCCCGGCTTTCGACGCCACAATGGGAACCCCCGCCGCCGCCGCTTCCAGAAGGCAGACGCCCAGCCCTTCCAAAGTCGCCGGGTGGACAAGAAGATCCAGGCAGGGGAAGATTCGATCCATGTCTTCGCGAAACCCGAGAAAATGGATACGGCCGGAAATTTTCCGGCCTTTCGCATCCTGCTCCAAACGGTGCCGAAGAGGCCCTTGGCCGAAAAAGCAAAAATGGACGTCAGGGTGTCGAGCGCAGATCTCCGGGGCGACCGCAATGAGGCGCGCATGGCCTTTTCGGGCAATGAGCTGGGCGACCGTGCCGATGAGGCGGCTGCCCTCGGGGAGGCCCAAATCCCGAAGAAGATCTGCTTTGTTATAGGGCGCTTGGAAGCGATCGGGATCGATGCAGCTCGGCACGCACCGAATCTTTTCCTCCGGCACCCCTTCGGATTTCAGGACGTGGGCGATGGCCGACGAAATGGCGATGACGCGTCGGTATAAGCGGTATTTCAGACGTGCGGCGAGAGGGTGCTCCGGGTTGTCGACGCGGCGGGTGACGAGGGCCGGCGTTTGGGTCCGGGCGGCGACGATCCCGCCCCACCAGTCGGCGCCGCGCCGGCTGTGCACATGGACGAGATGGGGCTTCCAGTGCTGCACGGCGCGCCACAGTCCCAGGGGCAACCTGGGGTCCAATTCCCCCGAAAAGGACAGAGGGGCCAGGGCCGCGTAAGGGAGAGCTTCCCGGGCAATGGCGCTGTCTTTGGGAGCGCACAGGATATTGTCCACGCCGAGACCGGACAGACCCTTGAGAAGGAGCACAACTTGGTAGGCCCCGCCGTAAAGATGCCGACCGGTTTCCACGTGAAGAATCCTCATGGCCTCAGGGCTCCGCCGAACCGTCGAGAAGCCTTCGGGCCGCTGCCATAACCTCGTTATCATGGATGGCCGCCATGCAAGGGAAAGTGTTTTTGCACGTGGGGCGGCGCCGACACGGCGAACAGGGCAAAGGCTTGTAGAGCACCAGGGCGCGATCCGAGCGTGTCTTAAGGTAAGGGCACGTGGCGCCGAAGATGGCCACCGTGGGACGTTTCATGGCCACGGCCATGTGGGTCAGTCCCGTGTCGACGCCGATGACCAGTCGAGCCCGCTGCAGGAGGGCGGCGCTTTCCAGAAGGGACGTTTGGCCGACAAGATTCACGATGGAGGGGGCTAAGCCTGCCAGATGCGCAGCCGATTCCCCGTCGCCCGCTCCCCCCAAAAGGACGACGGGCAAGCGCCGTTCTTCGCTGATTTTTTCGGCACAGCGGGCCCATCGTTGGGCGATCCAGTGCTTTTGAGGCCTTGTGGTAAACGGGGCGAAGATGACGTAAGGTCGGGTGCCGAGGGCGGCGGTCAAGAGCCGATCGGCCCGTTGCGCGGCGTCTTCCGGGATGTTCAGCCCCATGGGAAAACCGTTCCGCAAAAGCCCCAAGAAGCGCACCATGTGCTCATACTCGGTCCCGATGGTCCGCGTTCGTGGCCCTTTGGAAATAACCTCCGTCATGAGGAAACGCCCCGGTTCCTTGGAAGCGAAGCCGATCCGGCGGCGCGCACGGCTCAAAGCGGCGAGGATCCGGCTTCTCAAAAGCCCCTGGGCGTCCAGGGCCACATCGATGCGACACCGCTGGAGCATCCGATGAAAAGCCGAAACTTCCCGGACCAACGCCCCGAAACGCCACGAGCGCCCCAGGTCTTTCCAGCGTGATTTGGGCCACACCACAACTTCATCCACGTGGGGTTGAGCTCGAAGAAAATCCGCCACGTAGGGTTCCGCAAGCCACATCACGGAAGCGTCGGGAAGAGCCTCCTTGATGACCGCGGCCATGGGCAAAGCCATGACCACATCGCCGATGGCGCTGGGGCGAATGATCAAAAAACGCGTGGCTTTCTCCCTATCGGGAACTTGAAGGGACATGCCGGGCTCAGGGTGCACGTAATCCGTCATGGGGTGCATGTGCCCACAAGGTTCGTGTAAAGGTCCATGTATTGATCGATGACGCGGGCTTGGGAGAAGCGTTCGGTGACCGTCTTTCGCCCGTTTTCCGCAAGCTCTCGGCGTCCGGAGGAATCTTCCAAAAGATTTTGGATCGCCCGAGCCATGGCCGCGGGGTCGGACACGGGCGTGAGGATGCCGTTTTCGCCTGAGGCGATGAGTTCCGCCGCACCCACCGTTTCCGTGGCCACAACCGGCACGGCGTGGCTCCAGGCCTCCAGAATGACGTTCCCCAGAGGTTCATGCCGCGACGGACACACAAAAACGTGGCTGAGAGTGTAGAAGGGCCCAGGATCGTCCTGCCAGCCCACCCATCGCACCTGGGGGGCGATTCCCAAGGCCTCGCATCGCTTTTGCAAATCGTTGCGATCGGGCCCGTCTCCCGCAATGACCAGCACCCACGGGCGACCCGCAAGGGATCGCGGGAGACGGGAAAAGGCGGTCAGCAAGTCCGCGAAGCCCTTTTTGGGAACGAAGCGTCCCAGCGAAAAGACCACCCAGGCCTCTTCGGCGATTCGCCATGTCGCGCGGAGGTCTTTGAGCGCCTCTTCCGAAACGGGAGGAGGCGCAGGCACGAAGTTGGGAATGTGAAAAACGCGCTGCGCAGGGAGCCCGTTTCGGATGAGGTAGTCGCAGATCCCCTTAGTGTTGCCGATCCACGCGTGGGCATGGGTGTAATAGCCTCGGATCTTGTAATAGCCGCCCAAACGGGCGATGTGCACGGCGCCGGTATCCCGGGGAACGCGGGTCAGACGGGTGGCTCGGCCCATGTATGTTTGCACCACGGGGTATTGCATCTGCCGGATCAGAGCCCGGAGCTTGAACAGGGAAATGACATCCCAGCCGTTTCGCATGGGAACGGGGTGGACCGAGACGGCCGGGTGAAGGAACCGAAGCACGGGGCTCCTCGGGCGCACCGCCACGCCGAGGCCCTCTTGCCTTTCGGCCAGGCCGTTTACCAGTCGAATGAAAAATCGTTCGGCTCCGCCCAGTCCCGGGCTGCCCAGGATATGCAGCGACGAACACGTCATGGAGTGACCAGTTTCCAGCCGCCTTGGACCACCTGAACGATGACCAAGGAATCCGCCCCGAGGCCGTTGTGGTCTTCTGCGGTGAGGTTGTAGATGCCGCTGATGCCCACATAGCCTCGGGTCTGTTCAATGGCCGTTCGCAGGGCTCCGCGATCCGTCCCCACCTGGCGCATGGCGTTGGCGAGCATCATGATGGCGTCCCACGCATACCCGCTGTGGGTGTTGATGGGGTATTGTCGGTCGAATTGGTAGACGTCCTTGTAGAGATGAATGAATTCCTGGATGACGGCTTTCTGGGGATCGCTGTCCGAGAGTTGGTCCACCACCATCAGCTTGGTGGAAGGCATGTAGCTGCCTTCCGCGGCGGAACCTGCCAATTCCACGTATTTGGGATCGGGTTGGCCGTGGCACTGGAAGAGAGGCATCGTCATGCCGAGTTGTTTGACGTTTTTGGCCACACGGGCTCCGGCCGGGCCGATGGTCCAGCAGATGACCACCTGGGCGGGTGTGGCCTTGATTTTGACGAGCTGTGTCGTCATGTCCGTATCGTTCACATCGAAGGCTTCGTTGGCCACGATCTCGATGCCGTAGTCGGGGGCGAGTCGGGTGAGCCAATCCAGGCCGTCTTTGCCGAAACCGTCCGTGGCGGTGAGCAGAGCTGCTTTGGTCCAGCCCTTGGCTTTCAGAAATTCATAGACTTTGGCGACGGCCGTGGAGGTCCGCTGTGGCGTCTTGAAGGTCCATGTAAAGGGGCCGTGTTTGCCGCCGGCGATCACGGGGTCCCCGCCCACGGTCATGATCACGGGAATCTGTTCCTTTTCCGTGTAGGCTTTGACGGCCATGCCGGTCCCCGTTCGGGTCGGGCCGATCAGGGCCACGACCTGGTCTTTTTCCACCATTCGTTTCGCCACGAGGAGCGCCTTGGTGGGGTCGCCTTCCGTGTCGCCGATTACCAGCTCCAAAGGTCGCCCGTTAATGCCGCCTTCCTTGTTGATTTTGTTGACCACCATTTCGGCCACGAGTTTCGTCGGCGTGCCGATGGACGCCGCAGGGCCCGAGAGGTCGAAGAAGGCGCCGATTTTGATGGGGTCCGCGGCCTGGAGCGACCCGAAACCCCACAGCACGGCCGTCATGACGACCGCCACCGCGGCCGTCGCCCTCATGATGTTGCGACGTGAGTTCATGGCTGCCTCCTTTTTGATGAATGCACGGTCCTGATCAATCTTCCCTGATGCGGTGGTCGAACACCCTTTTGCTTTTCCGGTCCGTGCGCGGGAGCGCCCCGTAGTCCACGAGCTCCACCGTGCATCGGACCAGGATCTGCCGGCGGATTTCGGCCTCGATGGTTTCTTTCAGCGGGACATCCGCTTCGGCGGCTCGGCCCTCGGCCCGTTCCACCTTGAGGATCATCACATCGCGGCCGTCTTCGCGGTGATTGAGATGCACCTGGTATTCACTGCCGACCCCGGGGATTTGGGAAAGCACGTGGTCGATCTGACCGGGGTAAATGTTCACGGCGCGGAAGATGAACATGTCGTCGGAGCGGCCCAGGAGGTGATCGTGTCGCGGCAGAGGGTTTCCGCATGGACAGGGTTCGGGGATGAAACG
The DNA here is from genome assembly GCA_937960435.1 of uncultured Desulfosoma sp. Taxonomy (GTDB): domain Bacteria; phylum Desulfobacterota; class Syntrophobacteria; order Syntrophobacterales; family DSM-9756; genus Desulfosoma. The sequence continues at coordinate 18,443 of CALGPN010000028.1, forward strand.
CGTGAGGTCCCGGGTGCGGTACCGAATGAGCGGGGCGGCTTCTTTTCGGAGCGTCGTGACGACCATCTCCCCCAGTTCTCCGGGCGGCACGGGTTCCAGGCTCTCGGGGTCGAGGATTTCCAGAATGTAGTAGTCGGCCCAGTAATGGATGCCTTGATGAGCCGTGCATTCCAAACCGGTTCCTGGGCCGTAGAGTTCCGTCAGGCCGGGGATGTCGAAGAGGTGTTCCGCACCCGTGAGGGCTTGGATGCGCTGGCGCATGCGACGGCTGTGGCGTTCGGCGCCGAAGATGATCTTTTTGAGGGCGATTTGGTCCCTCAGCCCTCGCCGTTCGATTTCTTCGGCCATGAGCAGGGCCATGGAGGCCGTGGCGCAAAAAACCGTGGTCTGCAGGTCGGTGAGCATCTGGCAATGGATTTCCGTGTTGGCGGGCCCGACGGGAACCGCCAGGGCACCGAAACGTTCGCAACCCAACTGAAACCCCACCCCCGCCGTCCACAACCCGTAACCCACAGCGATTTGCACCCGGTCTTGGCGCGTCAGGCCGGCGATTTCAAAACAGCGGGCAAACATCATGGCCCAGTCATCGATGTCTTTTTGTGTATAACACAAGATCTTGCGTTTGCCGGTGGTCCCCGAAGAGGCGTGGATGCGGACGATCTTTTCGAAAGGCACGGCCCGAAGTGGGAAAGGGTAGCCGTCCTGAAGGTCTTGGGCCGTGGTGAAGGGAAGCCGTCGGAGATCGTCGAGCGTTCGAATGTCATCCGGGGTGACGCCCGCCGCGTCCAGCCGTTGCCTATAGAAAGGGGAATTGTGATACGCGTGCTGCACCGTCCAGCGCAGTCCCTGCAGCTGCAGGTCTTTCAAATCTTCCCGGCTGGAACGCACCGGCATGAAACTCACGGTCATGGGTTGAGCTCCTTTCAGAATTCTTTCTTCTGGTGAAAGACGGTCTTGTAAGTCAATCCCTCCTGAGGCAGCCGTTCCGGCGGGACGTCCACGACGCGGACGCCCAAGCCCAGTTCGCGCCGAAGGCGGCTGCGAATCCGTTCCACACGGCTGCTCTTACTTCCCTCGGTGGAGGGTCCCAAGCTGATCCACACGTCCAAGCTGTCGCCCAAACCGAAGCGTGTGCCCACAAGGAGTCGAAAGTCCTGGAGGCCGGAATCCGTCTCCCGAAGGATCCGTTCCACGCGCTGCGGGCTTACGGGAACGCCGCGCACGCTCAGCCGGTGGTCCGTGCGTCGCAGAACCGGGGAGATGCGGACCGTGTCCAACCCGCAGGGACACGGCGAGACGTCCAGGGCGACGACGTCGCCCGTGCGGTAGCGGATGAGCGGATAGGCTTCGGCCGAAAGTGTGGTGATCACGAGTTCGCCTTCGGACCCCGGCCCCACCGGCTGTCCCGTCACAGGGTGGACCACTTCGGCAAGAAAATGGTCTTCGGCGAGATGAAAGCCTCGAAGCGCCGAACATTCCCCGGCCAGCCCCGGCTCCACCATTTCGGAAACCCCGTATAAGCCGAAGGCCGGGATGCCCAGTCGGGTGCGGATGCGTTCCCTCAACGCTTCGGGGATGGGATCAGGGCCGAGAACCATCAGCTTGAGCGAAAGGTCGTGCCTTTCCCGTCCCCGCTCGGTTTCTTCATCCAAGGTGTCCAAAAGGTGCAAGGCGAAAGACGGCGTGGCGGCCAGCACCGTGGAGCGAAAATCCCGCATGATCTGCAGCTGCAGTCTTGCCGATACGGTGGCCGATGGAGCTACGGTGGCCCCGAGGGCTTCGGCGGCCTGGTTGAACGTGAACGCGCCGGGAAACAGGCTGTAGTTGAAGGCCACCTGAACGATATCGCGATCGTGAATCCCCAAGCGCTGGAAAAGGTGCACCATGAGCGATTGCCAAAGGCTCACGTCCCTCTTGGTGAATCCTACGACGATGGGCCTCCCGTCTCGACTCACGGCAATTTTCAATCGAACCACATCTTTCAAAGGGACCGCAAAGAGCCCGTACGGGTAATGGGCCGCCAAATCCTCACTCGTGGTGAAAGGAAGGTTTCGGAAATCGTCTTCCGTTTTCACATCTTCCGGGACAAGGCCGAGAACGTCCAAGCGTGTCCGATAGAAGTCCACCTGAAGGTAGGCGCGGTTCAAGGTCATCTGCAGCCGTTCCAGTTGCCGTTGGCGAAGGTTTTCCCGATTCATGCGCTCGCCCGTAACCGTCCCCGTCATGGTCCGTTGGCCGGAGGATGTCACCGTTCCCATTTGTGCCGATAATCCCGTCCCAAGTACGCCCGCTGCACTTCCTCGTGTTCGGCCAGTTCATCGGCCGAACCGGCCAACACGATCCGGCCCGTTTCCATCACGTAGCCCCGTTGACAAATTTCCAGAGCCCCTGAGGCGTTCTGTTCCACCAGCAACACGGTGGTGCCGGCCTGGTGGAGTTTCTGCAATGTGGCATAAATTTCTTCCACAATCAAAGGGGCGAGCCCCAGAGACGGTTCGTCCAGCATGAGAAGCCTCGGACGGGTCATGAGGGCGCGGGCGATGGAAAGCATCTGTTGTTCGCCGCCGCTGAGCGTTCCAGCCTTTTGACGGCGCCGTTGGGCCAAAATGGGAAACAAGGCAAACATTTCTTCCAGGGCGGGCCGCATGCGTGTGCGGCCGTGGATGTAGCCTCCCAATTCCAGGTTTTCCAACACGGTGAGGTTAGGGAAGAGCTGGCGGGCTTCAGGGACCTGAACAAGTCCCCGCCGAACGATGGCTTCGGGGGCCTCCCCCTGGATCGGCGCCTCGTCGAAGAAGACTTGTCCTTCGGTGGGCTTCAAGACGCCGCTAATGATTTTAAGGAGCGTGCTCTTTCCGGCGCCGTTGGCCCCCAGCAGACACACCATTTCCCCGGAATCCACATGAAGGCTGACCCGGCGAAGAACCTGCAAAGGGCCGTAATGCGCCGAAAGGTTCACAACCTTGAGCATCGCGGTTTTCCTCGTGGGCCCTCATCCATCGGTTTGGTTTTGGCGTTCATGGGTTAGGGTCTTCCTCGTGCTGTCGACGGACAAAGGAGCGCCGCTTCGTCCCCAGGTAGGCTTCGATGACCCGGGGATCCTTCTGAATGACCGCAGGAGGCCCTTGGGCGATGACGCGACCGTGGTGAAGCACCACGACGCGGTCGGCGTAGGCCATGACGACGTTCATATCGTGTTCCACAAGGACCATCCCCATGCCGGCTCGTCGATGCGCTGCGATCCAGTCCATGAGCGTTCGGCTTTCGTTGGGCGTGCATCCCCCGACGGGTTCGTCTAGGAGAAGCACTGCCGGCTGCGTGGCCAGAGCCCGAAGGATTTCCAGAAGTTTCTGTTCGTAGAGCGAAAGAAGCCCCGCCGGTTCGTGGGCTTTGGGTGCCAGCGGGGTGTCGTCCAGAAGATCCATGGCGTGGCGGACAAGTCGAGCCTCTTCGGCACGTTCTCCCGGGCAATGGACCATGGCCCCCAAGAAGCCGGATTGAGCCCGAAGGTGAAGGCCCACCAGAATGTTTTCCGCCACCGTCAGATGTGGGAAAACCTGGACGGCTTGAAAGGTGCGGCCCACACCCGCGGCGGCCGTTTCATGGGCTGCACGCCGACTGATGTCCACACCGCGGACCGTCACCCGTCCCGCCGTGGGACGGATCAGGCCTGAAATGGCGTTCAGCACCGTGGTTTTGCCGGCTCCATTGGGCCCGATCACGGCGACGATTTCCCCGGGAGTCAAGGAAAAAGAAACCCGAGTGAGCGCCTGAAGCCCTCCGAAGGAAACCGAAAGATCCTCGACCTCGAGAACCTTTTCTCCTTCACTCGCCCGATGGGGTCTCTTTTCCAGGGGGACGGGTCGCCCGCCATAAGACGCTTGAAGTCGCGGTGCCCTGCTTTCTCGCCGGTCCTTGGAGGGTTGACGGGCAGCCCATGGAATCATCGTTTTTTTCAAAAAACCGACAAGGGCGGGGACCAAACCATGGGGAAAGAACATGAGGCAGAGGGTGAGCAGCAGCCCGTAAAGGAGCACCTGAAAATCTTCCATGGCATGGAGCACTTCGCGCAGGCTCGTCAAGAAGACCGCTCCGGCCAAGCCGCCCCAGAGACTTCCCGAACCTCCCACGACCACCATGGTCACGATCTGCACGGAATAGAAAATATCGAACGTGCTCGGGCTGATAAAGGTCATGTAGTGCGCATAACAAAACCCCGCGAGACCTGCCAGCATGGCGCTCAAGGTAAAGACCTGGACCTTGTACCGGTGTGTGGGTACCCCCAGGGTGCGGGCCGTGAGTTCCCTGTCGTGGATGGTTTTGAGCGCCCGGCCAATGCGGGAATCTTCCAAATTGAGGATCAACGCGAAAAGAAGGAAAAAGATCAGCCACACAAAGACAAAAAACCGCCGGTCGCTATCCACGGCTATAGGGCCCACGTGCAGCGCAGGGATGCCGGCGAGACCGGAGGGGCCGCCCGTCAAGGGTTCCATTTGGTTCAGGCAGATGCTCACGATGATGTTGAACCCCAGAGTGGCCATGACCAGGTAGTGGCCTTCCAGCCGCAGGGTCGGCACGGCCAGACACACTCCGAAAAAGGCCGTCACGGCCAGAGCCGCGGCCAGACCGGCCCAGAGCGGCCAGCCCCACTGGGTCGTGAGGATGGCGCTCGTGTAGGCCCCGAGGCCGAAAAAGGCTGCATGTCCCAAGGAAATCTGCCCGGCACAGCCGATGAGGAGATTAAGCCCCAAAACCACCATGGCGTTCAGCGCCATGATGTTGAACAGCACGAGAAAATAATCGTTGGCCACCACAAAAGGCACGACAACCAGAAGCCCGGCGGGAATCGAAAGCGCTTTCCACGCCTTGGGAATGAAAGGGATGCGTCCCATGACGGCTTAAAGCCTCCGCACCCTTTGGCTGCCGAAAAGGCCGGCGGGGCGGACGAACAACACGGTCAGAAGGGTGAGAAAAGCGAAGGCGTCTTTGTAGGCGGACGAAAGGGTTCCGGCGGCGAAAGATTCCAGAAGTCCCAGCCCGTAGCCCCCGAAAACCGCGCCGACGGCGCTGCCGTAGCCTCCGAGGATGGCGGCGGCGAAGCCTTTGAGGCCCAGCATAAGGCCGCCGCTGTAGCTCATGCTTGTGAGCGGGGTGATGAGGACGCCCGCCAGGGCGCCGAGACACCCGGCCAATGCGAAAGCCAGGGCCGTCACCTTGTGCACGGAAATGCCGATGAGCGCGGCCCCGTAAGGATTGTCGGCCGCCGCGCGCATGGCTTTACCCAGAAGCGTGTGGCGATAAAAGAAGAAAAGCATCGCGAGGATGCCCAACGACACGCCAAGGATCCACAGCACCTGGGGAGCGATGGCCGCAGAGCCCAAAAGGATTGGATCTTCCCCGCTGAGGGGCGGCAGGGAATGGACGTTTTTCCCCCAAACGATCATGCTCGTGCCGCGCACACTCATGGAAACGCCCACAGTAATCATGACGAGCACCAACACGTCTCGATTGCGGGCATGCCGCAAGGGACCCCGCTCGAGAGCCAACCCGGCCGCGGCCCCGAACAAGACGGCGCCGAAGAACGCAGGCACCATAGGCACGGAAAGCTTTTGCATCAGAGTGACGGCCATGAGGGCACCGAGCATGACGAAATCGCCTTGAGCGAAATTGACGATGCCAGTGGCGTTTTGGACCATGCAGAATCCCAAGGCGATCAAGGCATAGAGGCTTCCGTTGGTCACCCCTGAGACCGCAAACTGGGGAATCTGCTGCAGCAGCGCGCCGTCCATATCCATAACCTCACGCCGTCTTCTCTTCGCGGGCCGCGCGGGCTCCCGCATCCAGAGCCGAGAGACTCACCTCCATGCGGGATCCGCCCCATTGCTGCAGCACGGCTCGGAGCTCGTCCACGGTGCAGAAAAGACCGCCGCGTGCCGCCGCATAGCCCAAAAGGACCACATTGGCCGCCACGGCGGACCCCACGGCTTTGGCTCGAGCCACGGCATCCACATCCGTCGGGCCCTTCGGGTCGCTTCGGTTGCAAAAAACCGCACCTTCGGGTTTCACCAGAAAGCCGTGGGCCGCCAGGGCTTCTTCGTGAAGCGCCAGGAGCACGTCGGCGCGGCCCGGCCGAATGAGCGGGCTGGTCATGGGCTGCATCGATAAGGAGTCTTCGGCCGCCTCTTCCTTCGAATCGTGCCGGGGGAAAACCTTTAGGTGACTGACTACGTTTCCTCCGCGTTGGGCCATGCCGTGGGTTTCGGAAACCAAAACGGAAAAACCTGTCCGAAGGGCGGTTTCCGCCAAGAGCTTGGTCACGAAAAGAACGCCCTGACCTCCAAGGCCGCTGACGGCAATCTGTTGCTCCATGGGATCGGTCCTTCTCCTCGGTTTAGGCCGGCGAAACCGAAGGCCATTGGATGGCGTCATGGGGACACACGTGGACACACACGCCGCATCCGGCGCACAGGGTTTCATCGATGGTCACGGCTTCCTTTTCGCCGTGGAAAACTAAAGCGGGGCATTCGAAAAACTTGAGGCAGAAGCCGCAGCCTTCGCATTTTTCGGTAATTGTGGGAGCATGGGCCGGGCTCCTTCGGGCTTCGCGCCGGGCTTGGTCCATGAGGCACGGACGGCGGGCGATGACCACGGCCATCCCGCCGTTTTCCTCATCCCGGCAATGGTCCTTGGCGGCTTTCAGAAGGGCGGTAAACCCAGGGACATCGTACGGGTCCCCGACGCTCACATGAGTCACACCACAGGCGGCGGCCAGGTTTTCCAGCGTCACGGCCGGCACAGGCGTTCCGTTCGTCGTCATGCCGGCGGCGGGAGTGGGCTGATGCCCTGTCATGGCCGTGGTGCCGTTATCCAAAATCACGACCGGAAAGCGGCACCCTTGGGCCACCGCGTTGATGAGAGCCGGGATGCCCGCGTGGTAAAAAGTGGAATCCCCGATGGTGGCCACCACAGGCCGGCTGTTTTGGCCGGCGGCGCGAAACGCGTGATGAAAGCCGGCCGCCTGACTGATGGAGGCCCCCATGCACAGGACCGTATCGACGGCCCCCAGGTTTAGGCCCAACGTGTAACAGCCGATGTCACTCGCATAAATGCCCTTGGGGAAAACTTTGCGGATGGCAAAGAAGGCGGCCCGATGCCCGCAGCCGGCGCACAGCGTGGGACGGCGTCCGGCAGCCGGCGGGCTCAGCGAAACTTCCGGGAGGCCCGCAAAGCGGCGGATGATGTTCTCTACGATTTCGGGCAGCAGTTCCCCTTCCCGAGGCACATGGCCGCTCAAACGTCCCAGGACTTTTGCCCGATCCCGCAATTGTCCTTCGATCACCGGCTGGGTTTCTTCCAGGACGAGGATCGTGCCCGCCTTTTCCAAAAGTTCGGTGCAAAACCTTTCCGAAAGAGGATAGGGCATGGGGACCTGAAAAATGGGAAGGCGTGTCCAGAGATTCAGGTCCCGAAGGATTTCCACGGCGTGGGCGCACGCGGCTCCTGAAGCGACGATGACTTTGTCGAAACCGTCGGCCGTTTTCCATTGCCCGGCCTCGTCCAAGATTTTGCGGTTGAGCATCTGAGGCTGCCAACGGGGGTCGTCGGCGATCTTGTCCAGCTTTTCGTTCAGGCGTTTATGGAGCAGGTATCGAAACTTGGGGGTCGCCGCCCACCGAGCGGGATCCTTTTCGAAAACGGGTTGGGGGGCGGCCGTTTGAAAAGCTTTGGGCGTCATGTCCTGGCGAGCGTGACACACGCGGGTCGTAGGCCGAAGGATCACGGGGATTTCATAGGCTTCGGAAAGCTCATAGGCTGGGGCGATCCAAGCGCGGGCCTGAGCCGGCTGGGCCGGGTCCAGCACGGGCAACTTGGCGAACATGGCGAACTGGCGGGTGTCCTGTTCCGTTTGGGAACTGTGCGGCCCGGGGTCGTCCGCTACGATGAGGAGAAAACCGCCCTTTACCCCCGTATAGGCGGCGCTCATGACCGGATCGGCGGCCACATTGAGGCCCACCTGTTTCATGGCGGCGGCGGATCGTCTCCCGGCGTAGCTGTTGGCCAGAGCCGTTTCCACGGCCACCTTTTCATTGACGGACCATTCCAGATGGCACGAGAGGTTGTGCCTGCGTTTGAGCTGCATCAAAGCGCTCATGATTTCCGAGGCGGGCGTGCCGGGGTAAGACGTCGCCATGGTGCATCCGGCTTCCAAAAGCCCATGGGCAATGGCTTCGTTGCCGAGGAGGATTGTCCGCGCTCCCACCGATAGCTCCTCTCATGTGTCTAGGAATCCATGGGATCTAAAAACTGAAAGCCGTGGACGAGGCGCCGTCCACGGCCTTCGATGGCTTCACCCACGGCCCCGGGGTGGACGGGCGGCCCGTTGCCTTTTATCCCACCACCAGCCCCGCCACCGCAGCGTGGCAATCCCAAAAGTTGGCCGTGTCGTCATCGTTGTCTTCTCCCGGGGAAAAGGCCTTTCCAAAGCGGTCCGTTTGTAGCAAAAGAGATTCAAAACTTCAACATGGAGGGACAAGGCCGCGATGGATGAAAAAGTCAAAGCGTTCCTGACGGAAAAAACGGCCGCGGAACCCTACGCGCGCCATCTGGGCATGAGGCTCATTCGGGTGGATGCCGGATACGCCCTCGTGGAAATGGATTTCGACGAAACCAAGCAAAACATTTTCGGGTTGGCCCATGGGGGGGCGATCTTTTCTCTGATCGACGAAGCCTTCGAGGTGGCGTCCAATTCCCACGGGATTATGGCCGTGGCGTTGAACATGAACGTCACCTATATGGCCGCTCCGCGCCTGGGCGCCACGTTGCGCGCCGAAGCGACGGAAATCCACCGCACGATGCGCACGGCCAGCTACGGAATCCGCGTGACGGATGCCGAGGGCACGCTTGTCGCCGTGTGCCAAGCCTTGGTCTATCGCAAGAAAGACAAAGCTTTCGCGGCCACATAATCGCCGATGGCCAAAGACGACGTGGCGGCCGGAGACGGGGCGTTGAGCACATGCACCTGCCCGGGTTCGGCCAGAATGGCGAAATCGTCCAAGAGCCGCCCGTCGGGACTCAAGGCCTGGGCCCGGACGCCGGCCCCTCCCGGCGCCAGATCCCGTGTCGTGACCTCAGGCACCAGCTTCTGCAAGGCCTTGGCGAAAAGCCTTGGGGAAAAGGATCGCACCATTTCCTGGAGACCCGTTTTCCAATAGAGCCGGGCGAGGCGCCAAAATCCGGGGTAAGAGAGGGTTTGCAGGGTTTCGTCGATCCGGATGTGCCGATGGGAATAACCTTCCCGAGCCCAGGCCAGGACGGCGTTGGGACCCGCTTCCACGGACCCGTCGATCCGTCGTGTGAAATGCACGCCGAGGAAAGGAAACCGCGGATCGGGCACGGGATAGATGAGCGACCGGACGAGCCGACGGCTTTCCGGCCTTAAACTGTAATACTCGCCTCGGAAGGGCACGATGCGCCAGGGCGGGTCCATGCCGGCCAGCCGGGCGATGTGGTCCGCATAAAGGCCCGCGCAACTGATGAGAAGCCGGGCGGCGAATCGCCCCCCCGGCGTTTCGATGATCGTCCGCCCATTTTCTTTCCGGATGGCCGTCACCGGCCTGGAAAACTCGACGCGGCCTCCGCGGGAGGCAATGTTTTGGGCGAGTTTTTTCGCCACCTGCCGAAAGTCCGTAATCCCTGTGGAAGGGACCCATAGGGCTTGGACGCAGCGCACATGGGGTTCGATGGTTCGGGCTTCCGCGGGGGAAATGAGGGCCATGCCGGAAACCCCGTTGGCGGTCCCTCGGCGGAAAAGTTCTTGAAGCCGTTGGGTTTCCACGGCGTCCGTTGCCGCGACGATTTTCCCGCACATGTCGAACGGGACGGAGTGCTCCCGGCAAAAAGCCGTCAAGGCTTTGGCCCCTTCCACGCACAGGGAGGCCTTCAACGATCCCGGGCGGTAGTAAATCCCCGAATGGATGACCCCGCTGTTGTGGCCTGTCTGGTGAGCCCCCGGGCCGGTTTCCTTTTCCAAAACAAGCACTTCCAAAGACGGGCGCCGTTCCAGAAGCCGGTACGCCGTGGCCAGTCCCACAATGCCGGCACCGATCACCACCGCATCACACCGATGCATGTCCACCTCCACACATCTCTTTCCACGTAGCCCGTAGCCTGTAGGTTGGGGTGAGCGCAGCGAACCCCAACACCGACAAACATCGCCCGCCCTAGAATCTCCGGAGTTTCGGGCGGGCACAAGGCCCGCCCCTACAAGCGCGCGCTTCCCGCTCCTAAAGACGCAGGCCGCGTGCCCCCAAGAGCCGGCCGTAGCCGTAGGTTGGGGTGAGCGCAGCGAACCCCAACATCTCTCCCCATTCTCCCCATTCTCCCCATTCTCCCCGCTTAACCCGGTCTCCGCTCAACCCGCCTTCTTGCTGAAGCGGCCGGCCGCTGCCTTACCTTTCCCCTTGTTGTGTTTCGCCCCCTGAGCTCAACGGTTCGGTGGTTCTTCCTCATGTTCAGGGTCCAGACAGGGGTTGAAGTATCCGAAACGAATGTCTGGAAACCGCTCTTGAATCCTTTCCATGACCTTCAGGATGCCCAAAGGTTTCCGGTCGCACCGAAAACCGATCGCTCTCAGGATCCATTCGGGGTCCGCGTTAAAGTTCCGCATCTGAATCAAATCCGCCGGGGCCTTGTCCAAAAGAGCGCACAAAGCCGCCACCTCTTCCGGATCGTCGGTGAAACCCGGCAAGACGAAGTAATTCAACGACACAAACCGACCCCGGGATTTCATCGCCTGGATGGAGCGGATCACGTCGTCGAAACCGTAACCTTTCGGCCGATAGTAAGCCTGATAGAACGCTGGTCGCGCCGAGTTGAGACTTACCCTCAGGCTGTCTAGGCCGGCATCGGCCAACCGCGCGACCGTGTCCGGAAGGCTCGCGTTGCTGTTGCAATTGATGGTCCCTCGGGACGTTTCCCGGCGCATGATCCGGATGGATTCTTCCAAAGTTTTCCCCTGAATGAGCGGTTCCCCTTCGCAGCCCTGGCCGAAACTCACCACGGGTCGCGGGGCTCTCAGGAGATGCGGAACGGCCGTTTCCGCGATTTCCTCGGGGGTCGGCACAAACCGGATGCGTTCCTGGGTGGCGCACAGACCCGATTCTTCCTGCAAACTGATACAGCCCAGGCACCGGGCGTTGCAGACGGGCGATGTGGGCAGAGGGGCCTCCCACCGGCGCATGAAGAGGTTTCGGGCCGCCGGGCAGCCATAAGTCAAGGCGCATCTGCCCAGGTGCTGGATCAAGCGGTTGGACGGCGTCCCGCGCATGCTTCGGCGGGCGTTTCGGGCGATGGTTTCCGGGTCGAAATGCTTGAAATCCTGGCGGGGATCGGGATCCACCCGAACGGCGGCAGTGACGAACCCGCCCTCGGACCAGCCCACGGCCGTGTACGCGAAAAGGGGCAAAAGAGGCGCCCCTGGACGGGTTTTGTAGGCGGCCATGTAAAGCTGAGTATGAGCCGGGGCGATGAAGGCCGCCACGGCTTCCACAGGGCGATGTGCGTTGTAGGGATCTCGGGTCAAAACCACGTAGCGTTTCTTTTCCCGGTCATAACCGACGGGGTACCGGCCGGGGAGCCGAAAAAGTTCGCTCCCTTCGGGCAGTGGAATGAGTTCTTTCAGGGAAGGGCGCGTGAAGCGCCCGGCGCTGGACCCCACCATTTCGAGAAAGGGATGTTCCAGGATGCGGCCCGAAGCGTCGGCATAGAGCATCAAAGGGCGTGAAGCGGTCATGGTGGACGCTCGACGGCTCCCTAGGGACTGTGCAAAAGATCGTCAAAGGACAAGAAGTCGGCTTTGCCGGAGGTTCGGAGCTGATCGATGAGTTCTTCGAGAAACGCAAAGGCGAAAGGCGTCATCCTTTGATGATGGATCATGACCCCGACAGGGGAGTCTTTCGAAAAAGCGGCGCTCAATTCGTGGAGCAGCCGGTCGAAATCGGCGGCGCCGTCGGGATCCTTGCGCGTGTGCAGATCGATCCCGATGCGGAAGTTCTTGAGTCGACGCTCAGTCTTTCCGGCTTTGGGCAAAGGATCTGTGCAGGAAACCGCTTTGAATCCCAGCTGGTCCAGCACTTCCAGCGTCATGGCGCTCAGGCGGTTCCACGGAGGGGTGAAAACGGGCAGAAGGCGATGCTGAAAAACATTCACCAATTTCATATGGCCTTGCCAGATGTCCCTCCATTGTTTTTCCAGCGGGCGCTGGTCGCCGAATTCGGACTTCTTCCCGCTTCGTTGCCAGTTCACATGACGCCATCCGTGTTGGTGCCATCCCCAGAGAGGTTCTTCCAGTGGCGCCGAGGCGGCAAGCTGCGCGATGCGCGTGTCGCTGAGCCAGGCCGGAACGACGGCCAGCGCCAAAGGCACGCTGTAGCTTCGAAAAAGCGAGCACAGAGCGTCGAAGCCGCGCCCTCCCGCGCCGATGTCGTCGGCGCGGAAGAACAGGCGCGCCTTGTTTCGGCCTGGGAGGCGCTGAAGGGTCTCCGCCAAGTGTTCCCGCCATCCCGCCGTCGGTGCACTCCATACGGCGGAAAAGGTTCTGGGTTTGAGAAAACGAAAGCCTTGCCTTCCATCTGCCATACCACGGCCTTTCTTGACGTCGATCCCAAAGATCGCTAGGAGGCTCTCTGACGACGGCACTTCAGAACACCGTCCCGTCTACAGCATCCGCACGGCGAAGGCAACGGGTTGCACGTCGGCTTCGAGGAAGCGATGTGGGGAAGAAACGCCAACGAAGCCAACATTGAGGCCGGCCTTCGCCTCAAAGGGGCAAAAACGATGGAAACCGCCCAGTCCTTGGAACGACGAATCCGGACACACATTCGGGCCAAAGAACATCGGTTCGCCGCCCTGGTGCCTCGGGAACTTTTCCCCGTGTGCCGGGGCGAAATGGAACGCTTGGGCTTGAACGTTGTGGAGGAATCCGAAGCAGGCATCGAATTCCAGGGAAGGTTGGAAGCTTGTTATCGCGCCAATCTGTGGGTGCGCACCGCCGGCCGGATTTTGTGCCGGTTGCCGGCGATGAAGGTCGGGGCTCGTGAGGAGCTTTTCAGCAAGACGGTTCGTATACCTTGGGAGTTGTGGATCGATCCCCGTGTGCCTGTTCGGGTGGAGCTGCGGCTCATCGCATCCCGGCTCGATCATGCCGGCCTTGCCCAAAAAGCTTTTCAGGATGCGCTTCGGCATCGGCTGGAAACGGTGGGGGCGTCGGTCTGTTTCGCGGACGAAGACCCGGCGGCACCGGAAGACGACGAGGACGCTTCGGTACAGGATCGGGGAAGCACGCAGCGCATCTTCCTTCGCATCGAACACAAGCAGGCCGTCGTGAGCCTCGACACTTCCGGGGCGCATCTCCATCAGCGAGGTTACCGAATGCGGCATGCGGGGGCGCCTCTTCGGGAGACCCTGGCCGCGGCGCTTGTCCTCCAGTCCGGCTGGAACGCCGGCGATCCCTTTGTGGACGGCATGTGCGGGTCGGGTACGGGCGTAATCGAGGCGGCGCTGATGGCGGCAAACATTCCTCCGGGGAGGCATCGGCGGTTTCTTTTCGAAAAGTGGCCTTCGTTCCAGGAAAAAACGTGGCGGTACCTTTTGAGGAAAGCCGACGAGGGCGTCCGAGACACTCCTGCGGGGCGCTTCGTCGCCGTGGATCGGGATCCCAAAGCCTTGGCTGTGGCTCGGGAAAACGCCGCTCGAGCCGGCGTCGCGTCCTGCGTGGCATGGCACGTCATGCCCTTTGAACATCTGGATCCATTAAAGTTGGGGCTGGATCCCGGGTTGGTTTTTTTGAACCCGCCCTACGGCGTGCGGCTCCATGCGGATCGAGATCTTTATCGGCGCGTTTTGAACCATCTCGGGGCGTGTTTCGGCCGCTGGAAGGCTGTCGTGTTGGCTCCGGACCGCGAATTGTTGGTCTCGGGCTCCGTAAGACCCCGGAAGATCCGCCGCCTTCGCCACGGCGGCTTGCCCATCGTGGCAGGCTTTTATGACCTCCCCTAAGACGTTGTAAGGATCGACCCATGCCCATCCTCATCGAAGAGACGGCGCCGCGAGACGGCCTTCAGAACGAAAAGGACCTTTTGACGCTCTCGGAAAAGATCCGCCTTGTTGAAGATCTGGTGGACTGCGGTCTTCCGCGCATTCAGGTGGGTTCGTTCGTGAACCCTCGGGCGGTGCCTCAGATGGCCGATACCGAAGCTGTTTTCCAAGGACTCCGGAAGAAGCCGGGGGTGATCTACCGAGCCCTGGTGCTCAACGAAAAGGGGTTGGAAAGGGCCGCATCGTGCGGAGTCCGGGATGTGGCCGTGTTCGTTTCGGCATCGGAAACCCACAGCCGAAAGAACAGCGGGTGTGAAACGGCGGAAGCCTTGAAAAGAGCCTGTGACGTAGTGCGGCAGGCCAAATCCCAGGGGCTTTCGGTTCAGGCCGGGGTTATGAACGCCTTCGGGTGCCGCTTTGAGGGCACCGTTCCGGAACAACGGGTCTTGTCCCTGGCGGCCTCGCTTGTCGATGCCGGAGCGGACGAACTTTGTCTTGCGGACACCTCCGGTCTGGCCAATCCTTTACAAATGGAGAAAATCGTCGCCGAGGCGCTGCGGAACTTTCCCATCCCTTTGGGCCTGCATCTGCACGATACCTTCGGGTTCGGGCTGGCCAACGTCTATGCGGCCTGGAAATTGGGGGTCAGCCGGTTCGACGGAGCCTGCGGGGGCTTGGGGGGATGTCCTTTCATCCCCGGGGCTCCGGGGAACATCCCCACCGAAGATTTGGCGCATCTTTTCCACGCCATGGGCTTACCGACGGGCATCGATTTGGAAAAGCTGACGGCCGTGCGCCGGCGGTTGGAATCCAGGTTAAAGCGCATCCTGCCGGGTCGCTACGGCCGCTCTGTATAGGCTGGGTGTTGGGGTTCGCTGCGCTCACCCCAACCTACGGCTGACTACGGCTGACGGCCGCCCCGTGTAGGTGGACGGCGCGCGGCTGTAGGGGCGGGCCTTGTGCCCGCCCGAAGAGGCGGCCCCCCTGTGTCGACCCGTAGGGGCGGGCCTTGTGCCCGTCCGGAAGTTTTGTGGGTGTGTGGAGGCGTGTGGGTGTTGGGGTTCGCTGCGCTCACCCCAACCTACGACTCACCCCAACCTACGGCCGTCGTATCCCGTTCATAGGGGACTATGTGAAAAAATTTTTCTTGACGGGTGCGAATCGTCGTTTTCTATTAGAATTTACCGCGAGGCGACGGTCCCCCATTGCTTACCCCCGATGGACGGCCCGCCGCAAAGAGTCGTATTTCCCAGAGAACCACGTCGATTTGAGCCGCTAAAGGCCGTCCTTGTCCTGTTCCCGTGATGCGGGCGCTTCGGGGCCCCGCGATGTGGATTTCTTTTCTCCTGTGCCGATTCCTCTTTTCACAGCTTCCCGAAATTCGTGCCGGCGGCCGAGTGAGCATGAAGGAGAAAGGCCATGGAGCACGCTCTTTTCCCTTGGGTGTGGGATTCGTCGATCTCGGAGCCGCCGTGGGAGCGCTCCCGCCGTTCCAATGGGTCGTGGTGGCCCGTTGTCACGGACGGCGGTTTCGGCCCATGCCTGGAAACCCCGAAAGGCCGATACCGTATTCTTTCTGAAGAATGGATCGCGGCAGGGCTTCGGCTGGCTTTGATGGGCGCCCGCATCGCCGTGGATCGTTTTAAGAACGGGGCCGATTGTTCCACGGAAGCGTCCCTGTGCCGAAAACACTTTACGGACGGCCGTTTTTACGGGCTCTTGGCGAGTCCCCCCCAGGAGCCGGCAACGGCCTTTGCCGTCGCGATCTTCGTGCAGGACCCCCAAGGCGATTACACCCTTGTGGAAAGTCCTCTGGACGGGGCCGACCTCGGACCTTTTCTCCTCGCTTTTTCCCAGCTTGCGGGCCTGAAGCCTCAGGATCCGTCGCGCTACGACGACTACGGGGACGTCATGGTTTTGGGCGGGCACAATGTGGTGGAGCGGCACAGCACGGACAAGCGGGTCCGGTATCTTTCCCGCAAGGTCCACGTGGATGCATCCCAATGCACCCATTGTTTGCATTGTGTGGGCTTGTGCCATGAAATGCGCATGGCCGTGACCCCGACCGGGATGGAACTTCTGGGACCCGCGGAAGACCACTGTACCCATTGCGGCTTGTGCCGGATGCGCTGCCCGTACCTTTTTTCCGTGACCCGAACGGAAGACGCCGAGGAAGGTTGGGGACGCCGGGCTCTTGTGGAACTGGGAGCCGGAGTGAGGCTTTTGGGAAAACACGCCGTCTTCTGGAGGGAATGGCTCGATGCTCTGGAGGCGGGAAAACCTTCCGTATGGCCTTACATCATTCGAAGCCATTCTTATGGCGACGGCCTGGGAGTTTACGGCGAAATCTACCAGAAGATCTTGACGCCCGTTCGTTCGGGATCCTTTTCCGGCACCGTGCCGGAAAGGGGCCTCAGCGTGACGTTCTTTTCCCAAAACGACATGCCGCGATGCCTCATCCGGCCGCATTTTACGGCGGGGCTTTTGTGCACCACGGAAGAGGGCCGGGTGGAGCGTGATCTTTTCCATGCGGCTCTGCAAGCCGGGCTGGAGGTTCGAGCCACCGGGTTGTTTGAAGTGCCCGTTTCCGAGCCGGAACGTGCCCCTTTTGCCGCGACGCAAGATCTGCGGCGCCTGTGGGTTCCGGCCAACGAGACCACGCGCTTTTTCAAGGAACAAGGCGTCTGGGACGGCCGATCCATCGGGCGGCTGTGGCGGGAAAAGGCCGTCGATTGCATCCTGGTTCCGCGGCAGGAAGACGTCCCCGTGGACGTCCAAAGAAACGTGCTCCGTGACACGGGCCGCGAGGCGCTCATCCTGAGCCCCCATCTGCCGCAAAAACTTCCCGTGACCAAAAGCCCGCTTCTGAACGACCTTTCCGGACGGCTCCACGAGATCTTCCTCCGGCATCCTGAACTGCTGCAGGCTGAAGCGGGCATCGCCCGAAAACTTCTGGAAAACCTCCCACATTCCGCGGGTCCGCTCCACGCCCGTTACGGGCCCATGGCTTTTGCCGGGGGGCATTCGGCATGTCCGTCCTGCGCCGAAGCTCAGGTCTTGGCCGTTCCCGTGGCCATGGCCCTGGCCATGAGTCTCGCTCGGGGTGAAGTGCCTCAGGTGGCCTTCACCTGTGAAACGGGGTGCATGAGCGAAACCTTGAACAAGATGAACGAGACGGCTCAAAAGGTGCCCGGGGGCCGCACGGTGTTCGGGGGTGGTTTTGCTTTCGGCGAGGCCATGACCCAGGTGTTCGACCGGGCAGTGCGAATGGGCTTGCTGAAGAAAGGGCGGCGTTATGTCGTGAGCCAAGGCGGCGACGGCGGGGCTGTGATCGGTCTCCCGGCTTGGCTCAACGCCTTGCGCCAGCAGGCGTTCCTCATCCGGCAGCGCTGGCCCAATGCGCTCCATTTCATCACCATCACGGACACTCAGGTTTATTCCAACACGGGCGGCGAAAGTTCGGCCAGTTCGCTTCTCGGCATGGGCACGCTCACCACTCCCATCGGCAGGTTCCTCATGGGAAATCAGAAGATCCAGTGGAACCTCATCAACCTGGCGGCCGAATTCCCCGGCATCGTCGTCGGCATGGGCCACAGTGCGGATCGGGCGTCCATTCAGGAATTTTGGCTTCTGGCGGATCGATTGAGTCGGTCCGGAATCCGCTGGGATGTGACGCCGTGTCCCGAAACCGGAAAATTTTTCGGGCAAGATCCCGACGACTATGCGCGCATTATGGCCTACGCCGGAATGCTGCCCCAAGTGGTCTTTTATGGGCGATACCGAAAACGGGTGGCGCCGTACCACCCTGAAGACCGGGGCAAACCTTTCGAAGAATGGCGGCGCGATCCCAAACCCATCTTGTATTGGATTTCCCGGGATCCGCGCTACAAGGCCATGCTCGTGCGGGATCCCCACACGGGCGAATGGGTCCCGAGAAACGCCCTGGCCCGGTTCCTCATGATGCAGCTCGAGACCTACCGGGATCAGATAAATTGGCAGATCGATCTGGAAACACGGCTCATCCTGCAGGCCGAAAAAAGGGTGCGCGCTTTCCTGGGCGAGCTTCAAACCCAGTGGGCGGCACATCGGCACGACCCCGACGCGTTTCCTTACAGCGTGCTTTTTGACGAGGACGGTCGCCTGAAGCCGCACTTCGCCCACAGCCTGGAGCATGACATGGTGGTGCGTCTTTTGGGGCGGGAGACAGGCAACCGTTATGCCGCCCTCCAGGAGGCTTTTCAGGATGAAGACCAAAAACGATGGGAGGCGGTGACGCGGGCTTTGGAAAGTTTGGAAGCCTACGAGGCGGGCGTCGAACCTTTCGGGGACGATGAGGAGGAACTCACCCGCAGGCGCCAAGACGCCCGGGAGGCTTTGGAACACCTCCGAAGAGCGTACGCGAAACTTCGAGAGACGGTGACGAACCTGTGGGCGTCGGATCCCATCGGGCGGGAGCTCCTGCGTCCCGTGGATCCCGATGAAGTCGGCCCCGAAGTCGGCCCCGAACGACGCCCCGCCGGGGTGCTCTATGAGATTCTGGATCGAATCCTCGAAGAACGGGCCCTGGCCGAATGGACGGAATTTCAGCAATATCGGCTTTCCCGGGAGCTTCGGCGGGATTTCCTGCGCACAGGCGGGCTCATCCGCACCCAGCACGTTCAGGCGGCCCTCGAGGAACGGGAAGCGCTTCGGCACACCATTGCCCGATTCGGCCCCTTTAGCATCGCCGTCGCCAGTTTGGCCGGCGATCGTGGGATTGCCATCAATCGGGTTTTCGCCCAGTTTCTGACGGCGAAGGGCTGTTGGGCGGGGATGGCCTGGCAGTTCGGATCATCCAAACGAGGCACCCCCGTTCTTTCGGCCACCTTCGTGGACAGCCGGCCGCTGGAACGAAAAGACGCCATGTTTACGTTTCCCTCCCTGGTGACGACCGTGACCAACTTCGAGGAAATGAAAAGAGACCCCGACTTGCTTTTCGGGTCGTTACGGGTGGGCGGCACGGTCATCGTGAATCACTGGGAGGACCCGGAACGACTGTGGCGAGAAGTGCTGCGGTTTTGCCCGCAGACCATTCAATCCGTGGTGATCGGTCTGCGCCGTCGGGCGCAGGAAGAGGCCGGTTGGAGCCTAGAGCGACTGGAATCGGAACTGGAGAAAGCTTTGGCTTCCTTAGGGGTGCGGCCAGGTTCCCGGGAAGGGGATCGCCTGCGCGCCCTGTGTCGGGCGTTGGTCTCATGCCGCATGGTCACCGTCGATATGGACGGCATCATGGAAAAGGTTTCGGGTCGTCCCGGTATGGTTTCCAACCTGGTGGCGGTTTCCCCCATTTTCGACACTTTGGCGCGGTCCGGGCTTCCTTTCGACTGGAAGCGGGACAAAGACAGCCTCATCCGGGGATTTCCCGAGGCCGTCCTGAAGAACCCGAATCTGCTCCGCATCTATGGGGACGCCATGGAAAGGGCGCGAACCCAACGCCGGGAGTGGCCGTCTCCGATCCTCGACGCCTTGCCCGCAGCCGAGAACTCTGCAACCCCGGCCGCGAAACGGGCATTGTCTCCCCTTTCCCCCGATGTTCGAAGCTGTGGGGACGACCCAGGCGATGCCCTCATGATCATGGGAGGCACCCTGGCGGGCATGGTGCTTTCCCAGATCGCCCTCCCGGAACACCCCCTGTTTTATGTGGGTTTTCCCATCACCCCTGCGGGGAATCCCTTTTATGCCATGGCGGAAGCTTTCGCCAACGGCCACCCCTACATCGTGGTCGACGAAATGAACCCGTCGGAAAAGGTGGCGGCGGAAAAGCTCTTGGGCGTGGCCCGAACGGGGTTGTTTCTGCCGGTGACGTTTACGGCGTCCCAAGGCTGGAGGCTTTTTACGGAAATCATTCCCCAGTTTGTGGGCGCTCGCCTGGAAGGCCTTTTCCTGTTGGCCAAAAGAGCCTTGGCCGCCCCGAACCTCAACATCGAGGAAAGCCACACGGATTTCATGAGCTTTCGGGATGATGGGGGCATCATGTTGGCCCCGAAGAGCATCCAAGAGTATGTCCCCTGCCTGTACCTGGCAAGGTTGCTCACTCATTTCGCCAAGCTGCCCGTCATTCTCTCCATCGGGGGCATCACGGACACCCACAAGATCGGGTTGACCCGCGTGCCCCCTGATGCAGTGGTGCGCCGATGGCTCTCGGAAACCCTGAAAGGGTTCGATTTTCTGGAAGACCGCATCGTCAACCGATCGGGCCGGCGGATCGTGCACGGTCCCAGCTGCACGGCCGCAACCTACCAGGAAACCCAAAGCGAAGTGGAAAAAGCCCATGAAATGGTCCGCTCGGTGTGGCCCTACGCCGTGGAGGCCGTGCGGCGCCTGACCGGGGTCGCTTTGAACCCATGCGAAGTGCGCACGGCCGGATCGGTCATGGCCGAGGCCCAAGCGCCTCAAAAGGAAGGACTGGAAACCCTGCTCATCCTCCAGGGGTCTCTCTTTCCCAATGCCGTGGAGGCCCTGCAGGAACTGGAAGAGGAAGGCTGGCGGGGCTTGGGGGCCATGTCCGTGCGGCTCATGAATCCTTTTCCCGAAGAGGACATCCGGCGGTGGACTGAGGGCCTCCGGGCCGTGGCGGTTTTGGACCGCTCCAACAGTTTTGGGTCCATCCCGCCTCTGGCCTCACGGGTTTTCAATACCTTTGCCCGCATGGCGCCCGGCGGGGATCGTCTTTCGCCGACGATCCTCAGAACCTTGGTTGGGGGCTTGGGCGGCCGAGAAATCACCGTGCCGGAGATGAAAGAGCTGCTTCTTTCCACGCACCTGCTGTTCAGCCCCGCCGAACCCTGGGAACGGGAGGCTCTGGAACGCTGGGTTTCTGAAGACGGGGCGCTGACCGATTGGGTGGAAGAACTCACGGCCCTGTACCTGAGGGCCATGGCGCGTCATACGCGGGTTCCGGCACACGTGAGGAAACAGGGGTTTCGGGAAGAAGAGTCGATTTGTCGAGAACGGATCCGCCGACAGATCGTCTCCCGCGATTATGTGGGCCTCCTGGCCCATTACAACCAGGTGGAATTTGTGGCGCCGAGAGAACTCTACGGTGAAACGGTGCTGCGACAACAACTTGTCCTGGAATTGGAAGTGCGGTTGGCGCGACTGGCGGCCGAAACCGGTCGTGTTGATCCCCGACGCGCTCTGGTGCTGCTCCATTACGGAACCGGCCCCGAAGACCGGGAAGCAGGGCGAAGGCTCCTTGGGCAACCCGCCAAAGCCTGCATGTCTCCAGGTTTGCTCCGCCGCTTCGGGCTGGAACCGCAATCCCGTTGGGATGCTCCGGCGAGGGATGTTGCCGGGGGGACTCTCGAGGACCGTGCCGCCCCTATGTGGCCGGCGCCTGCGCCAACGTCGGAAAGGACGACGGTCGTGCCTTGGACGTGCCTTTTGGAAGATGAGAAAAAGAACGCCGAACTGGAGGTGGCTTTCGAACCCGATGAGGCTGCGCGGATCGAAAAAGTCCTCGAACATCTGGTGGATCGGGCGGCGCGTACGCCTCTGTTTTTCAACCCCGAAGACTACGATCGGCGGCTTCTGGAAGTGTTGGCAGAAGACGCCGAGGCCCAATGGAGCCGCCTCCGTCGGGATGTGTCGCCGGATTCCTTGCCGGCGTTGGAAGATGCCTATCTGTGGACGTATCGGGATGTCATCGACCGATGCGTTCCGAGGAAAGTGCTTGCCGCATTCTATGGCGTGGACATCGACCGGTTCGGCTCGTTCGACCACGACCGCGGCCGAATATGAGCCTTGAAGCCGGCTCATATGCCGTGAACGGAGAAGACCATGGGGATTGAAGGCATCCGCTCGCAACATTCCTTGGATCGCTTTTTCGCCACAGTAGCCGCCGACCGAAACCGGGGTGTGCGCAAAGCAGCCCGCGAGCTCACCGCGGCTTTGGCCGGCAGGTTTCGCCTCAGAGATTCTGTTCAAGAAATTCACTCAGCCGTGGAACAGTCTCTCCGCGCCCTTCGAGACATCGATGCAGGCGTGCAGGGCGCGCCCGAGGGTCTGGATCCGGAGGCGTTATGCCTCGGGCTTTTCCGCCGCCGATGGTTCGAGGCCGCCCATCCTTTAGACCACGCGGGTCGTGCGGGATTCTTCGCGGTGCAACCGTGCAATGTGCTTTCCTGGGTTCGGTGGTTTCTCCTCGTGGAAAACTACCATCGGACAGATCCCGAGCATCACGATCGCCGGTTGGATCGGTTGCGTTTCTTAAAAACCGAAAACCCCCTCGCCCCGTGCGTCACGCATGAAGACCTGCTCCTCTGGTTGGAACACGAACTCCTGGCCGACGAACGGGAACCGTTGCCCGAAGTCGCGCGCCGATGCGTTCGGCAGCTTGAGCGCCGGCTGGATGCGACCCTTAGGCCCGACGTCCCTTTGGAAGCCTTCTTCTACGTCCTTTTGCGCTGCCATCAATTTTGCCTTGCCGAGACGCTTTCCGAAGAGGATGCGGCAAGACTCCAGACTGTTTTGGGACGGCGCCGATTCCTTTCTCTTACAGAGCTCATGCTCGTCGTCATTCACCGAGTCATCGACAAGGAACCTCTTCCGGACGCCGTCACGGTCCTGGAAGGTCTCATGGCGGATGGCTTTCAGTTGCGTCACGCAAGCTTTAAGGATCCCTACGAGGCGGACATGGTGCCGCCGGAAGAGACGGCTCGCTTTGACGAAGCCGTGATCCGTCTTTTCATGCCCGTGGAGGCTCTGAGCGGGTTTTTGGAGAAAGATTGCCGGACCGTCTTGGAGGAATGGCAGGAAAGACGCCGGAGGGTGCTGGATGAGCTGCTGGAAGAAATTCGAGAACTGGAGCGCCTCGTCGTTCGGCCCTTGCCTCGAAAACATGCCCTTGCGCAAACCGCTCGACTGCTCACGTCCTGGTGTTTGGCTTTCTGGGAAGGGGCGGCTCACGAAAAAGGTCCCGCTTTGTTGATCGATCGGGTGAAGGCGGCGGTTCCCGAAAGGATCGTCAAGGCGCTGGTTCGGCAACGGCGGGGCTATGAGCTGGCGACGCGAAAAGAGCTGACGGAACTTGTGGAACGGGAATGTCGCCTCCAATGGGACAGCTATTGGAAAAAGGCCGGCTCCCGAACCTTCGGGGAGGCCGATTTTCGAACGACAACCCGCACCCAGGCCTTGGCCTCCGGACCGGAACCCCCTGCGGACAATGCCGTGGATCCGGTGCGGCTTGCGGAGAGCCTGAAAGCTTTGGCGGACCAGGTGGAACGGTTCAAGGTCACGGAGGAGGCGGCCGCTTCGGGTTCGTGCCTCGCCGGCCCCATCTCTTTTCCCATGATGGGAACTCCGATGGAGTTTGTGGCCTATTTTCGAGATGTTGTTCCCATGGAAGAGGTCAGCCGCCATGGTCCCCTTTGGGAACGGGTGAACCCCGGGGAACTGGAAGCGCTCTATGAACGCACGGCTGCACGTTGTGCCGGGGCTTTCTACCGGTTCGTGTGCGCGGACGTGAAAAAGGCTCAGGGCGCAATTTTGGAGCTTTCCTTGGCAGAGGTTCCGGATTTGGCGGCGGTGCTTGTTCCCCCGTGGGGTCGTGTGGCCGAAGCACTGGCTGAAAGCGCCTTGCGGCGGTTTCAGGACCAGGCGGAGCCTTTGTATCGACGCCGCAAAAATCCCGTGTGCGTGGACCGGGAAGAGATAGGTGTGCATTTGGCGCATTTTCTGGTGCGGGACCTCGGAGCCGATGTGCTCGAGGCGGCTGAAACGGCTTCCGTGGCATCGTTGCGCACCGCGCTTGTTGAAGAAGCGACACGGATCATCGCCCCGACGTCCGTGCGGACCTCGACGGCGCCCGAAGCCTTCCTGCTGCAGTGGGCGGGGGTGCTGAACGGAACCAAAGGTGCGGAAGAGCTCACACGAACCCTCGCGGCGACATTGCCGGGTCTGAACTGTGGGGCTTGTGGAGAAAGCCGGTGTTCAGCCTTCGCCTTGGCCCTTGCGCAGGGACGACGGCGTGCGGCGGAATGCGTTCATTTGTCGCCTGCGGAACGGCATCGGCTTGAGGACATGCTTCGCAGCCAGGCGACCCAGGCGGGGGGGGAAAACGGTTTCGGGTCGGCTTACGATCTCTTTCGAAATCCCCAGATGTGGCGCTGTCTCTCCCCAGGGCATCCCCTGCGTCGGTCGGTGGTGAGAGTGCTGGATTGGAGCCGACAAGAAGTGCGGCGTCGGGTCTTGGATCGGGCCGAAGAGATTTGGCAGGGTCTGGAACCCAAGCCGAGCCTTTTTAAAAGGCCGAGCCCGGAAGCGTTCTACGAAAGTCTTGTGGAAACTCTCGGCTACGAAGCCGCCGAGAGAATCCGCCCCGAAGAGCGCCACTGGCTGTGCCGTCACGGCCTCAAACGATTGGAAAAGGAACTGGAGCGACTGAACGGCCGAGCCGATTGGCTGACCCTGGAACGCGTTCGGGTTTCCAGCGGCCCTTTCAAACAAGAAGCCGACCCCGAAACCCAATCGGAACGGTTTTACGGCTCGGTCAGCTACCTCCACCAGCTGCACGAACTCGATCGGCGCCGTCTGTTGGTCCATCGGATGGAGCGGTTCGAAGAAGGTTTTTCCCAATGGTGGAATCAGGACCTTCTCGCCATGAACCATCCCAGGTACCGGATCGACAACTGGGAAGAATTTTCCAAAGTGATCAAAAACGCTTATTGGCATCAGGAAAATTTCCCGCCGCCCCGGCGCGTGGCCTCCGAGCTCCTCGAGGAACTGGAAAGGGATGGCGAAAAGGAAGTGTTTTTCCGAGACCTTTTGGCCTCGTGGATGAAAAGCGTTCCCATGGAAGGCACCGGGGCCTTGGCTGCGGCAGTGGATGAAGCCGTCGCCTCGGGCCGGGCCGAAAACCTTCCGGCGGAGGCCCTGCGTGCGTGGATCGGGGACGCCCTCGCCAAAGGGGAGGATTCGGGCCGGGTTCTGGAAAAGGTGCTGAGCCGGCTTCACCAGTCCCCTTTGTGGAAGGAACGGCTCCTCGTGGATGCCTTGCAGAAAATGGTGAGCCTCACCCGGTGGCGGGTGCTCACGGAAAGTTTTTCGGGTGTGGTTCTCGAGGGCATCCCGCAAGAAGAGGCGGCCTGGTACGCGGAAAATTTTCCCCGATGGATGCCCAAAGTGGAAACGGCCGTCCGGCGCAAAGGGGATTTCGACCGGGATCGGCTCCTCCATTACCTCTACGTGCTGGCCAAAAGGGAGGGCGATCTGGACGTCATCACGGCCCTTTTGAGGGAGATTCGAGAAACGTCGGATATCATCGAGGCGGCGTGGTTGCAGTTTACAAACGATCGGCTGACCGAAGCGCTCCCGGTGCCTTTGGCCAAAGGGCTCGGGGCGCGCTACAGCTTGTTGCTCAATCGGGTCAAGGATCACGAAGCCGTGCGGCGATGCCTGAGCCAGGGGATTTCTCGAGATGAGAAAGCCGATGTGGCGGCTGCCGTCCGTGAGCTGCTGCTCTACATGCGCTTCCACATGGTTCAGGATGCAGCCGAATCCATGGATCTGGACGCGTGTTTCGAGTCGTTTTGGGAAGAGGGCTACAATGTGGAGGGACTGGACAAGGACGTGTTGCACCAGGCGTTTGCCAGAGAATGGAAAAATCGGGATCGGTGGCGCAAGGACCGCGTCTGGATCATGACCATGGCCGTCGCCCGAAGGTTGGCCTCCCAAAGCCATGAACTGTACGAAGCCGACAAGGCTTTCGCCAAACTCCGCCAGGGGCTGCTCAAGGAAGAAGGGCCGGCGGAAGGTCGAGACCTGGTCCGACGTCGGGGGATCGCCCTGGGTACCATCAAGGAAGCCATGTACCGGGAACTGTCGGAGCTGCTCCAGAGAGAACGCATGGAATCCTTTCGAACGCGCATCCGCCAGATCGTCCATGAGCTGGACCGAAAGAGGCTGCGCATCGTGCAGTCGTGGTTTTCCGGTTCCCTGGATCGCTTCAGTGTTTTTCATATCCTTCGCCAATTTCAAAAAAGGCCCGAACCCCCGAGCTCTGACGATTTGAGGGATTTTTTCCTGGAGCAATGGTTTGACCGTATCGAACGACTCCGGGAATCGCATCGGCAGGACCGACACGATCGGATTCGCGAAGCGGACGAGGGGATCCAGGCTGTTTTCGGTGTGTCTCCTTTGGCCATGGAAAAAGAAGCCGAAAAGGAGGCCGCTCGGGAATGGAGCGCCTGGTGCCGGGATGTGGAAAACCAAATCCGGCGGCTGTGCCTTCACGCCCCGGCGTGATGGCGGCCGAAGGTTTCAGGGGAGTTGTGATCATGAATGTCTATCAGCCTTTGGATCCTGAGACGACGTGTCGTCCCTCATGGTGGTTGGAGCGCCTTCGGTGGGCTTCGGCCCGTCCGGGGCCGATCCGCGATACCCGGATCCCGAAGGATCTGCAGCCTCTGGCCGCGGTCGTGAGTGTCTTGCGGGCGGGCTTGGATGAACTGCGCCTGTTTCTGGCCACGGATTCCGAAAAGCTCCGGACGTTTCTCCAGGCATTGGAAGAAGAAGCCCAAGGGCCGTGGGGGCCTGATCCGGAAAAGCATACGGTCTGGCTGGTCCGGGAAGCTCTGGCGCGTGGGGATTGGCGGGAAAAGGACGTCATCGACATGATCCTGAGCCTGGTGTCGTCTTTCGAACCCCAACTCCCCCCACAGGTGCGCGACGCCTTGAGGAGGTTCCAAAAAATCCGCGCGTCCTCAAACGCTCATGCCCGCACGATCATGGACGGCATGATCAGTGAAGCTCGAGGCCGTCTCGGGGGGTTGCAGTGGGTGCGCCAATCCGATGCTTTCCAAGGGTGCCCTCAAGGCCCCTTGGGACTCGGCTCCATCCGGTGGCTCCGGGACACCTTCGCTGCCATGACCGGTTGCGCTCGGGATCTTCCCCAGCGATCGGACGAGGAGCTGTCGGGCATGGACGGCGCCGAATTGTGGCGGGACGTGGAAGAAGCCGTGAACACCGCCTGGAGAAGAGCGGGGCGGGTTTTCCCCATGAAAGATGTGGAAAAGGCTTCCCTGTATCTTATGGAAGACATGCCCGCACGGGATCCAAACCATGGGTTCTTCATTCGGTATTTGATCGAAGAAGAGTCGGCGTACAGGCGCGTGCTGAAAACGTGTTACGCGGACGTGTCCGTGCAGAAGGAGGCTTTGGACGAAGAGTGCCGTCGGTTCAACCGTCTTCCGGAACATGCTGCCCATCCCGTATTCTATGACGCCGACGAAAAAACATGGTGGCTGAGGGCCTTTTTCTTCCGCCCGGATGTGGTCCAATGCTTCGTGGAGCGGGAGAGGGCCAAGGACATCTATGGTGTGCTCAAGGGTTTGGACGCCCGGGCCTATCTGCCTCGGGTGCTCCACGAAGTCCAGGGTTTGTTCGGCTATGTGACGCCGGAATCGTGCGAAAGGATCGTGGACCGCCTCGGCTTGGATCCCGAGGACGTCCTTCGGGTCATCGCCTCTTACAAGCAGTACAGTGCCGACCCGTCCGGGGAGATCATCGTCTACGTGTGCAAAGGCACGGCGTGCTTTTTGAGGGGGCAGCCGGAACTGAGCCGGCGCCTCACGGCGGAAATCGGCGCGGATGTGGGAGCCGTCGGGCGCTGGGGGGTGCAGTATGTGGAAATGGACTGTTTCGGTGTCTGCCATCTGGCCCCGGTGGTTCGGGCCGGGAACCGCTTTTTCGGAACCCAGAAGCCCGAGGATATCCCGAGGCTTGTGAGCCGGCTTATTCAAGGCCCCGATTACGAAAACCGGCGGCTTTTCGTGGAACGCCTGCTGGAAAAGATGCCTGTGGAAACGGTCAGCGAACCTGTCGAGGCCTTGACGGCGGCCCTGGTGGGAAGGTTTCCCAAAGAGGTTCGCGCGGGAGAAGGGCCGGGAGGTTTCTGGGACGAAGCCTACCGGGACCGGCCGGTGATTGTGGACCATAAGGGGACTATCGCCGTCCAAAACCCGGACGGGACCCTTGACAGCCTCGGCCGACTCATGAGCGGGGCGATTCCTTTCAAGACGCGGGATGTGGACGGATCGGAGCGTTTTGGGGCGGTGCTGGTCGATGATGGCGGTGGTGTGACCTTTGGGTTGGGCCTGCCCGATGTCGCCGACGGCGCTTTGGGGGGCAGGACTGGGAGCCCGACGGCTCGTGTGACGGACGGTCAGGTGGTGCTCTCGTTTCCGGACCGTTCTCTGCTCTTGGGGCCCTACACGGATCGGGTGCTTGTGGCGGAAGCGGCCAACGCCTATGTGTGCCTTGTTTTGAAGGCCGAAGGCTCTTCCGTTCCCCCTGCCGTCGAAGATTCCCCCGCCGCCGAGAAGGGGGCTGTGGAAGACGGAGCGTTTCGATCCGCCCAGGATCGGGTGGTCTTGGATTTCGCGGCGGCGGGGCAGCCGACACAGATCGATTCCTATCGGGCGGCCGGAGGCTATGAATCGGTGTACCGTGTCTTGGGGTTTCGAGGCGAACCCCGGTGGGATCCGGATCGGATCATTGCGGAGGTGCAGGAAGCGCGCCTCCGCGGACGCGGCGGAGCGGGTTTTCCCACGGGACGCAAGTGGGAGGCCATGCGCCGAGCCGTGTGCCGGATTGAACCGGAGGACGGCAATCGGGATCCGGTCAAGCTCATTGTGGCCAACGGAGACGAAGGGGATCCCGGGGCTTTCATGGATCGGACCCTCATCGAGGAAAAGCCTCACCAACTTTTGGAGGGGATGATTTTGGCGGCCGTCGCGGTCGGCGCCCGCTACGGGGTCATCTACGTGCGCAAGGAATACGAAGATGCCGTGCGTCGTTTGGAGGACGCCCTGTTCGAAGCGCGCCGCTGCGGGTTTCTCGGGCGGGATATTTTCGGGGTCCCGGGGCTGGATTTCGACATTGAAATCCGTTTGGGGGCCGGCGCGTTCGTGGCAGGAGAAAAACGAGCCATCATGCGGGCCATCGAAGGAAAGCCTGCCGAACCCACCATTAAGGCCCCGTCCAACACGGTGCGAGGCCTGTGGGGGAAACCGACGCTCCTCAACAACGTGGAAACCTTCGCCAACGTGCCCGTGATTTTGCAACGTGGCAGCGCGTGGTACGCTCGTCTGGGGACTTCCCGAAGCGGCGGCACGAAAATCTTCTCCGTTGCCGGCATCGTGAAGAAAACGGGGCTTGTGGAAGTCCGGTTCGGCAAGACTTTAGGAGATATCATCGAAATCTGCGGCGGGATCCAAGACGGGAAAAAACTCAGCGGCGTCCAGATCGGAGGGCCCTCGGGGGCCATCCTCTCTCTGACGGGCGCTCGGGCCTACCTGCTCCAGACCCCTCTGGACTTTGACACCTTCAACGATGCCGGAGCCATGCTGGGATCGGGCGGTCTTGTCTTCATCGGGGAAGACGACGATGTGGTGCGTCTGGCCCGCCATTTTACGGACTGGCTGGCGGAAGAATCCTGCGGGCAATGTCCGTCGTGTTTTCGAGGCACCCGCGCTTTGGGCCGGGTTTTGGACAGGATCCTGGCCGGCCAGGGGACGGCGGCGGATATTCACGAACTGTGGGCTCTCAGCGACGTGGTGCGGGCCGGAAGTCAGTGCGGCCTGGGGACGACCGCCGCCAACCCGGTGACCAGCGCTCTGAGGTTCTTCCCGGCGGCTTTCTTCCATTATCTTCTGGGTAACCCGGAGATGAACCCTCGGGAGATGTTTGAGGCGTTGGAGGCCCTTAGGCTTCTCACACGTCAGGAAATCGTCCGTGTCACCGGGGTGCGGCGACAAGTGGAAGGGGCGGCGTTTACCCTGAAACGGCATTTGGTACGGTTTCTCGTGGAAGAAACGGAAAGAATCGATCAGTATCGCCCGGAGTCGCTTCGAATGACGGAGCGGCTCCTGAGGCTTCTGGGGCTGCCCCGATACGAGGTGGGCCAAAGGGAAGTGCTCATGGAATGGCGTGATGTCGCCTAAGACGTACAGGAGGGGGGGCCATGACGAAAGAGAAAACCTATTTCGAAACGTTTCGAGAAATGGTGCAGGTGGTGAGCGGGTCCTTGGATGTGCAGAGCGTGCTCCAGGCCATGGTCCACACCATTCCCCGAGTTCTCGGGGTTAAGGCGTGCGCCGTTCGCCTCCTGGATCCCAAGGGTCGGACTCTGGAATTGGCCGCAAGCTATGGGCTGAGTGACGCCTACATCCATAAAGGCCCCGTGGACGCGGACCAAAGCCTGGCGGATTCGCTCCAAGGCCGGACGGTCATCATCACCGACGCGGGGACGGATCCTCGGGCCCAATACGGCGACGCCGCCCGCCGGGAGGGAATCGTGGGGATCTGTTCGGTGCCGCTCAAGGTCAAAGGGCGCGTCATCGGTGTGTTGAGGATCTACACGGACGCCCCGAAGGATTTCCAGGAAGAGGATGTCGCTTTTGTGGAAGCCTTGGGGGAATTGGGAGGCATCGCCATCGAAAACGCCCGCATGTACGAGCGGCTGAAGAAGGATTACGAAGAAGTCATGAGCGATGTGTTCCGTTTCGTGGGCTATCGCCGGAGCCTGTGATTGAGGCCCGGACCGGAGAACGTCGGGGAAATTTCTAGGGTAAAGGTCGTGTCACATTTTGGGATGGTTAGAAAAGCTTTCAAGTTTTCAGCGAATCCGCCGATAGATGTTTTAAGGTAGAGGGGGCGGCGCCCCGAGTGGGGGCGGTGTGGGCCATGGAAGCGTTCATTGCGGGGTAGGCGGTCATGGCGGGAGCTGTTGCGGTTGCAGAGAGCACATACGGGCCCGTGGATTTTCGAAAGGCGACAAAACGGTCCTTGGAGGGACCCGTCAGGATCGAAGATCTCGGCTACGTGCCCTTTCCGGTCAAGTTCCTGGTTCCCGATTTCATGATCCCGTGCGACCTTTTCGTCCCGGTTCTGGCCAAAGGAGAAGAAGTGCCCACTTTCGTCAAGGTTTTGGATCGAGGGCAGTTCTTTTCCGAGGAATGGCGGTTCGCCCTCCATGAGCAGCGGGTGGAGACGCTGTACGCGGAAGAAGGCGCCGTGACGGATCTCGACGATTATTTCGCCGAAGTCCTCCATGCTTTCTCTGAAGACGAAGTCACGACGGCGTGGCAAAAGGCTCAGGTTGGTTACCATTACGGGGAGTTCCTCGCCCGACGTGTTTTTCAGGATGTCTTTGACGGCGAACTGTTTGAGAAGGCGACGCAATGGGGGGACTTTCTTGTTCGGCTTTTTGAACACGAACAAACCAAGGTCTCCGTGATCTATCGCCTCTTTTCTCGGAACTACGAAACCTTTACTCACTGTGTCCAGGTTGCCCTCATGGCGGCGGCTTTTTGCGGTTTTTGTGGAAGGCGTTCCGAAGATGCGGGCTCCGTGGCGGTCGCCGGCCTTTATCACGACATCGGGAAGATTTGGGTAGACCAACGGATCCTTCTCAAACCCGCATCCCTCTCCCGAGAAGAATTTGCTCACATCCGTCGGCATCCTCAGGCCGCCTATGACCATCTGGCGGCCATGGACTGGATGAACGCCGATCAATTGGCCGCCGTTCTCGAACACCACGAGTCCATGGACGGCACGGGCTATCCTCGGGGCCTTCAAGGGGCCGACATTCACCCGCACGCTCGGGTTTTACGTCTCTGTGACTGTTTTGACGCTTTGACCACACACAGACCTTACAAGAAAGCCGTCACACCTTACAGAGCCCTCAAACTCATGCAAAGTGAGATGAGGCTTTCTTTAGATCGCCACCTCCTGTATAAATTCATTCAATTTCTCGGCTCCTGAGTCGTCTCGGCCGGGAAATTCACGAAATCCCTGAACGTTACGAGAGCCTTGAGGTGTGTGATGCCCGAAAGACAGGTTTATCTTTACGATACGACGTTGCGTGACGGCACGCAGGCCGAGGATTTCAACCTGTCCCTGGCCGACAAGATCCGGGTGGCTCTGAAATTGGACGACCTCGGCATTCACTACATCGAAGGCGGATGGCCGGGTTCCAATCCCAAGGATGAGGAATTTTTTTCGGAGATCAGAAACTACGAATTGAAAAGGGCTAAGATCGCCGCTTTCGGCTCCACCCACCACCCGGAGAAGCGTGCCGAACACGACCCTAACCTCCGCGCCCTGCTGAGCGCCGCGACGCCGGTGGTGACCATTTTCGGCAAGAGTTGGACGGTGCACGTCAAGGAAGCGTTGAAGACGACGCTGGACAAAAATTTGCAGATTATCCGCGACAGCTTGGCCTTCCTGAGACCCCACGTGGGGACGCTCTTCTATGATGCCGAACATTTCTTCGACGGTTTTCGGGACAACCCTGAGTACGCTCTGGCCACTTTGGCGAAGGCCGTGGAAGGCGGGGCCGAGTGCCTCATTTTGTGCGACACGAACGGGGGCAACCTGCCGTGGACTATTCAAGAGGCCATCAAGGCGGTGCAGGCGCGTTTCCCCGATGTTCCTCTGGGCATTCATGCCCATAACGATTCAGATTTGGCGGTGGCCAATACGCTAACGGCTGTGGAAATGGGGGCCGTGCAGGTCCAAGGGACCTTCAACGGTGTCGGGGAACGCTGCGGCAACGCCAATCTCTGCTCCATTATTCCTGCATTGTGCCTGAAGATGAACATCCCCTGCGTGGCGCCGGAGGATTTGAAAAAACTGCGGCAAGTCAGTCGGTTCATCCTAGAGATTGCCAACGTGCCGCCCAACCGGTACCAACCCTATGTGGGCCGAAGCGCCTTTGCCCACAAGGGTGGGGTTCATATCAGTGCCGTGGAACGCAGTCCCCGCACCTATGAACACATCGATCCGGAACTGGTGGGCAACAAACGCCGGTTCCTTATTTCCGACCTGTCGGGGAGGGCGGCGGTTCAGAGAAAAGCCTCGGAGTTCGGCATTCCCATTTCGTCCAAGGACCCGGTCGCCTTGCAAGTCCTTAACCAAATCAAGGAACTGGAACATCAAGGCTATCAGTTCGAGGCCGCCGAGGCCAGTTTTGAGTTGCTCATCAACAAGGCCATGGGCAAGTTCAAGAAATACTTTGAACTTATCGGTTACCGCGTGGTGGACCAAAAACTCAGTGAAAACGGGGAGCCGGTCTCGGAAGCGACGATTCGCGTGCGTGTCGGAGGGCAGGAAGAGCACACGGCGGCCCTCGGGGAAGGCCCCGTGAACGCCTTGGACAATGCGCTGCGCAAGGCTTTGGAAAAATTTTACCCTGAGCTCAAGACGATGGAACTGACCGACTACCGGGTGCGCGTCCTTCCCGGCAAGGAAGGGACCGCGGCCAAGGTGCGGGTGCTCATCGAATCCCACGACGGCAAGGAACACTGGGGCACCGTGGGCGTTTCCCACGACATCTTGGAAGCCAGCTGGCAGGCTCTTGTGGACAGCATCAACTACAAGATGTACATGGGCGAAAAGACCCAGGACAGAAAAAGCCCCTCTCGGACATAGGGGCGAGGCGGGGCCCTTAGTTGTTGAGACTCTGGACGGGCGCGGGAATGCGGCCGCCAAGTCGAATAAATTCCGTGGACAGATCACCGTTGGCGACGGCAATGATGGTGGCTTCTCCGAGAAGGCCCCCAAAGTAGGCTTTTTCTCCGGCCTTTTTCCCGGGGACGGGGATAAGCCGGGCGGCGGTGGTCTTTCGGTTGATGACACCGATGGCCATTTCATCGGCGATAATGGCGGCGAGGGTTTCAGCCGACGTGTCCCCAGGGAGCGCCACCATGTCCAAGCCTACCGAACAGACGCTGGTCATGGCCTCCAACTTTTCCAGGCTGAGATACCCCCGGCGGGCCGCTTCGGAAATGTTCAGGTCCTCGCTCACGGGAATGAACGCCCCGCTTAAGCCGCCCACATAACTGCTGGCAAAGGCGCCGCCTTTTTTCACGGCATCGTTCAGCATGGCCAAAACGGCCGTCGATCCGGGGGCGCCGATGCTGACCAGGCCCAAGCTTTGGAAGATTTCTCCCACGCTGTCCCCCACGTTGGGCGTGGGCGCCAGGCTCAAGTCCACGACTCCGAAAGGAATTTCCAGGCGACGGGCGACTTCCCGCCCGATGAGTTCGCCCACACTCGTCACTTTGAAAGCCGTGCGCTTGATGACCTCGGCCAATTGGCCCAAATCCAAAGTGGGATTGGCTTTCCGCGCCCGATCGATGGCCTTGCGGACCACTCCGGGGCCGCTCACCCCTACGTTAATGACGCACTCCGGCTCTCCGACCCCCAAGTAGGCCCCCGCCATAAAGGGAATATCCTGAGGAATGTTGGCAAAGACACACAACTTGGCGCATCCGATGCCGTCTGCGTGGGCGGTGGCGGAAGCCGTGCGTTTGATGACATGGCCCATCATGAAGACCGCATCCATGTTGATGCCGGCTTTTGTCCCGGCCACGTTGACCGAGGCACAGACCCGTTCCGTCTGGGCCAGGGCTTCGGGAATGGCGTCGATGAGGCTCACATCGCCGTTGGTGAACCCTTTTTCCACCAAAGCGCTGAAGCCGCCGATGAAATCCACATGAACCATCTGAGCGGCCTCGTCGAGTGTCCGAGCGACCTTGACCAAATCTTCTCGGCCGAAGGCGGCACCCACCACGGCAATGGGGCTTACGGCGATGCGCTTGTTCACGACGGGAATGCCGTATTTGTCTCCCACATCATCGCACACGGAGACGAGGTTTTGGGCGAGGCGCACGATTTTTCGCCGCACCTTGTCGCAAAAAAGGTCCACATCCGGGGCGACGCAATCAAAAAGACTCACGCCCAGGGTCACCGTCCGAACATCCAGGTGTTCGCTGCGAAGCATTTCCAGGGTGGAGAGGATTTCCCGATCCGAAAGCATAATCGAAACGACTCCGTATGGGCTCTTGAGAAGTTTGAGTTAGATGCGATGGATGGCCTCAAAAATGTCCCGATGTTGAAGACTCAGATCCAGCCCCAGGTCTTCGGCCCTTTGGCGCAGAGCCCTGCGGAAGGCCTGCTGGTCAATAGACAGAGGAATGTCCACTTCATAGATCATCACGTTGCGTCGGGGATCGGAACCTCCGCGGAAAGCGGCCCGCAAGTTCGTGATGTTGACGCCGAAACGGGCCATCACCTCCGTGATGCCGGCCACCAGCCCCAAGCGGTCCGGTCCGATGGTGGTGACGACGAAAGGTTCGCTGGGAGACGGGGCATAGCGGCCCGCTTCGTGCATCGGCTTCAGGAGCACGGCCAGCCCGAGAGGCGTGAGCTG
This sequence comes from uncultured Desulfosoma sp., assembly GCA_937960435.1. GTDB lineage: Bacteria > Desulfobacterota > Syntrophobacteria > Syntrophobacterales > DSM-9756 > Desulfosoma. Next base: position 53,790 of record CALGPN010000028.1, read on the forward strand.
CTCTTGGAGCTGCTTTTCCAAAGCCTCCAAAGAAAGGTTCTCGGGCAGAGAGGCGATGAAAATGCCGGCAAATTCCGACTGGAGAATGGTTTGACTCACGTCTTCGATATTGCATCGGTTTTCCGAAAGGACTCGCGAAACGGCCGCGACGATCCCGGGCCTGTCGGACCCGAGGACGGAAATGACAACCTTTGAGGCGGACATGATCGAAACCTCCGTGCCGTGTCGTTGCTCATCGTGAGGCCCGCACGCTATCGTGACCGTGACGAGAAGTCAATGATCCACAAGGGGTTTCCTCGCCTGGGGCTTTCGCCACGAAAATGTCGCTCGACTTCGGAGGCCTCTTCTTGTTAAAAATTTCAACAAATGGACCCGTAAAACGTCCGATTGAGACAACCGTATGTTCCCGGCGTGACGAGACCGTCACGTCTGCAAGGAGAGCCTCCATGAAAGTCCTTTTGGTTTATCCGGAAGTTGCCGAAACATTTTGGAGTTTTAAACATGCGTTGCGCATCGTGCGCCGCAAAGCGGCTTTCCCGCCGCTGGGTCTTCTGACCGTGGCCGCCCTCTTGCCGGACCATTGGCAAAAGAAAGTCGTGGATATGAACACGCGGCCCTTGGAAGACAAAGACATCCTCTGGGCGGACTACGTGTTTGTGAGCGCCATGATCGCCCAACGTCGTTCCACCGTAGACGTCGTGCAGCGCTGTGTTCGGTTGGGGGTGCCCGTGGTGGGCGGAGGGCCCTTGTTTTACGGCTATGCCGAGGATTTTCCCGAGGTGCAGCACGTGGTCATCGGGGAAGGGGAGGCTCTCGTCCCGGAACTGGCCGCGGACCTCGAACGGGGATGTGCGCGTCGTCTGTATCGAACGGACGAACACCCCGATTTGGACCAGACCCCTTTGCCCTTGTGGGATCTCATTCGGCTCAAAGATTATGCCAGCATGAGCATCCAGTATTCCCGGGGATGCCCGTTCAACTGCGAGTTTTGCGACATCATCGTTTTGAACGGCAGAAAGCCGCGCACCAAATCGCCCGAACAGATGATCGCCGAACTGGATGCCCTTTACTGGAGAAAATGGAAGGGCTCGGTCTTCATCGTGGACGACAACTTTATCGGGAACAAGCACCGCGTGAAGGCCGTGCTGGAAGCCATGATCCATTGGCAGGAATGTCGAGGGTGGAAGTTCAGTTTCTACACCGAGGCGTCCGTGGATTTGGCCGAAGACAAAGAACTGATGGATCTCATGGTCCGGGCCGGTTTCAACAAGGTGTTCTTGGGCTTGGAGACGCCGGCGACGGAAAGCCTCAAAGAATGCGGCAAAGGGCAAAATCTCCGACGCCCCTTGGATGAATCGGTGCGGATCATTCAGAAGAGCGGTCTTGCGGTCATGGGCGGCTTTATCATCGGCTTTGACAATGACCCTCCCGACATCTTCCAAAAGCAAGTCCGTTTCGTCCAGTCCACCGGTGTCGTCACCGCCATGATCGGCCTTCTGACCGCCGTGCCCGAAACGCGATTATACAAGAGGCTGGAAAGGGAAGGGCGATTGTTGTTCAAGCCCAGTGGGGACAACACCAGCCTTGAAGGGACCCTGAACTTCATCCCGAAAATGGATCGGCAAAAGATCCTGGACGGCTACCGCTGGGTGATGGATACCATCTATTCGCCCAACATGTATTACGAGCGCATCAAAGTGTTTTTGGAAACATACCGACCGAGGGCCAGAGCCGCCCTGGAAAAGAACGACATCCTCACCTTCCTGCGCTCCATGTGGTACTTGGGGGTGCGCGACACCAAGGCGTCTCGATCCTGCTTCTGGAAACTCCTCAAGGAAACCCTCATCCACTACCGCGCAAGCCTTGCCGATGTGGTGACCGTGCTTGTTTACGGTTATCACTTCCGCAAGCTGTTTCATTCGGGCCTCTTCAGCGGCGAGCAACTCCCCGACGCGCAATCGTGAACCGGCGAAATTTCGTTGTCTTTGCTGCGGGGCATGGGATTTACGGAGACTTAAGGAGGATTTCGGCCGTTTTTCACAAACGGCCGAAATCGCCGAAACGGCGTCGAAGATCATCTGTGTGAGGGACAAAGCGCAGTCGGCGCGTCGTGGGACCCAGGATTTCTAGGAAAATGTCCAGCCGTGCCGAAGGCAACAAAGGCCCGAGCCGCTCGGGCCATTCCACAACGGCGACGCCGTGCCCGTAGAGAGCTTCGCGCCAGGGAAGGCTTTCCAACTCCCCGGGATCGCCGAGGCGATAGCCGTCCATGTGGTAGAGATGCAGCCGGCCTTCGTATTCATTGATGATCGTGAAGGTGGGGCTGGTGACCGCCGTCTCCGGAGGGACCCCCAAGCCTCGAGCGATGCCCTGTGTCAGAAGGGTTTTCCCTGCGCCCAGTTCGCCCCACAGAGCGACGACATCGCCCGAAAGCAAGCGCCTGCCCACGGCTTCCCCCAAGGAGAGGGAAACCTCGGGAGACGGAGATTCCACGCAGAGATCGCCGTTCATGACCTTTCCAGAGCTCCGATCACGAAAGGAATGTGCTCCAACACGTCACCGGCCAAGAGACCGCGCGTCGTCTCCCCTTGGCACGCCATCTCGGCCGCTTTGCCGTGGACATACACCCCGAGGCAGGCCGCGAGGAAAGGTTCTATTCCTTCCCCCACGAATCCCGCGATCATTCCGGTCAAGACATCGCCCATGCCCCCGGAGGCCATGGCCGGCGTGCCGGAGCCGTTGACGGCCAGGCGCCCGTCGGGTGAGGCGACCACGGTGCGATGACCCTTGAGAACCACGATGACCCCGTGTTGCCGGCTGAATTCCTGGGCCGCCCGAAGCCGATCCTCCTGAACCTCGGCAACGGAACAGTGTCGCAGCCGAGCCATTTCGCCCGGATGGGGCGTCACGATGACGGGAACGGGCGCCTTGTGGAGGATTTCCGGCGTGTCGGCCACAATGGTCAAGGCATCCGCATCCAACACCAAAGGACAGGGCGACCGTAGGATGAGGTTCAAGACAAGGCGACGGGTCTCTTCATGGAGTGAAATGCCGGGTCCGAGAGCAAAGACCTCTTTCCCTTCGAGAAACGCCAGAATTTCCGATTCCGCGGCCGCGGCGGCGCTCTGTTCCGAAGTTTCCGCGATGGGCAGGGTCATGGCTTCGGTAAGTTTCACTTCGAGGATGGGATTGAGGGATCTGGGGATGAAGAGGGTGACGAGCCCCGCCCCGACGCGAGCGGCGCCCAAGCAGGCCAGTGTGGCGGCTCCGGTTTTCCCCGGGGACCCGGCGAGGACGCATACATGGCCCGCCCGTCCCTTGTGGGTTTCGACCGGCCGCGGCTGAAGCCACTGCCGGCACGTGTCATGGTCAAGCCACCATCGCCGGATGCCTGCGGAGGCCACCACATGGGGCGGAATGCCGATATCCACCACATGCAGCGTGCCGACCAGCGCATCCCCTTGGGCGATTCTTTGACCCAATTTTGGCAGGCCGAAAGTGGCCGTCGCCGTCGCCCGGACGGCCGCACCGAGGATTTTTCCCGTGGTTGCGTCCAGTCCCGAGGGCACATCCACGGCCAGCACCGGTTTTCCCAGAGCGTTGACCGCTTCGATGACGTCACGGTACAGCCCTTGAACGGGACTGGAAAGACCCGTGCCGAGAATGGCGTCGATGATGACGTCCGCATCTCGAATCAGGGCAAACTGGGACGAAAAATCGGAGGTCTCGTCCCAGTGATAGGGCCTCAGGCCGAGATTTTCCAAAATCCGGTAATTGATGAGAGCATCCCCCCGCAGCCGTTCCGCAGGACGCAGGCACACAACGCGCACCGTTGCCCCCTGGCAGAGCAAAAGGCGCGCAAGGACGAACCCGTCTCCTGCATTGTTTCCCGTGCCGGCAAGAACCACGAGGCGGCGTTGCGCGAGGTCGGGGAGGATGTGTTCGAAAAAGGCCAGAGCCCCCCGAGCCGCATTTTCCATGAGCACGACGCCGGGGATGCCGATTTCTTCGATGGTTTGTCGGTCTAGTTCGGCCATTTCTTGGGCGGTGACGAGGATCATGGGTGTTTCCTCTGAAATTCAGGCGGTGTGGGCGGGAGGGTCTTTGGTTTCCAGGAGCGCCACCGCCACGCCATAAAGCCCGTCATCGCTCAGGCTGATATGCCAGGCGTGGACGCCCAAACCATGGACAAAACCTCTGGCCCTCTCGGAGAGGATCAGAACCGGTTTTCCGGAAGCGTCCTGGCGAATTTCCATGTCTTTCCAAAAGAGGGGCGCGCGAACGCCTGTACCCAAGGCCTTGGCGAAGGCCTCTTTGGCGGCGAAGCGCACGGCGTAACAGGAGGCGGGGTTTTTTTTGGCTCCGCAGGTCCGCTTTTCGAAAGCGGTGAAAACCTTTTCGAGGAACCGATCGCCCCATCGGGCCAGCCCCGCCTCGATGCGGTCGATCCGCACCATATCGATCCCGATGCCATAGACAGCCATCAGCCGTTCACCAGTGCGATCATTTCCTTGACAGCCCGCTCCATTCCCACAAGGACGGCTCGGGCGACAACGGCGTGGCCGATGCTGAATTCCTCAATTTCCTTGATGACGCGCAGCCACAGAACATTGCGATAATCCACGCCGTGGCCTGCATGGACAATGAGGCCGATTTTGGCGGCCAATTTGGCCGCGTCTTGGACGCGTTCGAATTCTTCCTGACGTTGCCTGTAGGTTTTCGCTTCGGCGAACGAGCCTGTGTGGATTTCCACGCAGTCGGCGTCGATTTTGGCCGCCGTCTTGATGTGCTTGGGATCGGGATTGATGAACAGGCTGACGGAAATGCCGCCCTCGTGGAGCCGGCGGATGGCTTCGGCCAGGGTATCTTCGTACAGGACCACGTCCAGGCCGCCCTCGGTGGTCAGTTCCTGGCGCTTTTCGGGAACCAAGGTCACCAGATCCGGTTTGATGCGCAGCGCCGTCTCGATCATGGCTTCCGTGGCGGCCATTTCCAGATTGAGGCGCGTTTTGACCGTGCGGCGCAAAATTTCCACATCCCGATCCTGAATATGACGTCGATCTTCCCGAAGATGGACCACGATGCCTTGGGCTCCGGCCAATTCCGCCAAGGCGGCGGCCGTGACCGGGTCTGGTTCCGAGGCGAGTCGGGCTTGGCGCACCGTCGCCACATGGTCCACATTGATGGCCACCCGTGCCACGTTCTATCCCTCCTGTGAATCCTGGGAAAAATCCGTCCGATACCATCTGAAGCGCTCGGGTTGATGCCCGAGGCTGCGCAACAGGTTCATGGTCAAAGCTTCCATGGTTTGCGCTGTGTCGGAGGCGTCGTGATCATAGCCGAGCAGGTGGAGGATGCCATGGATCAGAAGGAGGTCCAAAATTTCATCCAGGGTGCAGGACCTTTCTTGGGCCATGGCTTCGGCCGTTTCCACTCCGATGACCACGTCACCCAACATGTGCGGCGCGATATCCCCGAAGTCCCCTTCACGCATGGGAAAAGACAACACATCCGTCGGTTCCGCGACACCCCGGAACCGTGCGTTCAAATCCGCCATTTCCTCGTCGTCCGTCAAAACAAGGCTCAATTCCCCGTCACTGCAGTCCAAGGCGCTTAAGATCCGTTCGGCTGTTTGGGCCAGCCGCTGCAGATCGATCTTTATCCGGTCGCAATTCTCGCTGATTTGAATCTGTGCCATGGGGTTTGCCCTTCGAAGGAGTCGTCTGTGCGGGATATTCGATCCGCTTGTGATGCACGGTGGCCAGGATCTGATGAAAATGCTTGGCGATTTGATGGAGATCCTTGAGAGTCAGTTCGCATTCGTCCAGTTGCCCGTCGGTGAAGGCATTGTTGATCAGGCGGCTGACCATGCCCTGGATGCGCGCCGGGGTCGGCTCACTCAAGGAACGGCACGCCGCCTCCACCATGTCCGCCAGCATCACCAGACCGGCTTCCTTGGTCTGAGGCTTAGGGCCGGGGTAACGATAGTCGTCGATGTTGATGGGAGGCAATTCGGCTCCCTTGGATGTCTTGGCCTTCTCCCGAGCCTCGATGGCCTTCTGGTAAAAATAGGAAATCAAACTCTTGCCATGGTGCTGATTGATAATATCGATGATCGGTTTTCCGAGGCGATGTTTTCGGGCCAGTTCGACGCCGTCCTTGACGTGGGAAATGAGGATGAGGCTGCTCATGGACGGGGCGAGTTTTTCATGCCGGTTTTCCGCATCGAATTGATTTTCGATGAAATAGAGGGGCTTCTTGATCTTCCCGATGTCGTGATAATAGCTGGCCACCTTGGCGAGCAGGGAATTGGCCCCGATGGATTTGGCGGCCGCTTCCGTCATGTTTCCCACGATGAGACTGTGGTGATAGGTGCCCGGGGCTTGGATCATGAGTTCCTGGAGAAGAGGTTGATCCATGCTCGCCAATTCCAAGAGCCGAATGTCCGTGGTGTAGCCGAACAAGAGTTCCGCCAGAGGCGTAAACCCCGTGGCCAGGACCCCTGAGACGATCCCTCCCATGAAGCCGAGAAAAGCGTCCGTGAAGAGGGCGACCGAAGAGGGGCCTTCTCGGAAAAGGGCCAGAAGGATGAGACACGCGGCGTTGGCCGCCCCGGTGAGCAAACCGGCCTGGATGGGGACCAGTCGATTGCGGCACGGATTGACCCCGTAGCTTCCGATGAGCGAGCCCAGGAGCGCGAAAATGAACACCTGAAAGTCGTTGCCGCACACCAAGGCGATGTAGACACTGACCGCGAGGGAGAAGAAAACCGCTACGGGAAGCCCGAAGAAGATGCTCGCCAGCATGGCTCCCGAGGCCACGGGCACGGCATAAAGGAAACTGCGTTGGTCGAAATAGCCGGGGTTACTGCCCAGGGAGGTGCTGATCCAGTCGGCGGTGCGGCACAGGACCAGCAAAACGAGCATAAGGCAGGCCAAAAACACGTAGTCGTTTCGATTCAGGCGAACGGAAGGAATCCGCAGGGAAAGCATATGCCACAACACGGCCAAGAAGAGGCAGGAAAACAAAAAGACACCGAGGAAAGCCGTGAACCCACCCCCTGTGGGCAGCATGGTGGCGTAGGCGCTGAGTTTATGGACATCTTCCTCGGTCACGCGCTGGCCGTCCCGGATGATCATCTCGTTTTGCTTAATTTGAATGTAGACAGGCTTGACGGCTTCCGCGGCGGCACTTTCCGCCTGTTGGGTTTCCAGGCGATTGAAGAAAAGGTTGGGTTCCAGAAGATGGGCGCAGAGGTAAGCGATGGCCCGGGCCGTTTGGATGTCGCCTTCCCGCTGGAGAATCAACGTGGAGGCCTTTTCTCGGGCACGATCGATATGAGGGAATTCGCTCACGGAGGCAAAGGTCTCTTCCCGTAGCGATGGGATCTTTCGGACCAAAATCGGTCGGGCGGCCGTTGGAATCTGCTGGAGAGCGACCAGATCCGGATCGTCGGCTTCGGGAAGGATCCCTTGATCAAAAAAGATCTGCAACCATCTCTTGATGCGGTTTTCCAAAAATTCGGAGAACCCGTCCCCCGCAAGGATGAAATGGATGTTGTCCGGAACGGGAAAACCCAACGCCCCTTCGAGCGTGGCTCGATAGGGTGCGAGGCGGTTTTCCCGAGGTACGGCGCCCTGGGGTGAGGACCGCCGCAGGAGTTCCATCCGTCGATCCGGCATGAGTCCCATAGTGTCCTGGAGCAGGGCGTCATGGACCACGCCCCGCATGATTTTAAATGCGTTGGCTAATCGGAGAGCTGCGGTCTGAGCGGCCTTTTCATGAAGATCGAAGATGAGCGGGGCTTCGTGGCGAGCCGCTTCACGTTTTCGCTTCGTCGCTTCTTGGTCCAGGAGCAAAAAGTCCCGATCCGCTCTGATGTCTTTTCGGGCCACGTCCCCCACATGGTAAACGGGGGCGCGCTTCATGAACGACGGCGTGATCACGAAGGCGGCCGCCAAGGAGAACACCCCCACAACCAACACCTTGGCATGTTCAGGATGGTTCCACCACCGAAAGACCCTTGAGCGCCCATCGGGTGTTTCAGGGCACAGCCGCCGGTTTTCGACTTTCTTGTCCTTGTCCATAACGTCGCCTATCGAGGATCCGTGGGTTTTCTCGGCGGTATCCTGCGCTCGGCATTTTCATAGGCTTCGATAATGTCTTGAACGAGTCGGTGGCGGACCACATCCACATGGGAGAAGAAGATGAACCGGAGACCCCGAATGCCCTGCAGGAGCTCCATGGCTTCGATAAGGCCTGAAGGTTTGTTGTCGGGTAGGTCGATTTGGGTCACATCGCCGGTGATCACCGCTTTGGATCCCAGCCCGAGACGGGTCAAGAACATTTTCATCTGTTCACTGGTCGTGTTCTGGGCCTCGTCCAAAATGACAAAAGCTTCGTTCAGCGTGCGCCCTCTCATGAACGCTAAGGGCGCCACCTCAATGGCGCCGCGCGCCAGCAATTTGGACGCCTTCTCAAAGTCCATCATGTCATGAAGTGCATCATAAAGAGGTCTGAGGTATGGGTTGACCTTTTCGGCCAGATCCCCAGGAAGGAACCCCAATTTTTCTCCCGCTTCCACAGCCGGGCGGACCAAAATGATGCGCCGCACCTGGTCGGCCGTCAGTGCCGAAACGGCCATGGCCATGGCCAGGTAAGTCTTCCCCGTCCCTGCGGGACCAATTCCGAAAACGATGTCGTGGGACCGAATGGCCTCGATGTATTCCTTCTGCTTTAGACTCTTGGGCGTGATGACGCGTTTGCTGGAGGTGACAAAAACTTTGTCCAGAAAAATGTCCTCCAGGCGGCTTCGGGGGTTGTCGCTGAGGATCCTCACAGCGTAAAGCACATCGGAGGCGTAAAGGGGGTAGCCCTTGTGGAGTAAAGCTTCCAATTCGTCCAAAACGCGTTCCGCCAAGGTCACGTGGGCTTTGTCGCCGGTGATGGTCACTTGGGTGCCGCGCACATGGAGCCGCACGTCCAATTGTTTTTCGATAATTTTGAGATGCGTGTTGCGTTCCCCGGCGAGGTCCTGAAGCACGGACGGATCGTCGAAGTTCTTGCTCTGGGAGCACGCGACCGAATCATGCATGCGAGACGCCAACAAACAGTTTTCCTTTCTTCGCGGATTGGTGCGGGATCTTCCCAGCACGGTTGTCACATATCACCAGCATCAAGTTCTGACAATGACTTCTTGAAAGCCGTATCGGGAGCCGGGTGCATCGTCGAGTGCCCGAGCTGTGGAAACCCGTTGAACGTTCCTCGCGAAATGATCTATGGTTTGCCAAGGGGCAAGAGCGGTCGAAGTCCCTGGCGTGAGGAAGTGGGACGGCGGGAGAAGAAAGCGGTGAACATTTTCGATTGGATTCTCATTGCCGTTGGCGCCTTCTCGGTGCTCCGGGGCTTGTGGCGAGGAGCCGTCTCCCAGATCTTCGGTCTTCTCGGCTTTGGGGGCGGCTTTTTCCTGGCCTATCATCAGGGGGAAGCCTTGGGCGCGCGCCTCGCGGCAAGTTTTCCCTCTTTGCCTCAGCCCGTGTTCTTGAGCTATGCCCTGCTGTTCGTCCTCACCTGGTTTTTGATCGCCCTCGCCGGGGCATGGATCTCCCGGACGTTGCACAGCGGCGGTTTGGGTGGACCGGACCGGATCCTCGGGGGAGCCTTGGGCATGGTCAAAGGGGCACTGGCGGCGCTTCTCCTGGTTTGGGGCGCAAGCCTTCTCCTGCCTCCGAATCACCCGCTCTTGGAGCGCTCTCGTCTCGTCCCTTACGGGCAACAGGCGACCCGATTTTTGGTGGAAGCGACTCCCAAGAGTTTTCGAGAAAAATGGGAAGATCGCTTCAAGCAAACACCGTTGGCTTCGCCCCGAAAAAATGCGCCGCCGGAAACGGAAACGGAGAAAAAGAACGGTGCCGGAAAAAATCAAAGCGCAAAGCGAGGGCTCTGAGAACAGGGAACGCTGGGCCAAGGTCGGGCGCATCTGGGAGATCATTGACCGGCTGCGGGGTGAGAACGGCTGTCCCTGGGATCGGCAGCAGACTCCCGAAACCGTGCAGACCTATCTCGTCGAGGAGGCCCACGAGGCGGCGGCGGCCGTCCGAGCCGGGGCGGTCGACGAGGCCGCCGAAGAACTGGGGGATGTGCTTTTTATGGTTCTCTTCCTCATCCATCTTTATGAGGAAGCCGGAGGATGCAGCCTGGAGACGGTGTGCGACCGGATTGCGGCCAAGATGATTCGCCGACATCCCCATGTGTTCGGCAGCACCGCCGTCGGTTCGGCGGAGGACGTGCGAAGGAATTGGCAACAGATTAAGGATGGAGAAAAGAAGGGCCGTCCATCCTCAGGGCTGGGGGTTCCCGAAACGCTCCCGGCACTCATCCGAGCCTACCGGCTTCTTTCTCGAGCGAAAAGTGCCGAAGCCTTCGGATTGCCCGCCGGAGTCGAAGAGACGGTCCTTTGTGAGTCTGCAGCTTCCCTGAGGCACCCTCAGGAAATCGAAAAAGAACGCGCATCCGTGTGGATCGCTCGAAGCCTGTTGGCGTTGGTATCTTTGGCCCGCCGTCACGGCATCCGTCCGGAAGATTGCCTTCATGCGTATCTCAATCGCGTGGAACGGCGAATGGAGAACGACGCTCCCGGCACAACAGATCCAACGACGCATCAACAGTAGGAGCCGGCTTGCCGGCGACACACCCAGCGAGGTATCAGACGTAGGAGCCGGCTTGCCGGCGACAGAGCATGTGGGCGACACACCCAGCAAGGTGCCGAGTGTAGGAGCCGGCTTGCCGGCGATACACCTTATCAGCGACACACCGCGGTTTCAAAAGAAACCGTCCCAGTGCAAGGCGTCGATGACGGCATGACACGAGCAACTGGTGGCCACCACATAAGAACCGGGGGCGTTCAGGATGCAGGATAGAGCTTCTTTGAGCTGCGATCCCGTGTATCCGCCGACTCCCGGAGCCAACTGGCGGCTTTGAATGACCACCGGGCGGTGGCCGGCAAGGGAAAGCTTTCGGAGGATTCGGTACAATTTCTCAGGGCGGGGCTTCTTCGTGATCGTGCAGAAATCTTCGGGCTCCGGGCAGTCGTCCGGGCAGCGGAAGGCGGCATGGCTGGCATAAACGGTGCCTGACGGCGTTCGGATAGGGTGCGGCACTTGGGCATCCACTTCCGGTGGAACCGTGAGGCGGCGCACTGCGCCCCTCTTGCCGAGTTCCATGGAGATCCAGCCGTGGGCCACATGAACGGGGACGGCCGGGATGATCCATCGATCGTCGGTGAGATTCTGGTTCGATAGGAACACAAAGACGTCCCCGCGAACGCGGATCAGCCCGTCTTTTTCGGGGATTTCGCGAAGCCGATGGAGGTCGGCGTCCACAATGGCGGCCTGGGTGTTGGCGTCCGAAGGCAGGCGTTCGACGGCGAGGCGTCCGAACCGGCCGGCTCCTAAGATCCACAACTTGACTTGTGCGTCCATGGGGGACGGAAAAGGCTCTTCGGCCGGCCATGTCCGCCCTTGACTTGTTCGCTCCATGCAACCTCACCTTTGGTCCAGGGGAAATCGATGCCGAAAAGGGGCACACCATGAGCAATCTGTTTACCATTTTTGAAAAGATTGCGGAACAACGGATTCAGGAAGCCATGGAAAGAGGAGAATTCGACAACCTTCCCGGTGCCGGCAAGCCTCTCAGCCTGGAAGACGATAGCCATCTGCCTCCCGATTTAAGAATCGCCTATAAGATCCTCAAGAACGCCGATTGTCTTCCACCCGAGCTGGAACTGCGCAAGGAAATCCGAACGACGGAAGAGCTCCTTTCAGGGATTCAGGACACCCAAGAAAAATACCGCCAGATGAAAAGGCTCAACTACCTCATCTTGAAGCTCAACACGATGCGTCGGGTCTCGCCCTTGCTCGAAGAACACCAGGTCTATTATCCCAAGGTCCTCGATCGCTTGGCGAAAGAAAAGGAGAAAAAAGACCCGTGACGCCCCCCTCACAAAGCCTCCAGACCTGTCGGTTCGGATGTGATGTGCTTCTCGAGGATCCCCCTGCATGGCTTTTTCACAAGCGCATCGGTGTGTTGGCCAACCAAGCCTCGGTGACCGCCGATTTTACTCATGTCATCGACGCCCTGGTGGCTCGAGGAGCCCGGTTGACCGCCGTTTTCTCTCCGCAGCACGGTTTTTACGCCGAAAAACAAGCCAACATGGTCGAATCCGACCACAGGCGACACCGGGTCTATGATGTGCCTATTTTCAGCCTTTACGGCGAGACCCGACATCCTACCGAAGACATGCTGGACCATATCGATGTTCTCCTCGTGGACCTCCAGGACGTGGGGACTCGGGTCTACACGTATGGGACGACGGTGGGCCTGTGTGTGGAGGCCTTGCGCCGGCGCTCCATTCCGATGGTGGTTCTGGACCGGCCCAATCCCATCGGCGCCGATCGGGTGGAAGGCAATCCGGTGCGGGAGGGATACCGATCCTTCGTGGGCCGATACGCCCTGCCCATGCGCCACGGGCTCACACTCGGGGAGCTGGCTAGGTGGGTGGCGCGCGAGGAAGGCTGTGAGGGGATCGTGACCGTCGTCCCTGTGCAGGGCTGGGCACGAGAGGACTTGTGGCCCGCCACGGGTCGCCCGTGGGTTTTCCCTTCACCCAATATGCCTTCCTGGGAAACGGCTTTGCTTTATCCCGGCATGGTTTTGCTGGAGGGGACGAACCTGAGTGAGGGGCGAGGCACGACCTTGCCTTTCCAGCTGGTGGGCGCTCCTTACCTGGACCCGGACGCCGTTCGAGAAAACATCGATCCCCGGGCTTTGCGGGGCCTTGTGCTTCGACCTGTGGAGTTTGAGCCGACTTTCGACAAATGGATAGGGCGGCTCTGCCGCGGCTTTCAGCTTCACGTCACGGACCCCCGGCTCTTCCGACCGTACCGGTTCGGTTTGGCCTTTCTTCAGGCGGTCATGAAAACGCACCGGGACTCCTTCCGATGGCTCCCGCCCCCTTACGAGTACGAGAAACGGCATCTGCCCATCGACATTCTTATCGGGGATCTCGAGATTCGCGTCCGGTTGGAAAACGGCGAGCCGGTGGAATCACTGGAACAGAGGTGGCGCAAAGACCTGGACACTTATGAGGCGGGACGGCGTGGGATTCTCCTCTACGGAAAGGATGCGGAAGGGCATTGACACCGGCAGCATTCAGCTTTCCAAAGTCAGGAGCACCGCCTCGGCCACTTCCCTCATGGATTTTCGGGTATCCATGCTCTTTTTCTGCAACCAGCGGTAAGCTTCTTCTCCGGTGAGGTTAAGGCGTGAAATGAGGATGTCCTTTGCTTTTTCGATGATCTTTCTCTTTTCCAGCTCTTCTTGAATGATTTTGGTCTTGACCATAAGTTCGGTGTTCTCGATGGCCACAGCCGCTTGGTTGGCCACGGCCGTGAGCACGTTCATCTCCAATTCCGTGAATCGATGGGGACGAGAAGTGTAACAGTTGATGACGCCGATGACGCGGTCCTTGACGCGCATGGGGATGCTCAGCATGGAGACCAGCCCAAGGTGTCTGGCCAATTCCTTTTCCTTGAAATCGGGGTCTTCCAGCACATTGAGCGCGATGTGGGGTTTGTTGTCCACGACGACTTTGCCGACGACGCCTTCCCCGACTTTGAGCACACGATCCCTCACGTATTCAGGATTGATAGCCTGCGTGGCCCGCAGTCGCAACACACGCTCTTGCTCATCCAAAAGCCATAGAGAACAGACGCTGGAATTCATCACCTCCGCCGTCACCATCACGATCAAACGCAAAATATCTTCGAGATATTGATCCGACGTGATGGCCTTGCTGATGACCGTCAGCGCCTCGACGCTTTTGTCGGCCGGGCTGGCACTCGACGGCGGAGGCGTTTTTCCCGGCACCGCCTCACGCTCTTCATCGATAAAACGCAGAGGCGGGCGCCGCTTGTGAGCGGTTTGCGCGCGAAGCTCCTGAATGCGTTTTCTCACGTTCTGAGGCACACCCGCCTCGCGCCCGCTCAAATAGCTGTCGAGTTGCTTGTACGTGAAGCCCAGATCGCCTTCATCCGTCTGACCAGCCCACAGCCCCGCCGAAGGCGGTTTGGTGATGAGGCGCCGGGGAAGTTTCAACACTCGAGCCAGCTTCTGCACGTCTTTCTTAAGCAGGTGGATCAAGGGCTGGATGTCCGCCGCGCCGTCCCCGTATTTTGTGAAATATCCGATTTCCCATTCACTGCGGTTGCTGGTACCCATGACCAAGAAGCCGAGTTCGGCGGCCTTGTGATAGAGGACGGTCATGCGCAGTCGGGCTTTAAGGTTTCCCACGAGACGGGGGTGGTTTGAACCCAGAGTTTCCGTCAGCCGATCCAGGACCGGCCCCAAGTCGATCTCTTCACAGAGGAGGTCTAAATGTCCACAGACCATCCGTGCGTCCGAGAGATCCTCCGGGGAGCTGTGACACGGCAGGATAAGTCCGAGGACATGTTCTCCGAGAGCCTTCTTGGCCAGGGCCGCGCAGACGGCTGAGTCGATCCCGCCGCTGATGCCGAGGACCACTCCCTTGGCTCCGGTGTCCCGGACACTTTCCGCAATCCATTGGACAAGCCGGCTGATTTCCTTTCGTGCGTCCCCATCCGTCATGGCACGCGCTCCAACCTCGAGTTCTGCGTGAAGGTTTTCGACCGGCGGAAACTTTTCAGGAGACGCACCGGCCGTTCCCTGCGATGCCATCGGCAAACTCGTCCCACGGAGGGGAAACCTCTCAGGGGGGATTTTGGACGAGGATCTAGTGAACGAGGTGCCCGATGCGATTCCATCGCACGTAAAACCGATTCGGGTCCACCGAGAGTTCCCCGTCCTTGTTCCACGACCAATAGATGATGAAGGCTTTCCCCCTCAGGGCCGATGCATCCACGAAGCTCCAAAAGCGGCTATCATAACTTTCATCCCGGTTGTCCCCCATGACAAAGAACCGGTGCTCGGGAACCACCACAGGGCCCAAATTGTCCCGGGGGCTGACGGCCGCCGGCAAAATCCTTGGATCCGTGAACCGAACATACGGTTCATCGAGGGGTTTTCCGTTGATAAAAACCGTTTTGTCCTTTATGGATAGAGTATCCCCGGGAACACCGATGACGCGCTTGATGAAGTCTTTGGAAGGGTCCTGCGGGTACTTAAAAACGATAATGTCCCCTCTTTGGGGCTGGTCCCAGTGGATGATTTCTTTGTCGACGACAGGCAGCTTGATGCCGTATCGAAACTTGCTCACAAGGATGTGATCCCCGATAAGCAGGGTGGTCATCATGGACCCCGAGGGGATTTTGAATGCCTGCACGATAAAGGCGCGGATAAAAAGGGCTAAGAGGACCGCGATCAGGATGGCTTCCGAATACTCGCGAACGGCACTTTTTTTCTGAACCTTGACCGATTCCTGTTTCGAAAAAACACTCAACGTCGCCTCCGATGATGCCGATTATTCTTAGAGAGACCGTTTCAGTTTGTGTGTTGGAAGGGCTTGATGTAAATAACAAAAAGAGGTGAGTGTCAACGCCAAAGTGCACAGGGAGCCGCAGGGCGCATGTTCCGAAAGCGTAAAGAATTGGTCGGCGTCGATGTCGGGTCGTATGCCGTCAAAATGGTGCAACTGACCGAGGGCAAGTCCCGTTACAGGTTGGAAAATTTGGGCATGGCCTTGCTTCCTTACGAGGCCGTTTCCGACGGGCGCATTGCCAAGCCCGACCTGGTGGCGGATGTTCTTCGGAAGCTTTCGAAAAACTTAAAAATCAAGCCGGGTCCCATTGCCGCCTCCGTTTCCGGCTTCGAGGTCATGATCAAGAAAATCGAGATGCCCACCATGGCGGAGCAGGAACTGAGCGCCCGTCTTCGTCAAGAAATCGCCCAATACGTGCCGTATCAGCTGGACGAAGTGAACGTGGACTACGAGATTTTGGACGTGTCCAAAAGTCGGGCGAAATTCATGGACGTGCTTATTGTGGCGGCCAAAAAAGAGGCGGTTTCCGCTTACGTGGGCATGCTTCGCACGGCGGGTTTCGACCCCGTGGTCGTGGATGTGGATTACTTCGCTTTGAGCAACGCCTTTGAGGCGACCTACGGCGTTTTCCCTGAAGAAAACATTGTCTTAATGGACATCGGCGCCTCCAAAACAACGATGACCATCGTTCAGGCCGGCCGCCCCCTTTTCACGAGGGATCTGACTTTCGGCGGGCACAGCATCACCCACCGCATTGCCACGGAATTTCAGACCTCCATGGAAAACGCCGAAAGGATCAAATTGGGACTCGGGTCGGAGAACGTCGATCGGGTTCTACTGGAAAAAGCTTTCGTCGAAACCTTGGCCGAATGGGGAACGGATGTCAGAAGAGCTTTGGACTTTTTCTTCAGCCACTTCCCCGAAGCCAAACTCCATAAGATTTTTCTCAGCGGCGGGTCGGCGAAGCTCCCAGGGTTGGGCAAATTTCTGGAGGCCGAACTGGGCATTCCGACCGAGGTGTGCAATCCCCTGCAGCACGTAGAGGTAGATGCGGGGCGATTCGATCCGGCTTACCTGGAACAGATCGGTCACCAGATGACCATCGGCCTTGGACTCGCACTCAGGAGAGCAGGGGACAAATGATCCGCATCAACCTGTTGCCTGCGGAAACGAAGCCGATTCGAAGCACAGCGCGACGCTACCTTGCCGTGTTCGCCGCCGGTGTCGTCCTGACGGTGGGAGCGATGGCTTTCGTCTGGATCGGCCAGACCAGGGAAATAGAAAGACTGCAGCGGCGGGAATCGGAACTGAAGACGGAAGCCGCGAAGTACGCCAAATACGAAAAAATCCTTCAGGAGCTGAAAGCGCAGAAGGAAACCATTGAAAAGAAGAAGGACATTATCCGGGGGCTGGAAAGGGACCGGGACAAGATGGCCCGTGTTTTGGCCCTGCTCAGTCTTTGGGTGCCACCGGAAAAGCTATGGTTCGAATCGGTCACCGTGACCGACAACAAAGTGGATGTGAGCGGCATCGCTCTTAGTAACGAAAGTGTGGCGGAATTCATGAGGAACTTGGAACAGTCCCCCTTTGTGGTGCGGGGTAGCGTCGTGTTGGCCCATTCCAAACAAACATCCATGGGAGAACGCAAGCTCAGGGAATACCGGTTGACGTGGTCCATGGTTCCCTATTCCCAGGTCAAGGCGACATTGGCGCAGAAGGACCAGGGCCAAGGGGATGCCGTTTCATCAGAAAAGATGCCACCGAAGCCGGCGCCTCAGGAAAAACCTCAAGGCTGACGCCCGGAGGCACGCATGAAGAAAGTTTCCCTGCCCCTAGAAGCCATCGAGGCGAGGATTGACGACCTGCCATTGGCGCAAAGGGTGCTGATTCTCGTTCTTACCGTTTTGGCTCTGGCCGCGGCGTTTTATTATTTCAAGTATGACCCCCAGAAGACACGCATCCGACAGCTTCGCACCAGCATTCAGAACGAAGAAACCCGAATCGCCACTTTGAAAAAATACGCCGCGGAATCTGAGAAACTGGCTCAGGAGGTACAAAAATCCCAGGAAGAGTTTACGGCCATGTTGAGGCTGCTGCCTGACCAGAGAGAAATTCCCGCGCTGTTGGAGACGGTGTCTCAAATCGGCGCTCAGGAGGGATTGGAAAATCTCCTGTTTCAACCCATGCCGGAAACTGCCCATGAATTTCATGCGACGATCCCCGTGCGACTAGATCTTGTGGGGCGTTATCACCAATTGGGGCTTTTTCTTGATAAGATCAGCCGGCTGGATCGCATCATCCAGGTGGAGAGCATGGCGCTCAAGCGGCGGAGTGATTCCTCCATGCAGGTATCCTGCAACTTATCCACCTTCAGGTTTTTGGAAGAGCACGAGAGGAAAAAACCCGAACCCAAGAAGAAGTGATCCCAAAAGAACCAGGGCGTTACCGATTCTTCCGTGGGGATAGGGCTGAACGGACGGGCTGGAGACACCACAGACAGGACGGAATATGATGACACGCCGGAACTTCTTTCATCGTCTCATCAGAGGAGCCGTAACGAGCGTTTTGTGCGCCGTATTCCTGGCGGGCTGGGCTTTGGCTCAATCCAGCTCAGCGACGAGCTCTGCACCGGCCGCCTTTGGGGCTGGGACATCGCCGCCTCAGGACGCCGTGAAGGTTTTCGGCGTCCAAGCCAAAGACTTCCCGGATCGCATCGAGGTCTCTGTGGCGACCGACAGACCGCCGACCCGCTATCGCGCCGTGCGGCAAGGGAATCGAGGCTTTCAAATCGTTTTGGAGGGCATCACGACACGTCTTGGGTCGGGATCCGTCCCGACGGGATCCAAGCGACTGGGTTCTTTGAAGGTTTCCTCCGACGCCGGCGTTTTGACGGTCTCGGGACAGCTTGCCGGAAATGTGGACCGATTGGAAAGCGCCGTGGAAGACGAGCGATTGGTGGTCCGTGTGTATCCACAGAAAGCGCAGGAGCAAACACTGTCGCGCGGCGGCCCGAGTGTCGGTGAGGGGAACCGCCAAGACCGAGTTGTTGAAGAGACCACCCGTTTCGGGGCCCCTGTGGCGGCGAAACCCGCGGCGGAATCCGCCGCTCCTGTCAAGGCGTACCAAGGGAAGCCCATCAGTTTGGACCTCCAGGACGCCGACTTGACCAACGTGCTGCGGCTCCTTGCTGACGTGAGCGGCGTCAACATGGTGGTGGAGCCGGATGTGAGCGGCAAAGTGACCCTCAAGGTGGAAAATATCCCGTGGGATCAGGTACTGGATATGGTCCTCATGATGAACCGGCTCGGCAGAGAGGAAGTCGGCGGGGTCATCCGCATCGCCAAAGAGGATAAGCTGCGCCAGGAAATGAAAGAGCGCGAAGAGCGCATGAAGATGGAGCAGCAGCTTTTGCGCGCCAAGAAAGACTCGGGCGAACTGGACACGGCTTACCTGCAGATCAATTACGCCGATCCCGGGGAAATTGCGGCGAAGATCGCGGAGATCAAGAGTGCCGACGGCAAGATCAGCGTGGATCAGCGCACGGGAATGATCCTCTATACCGATTATCCGGCCCGGATCGGCGCGGCGAAGGGCATCATCGGGCGTCTTGACAAAGCCACCGAGCAGGTGCTTATAGAAGCGCGGATTGTGCAGCTCAACACGACGGAATCCAGAGACTTGGGCGTGCAGTGGGGCTTTAACTTGACCAAGACCACCGACCACCAGGTGAATACGAACTACGCCGTAAATCACCCTGTGGCGGCCACGTCCAGTGCAACCCTCAGTGTGGGAAAGCTTGTGGGCACGACCCTGTGGAATTTGGACTTGCGGTTGCTTGCCGCAGAGCAGGCGGGACGGGGGAAAATCATTTCCGCACCCCGCGTTTTGACCATGAACCATGTGAAAGCGACCATCTCCCAGGGGACGCAGATCCCTTATCAGGCGCAAAGTGAGGACGGCATTTCCACGGTGTTCAAAGATGCGACCTTGGAACTTCAGGTGACGCCGCATGTCACACCCGATGGACGGGTGCGGCTGCAAATCCAGGCAAAGAAAGAAGCACCCAACTATACCCAAGTCATCCCAGGGCAACCGCCGGCCATCGACAGCCGCAAAGTGGATACGGAGCTCCTCGTTGACGATGGGGCCACGGTCGTCATCGGCGGGATTATCGAAGAAAACGAATCGGAGTCGCAAAGCCGGACACCGGGCGTCCACAAGGTGCCCGTTTTGGGGCATCTGTTCAAGTCCAACAGTTCACGACGGGACAAAAATGAACTGTTGATTTTCATCAATCCACAGATCGTGGACATTTCGAAAGGCACGGTTCGAGCGGGATCCTAGAGGCAATAGCGAAACTGAAGGGGACTATGGGTCGAGAAAAGACGCGATCTCTGGGTATCGGGGTGTGCCGTTTTTCCGTGGCGCGTTTTTTGGGGGGAGTGCTCCTCGTCTGGATGGTTTTGGCGGCGGCCGGGTGTACGATGCAGGGGCCGTCCCCCCAAGGGCAGTTACAAGACAAGAGCAAGCAAGGAACGGACAAAGCGGCCGCGGAAGCCTACAAGCCTTTTGGAGATCTGAAACCCGTCCGCATCGATTACCTCCGGCCGACCGAGCTGGTGCTTTCCCCTGAACTTTACATCTACAAAGACAAAAGGCGCCTTTACGTCATGGACGGGGACGTGTTGGTCCGAAATTATCCGGTCGGTTTGGGCAAGAACCCCAAAGGCGACAAGAAATACGAAGGGGACGGCCGGACCCCGGAAGGGAATTTTTTTGTCTGCTTCAAGAACCCGCGAAGCCGATTTTTCAAGGCCCTGGCATTATCCTATCCGAGCCGAAGGCATGCCGAACAAGCCTTTTCAGCAGGGCTGATCTCCCCGACCCAATATCGGGACATCATCTTAGCCTTGGATCGACTCCTTCAGCCGCCGTGGGACACGCCCCTCGGAGGGCAAATCTATATCCACGGGGGCGGGGCCTACGGGGATTGGACGGACGGGTGCGTCGCCCTGTACGACAGCGACATGGCGGAGCTCTACCAAATTGCCGATCGGGGTACCCGTGTGGAAGTCCGTCCTTAGAAGACTCCAAGGGCATCCAGGGCCCCAGCCCATGCGTTGGGGCCTTTTCATAAACGCCAGCGCCGCCTTTCTTCCCATTCTTTGAAGGCTTTGGTCACGGCCAAAAGGGCGAAACGGGGGCTGCTGAGATAATTCCAATTGGTTTTCAGGAAGTCCTCCTTCATCTCCTGAAAAATCTTGTCTTTTTCCTTTTCGTCGATGAAATGGCGTGCCTTGCTGTATCGGTAAGGGAAAGGGTTCCCTTTTTCCTGGGCGAACTCCTCCGCAAGGGACCGATCGGGGGTGAGCTTTTCGAGGATCTCAGGGTTTAAGGTCACGGGGATTTCCATCATGACTTCCACGTACCACCGATCTCCGGCAAGTTTCTTGGATCGGTCGTAGATTCTGAGCTCGAGGTTGTTGGGAAGCGCCATGGTTTCTACAGGTTCCGGCCGCATGTGCATCGTTTTCGCCTCCTCTGGGTTAGATCTCCGCGCTTTCCATTACAAAAAGCCAGGACCTCCTGACAAGGATCAAGCGCATGGGAAGACTCTTTGGGCCGTTGACCTGAGGGCCGAAAGAAGGTAAGAGAACGCGTCATTCATGAGCGGAATCGCGAGGAGCTCTCCGGAAACTCGACGTCGAGGGTTGTCGCATGACAAAAAGGAAGTACATCCAGGTTCGGTGGCACGGTCGAGGAGGTCAGGGCGCCGTGACGGCCGCCATGATCCTTGCCGAAGCGGCCTTTGAGGAAGGCTATCAGGGGGTTACGGCGGCCCCCTTTTTCGGCGCGGAACGCAGAGGGGCGCCGGTGATCGCCACCAATCGGTTTTCTTGGAAACCCATTCGCACCTATTCTTTGGTGGTTCAGCCGGACATCGTCGTGGTCCTGGACGAAACCCTTCTGGAGGTTGTGGATGTGGCGGCCGGCCTGCAACCCGACGGGCTTGTGCTGATCAACTCGGCCAAGAGCCCGGAGGATTTTCGGTTTCAAGAACCGTTTACGGTGGCGACGACCAACGCCAGCGCCTGTGCCAAAGAGGCGGGGTTGATCGTCTCGGGGGCTGTGATCTCCAACACGGCCATTCTCGGTGGGTTCGCCAAGGCTTCAGGGTTGGTGAGCCTGGAAAGTCTTGAGAGAGCTTTGGCGCACCACTTCAAGGGCGACGCCCTGGAGAGAAATCGGCAGGGGGCGCGCCTGGCCTTTGAACGAACGGCCATTCTGGGCGAGTGCCGTTTGGAATGCGCTTGAGAGATCGTCGGCGAGACGGTTGAATTCTCGAAAAGGATGGAACCCCATGGTGGAACCTCGCAAAGACCCTTTTACTTACGCCCATTCCTCGGCCTGTGAAGGAGAGGGAGGGCGCACCGGCGACTGGCGCTCTGAAAGGCCTGTCATAGACCCCGAAAAATGTACACCGACCAAAAATCAGAAACCGTCGTGTTTTCTGTGCTGGCTTTACTGCCCGGAAGGGGTCGTGAGCAGGACGATTCCGGTGGAAATCAATTACGAGTACTGCAAGGGATGCGGCATTTGCGCCGAAGAATGCCCGACGCGCGCCATTCAGATGGTGCCGGAAGAATAGCCCTGTGAGAAGCTCATTTTGCGGGCGCGGACCACTTCGCTCCAGAAGGGATCCGCCTCACAGTTTCTGCTCAAAATTTCCACCTGCGCAAAACCGGCACGTTCCAAAAGCCGTCGAAGATCCCCCTCTTCAAGAGACCCGTTGACGCACCACAGCCAGCCTTCCGGTGCGGAGCCCCACTCGGGGGGGATTGGGCCGGTCCGGACCAGGTCGCAAATCAAGAGGATTCCCGTCTTTTTCAAAACCCGATGGACTTCGGCCAAGAGATTTTCTTTCGTCTCGAAGAGGTTAAAAACCCCGTTCATGAGCACAAGATCGACGGTCTCGTGACGCACGGGAAGCTGTTCCGCATCGGCCTGCATCCAGTAGATTCGGGTGCTTTTCCGTTTATGACCGTTGCATGGGGAGACTTGAAGAGTTTTTCCGAGGGAAAGGGCCTCCAGGGAGATATCCACGTTGATCAGACACCCTTCGTGCATGGTTCCTCCCTGGGCAAGGAAGAACATATCGAGTCCCACTCCCGCCCCCAAGTTCAAGAGACAAAAACCTGGGGGCATATCCATAGGAACCCAACGCAGCGGGTGACCGCAGGGAAAAAATCGGGTCCACAACGCCTCCGGCACCATCTCGGCGATGCGGGGATCGTACCCGAGCCGGCAAGCCAGCTCTTTGCCTTGAACAATCGGCATATCCCGACGGGTTCCGTTCCGATAGAGACGCCGATAATTTTCCTGGACATAGTGTTTGACGGTGTCGGAGGGCTCCGCCATATGATGCTCCCCGATCATTGTCAGTGGTCCCGCGGCATGCTAAAAAAAATCAACACCTGTGAACCGGCGCTGTGTCTCCAAGAGAAAAAGGGGGAGAGAAGATGGCCATTCGAGTGATCATCGAACGGATTGTGGACCCCGAAAATGAGCTGCGACTCCAACAAAAGCTTGTCGAACTGCGAGCCAAGGCGATGCAAACCGGAGGTTACATTTCCGGGGAGACCTTGCGCGCCGTCAACAACCCGCAAAAATTCCTCGTCATCAGCACATGGACCAGCTTGGACGACTGGAAAGCCTGGGAAAGAAATCCGGAGCGCGAAAGGTTGCAAAAGGAAATCGACGCGCTCCTAAGGGCTCCGTCCAAGGTTGAAGTCTACGCCTACACGTAGCGCCGTCTCCGGGCCGGGGAGCACGGCGCCCCTCGGCCCGCACCGGGCCTCGGGAACCTTCAGGATGCGCCTCCATGGGCCTGAGATACCGTGGGCCCCTGAAGGCTCTCCGCAGCACGGGAAAAATCCGCCTTTTTTCTGGGGAAAAATCGGTCTCGCTCGCTGTACACGCAGCCGCAGTATTGCTGCCGATAAAGCCCCATGGCTTCGGCTTTTTTTTGGCCGTACCTCCATCCCTCTCGGAAATCTCGGTCATAGAAAGGGATGGAAAAAGTCGACGCCGCTTCCTGAGCAATTTGTCGAATCATGTCGTGGTTCTGCCGCTTGCTGTAAAGAAGAGTGGTGGTAAAAGCGTCGAATCCGCTTTTTTTGGCAAGTCGCGCGGCCGCTTCGATTCGCCTTGCATAGCAATAGAGACATCGGCGGCTTTCTCGAAAAGCCACTTCCCTGAAAAACTCCTCCAGTTCGTAATCGTTTCGAACAATCATCGGAACACCGGCGGCGGCAGCCACCTTTTGGGCCGTCTCGAAGCGCCTCTGCCACTCCTGATACGGCTGGATGTGCGGGTTGTAAAAAAACCCATGGATCTTCCACCCCTCTGCAGCCAGCACGTCCAGAGGGTAAAGGAGACATGGGCCGCAGCAAGCGTGGAGCAAAATCCGACCCGGATTTCGTGCACTCATGGTTCCCTCCTTGAAGGCCTCGTCAAACCGGGAACTTTCCGGGCCGACGGCCCCTCAGTGCTTCGCACAACGCCGTGGGCACCCCGTCCATGCTGCCGTTACTCATGAGGACGATCACGTCCCCGTGCCGCAACTCCTGCACAAGGGCCGGCACCACAGGCTCCGCCTCACGAAACAAGCGGGCGGGGATTCCTTGGCCTTGGATGTCCTGAACCAATTGCACCGTATCGAGTCGTTCTTCAAGAGGAATGGCGTGAAATCCGGCGGGCTCTTTGATGCCGACCCAATCGGCGTCACGGAAGACGTGCCCATATTCCCGCTGGAAGAAGCGGCGTCGGCTGGAGTTGGTCCGCGGTTCGAAAACCGCCAACAGGCGTCGGCTCGGATGAAATGTTCTGATGGCCTTGAGGGTCTCGCGCACGGCGGTGGGATGGTGCGCGAAGTCGTCCAGAACGAGAATTCCGTCATCCTGATGGATGACTTCTTGCCGTCTCTTCATGCCGCTGAAGCCGGCCAAAGGGGATCGGAGCGTTTCCATGGGCAGACCCAGGAGGCGACAGACGACCACGGCGGCGACGGCGTTTAGGGCATTGTGCCGACCCGGTAGGGGTGAAGAAAAAGAATGGGATGCGCCGTCCGGGGAGACCAGCCGGAAGTGGGTCATTCCCCCCACAACGTCGGTATCCTCCAGGCGCCACAAGCATCGGCCGCTCGTTCCGTATGGGACGACCGTTCCGGGGCACGATCGGGCGATTTCCAGGCATCGCGGGTCATCCCCGTGAATCACCAAAAAGCCGTCTTCAGGAATCGTTCGGCTCAAAGCGCGAAAGGCGTCGGTGACGTGTTCCACGTCCCGGTAAATGTCCGCGTGATCGAATTCAATGCTTGTGACCACAGCGATCCACGGCTTGTAGCGGAGAAACTTTGGCTGCTTGTCGAAAAATGCCGTATCGTACTCATCGCCTTCCGCCACCATGTGGGGCCCTCGGCCGACGCGATAGCTTCGGCCCCATCCTTTGACAAACCCACCCACAAAAACGGTCGGGTCGAGGCCGACCGATTCCAGAAGCCATCCCAGAAGCCCGGTGGTTGTGGTTTTCCCGTGGGTGCCGCACACGACAAGGCTTTTGCGGCTGTGCAGAAAAAAGCGATCCAAGGCCTGAGGCATGGAGAGCAACGGCACGTCGAGGGCCTGGGCCTGAACCACCTCCGGGTTGTCTCTGCGGATGACGTTTCCCACAATCACGGCTTCAGGGCGCGTCTCCTCGAGGTTCCGGGGATTCCAGCCGGCCAGCACGGGAATGGCTTTTTCCTCAAGAAAAGTGCTCATGGGCGGATAGACATTCGTGTCCGAGCCCACGACCTCGTAGCCTTCGTCTTTCAGCATGCATGCGAGGGTCCCCATGGCAATGCCGCTGATGCCCATAAAATAGAGCAGGTGTAGGCGGCCGGCCTCTGCCGATGCGGTGGCCGTCATCGAAAACCTCCCTTGTGGGAACCTGAAAATGGGTATGGTGAGGAGAGCACCACTTCCATGACCTTATCGTGCACCAACGGTCGAAACTCGCGGATGCGATCGTCGTCGCGGCGCGGATGGACGCGGTTGGTCAAAAGGATGATCGCGATTTCCCGATCGAGATCCATCCAGAAGGACGTGCCGGTGAATCCTAGATGGCCGACGGTGTTTGGAGAAAAAAAGCGCCCTGCGCTGGATCCCTGGGTGCTGGGGCGGTCGAAGCCTAGGCTCCATCGGTCGGCAAGCGACCTTCTTTGGGATTCTTCGCCTTCCATGAAAACTCGGGCTGTTTCCGGTGTCACGGCCGCAAGGCGCTCGCAGTGTCCGCCTCGATAAAGCTCAAGAAGGCATCGCGCCCACCGCCACAGCTCTTCGATGCAGCCGAAAAGGCCTGCATGGCCGGCGACGCCTTGGAGAGAAAAGGCGTTCTCATCGTGCACTTCCCCCTGCAGCAGGCGTTGCCGCCAGGGGCATTGTTCCGTGGCAACGCATTCCCTTTGAGTTTCGAGGGCCCAAGGAGCACCCCAGATCGGGCTTTCCGTTTCGGCCGATGCTACGAGCCTCCGGTATGCGAGACGCCACGGTTTCTCGGGATGCGGGAACTGCTCGGCAAACAGCCGGTCCAAGGGCATGCCGGAGATCTCTTCCAGGATCCACCCCAAAAGGATGTAGCCCAGGTCGCTGTAGAGTCTCACGGCGCCCGGCTGATGCACTAAGGGTTCCCGGAGGATCCATCCCATAAGGATCTCTTTTCGGCGCTCTGGGGCCACCCGAATCAGTTGTCGAAAATACGGGCGGTAGTCGGGCAGTCCCGATCGGTGGGCAAGAAGGTGGGCCACCGTGACCGTGCGTTTGTCGTCAGGCACCAGGTGTTGTGGGAAAAACCGGCTCAAGGGGTCGTGGAGATGGATGCGACCTTGGGACACGAAAATCATGAAAAGAGTGGCAGTGGCGATGGGTTTGGTGAGGGAGGCCAGATCGAAAAGAGACCGGGGGCTGACAGGCTCCGCCTCGGGCCGAAAGGATGTGACGCCCCAAGAGCCCGAGAAGACTTGGAGACGGCCTACCCCGACCAGCAGGCAGGCTCCGGAGAATAGCCCATCGGAGATGGCCGATTGAAACAGGGGGGAGACGACGCGTTCCAGGGTTTTCATGGCTCGCTGAAAACAGCTTCCTCCGCGCGGAGGCTTCGCGCCGCCGTATCCAGTCGATACGTGACGCCGAGAGGCAGCACGTGGTTCCAACGATCATGTCCGAAAGGTAGGTCCATGACCATAGGGATGCCAAAGGGAAGGACGTGTTCCCTGAAGAGGGCGCGGATGGCGTCGGGATCGCCGCAGCCGACGAAAGAGCCACACACCACCCCTTTGACCGCCTCGAAAACCCCGGCCAGGGCGAGATGCATGAGCATGCGGTCGATACGATACAACGCCTCGTTCTTGTCTTCCAGAAAAAGGAGTTTCCCTTGGAAGTCCGGGGCGAAAGGCGTTCCCAGAAGGTGGGTCAGGCAGGTGAGGTTTCCGCCTACCAGTCGCCCCGAAACCCGCCCCTCGTGAAGAATCTGTTTTTTTTCGAGCGGCCAGGAAAAAGCCTTTCGGCCCTCCAGAAAAGCCAAAGTTTCCCGACAGTCGCCGGGATGGTCGAACCATTCCACGGCGTTCGGCCCATGAAAGGTGACCCACCCGGCCGAAGCGCCCAACGCCGCATGCAGGAACGTCACATCGCTGTATCCGAGGAAAATCTTGCACGGGCCTTTCATATCGGCGAAGGGAAGGCGGGGAAGAAGACGACTGGAGCCGTAGCCACCTCGGAGGCAAAAAACGGCATGGATATGCGGATCCTCGAGAGCTTCCCATAGGTCTTCCGCTCGAAGGAAGTCCTCCCCTGCCAGATATCGGAACTGGCGAAAGACGTGTCGCCCGACGCGGACCTGATAACCGAGCTCGTTCAGGCACGCGCTCACCCGAGGCACCGCTGCCTCGGGAAAAGTGCCCGCCGGGGCGACCAAGGCAATGGTCATGCCCGGGTGCAGGCGCTGCGCCGTACGGAGAGGCGCGGTTGAATCGCGACGGAAGCGCAGCGCACGCATGGTCAACGGTGGTTCCTCTCGAAGAGGATTTTCAATCCTTTCAGGGTCAAGAAATCGTCAACCATTTCTATGGCGGGGCATTCGCTGGCGATGAGCGGCGCCAACCCTCCTGTGGCGACCACCTTCAAGGGTTTTTGGATTTCGCGCTTCATGCGAGCGATGATGCCTTCCACGAGTCCCGCATAGCCGTAGACAATGCCCGCGTTCATGGAGGCGATGGTGTTTTTGGCCAGAATGGATTTGGGTTTGGCGAAGATTTCCACGCGGGGCAGTTTGGAGGCCTTTTGAAACAACGCTTCGCAAGAGATCAGGATTCCGGGGCAGATGACCCCGCCCATGTATTCCCCTCGTTCGGAGACGTAATCGAAGGTCGTGGCGGTGCCGAAATCCACGACGATGACGGCCGTCTGAAAGGCCTCATAAGCGGCAACGGCGTTGACAATCCGGTCGGCCCCCACTTCCTTGGGGTTGTCATAGAGAATGGGCATGCCGGTTCGAATGCCCGGGCCCACCACAAGGGGTTCGGTGTTGAAATACTTGCGGCAAAAACCTTCGATATGATTCAGCACCGGAGGCACGACGCTGGAGACGATCACGTCGGTGACGACACGGAGGGGTAAGTTTCTGGTTTCCAGAAGATTTTTCAGCAAAATCCCGTATTCGTCCACGGTCATGTGCACTTCGGTGCGAATGCGCCAATCGTGCACCAAATCGTCGCCGTCGTAGAGGCCGAGCACCGTGTTGGTGTTCCCCACATCCATGACCAGAAGCATCGGGGTGTCTTCTCCTGCGGGGCCGGGTGAGATTCTACGAGTGATTGAAGTGTTTGTGAATGAGTTCTGCCAGGTCATCCGCCAATTCGTGAATGAGCTTCTCGTCTTTGCCTTCGATCATGACGCGGATGACCGGTTCTGTGCCCGACGGGCGGATGAGGCATCGTCCGTGACGGCCCAGGAGCTTCTCAACCTGGGCCACCCGGGCCATAATCTCCGGGACCTGTGCAATATCGGCCTTTTCGGCCACCCGCACGTTTTTGAGCGTCTGGGGATACCTTTCCATGACCGTTTTGAGTTCAGAAAGCGGTTTTTGCGTTTCGAGCATGACGGAAAGGACCTGAAGGGCCGAAAGAATCCCGTCCCCCGTGGTGCTGTGATCCATGAAAACGATGTGCCCGGACTGTTCCCCGCCGAGGTTGAGCTGGTCCTGAAGCATGCGTTCCACGACGTAACGGTCTCCTACGGCCGTTCGGATGAGAGTGATGCCCATATCGCGCAAGGCCACTTCGAGCCCCATGTTGCTCATCACGGTCGCCGCGACCGTGCGTTTGCGAAGTTTTCCTTTTTGGTCGAGATGCTTGGCGCAGATGGCCATCACCTGATCCCCGTCAAGCACTTCCCCCTTTTCGTCGGCGAGGATGACGCGATCCGCGTCCCCGTCGAAAGCGATGCCCAGCTGAGCGTCGTGTTCCCGCACCATGCGCGCCATGTTTTCAGGATGTAACGAGCCGCACTGATCGTTGATGTTTTTCCCGTTGGGACGATCGCCGATGAGGATGACTTGGGCCCCCAGTTCTTCAAAGACCGAGGGAGCCACCCTGTAAGCGGCTCCGTGGGCGCAGTCGAGGACGATGCGCATGCCTTCCAGGGTAAGATGCCGCGGGAAGGTGTTTTTGAGGTAAACGATGTATCGTCCCTGGGCGTCGTCGATCCTTTTGGCTCTGCCGATTTCCCCCACCGGAGGCCGAGGCAGCGATTCCACCTCGCCTGTGAGGACGAGTCTTTCGATTTCGGCTTCCACATCGTCGGGCAGTTTGAACCCCGTGCTGGCGAAGATTTTGATCCCGTTGTATTCATAAGGATTATGGGAGGCGGAAATGACGATTCCCGCATCGGCCCGCATGCTCGCCGTGATGAAAGCAATTCCCGGGGTGGGCAGGGGCCCCAGGAGGAGAACGTCCACCCCCATGGCGCAAATGCCCGCCGTCATGGCGTTTTCAATCATGTAGCCGGAAAGACGCGTATCCTTGCCGATGACGATCTTGGGCCTTCGGTGCCGGCTCTTGAAGAGGTGAGCCGCTCCCAGCCCCACCTTCATGGCGATATCCGTGGTCATGGGGAACTGATTGGCGATGCCGCGAATGCCGTCCGTGCCGAAAAGCTTTTCCATGGTGTGCTCCGAGGGGATTTTAATTTGAGGAGTCTTCAGGCCAGAAACCGTTTCTGAGGGCATCGGCCATGAGGGCCGCCTGTCGGTGCACGTGGACATCGTGCACCCTGAGAATATGTGCCCCCGCCGCGACACCGAAGGCGTTCACAACCGCGGTGCCGATTTCGCGATTGTCCGGGGAGGCGTCCAAGATGGTGCCGATGAAGCGTTTTCGGGACGCGCCGAGCACAATGGGCCGTTCCAGCACGGCGAGAGCATCCAGGTCCCGGATGAGGCGCACGTTGTGGGTGACCGTTTTACCGAAGCCGATTCCAGGATCCACGAGGATTTGGTGCCGATCGACGCCCGCCGCGACGGCCGCCTCGATGCGCTCCTCCAAAAAGCGGATGATCTCGGAAAAGAGCGCCGTATAGCGAGGGGACTCCTGCATGGTTTTGGGAGTGCCCAGCATGTGCATGAGAATCACCGGAACCCCCGCTTGGGCAGCGACGGCGCCCATTTCCGGATCGAAACGCAGCGCGCTCACATCGTTAAGGATATCGGCACCGGCCTGCAGAGCTCGATAGGCCACTTCGGCTTTCGTCGTATCGATGGAAATGGGGATATCGGTGCGGGACCGAATTTCTTCAATGACGGGAAGGACGCGGCGAAGCTCCTCTTCCAAAGGGACGGGATCGGAAAAGGGTCGCGTGGATTCTCCCCCGATATCCAGAATATCGGCACCGGCTTGAGCCAAAGCCATGGCGTGGGTGACGGCGGCCTCCCGCGTTGCCCATTTGCCGCCGTCGGAGAAAGAATCGGGCGTCACGTTGACGATCCCCATGAGCAAAGTCCGGTGCCCGAGGCTCCACTCCTGGGATCGCAACTTGAGGCGGAAAAGGGGTCGAGGCCTGACGTTCATTTGGTGCCCGCTCCTGAAGCGTTCACGTCGGGTTCTTGGGGAGCCTGTTCCTCCAGCCCGTTTTCCGAAGCTGCTGAGGAACTTTCTCGTTCCCGGGATGGCGCCCCCGACCCATGGCTTGCCTCTGCGGCACTGGACGACCCATCACCGTCGGGGCGTGCGCGACTCGCAGGGGGCCGTTCCTCCACGGCGCGGACTCGGGCCAGGTCTGGCCGAAGGTTGGCGATGAGGCGTTCGATATCTTGATTTTCCAAGGTTTCCTTTTCCAACAAGGCCCCGGCCACGGCCTCCAAGATCTCCCGATGATTTTCCAAGATCTCCTTGGCCTTTCGGTAGTTTTCTTCCACGATGCGGCGCACTTCCTCATCGATTTGGATGGCCGTCTGTTCACTGTAATCCCGGTGGTGCTGAACGATTTCCCGTCCCAGGAACACTTGGTCGTCCATCTTCCCGAAACTGAGCGGTCCCATGCGTTCGCTCATGCCCCACTCGCATACCATGCGCCGAGCCAGCTGGGTCGCCCTTTCGATGTCGTTGGAAGCCCCCGTGGTCTGATGGCCGAAGACGATCTCTTCCGCGGCCCGCCCGCCCATGAGGATGGCGATATTGTTGAGCAGATACTCTTTGGGGTATGTGTGCCTTTCATCCTGGGGCAGTTGTTGGGTGAGGCCGAGGGCGCGCCCTCTGGGGATGATGGTCACATTGTGCACAGGGTCCGTGCCGGGCAAAAGCCGCGCCACCAAGGCATGCCCCGCTTCGTGATAGGCGGTGGTCCTTTTTTCCTCTTCACTGAGGATCATGCTTTTGCGTTCCAAGCCCATCATGACTTTGTCTTTGGCTTCCTCAAAGTCGGCCATCTCGATCTTGTCCTTGTTGTGCCGAGCGGCCAGCAGAGCGGCTTCGTTCACCAAATTTTCCAAGTCGGCTCCGGAAAAGCCCGGCGTGCCTTTGGCAAGTGTTTTCACGTCCACGTCGTCGGCCAGAGGTTTGCCCCTGAGGTGCACGGACAGGATGCCTTCTCGGCCCCGGATGTCGGGCACCGGCACCACCACCTGGCGGTCGAAACGACCGGGCCTCAGGAGCGCCGGATCCAGGACGTCGGGCCGGTTGGTGGCGGAGATCAAAATGACGCCTTCGTTGGATTCAAAACCGTCCATTTCCACAAGCAGCTGGTTGAGCGTTTGTTCCCGCTCGTCGTGACCGCCGCCGAGCCCGGCGCCGCGATGCCGCCCCACCGCGTCGATTTCGTCAATGAAGATGATGCAGGGCGCAAATTTCTTCCCCTGCATGAAAAGGTCCCGCACGCGGGAAGCGCCGACCCCGACGAACATTTCCACAAAATCCGACCCGCTGATGCTGAAAAAAGGCACTCCGGCCTCCCCGGCGATGGCGCGGGCCAGCAACGTTTTCCCCGTGCCTGGGGCGCCGACCAAAAGGACCCCCTTGGGGATACGTCCCCCAAGGCGCGTGAATTTTTTGGGATCTTTAAGAAACTCCACGATTTCCTGGAGTTCTTCCTTGGCTTCGTCGACCCCGGCCACATCTTTAAAGGTCACCTTTCGGGCGTCTTCGCTCAAGAGCCGGGCACGACTCTTGCCGAAACTCATGGCCTTGCCCCCGCCCATCTGCATCTGGCGCATGAAAAAAATCCACACGCCGATCAGAAGCAGCATGGGAAACCAACTGATGAGGATCGTCATGTACCACGGGGATTCTTCTTTGGGCTTGGCCTGAATTTCAATCCCCCGTTCTCGAAGGATCCGGATGAGATCAGGGTCTTGAGGCACATAGGTGCGAAACGGACTGCCGTTGACGTAGACACCCAGGATGTGATCCCCTTGGATGGTGACCTGAGCCACCTCCCCTTTGCGCACGGCATCGAGAAATTGGCTGTAGGTCGTCTCCAGCCGCGACGTTTGGGGCTGGTTGAACATGTTGAAGAGCAAAATGACCATGAGGCTGATGACCAGCCACAGGGCGAGGTTCTTGTAAAAAGGGCTCAACGTTTCCTCCTTCGTGCCGACCACGGGCGCCGTGGTTCCTGTTTCTCTCGTCCAGCGGCCGGGCCGGCCGACGCACAGACTGTTTTGTTCGCAAATTTTAACACCATGCGCTGCCCCTGTGAACTCTCTTTATGAATGAGGCAATCCGATCCTTTCGAGGCCTTTGCGATACCAGCTGAGGCCCCGCCGGGTGCGTAAAGCCGCATCCGCGGCGGTGCTGTCGGGCGATGCCCGCAGCGCGTGCCGCAAGAGCCGAATCTTTGTCGCCGGATCCAAAACGGGAAGGTCGCAGACGAACTCTACCCACGCATGGAAAGACTCAGCCCGCCGTGAGGGCTCCTGGGACGTACACAGGGCGTAAAGTTTGACGCATACCAGCGCCAGGTCCCTTTCCTCATCGTCGCCGAAGGCTCTGGAGCCGTAAACCCTCATGGCTTCTTTGCCCACTTGGTTGATCAGGGCAATGGAAAACCACCGGACGAGCCATTGGAGACTTTCCCGAGACAGTTCCCTGCCGACCCAGTACAAGGGGTTTTTCCAATTCTTGATGGACCACAACAGCCGCGCCGCTCGATACAGAAACCGGTAGTTTTTCAATGTTCGCACCAGAGCCGACTCGTTGACCCTGCGGTACGTCCGATAAAGCGTTCGATAATGCCTGATGGGTCGACCGGAGAGGAGCCGGAACGGACCCCGTCGGACGATGTTTTCCAAACGAGAGGCCGTGCGCCGGGAAAGGGCGAGAAGGTCTTCCAGAGATGCCTGGTATTGCGGTTCTTCTCTTTCCGGGTGGTAGATGGAGGCGATGGTGCGCACAATGTCTCGCGCTTGCGTGAGGAAAGCGTCAAAGGACAGCGTGAGTTCTTCATCCGGCGTGGACCACACCTTCCGCCGCAAGTCCCGAAGATAGGACAGGACGGCCTGGTCCTTTTCACCGAGAGAAGACTCCTCAAGAAAGCCAAAAGGCTCTTCCGAAGCCTCTTCCAGCATGGAGTTCCACTGACGACGAAGGCGTTTGCGAATCAGGTGGACGGAAACGAGGGATGTCACAGCCAATGCGGCAAGCGCAAGACTGAGAGGATGGGCCAAAAAAACGTCCTGGGCCAGCCGGAGCGCATCATGCCAGGTCATGGGTTCGGGGGTGAAAGCGACGTTTGTGGACCGGTCTGAATCCAGTGCTTGAGTGCAGGCAGGACGTCCGAAGACCATGAGGACGTCAAACGCAGGCTGAGAAACTCCCGGTAGGCCGTCTCCAAAATGGTCAGGACGTCATCGATGAAAAACATTTTTTCCAGAAATCGGCCGTCCGGATCCTCTTCTTCACTCTGAGAAACTTGTTTGGGGACTTTAAGGCCTTTGAGCGCCCACAGGTCGCGGTCCAAAACGACCACATATTCGTTGTCGCCAGCCGTGAGAACCCACTGGGCCTCTTCCACCATCTTGCCGTGGTGGAGCGCCGTGCGGGCTTCATCCAGGGCGCCCGCTTGGGTCGTGCAAATGACACGCTCTTTGCCGTCATCCTGCCGGCTCAAAACCACGCGTTCTCCCAGGGCAATGGACGCGGACGCATTTTCCCTGTAGGTGATGCGCCCGCCTTGGGTTTCCGTGAAGAACCACAGCCACGTGAGGAACTCGTAACCCAGAAATCGACCTTCATGGAGGGCATGGGGGGATCTGAGGGAAATCAGACCGGAGAGGACGTCTTTGAGGCGTTGAGGCAGAGCGATGCCGTAAATCGCCCATTGGGCATGGTAGAGCGGGACGGGATGCAGTTTGAAGATGCGCTCGAAATGCTCCAGAAAGGCCTCGAGCATCTTCAAGCTTGCCGTGCCCACAAGGAGCCGACGCTGGGCGGGCGACCACACGACCTCGCAGCCCGACGGCTGCGGCAGAACGCGCTCCAAGAGGTGGTTCTGGATGGCTTCGCGCATCTTCAGCCGTTCATGCCGGGGAGGATACTTGCCGTCATGTTCGGCCCTGTAGGCCTGAACGGCCTCGCGTTCATATTGCCTGAGCACCAAGGTGGGTATCTTCCGCTGATCCCAACGAAATTGGAAGGCCACGTATTCGGCTTTGCGGTAGCCGGAGAAGGGAAAAGACGCATCAAAAAGGTCTTCCCAGCACGCAAATCCTTTCGGCGATTCAGCGCCTTCCGTGGCATCGCGATAGGCCCCTTGCCGAAGGCTTTCATCGACAAAGGACCAGAAATCGGCGACGGAAGGATCCGGCAGATAGAAGCGCGTCAGAGTGACCGTTCCCCCTTGCAGGCCCACGAGACAAAACCTCGGAACGCTTTTCGATTATCAGGTCTGTGCGGCATCGACAGGAGGCAAAAGCCCCTTGGCTCGCAGTTTTTTCCTCTTTTCCCGTCTTCGGCGTCGTCGTTCCAGTTCTCTTCGGCGTTCGATCTTCTTGTGTCGGGCCATAAAGACACACCTCCTTGCCCATCGGCAAAGGCTTTGGGAAGCTTCGGGAAAAATTGAGCCGGTCCCCACGGCCGGCTCGTCTTTGACTGACCACAGGAAGCCTTATTTACCGGATGCCTTCCAGAGCGTCAATTGGAAAGCTGCCCGTCCCCTCGTTCCGTGACAAAGGTTTCCATGAACCGGTAGGCGCCGAAGGCGCTCAGGACGGTTTCCATCCCGGGGATCTTGAGGTGCTTGAGGAGTTCGATGGTTTCATGGTGCACTCTGGCTTCTTCTGCATCCCTTTCTTTTTCCGGGGCGTCGAAGCGCTGGAGGAAGCGCGCAAAACGCACCACATGGATAAGCTCGTGGGTCAGGATGTAGGTCGCCAGCGGGAGCAAAGAAAGGTGCGCGTCTCGGGTGAGGGCTTTTCGGATGACGTGGTCCTGCAGACAAATCTTGAAATAGTCGCCGGGCCGGCTGGCCAGGACTTTGTCATGAGGAGGAAAAGCGTAACGGCGGATTTGGGCGAAGGCGTAATCGGTGATTTCTTCCGCATGGAGGTCCCTAAGGGATCGGATGTCGTAGCGGTAGCGCTTCCACTGAGATGTGGAAATCTTGTAATGATCGCTGATGAGCTCCTCGGCGATGCGGGTGGCTTCCGCCAACACGAGGATTTCTTCCGCATCGAAAGGGACGCGTTCCCGAAAAGGCCGCCGATCGTCCTCCACCATCCGTCACCTGTGCCCGAATGGGTGCGCCGTCGAAAATCGAAAAATTTATAAAATATCGGGCAGAAAAACAAAACCATTTCTTTCTTGACGTAAACGTAAGTTTTTACCTAGAGTGGATCGGTGTCCGGTCTTCGCCGAAGTTTGCCGATCTTTTCACAAATTGAAAGCGCTACGGTTTTTCTGTGGAGGGGTGATGCTCGGCACGGAAGGGGGGATGAATCAGACGCATCGGTGGAGCACCGGAGGCATCCTGGGGCTGACATGGAGAAGCGCATTCGCGTTGTGGAACGGATTGAGAGGGGGGAATTCATGAGTTGGAAAAATCTCGCGATCGCCGTCTTGTGCGCAACGCTGGCGGCCGTGACGGGGGTATGCGGCGCATCCGCTCAAAGTGCCAAGGACATTACGGAAGAAGTCATTGTGGGGCCGGGCAGTGTGAGCGTGGCCACCAAAAAAGACATCATGATGAGCTTCGGGGCT
Source organism: uncultured Desulfosoma sp. (assembly GCA_937960435.1). Classification (GTDB taxonomy): domain Bacteria; phylum Desulfobacterota; class Syntrophobacteria; order Syntrophobacterales; family DSM-9756; genus Desulfosoma. The sequence continues at coordinate 90,089 of CALGPN010000028.1, forward strand.
TTGGTGCGTTTTATCCCCACGTCGGAATCCAATTGGGATTTCGGCATGAGCGACAACCTACAGAACAAGAGCTTCTTCGGCGGCAAATATAGTGGGACGCTGTTTGAAACCCACAGTAACGAAAGCGGCACCGTGCGGGGCGGCTATATCCGAAACGAAGACAAGATTTACTTCAATGCCATGCCGCAGGACCGCAAATGGTCCTTCTATGCCGCGCTGGAATACGACCGTCCCATTGATACGGACACGGTGGACAACCGCGGCGGCCGGGGGGACAGCAGCAACTTCGGTCTGGAACGCCTGAACGTGAGCGTCGCCCTGCCCTATGAAACTCGGTTCCATGCCGGATGGGATGTCTGGGGCTTCGACCACTATGACGGCGCCTCCATGGTTTACGCCGACGACAACCCGGGCTTCTGGCTGGACGGCACAGCGGGCAAGCTTTCTTACAGCATCGGCTATTTCAAGCTTGCGGAAAACAACTTCCAGACCAGCCTCACGGGCACCATCGGCAAGTATGAATTCGCCGCCAACGACGACGACCGCGATCTCATCGCCGCCTATGCCGATTACAAGATCAACGACAAACACAAAGTGAAATTCTTCTATGGTTACGATCGGATTCGCGCCATTCCCGTGAGGGACTTCTACACGGCGGCCTGGGGAGCGGCTCGCAGTGCGACGGGCATTTCCATGGCCAAAGTCTACGATCTCCTCGGGTTGGACGGCTCGCCTCCCGATCCCGCCGATCCGGACTTCCCGTTTGCCTACGGCGCGAAATACGCCGTGAGCGGGGGAAGCCCCAAGACGGATTCTCACCATGTGGCGTCCTATTATGTAGGCAACTTCGGGCCTGTGGAGCTGTTCCTGGAAGGCGCCTACCAGTTCGGCTCGGCCGACAACGTTCAAAAGCTCAAATACAGTAGCTATGACATTTCCGCCTATGCTCTGGCGGCCGATGTGGCCCTGGAACTGAAAGATTGGGTCGGCTTCAGTGTGAAGCCCCACGTCGGGGTCATGTACACTTCCGGCGACGACGATCCCAACGACGACAAGCTGAATGGATACAACGGCATTGAAAACGCCCAGCGCTTTTCCAACCGCTGGGGCGGGGAAAACACCATCATCGGGGACACCAACTTTGTTTTGGGTACCGCTTTGTACGGATATCTGCCGGAATTCTACGGCAACGGGACGCCTATCTTCACCGGCGGCCTTCAGAACTTTGCGGGTTACGGAAACGGCCGCGGCGACAACCCGGGCTTGACCATGCTGAGCGTGGGACTGACGGCCGCGCCCAGGAAATTCATCATTTACCGGACCAACCTGAATAATTTCTGGTGGAACGAAGACATCAAGGTCAAGAGCTTCGTCTACCCGTACGGCGAAACCTGGGTGAAATCCGGTTATGTCGGTTCGGAATGGGATAACGAGCTCACGGTGGCCCTGCACAAGAACATGTTTGTCAAGGGTCAAGTGTCGTTCTTCTTCCCGGGTGAGGTCATCGAAGACGTAACGGCCGCTCTGGGAGCCAAGAGCGACGACACGGCCTCGCGGGTGGCCGCGGAGCTCATCTGGAATTTCTAACGTTTCGAATCTTCTTTCCCTTAACGGCATGAGCCCCGTTGGGGTATAGTGGGCATCGGTTCAAGCCCCTATACCCCATTTTATTGAAACGAGAGTCGGCGGAGAAAATGCCATGAAAGGCGTGTCGGCAGGAAATCTCTTCTTGTGCCTCGTGATGATGTTCATGGTCGCGGCAGGAAGCGGCTGTGAATCGTCCCCGGACATTGTGAGCAAAGAGAAGGCCCCCGGCCAGAAGTACTCGGCGGCGGAAGTCCGGGAGATCCTGGTGGACCATCCGTTTCTTCTTTCCGGGGACTATTTCCGGGAAAGACAGGATCTCAAGCCCTTCGTCCTGTCCGACGTTCTTTCCGGCGCAGGAAAAGGATCTGCGGAAGCCGTGAAGGAATCTCAGGAGGCGCAGGAAAAGAGGCTGGCGAAGCTCGAGGCGGCCGTGTTCGAAGGGCGCCGTCCCGGCCTTTCCACGGGCGATCTGCTGCGATGGAAAGTGGGCTTTCTCGTGGATTCCCAGGGGGTGCCGTCCTACCTGGCGGATCGTCTCTTGACCCAAGCTGATCGCCTGTCCGTCACTTACGATGTCCTTTTCGTGCACCATCGGGATCTGGAGCAGGTCCTGTCCCAGACGGACTGCTTCCAGCGCCGTGATTTGGGGTGTATCGTCCGCATTACGGCCGTTTACCCCGGTGTGCGTTTTCTCGCCCTGGTGGAATCCCTCTCCGTGCCCGACTCCTTTCCCGGAACAGGCCGGGCTCGCTTCGGCGTCGTCGACGCGGGCATCGCCTATCGTTTCCCGCTCCAACAGATGGAAATGCCCTTGAGGGATTCGTCGGATGTGGAAACGTTGCTGGAACTCATCGTTCGCCGCAGCTATGAGCAGGCTTTGGATCACAAGGGCTTGATGCCCTGGACGACTCACGTCTTTTCGGATCAGAAAGGGGAGTGGTTCGTGAGCGCTGGCCATCGCTCGGGCCTTATGGTCGGGGATCTCTTGGACATTGTCGGCGAAGGCAAGATCGTCAATTCCCCCACCGGGACGCCCGCGGCTTGGGTTCCGGGAAACGCCAAGGGACGCCTGCGGGTGGAGCGGCTTTTTGGTGAAGATCTGGCTGTGTGCGTGCTCGTTTCCGGATCGCCTCCCCAGATGGAGGACTGGCTGATTCCCGTGCGCACGGCCCAATAAGGTCTCTTTGAAGGGCTTTCCGGCTTTGGGGTTTTTATGATTCCTCTGAAAGAAAGGATTTTGCGGGCCTTAGAAGAAGACATGGGCCCCGGGGATGTGACGACTGCGGCCACGGTCCCCGAAGACCTTGTGGGGGTCGCGTTCGCGGTGACGAGGGAGTCGTGCGTGCTTTCAGGGATGGAGGCCTTCCGACTCGTCTTTGAAATCCTGGACCCGGCGGTGGAGGTTTCCGTGACCTACGGCGATGGGAGCCTCCTCGGGCCGGGGACGACTCTGGCTGTGCTCCGGGGTCCCTTGCGCTCCATCCTGACCGGGGAACGCACGGCCCTGAACCTCGTCCAACACCTGAGCGGCATCGCCACATGCACTCATCGCATGGTGGAGGCGGTGCGCGGAACGCGTTGCGCCATCCTGGATACCCGCAAAACGACCCCACTGTGGAGGGATTTGGAAAAAGCCGCCGTAAGGCATGGAGGCGGCCGCAATCATCGGTTTGGGTTGTTCGACGGGGTGCTGATCAAGGACAACCATATCGCCGCGGCGGGAGGACTGCGCCGAGCAGTGGAAAACGCCCGGGCTCGGGTGTCCCATACGTTGCGCATCGAAGTGGAAGTGGACGACTTGGATCAGCTCCGGGAAGCCCTGGCGGTCGGTGTCGATGTGATCCTACTGGACAATTTTTCTTTGGAAGACATTCGTCGGGCGGTCTCTTTGGTGCAGGGGCGGGCCCTGTTGGAAGTCTCCGGCGGGGTGACTGCGCAAAAGGTGAGGGCCATTGCCGAATGCGGTGTGGATTTTATCAGCGTCGGTGCCCTGACCCACTCTGCCCCGGCCATCGACATCGGCCTCGACATTCCCGCACAAAGCGCCGATTGACCGAAATCCTTCCTTCCAAATCCGTACTGATGCGATGGTGATATTTGAGCATGACAGCCGTGCCGCCGCCAAGGTAAAATCAAGATACTTCATCTTGAATGCGGCGGGCGAGGCGGGCTAAGAATTCACTGGGATCCACGGTCGAATTCACGGGACTATTCCTTGATCCAAAAGCGTACTCCCCGATGTATGTCTGGGTACGTCAAGCCTACATGGGTGACGGCTTCGGGGTAAAGGCTGTATATGTCTCGGATGTCCTCGAACCCTCCATACACGAGCACTTGATGGACCAACTCCTCAAGCGTCGCTTTCCCTTCGTGAGCATCCCAGACAAGATGAGCGAACCGGGGTGGAACGATGACCCATTCCTTGTAAACGGACGGTTTTCTTTCAACTGGCCCTGCTGTTGTCATAAAAATTCCCCTTGGGCCGTCATCGGGGAAGGAGACCCTGAGCGACGGCTTTGCCCGCAGCGCGGGCTTCGTTAAGGACGGCCGGCAGGTCTATGGTGCAGAGAAGGCCGTCCCGTACCACAGGGATGCCATCGACCCACACATGCCGCACATCCGAAGATCGTGCCGCGTAAACAAGGTGCGATACGGGATCGTAAAGAGGGGTGCCATGGGCTTGGGAGATATCCACAGCGACGAGGTCCGCGCGTTTTCCTTTCTCGAGGCTGCCGGTGACGGCGCCGAGTCCTATGGCTTCGGCACCCATGCGGGTGGCCATGAGCAAAACGGGACGCGCCGCACACACGGTCGGGTTTCCCGTGGCGGCTTTGTGCAGTCGAGCGGTGAGGCTCATTTCCGAAAACAGATCGAGATCGTTGTTGCTGGCGCACCCGTCGGTTCCCAGTCCCACGGTGATGCCGGCCTCCAGCATGGCGGGGATCGGGGCGATCCCTGAGGCCAGCTTGAGATTGCTTTCCACGTTGTGGGAGACCCGGGCGCGCTTTTCGGCCAGGACGCGGATGTCGTTTTCGTCGACCCAGACCGCATGGACGCACAAGGTCTTGTCGTCCAAAACGCCCAACCGTTCCAGATGACGCACAGGGCTCATGCCGTATCGGGATCGAATCTCCTCCTCTTCCCATCGCGTTTCGGAGACGTGAATCTGGAAGAGCATATCCCGTTCCATGCATAGCTTTTTGGCCCACTGAAGGGTTTCCGGGCGGCACGTGTAAGGGGCATGGCAGAAAAGGGACGGATGAAGCCGGGAAGACCTTCGAGGGAATTCTTCCAAGAAGGTGTAAACTCGATCGGCGACCGCCGACGGATCGGGAACGTCCGGCGTTGGAAAATCCAAGACCCCTTGCCCCAAGACAGCCCTGATGCCGCAAAGCGCCGCCGCTTGGGCCGCGGCCTCCTCAAAAAAGTAGCCGTCGCAGAAACAGGTCGTTCCCCCCAGGAGCATTTCCGCGCAGGAGAGAAGCGTGCCGAGGAAGACGAACTCGGGGGCCACGTGGCGCGATTCCGCAGGAAAGATGCGCTCGTGCAGCCAGCGATCCAACGGAAGGTCGTCCGCCAGCCCGCGAAAGAGACTCATGGCCGCGTGAACATGGGTGTTGACAAGGCCGGGAAGGACAATGTGCCCGGGCAATGGCCACATTTCTTTGCCTTCATAACGCTTTTCCAGCTCCTGCGCAGGGCCCACATCCGCAATGAGACCGTGATGGATGGCAATCGCTCCCGGGCTGATGACCTCAAAGGGGTCGTTGCATGGGATCAAGTGATCCACCTGGGTGATGAGGCCATCCACAAGGGTTTTTTGGGGGATGTTCATCGTCGCCCGCCTCACGAACGCAGAAGCCTGGCGATGGCTCGCACTTCGGCCAGGACGCGTTCCAGGTCGATGGTCGTGAGGCGCCGGTTTTCCATGACCACCCGGCCTCCGATAAGGCTATGCCGCACGTCGGATCCCTTGGCGGCGTACACGAGATGGCTCACGGGGTCGTAGACCGGCGTCAGATGAGGGGCCGAAAAATCGACGGCGATGAGGTCTGCGGCAAAACCGGGACGGATCTGTCCGATGACGTGTTCCAGCCCCAGGGCCTTGGCGCCGTGGCGCGTGGCCAGACGCAGTACCGTATCGGCTGGCATGGCCGTAGGATCCATGGTCGTCGCTTTGTGGATCTTGGCGCAGGTGGCCATTTCGCCGAAGAGGTCCAAATTGTTGTTGCTGGCGCATCCGTCCGTCCCCAGAGCTACGCAGACACCCCGCCGCAGAAGGTCCGGCACGGGAGCGATCCCTGAGGCCAGTTTGAGGTTGCTTTCCGGGTTATGGGCCACCAGGACGCGGTTTTGGGCGAGAAGATCCCGATCCTGTTCGTCCAAATCCACACAATGGTCGGCGATGAGGCGTTCATGGAGCACCCCCAAGGAGGCCAGGTGGGCCACGGGGCGGCGGCCGTACCTCGCAAGCACCTCCTGGACTTCGGCCCGGTTCTCGGAAAGGTGAGTGACCATGGGAACATCGTGTTTTTGGGCCAAGGCGAAACACCGTCGATACAGGTCGGGGGAACAGGTGTAGGGTGCGTGAGGTTCGACGGCCACACGGATCAAGGGGTCGTCTTTCCATTGAAGGATAAGATCTTCGGTGAAGCGAAGGCCGTTTTCCACGGGGCCGTAGTGGGGTGAGGGAAAATCATAAAGAACTTCTCCCACCAGCGCGCGCATTCCGGCTTCTTTGGCCGCTTCCGCCACTTTGTGTTCATAGAGATACATATCGCAGAAGGCCGTTGTTCCGGAGAGGATCATTTCCGCGCAGCCCAACAGGGATCCCCAGTAGACCCAGGATTCGTTGAGTCGACTTTCGGCGGGAAAGATATGCTTTTGGAGCCATTCCATGAGGGGAAGGTCGTCGGCAAGGCCGCGGAACAGCGTCATGGCCACGTGGGTGTGGGCGTTCACCAGCCCGGGGAGGACTACGCATCCGGACGCATCCAGAAAGCGCGCAGGGTCGAAGCAGTTTTCCAGATCAGTGGTCGGCCCTATGGCCTCAATGCGACCTTCACGCACCGCGACGGCGCCGTCGGCGATGACTGTTCCCCGGTCATCCAGGGTGTGGATCCAACCATGGGTAAGCAGCACGTCACACGGGGTTTTCGGCATCGTTGGGTTTTCCTTCGGCGATTTTGGAAATTCTCGGTAGGGCTCGTTCCAGGAGGGCCATGAGAAGGGGGCCGGAGGCCGAAGCCGTCCGAATGACCTGTTCTAGGGGGACGGGTTCATAGCAGTCAGGGCGGTTCACGTTGGAAATCACCGAGATGCCCAAAACTTCCAAGCCCGCATGCACGGCCGCGATGACTTCCGTCACCGTCGACATCCCTACAGCATCCGCTCCCGCGGCGCGCAGAAACCGGGTTTCCGCCGCCGTTTCCATGCTCGGGCCCAGCACGCCGACGTAAACGCCTTCCCGCAACCGGATTCCTGCCCTGAGGGCTTCCTGGCGGGCAATGTCCTGAAGCCTGCGGCTATAGGGCTCGCTCATGTCCGGAAACCGCGGTCCTAAAGCATCCAGATTGGGACCCACCAGAGGATTCCGGCCGGTGAAATTGATGTGGTCCGTGATGAGCATCAAGTCACCGGGGTGGAATAAGGGATTCAACCCCCCTGCGGCATTGGACAGAAGGAGAACTTTAATGCCCAGGCGGGCCATGAGCCGGATGGGGAAAGAGATTTCAGCAGGGCTGTAGCCTTCATAGAGATGAAAGCGGCCTTGGAGGGCCAGAATTTCTACACCGGCCCAGGTTCCCCAGAGATATCGCCCGCGATGACTTTCCACGGTGGACACAGGGTGGTGCGGGACGGCTCGATAATCGAGATGGCCGTGCACGGTCATGGCCTCGGCCACGGCTCCCAGGCCCGTGCCCAAAATCAGGGCGCATCGCGGTTTGAGGGTCATGGCCGAACGGAGGACTTTTCGGGCCTCTTCCAGATGGTCCGCCAAGAGGCTGAGATCGTTCATAAAATTATCCTATTCGGTGTGCGTGTTGGTAGAGTGGCCCAATGAAGCCGTCTCAGCCATATCGATCCATCAATTGACAGAAAGCCGCCTTTTTGTAAAGATCCGCCGACCTCGAGGTCGTCTGCTACCGGCGGAATGAGTGAATTCTCGTTTGATGGCGGGGTGCTCTACGTGACGGAAATCATCCTCGTGCTCGGAATGATGGCCGGGATTTACATGGCCTGGAACATCGGGGCCAACGATGTGGCCAACGGCATGGCTTCCGCCGTTGGGGCCAAAGCCATCTCGCTTCGCCAGGCGGTTTTGATCGGCGGGATTCTGGATTTTATCGGGGCGACGTTTATCGGGTCCCATGTGACGACGACCATCCGGGAAAACATTCTCGTGGCCCAGAACGTCACCCACGATCCGCAGGTGATGATGCTCGGGCTTCTGGCGGCGCTTCTGGCGGCCGCTTTTTGGGTGTTTTTTTCCACATGGAGCCAATTTCCCGTATCCACGACCCATTCCATCGTCGGCGCCCTCATCGGCTTTGGGCTTGTCTCGGGAGGATTTCGCGCGATCCAATGGGCCAAGATCTCGACCATTGTCTTGAGCTGGATCATCTCTCCGTTTTTTGCCGGTCTGCTCGCCCTCCTTATCTTTCAGTTCATCAAAAAGGCCATTCTGGAGCGGCGGAACGCCTTCGTGAGGGCTTTGCGTTGGAGTCCTCTTTTCGCCGGGGCGACGATTTTTATCGTCGTCTTGTCGTTTTTGATGAAAACCCCTTTAGGCACAAGCCTCCATGTTTCGGGGACGGCCGCCCTCGGCATTGCTTTAGTCAGCGGGCTGATCCTAGGCCTTATGGCTCAGGAATGGCTGGGGCGAACAATCCGCAGAATCGATGAAGAGGGCGTGGAAGAGATTTTTCGCCGTTTTCAGATTTTTACGTCGTGCTATGTGGCGTTGGCCCATGGGGCCAACGATGTGGCCAATGCCGTCGGCCCTGTCGCCGGGATTTATGCCATCTACGCCATGGGAACCGTAACACCCACAACCCCCGTACCTACGTGGCTCTTGGCGGGCGGCGGACTTTTTATCGCTCTGGGGGTTTTTACCTGGGGATATCGGGTCATTGAGACGCTGGGGTGTCGAATCACGACCCTGACCAACACGCGTGGCTTCGCCGTGGATTTCGGCACCGCCACCTCGGTTCTTGTGGCCTCCAAGTTGGGCCTCCCGGTTTCCACCACCCACGCGGCGGTCGGAGCCGTCATCGGGGTGGGGCTTGCGGGCGGATTGGCCGGCGTGGACTTCAAGGTCGTCTTTAAAATCATCCTCTACTGGGTTATCACTCTTCCACTGGCGGCCCTGCCGACCATGGCCATTTTCAAGATTCTCATGTGGGTCTTCCATTAGCAAAGGAGACGGGGAATGCGTTCGGCGTTTTTCAGCATCTTTCGGAAATCTCCCTTCGAGGGTCTATTGCGCCATGCGGAGATCGTTCGGGAGGTGGCGCCGCTTTTCCGGATGGCCTTCATTGCCTATCTCGATGAAAGCCGATCGGATTTCGAGAAGTACCATAACAAAGTGACGATGCTAGAATCCGAAGGGGATACTGTAAAACGCAACATCCGCGGCCATCTTCCGCGGGGAATTCTCCTGCCCATGGATAAGTTTCAGTTGTTGTGGTACTTGCGCGAACAGGACAAGATTCTGGATTCGGCTCAGGATTCTTTGCATTGGCTTTCTTATCGGAACACCCACATCCCGGATGAATTCGTGGACGATCTGCTGTTGATGGTGGATAAGATCACCAGCGTCCTCAAATCCATTCACCCTTTAGTTGCCGCGGCGGAAAGTTATTTCCAGAGTTTTTCCGAGAATCACCGAAGTATGGTCAAAAGCGCCATCAAGCAAATCCGCGAGTACGAGTTTGAATCGGACCAAGTCGAACGCAAGCTCATTGCCGATTTTCTGAATTACCCCTTCGACAACCCCACATCGGCTTTTCATCTCGTTCGTCTGGTGGAATATATGGGGGATATTTCCAACCATGCCCAGAACGCCGGGGACATGATGCGGGCCATGATCGCACGTTAAGCTCCTTTTTTGCATGACGCCGTCTCGCAAAAAACCCTCGGAAAACAAGACCCCTCCCGGGGGTTTTCTGTGCGCCGCGGTGCCAAAAATCCTCATCCCCGCCGTATTGAACTATCCTGAAGACTTGCCCATCACGGCCAAGAAGGATGCCCTCGTGCAAAGCCTTCGCGAACACCGCGTGGTGGTGGTCACGGGAGATACGGGATCGGGCAAGAGCACGCAGCTTCCCAAGATGTGCGTGGAATCGGGCTTGGGAGTGCATAGGCTGATCGGGGTGACCCAACCGAGACGCATTGCGGCCGTGACGCTGGCGCGCCGGGTGGCCGAGGAAATGGGGGAGTCTGCAGGGCAATTCGTCGGCTACAAGATTCGCTTTCAGGAGCGTCTGTCGGCCCGGACCCGAATCAAATTCATGACCGACGGCATCCTTTTGGCGGAGGCCCAGGCGGATCGGTTTTTCCGAGCCTACGATGCGGTCATCGTGGATGAGGCCCACGAACGCAGTCTCAACATCGATTTTCTCTTGGGACTGCTGCGCCAAGCCTTGGCGAGGCGCGCGGACCTCAAAGTCGTCATCACCTCGGCGACCATCGACCCGGAAAGCTTTTCCCGGGCCTTTGACAACGCCCCCATCATTGAGGTGACGGGTCGCACCTATCCTGTAGAGATCCGGTATTGCCCGCCGGATCCCGCGGCGGCGGAAGAGAGCACGGCAGTGGATCTGGCTGTGGAAGCCGTCGCCGGCCTCAAAAGAGAAGGTCTCCGTGGGGACGTTCTCGTCTTCATGCCTACGGAAAATGATATCCGTGAGGCCGTCGCTCGGCTGGAAGAGGCCGGTTTTCCGGAAACCGTCGTTTTGCCGCTTTATGGGAGGCTGACCGGATCCGATCAAGAAAAGGTCTTCCTGCGGCTCCCTCAAGAAAAGATTGTCGTCGCCACCAATGTGGCGGAAACGTCCGTGACCATCCCGGGAATCCGTTTCGTGGTGGACACCGGATTGGCTCGGCTGGCCATGTATAACCCTAGGAGCCGAACCCAGGGGCTTCCGGTGGTTCCCATCTCGCGGGCGAGCGCCGATCAGAGGGCCGGGCGGTGCGGCCGCACGGGCCCCGGGGTGTGCGTGCGGCTCTATAGCGAGGAAGACTACTTCAGCCGGCCCCAATACACGCCCCCGGAAATCCTTCGCTCCAACCTGGCGGAAGTCATCTTGAAAATGCTCGCCTGGCGTTTCGGCGATGTTCGGACCTTTCCTTTTCTCGATCCGCCGTCGCCGGCGGCCGTCAAAGACGGCTTCGCGGTTCTCATGGAATTGGGCGCAGTCGATCGCCATCACCGTGTGACGGAATTGGGGCGCCTCATGGCCCGGTTTCCCTTGGATCCCCGCATGGCCCGCATGCTCATCCAGGCGGAAAAAGAAGGGGCCTTGGAGGAGATGGTGATCCTTTGCGCTGCTTTGAGCATCCAAGACCCTCGGGAAAGGCCATTCGAGTCCCCCGAGCAGGCGGACCAAATCCACGCCCGATTCCGAGATCGGCGCTCGGACTTTTTAACCCTCTTGAATATCTGGCGCGCTTACCGGCGAAAACGCGAAGAAGGGGCGTCCCAGAACCAACTGCGCACCTTTTGCCGTGACCACTACTTGTCTTTCCGACGGATGCGGGAATGGGCCCAGGTGGTGGACGAAATCCGGTCCATCCTGGTTGACTTGGGCATGATCGGCACCGGAGCGGATAAAGACGCCCCGGCGGCCTCCTACGAAGCCATCCACCGAAGCGTGGCCAGTGGGTATTTGAGCCACGTGGCCCTGAAGAAAGAAAAAAATATTTACGTGGGGTCCCGAGGCCGTCAGATGATGCTCTTTCCCGGCTCTAGCCTCTTCAACAAAGGAGGCGACTGGATCGTGGCCGCGGAAATCGTGCAGACGAGCCGGCTTTTCGCCCGCATGGCGGCAAACATTGAGCCCCAATGGCTGGAGGATCTGGGGCGCCATGTGATCAAATCCCATGTGAGCTCCCCCCACTGGGAAAGAAAACGCGGGCGCGTGGTCGCTTACGAAAAGATCACCCTTTACGGCCTTCCCATTGTGGAAAAACGCCCCGTGGATTTTGCCCGATGCGATCCGGCGGAAGCCCGTCGAATCTTCATCCGGTCGGCCCTCGTGGAAGGGGACCTGCCCAAGCCTTACGGTTTTTATGAGCACAACCGAAAGCTTCGCGAAGAGCTGGAAAATGTCGAAGACAAAGTGCGGCGCCGGGGAATTTTGATCGACGATGAGGATATCTTTGCCTTTTACGACCGAAGGGTCCCAGACCTTGCCGATATCCGCTCCTTCGATAAATGGCTCAAGGACCAAGGGAATGACAACCTTCTTCGGATGAAGGAGGAAGATTTTCTTAGGGGCGGTCCCGATGCGGCGATCCTGAACGGGTTTCCTGACTATCTCGATTTGGGCGAGTTCCGGTTGCCTCTGCGCTATGCGTTTTGTCCCGGGCAAGAACAAGACGGGGTCACCGTCACTGTTCCGATCCACGTGTTGACGCGTCTGGAACCTCAGGCATTCGAGTGGCTGGTGCCGGGCTTGCTCGAGGAAAAGATTCTGCGGCTTTTAAAGGGCCTTCCGAAGAACCTCCGTCGACATGCGGCGCCCCTTTCGGACACGGCTCAAAAGATTTTTGCCCGGCTGGTTCACGGGAAAGGGGATTTCTCCGCCGCCTTGAGTCAAGCGGTTCATGACATGTGCGGGCTCAGTGTGCCGGCCTCATCGTGGCCTCACGACGCCCTTCCCGATCACTTGAAGATGCGCTTTGAGATCGTAGATGAACAAGGGACCGTCCTTCACACGGGCAGGGATCTTCGGGAGCTCCAGGAAAAGGCCGTGGGAACGCACCAAGACACCGCCTGGGAAAAAGCCCGCCGCCGATGGGAGCGGACGGAAGTGACCGCGTGGGATTTCGGATCGCTTCCCGAAAAGATTGAACTGGGGCGAGATGCCTACGGCGTGATGCGATACGCCTACCCCGGGTTGCAGGCCGAGGGGGAGACTGTCGCCGTGAGGCTCTTTGCCGACGCCCCATCGGCCTGGGAAGCGACCCGGGACGGCCTGCTGGTGCTCTATCAATGGGCCTTCGCTCCCGTGCTCAAAGGCCTTCGAAAGGAATGGGTCCTGGGGCCGTCCCGGCGTGGAGGAAATTTGCGCTCGGGTGCCTTACCGGTCGGGGCATTGCACTTTTTGGGAGACATCCGCGAAGCGGAAAAGCAGGCTCACGTCTATATGCTTCGGGAACTCTTCGATCTTCACGACCCTCAGCCTCCCGACGAGGAGAAATACCGGCGAACCATCCGAGAACTTCCGCCCCATCTTCACACTCGTGCCCGATCTCTGTGGGCTGAGATCCTGGCCGTTTTGGAGGCCCGATACGAAGTGAGCTGCACGCTGCAAAAGTATGGCCGCAAAAGTGCTGCGGATCCCGCAGCGTTGGAACGTTTACGGGCGGTGGAACAAGAATTGGTTCGGCTCGTTCCCCCGACCTTTTTCCGTCGATACCGAAGTGCCGTCATGCGCGAACTGCCGCGGTATCTGAGAGGACTGGCCCTGCGTGCGGAAAGAGCCTATGTGTCTCCGGAGAAGGATCGGCAGAAGTGGGCCGAGGTGGCCCCCTTTGTGGCCCGCTACGAGAAGGCACGAGAAAGCGTCCCAAAAGACGCACCCAGAGAGGTTTTGGACTTCCTTGACGAAATGCACTGGTTGTTGGAAGAATACAAACTCAGTCTTTTTGCGCCTGAGGTCAAGACGCGATGGCCGATCTCGGCTCGACGTCTGGAAAAGAAATGGGCGGAATATGACGCCCTCATAGGTCGGACGGCATGAGAAACCCTGATCCATATCTGCGGGCGATCCTCGATCACCCGAGTTCTTTGCAAGAGCACATCGAAGAACGGTTGGCTCCTGAGATCGCCGAGGATCCGTCGCTGGAGGAATTGAAAAAACAACTGGGAATGTCTTCCAGCGTGCTGCTTCTTCTGGGTTGCGGCCTTCGAGAAAACGGGTGTGCCCAAGAACCGTGCGTCATCCTCAACCGGCGTTCCCGACGTGTCCGCCAAAGGGGCGACCTGTGTTGTCCCGGCGGGACTGTGGAAATGTCTCTGGACCCGATCCTCGCGAAAGCCTTAAGCCTGCCCCATCTTCCCCTGGCCCGATGGCGTTATTGGTCCGAACTTCGCCGAAAAAGGCCTCACGCGGCGCGCCTGCTGGCTCTCCATTTGGCGACAGGGCTCAGGGAAAGCTGGGAAGAAATGCGCCTGAACCCTTTGTTTTTTCGCTTCCTAGGACCTCTGCCCCCGGAAAAGTTGCGCTTGTTCGTCCGGGTCATTCATCCTTTGGTGGGCTGGGTTTCGAAACCGCAGCGCTTCGTCCCCAACTGGGAGGTGGACCGCATTGTGGCCATCCCCCTGCGGCACCTTTTGGATCCCGGTCACTACTATCGCTACCGGCTCTATGTCGCTCCGGACGCGCAAGGGGCGGTGGAGCCGCCCACTCAAGATTTCCCGTGCTTCGTGCACCAGGACGGAGTCCACGTGGAAGTCCTCTGGGGGGCGACCTTCCGCATTGTCACCCTATTCCTTTTCAAAGTCTTCGACTTTTCCCCTCCCGACGTCTCGGATCGGCCCATTGTCCCCGGTCTTCTCGACGCCGCTTACCTCAACGGCTCAAGGGCCTGAAAAACCGCCAACGAAAAAAACCGCGACGGCGCTGACAATGGAAGCAGGGCGGCCGGCAAGGTTCGGCCGAAGCCGTGTCCGTTTGAGAAGACATGCGGGGGTTTTGCGTTCTCGTCCTATTTCAGGGCGGCTTTGAAGTGGTGAACGAAGACATTGACCAGGGCCCAGATGGTGTCCAGGCCGTGAAGATGCGTGGACACGGAGGCATCGAAGCGCACCTTGAGGGCAGGGGGAAATTCGTCGTCTCCCCGCCAGTAGATCAAACGCAGAGGGACCCGCGGCAACACCAAGAAGTCAAAAGCCATGTCGCCCGCCTCTGCGGAGACGCCCCCGAGCGTGGCGGCGGCATCGGCAAAGCGCTTCGGCGCTTCGCCCACAAGGTCCACGATCCGCTGCAGTGGAAAGGCGTGCGGGCCGGTGAAAAACTGATGCCCTGAAGGGATGTCCTTTTCGCTGATCCATCGTCCCGACGGGGACACGTCTTGCGCTTCCAGAAGGTAGTGCAAAAGCACCAGTCCCGTTTGGAAATCCACCCTCGAAGAGGCCAAACCGGGTTCCGCGTGGATCGTCCTTTGCTTGGGAAGACATCGAAAAGATCCGGCGAGAAACGGGATGCGATAGGAGCACTCCCGGGGATTCCAATGGACCAGGGCACGGCGGCAGACATCCTGGGGGTCGCACCGTTGCGCTTGTTCCCACAGGGAAGGATCCACGTCTTCTAAGGATTCGTAAGGACTCGGCGAGCTCAAGGATTCCAGCACCGAAGCGATGAGCTTTCGGGCGACGGGCAGATGGCGGGCCGGAACCAGGATCTGCCCCCAACCGCGCTGCGGCACGAACAATCCGTCATAGGCCGTTTCCACAAAGGATCTGACGAGAAAAGGTACGCCTTCTTTTTCCAAAACGTTGGACAAAACGTCGGCTTCGAAGCGATTGGCCAGGGTGTAGAGAAAAACCCACGGCGATTCCGAAGTTGTCTCCATGGTCAACGAACCTCCGGGCAGTCGCTCAGGGAGCTTTCGCCTCGAAACACCTTTGCGGCGAAAGCCATGCACGTGGGCACACCGCATCGGCCGCAATTGGTCTGAGGAAGGGTGCGGTAGATGTCCAGCACGGTCACGGGCGGACGTTTATGGAAAACGGGCATGATACTCTCACGGTTGCGTCGGATTTCCTCAATCTTTCGGTAATAGCGTTCGCACCACAGGGCCGCTTCCTCGGGTCCGGAAACATCGGTGATGGTGATCTTGTCCCCGTAGAGGCCCACGATATGCCCCTGATCCATGGCGTTCGCTACGCCGGTGCCATGCACATAAGTGCAATTGGGCAAGACGGCGGCACAGTAGGGCAGCAGATCATCGATGGGTTCCCGCAACTCCATGATCACGTTGAAATGGTCCGACTGAGGCATGCACTCGATATTGACCAACCGAAAGGAATATCCTGGCTCTTCCTTCGGTTTTTCGATTCGGCTCTCCGTCATTTGCCCCGTTCCTGGTGCTTCGTCGTCAGAACTTCATAGGCCCATTGGATGTCCTGAAACTTCTCTTTGGCCAGCTGCTGAAACTCCTCACCGAGATGACTGACCTTGTCCGGGTGATATTTGGCGGCCATCCGGTGATAAGCCTTCTTGATCGTTTCCGGATCGGCCCCGGGTTCGACGCCGAGAATTTCGTAAGGATTCTTCGGCCTTTTCTCGGAGCTCCGGTGGCGGGACGCCTCCGCACCTTCCTTAGTGCCGGCTCCGGACGGGCCCCGTTGTCCCTCGGGTCTTTGGGATCCGGGTTTCGAGCCGCCCGAGGCGCCTTGGCGCAAGAAAAAGTAGTAGACCAACCCCAACAAAACCAGATCATCCATCCATCCGGGCCCAAAAAAATGGTCCGGGAGGATGTCGAAGGGCATAAGGAAATAAACAAGCCAAGCCAGCACAGGCCACAGTTTGGGGACCATAAAGACCTACCAGGCTCTCGGCTCGAAGAAAGCGTCATATTGCGGGGTGACACGGCCCAGAGAGCCGTGCTTTTCAAAAAACCACGTCAGGCCCAACCCGACCGCCCATCGCGTGTAGTCCGACGATTTGTCCATGTCCACGTGGACCCCGAAAGCCCAATGCGGCGTGATGAGCCTGACGGCCTTAAAGGACCCGCTATAGCCCAGACCCGAAAAGCGATCCCCGGAATACTTACCTTCCCCGGTATTCCGGGGGTAGATGGGACTCGCTTCCGTTTCATAGGACAAATAACCCGCGGAAGCTTTCATGTCCAACCACCATGTGCCGCCCGGATCGGACCGATAACGGACGATGGGCCCCGTCATGAAAAAAAAGGAGGGACTGAAATAGCCCCCGTGGCCGTAGGTGTAAAAATCGGAATTCCGGTCGAAATGCGAAGCGGTCAAGAAACCTCCCAGCGAAGCGGTCCCGGACCGATAAGAGAAGCTCCGCCCCAAGGCGGCGTCACCCGTGAGGGAAAAGTTGCGCCACACGTTCTGCCCTCGGTATTGGTCGGCACCCACGCGGACGCTCAGCCACGAGCCGTTCGGCCGGGAGATGTCGCGGACGATGGATCCCCCGGTTTTAAGCACCCGGCCCCATGTGCGATTGGAGTAAGGGTCGCGCTGGCCGATCCAAGATAGGACGGTGTCTTCTACGGATTTTTGGTGAGCTTCGAAGCGCCATTGAGGGTTTTGGATCTCGAAAGAAAAAGTCGGCTGGGGATCCACCGGAGCTCCGAGGGGGCTGGACCCCACCGTCGCTCGAAAATCCCACGATCCCTCCTTGAAGACGCTCACGGAAGGGCTGACGACCCATGCGGTGTCGATCCACCGGGAGACCTTCGGTTTTGGGGTATCCGTAAGGCCGAAAGAGCCCACAAACGGTCTCGAGCCGGGGTCTCCGCTGTCCAGGTGAAGGCCTTCCAACCTGAAGGCCCACAACGATTTCGGGGACCCCGGAAGGTAAACCGTCCACGGGGTTCTCAGGGTTCTTCTTCGGGATGTCCCCTCATCACCGGAGCGGCTTTCATAGGAGGTCTGAAGAGTCGTCCACGGCCCGGCATCATTTTTTTCATCCTTCAGGGCCGAGGCGGCATGGAGCACTTTGCCGGTTCTCAAGTAGTGACGTCCCGCGGCCTCCCGGATGGACGGGTCTTCCGCACGGGCCATTTCTTCGGCTTTCGAAAAGGCCGTGCGAAAGTCGCCCGATTGTTCCAGGGAAAGGAGAAGGCCCTCCGCATCTTCGCCGGTGGGGTGGACGTCGTGGGCTTTTTCGAACGCTTCGGCGGCCTCCCGAGGTCGACGCTGTTCGAGGAAGATCCAGCCCAAGGACCGCCACGGTTCGCCGCTATGGGGCTTGACGGCCGCCGCTCGACGGTAAGCGGCTTCCGCTCTCGGGAGGTCTTTTTGGCTCCGGCGATAAGCGCCTTCTTCCATGTGCACGCGAAAGACCAGGTCGTGCCGGCCCTCGGGATAGGGCGGTTTCATGGCATCCAGGACCTGGGCCGCTTCTTGGAACTTCTTCTGGGCCATGAGAGCGTGAGCCAACCCGTAGGCACCGTCGTTTCGATCGGGATGAGCGTCCCGGTGGCGGACAAAAATTTCTTCCGCCTCCGAAAACCGCCCGGCGTGGTAACAAAACCAGCCGAGTTTGAGGAGGGCTTCGGGGTCCGAAGGGCTTTTTTCAAGAACCAACTTTGCGGTCTTTTCCGTTTCCGGAGACGTCTCGGGAAAATGCCGAAGCTGTCTTCGATAGGCTTCCGTTTCCAGGTCATCGATAGCCGCGAGATAGGAAGCCGGAAGGCCGGGACGCAAGCGTTCGGTATGAAGCAGTGAAATGACCTGTTCGGGGGAACTCAATTCCAGGAGTTCGTAAAAGACCCCGACGCGAAGACGATAGCGCGTGGGGATGCACTCAAGGATCTTCTCATAGAGGCGCCGGGCTTCCTCGTTTCTCCCGCTTCGGCGCAGTGCCTTCGCCACTTCGAAAAAGGCTTCGGGAGCGATGCACCGGCGCAGAGCCCGTTCGTTTCGTTGCATGAACTGCGGCAAGGTTAAGGTGTCGGTGCTTTCGACGGCTCGCCGTGCGTCCCGCCTCAGGCGGTCTTCCCACACAGTCCTTTGATTCAAGGAAGAGGCTCGGCGGTATGCTGCAAGCCATCTTTGGGTATCCCGCGTTCGAAACCCTTGGTTCTCCAAGTCCTGGATCAACGCGGCCGCGATGTCCTTTTCCCCCTGACGGTCAAGACACAGAGCCTTGCCCCATTGGGCTTCCCCACGCACTTCAGACGTTCGGGCGACGCGCATCGCCTCTTCAAAGAGCTTTTGGGCTCTCTCGTAGCGTCCTTCCCTGAAGTGCCACCATGCGATTTCCAGGGAGGCTCGAGTGCGAACGTCTTCAGCTTTCCGCGAGGCATCGGAGGCATCGTTCGTTTGAGCGAAGGCTGCGAGCGTCGGGGGGGCCGCGCCGGTCCACGGGGGCGCGCTGAGCCAGAAAAAGAGAATCGCGACAAGAGCCATGGGCTTCATAGGCACCCCATGAGCGAAATTTCAGGGAAGCAGGGGAAGATATTTTTCCGCGTCCTCGTAACGCTTGAGTGCCAAAAGCACTTCTACTAGAGCCGGGACTGTTTCCTTGGGGCGGATCCCTTGACTCACCAGTTCTTCCAGCAGCCGTGCCGCTTCGGGCAAACGATTCAGCCGGAGAAGAGCATAGGCGGCCCCCAGGCGGGATTCTTCGGCGACGTCGGCGGGCGTCTCTTTTGGGGCCGACGCCTCAAAAAGCGCCAAGGCTTTTTCGTAGTCCCCCTGATTGTAATACCCCCAAGCGATGGTCAGGCGGGTGCGGGGAATGTCCGACGGCGCCTTCTGCGCCGAAGGTTCGATCACGGCTTGATCCGAGACGGACCTTTGCCGAGAACCTGCGAGGGGTTCGGGGGGAAATGACAGTGCAGAGTAGCGGGGTTCGAGGAGCTGAGACTGGGCCGTTTTTTCCAGGGAAAGCAGACATGCCTGGTTGGATTCCTGCGCAACGGCCCGCCCGCCTTCGCGCCCCAAAGGGGCGGCTATCGTCCACAAAAGCAAACAGCCCAACACAACCGCCCTGATCTCCCGAAAGAACGAACAGGCAGGGTGAGGCTGTGAGGGAGCCATTCCATGAGGCGGGCGCTTCGTCATGATCGCGGACCCTCCCGGCTATGGTTTTTTGAAAGAAACATGACTCAGCAGATAAAGAGTGTTGGAGTAGTAGTCGTTCTTTTCCTGAACGAGCCTTGCCTGGGCTTGAGCTTCAAGCTTTCGGGCCGTTTCCTGCCGATTGAGCATTAAAGCGACCCGGGCCCACACGGCATAAAACCCTCCGGGAGCTTCATCCAGGGACACCGCCGGATTCGCTAGGTCTACCCACACCGGCATCATCCCGGTTTTGTCGAACCAGTCCAGCACCGTCGTCCACGAGCGAAGAGCTTCGCGGTTTTCGACCCACGAGAGATACAAAAGGGTGCGTATCGCTTCGTAGCCGAACCGTGAACTTCTTTCCCGATCGACATCGATGCGGTCGTTGGCGACGATGACCCAGTCGGCGGGGACGTTCCAAGAGGTCCGGCGTGCCTTGTCCAGGAGTCTCAATCCCCCTTGGAAAACTCTCTCCCAGAGAGCATCGCCGTCATGCTGCTTGAACATCTCGATGGCCGGGTAGACGTAATACGATGGGTTGAGAATCATCCCTCGGTCGCTCACAAAGCCGTAATAGCCGGGGAGCAGGACGGGAAAGTCCCGGGTTTCCACCACCAGGTGGTTTTTGATGTCCTGAACGAGACCCTGGGCGGCTGCATGGAATTCCGGATTCCGCCACCGTTCGTGAGCCTTAAGAAGAGCGAAGGCCACGAGGAGATCGCCGTCCGTGGCGTTATTGAAATCCAGCACGTCCCACGCGCCGTTGGGCCTTCGGCCCCAGGCCCAGGCGAGGAGCCGGTCTTTACCGCGCACCTGCAAATTGTTCTGGGTCCAAACCCAAATCTTCTGGAAAGAAGGCTGGTCGTCCGCCGCAAGGGCCAGGATCAAGCCGTAGCCTTGTCCTTCCGAATGGCTGATGTCTTTGTTGCCTCGATCGATGACCCGGCCGTCGTGGCTCACGAACCGTTCTTTATAGATGTCCCAGGTCATGACGTCCGCCGCTTGAACCGTTTCTAGGCCGCCGAAACCGAAGAACAGCAGCCCCATGGCGAAACTAAGTATTTGACGCACGCAATCGCCTCCGACGGTATCGTTGCAAGATGCGGTAGACGAGGAAACTCAGGAGACCCAAAGCCACGAGCACTGTGATGAAAAAGGCCCACGGGTACGTGTAAACGAAAAAGTCCAGTTTGGTCAACGGTGTGAGGGATCCGACACGGTAGGACGGGCCGACCTGGAGGCTGTCCACCTGGGTTTTTCCGTCATCCCAGCGAAGGAAGGCCATATCGCCTCGGACCGCCCCCTGAGTGTCGAAGTTCCACAGGGCCTTGGCGGCCTTAGCGGCAACGGCCGTATCGTGCGCCGTCAGCACAAGGAGCGTCCGGTCGGAAGTGCCTGGGAGGCGGTATTCCATCAAGGCGGCCCGTTGTGTCGAGAGACCTCCGGTTTGGTCCGTCTGCGCGAAACGGACCAGGGGAGCGGTCTGAGAAGTCTTGGAACGGGGCCATAGGCCGCGCAGCCATCGCGTCACCCACCACGTGCCTTGGGGGTCTTCTCCCCGGGGCGGCGAGACGACCGGGTAGGAGGCCTTGATCGTGTCGATGAGATGATACGGGGCCGGTGCTAAAAGGTCCTTGGGAATATTTTCCAAGGCCCCGACGGTGATGACGTCCGAGGCTGGGGTTCCTGCCCATGTGTCCCAGATCTGCACTTGGAAGGGCGGATAGCCGATTTTTTGGCTCATGAGGGCCAAAAGATTCACGGCTGTTTCCACGGAGGCGAAATCCTTTTGCGGCATAAAAAGAATCGTCTCCCGGGCGTCGGGAAACTTGGCGAAAGGATAGCCGTCTTTGAAAAACAGGGTGAGATCGGGCAGGGAAGCCCAATGGGAAATGTTAGGCACATAAAACGTCGAATCGTCAAAGACGGTCAGCAACAAGTGCCCGGTTTGTATGAGGGTACATTCCCCGGTGACCAAAGGCGTCAGGACTGCATGGAAAGCCAATTCGTTCTCCCCGGGTCTCAAAAGATAGGTGGGAAAACTGATCCGATAGGCTTCATATTGCCCGCCGTTTTTGTCCTTCAGAGGAATGGAGGAAAAAAACTTTCCATTGAGAAAGAGGCCCAGTACGGAATCTTCGCGCATTCCCGCACTGTAGGCCACATGGAGCGAGAGTGTGGCGTATTTATGGGGTTTGATCAAAATGTCCGAGGGCAATCGGAATCGCAGGATGGACGGTGCCGGTTTGTACCCTTGGAAAGTCACGGTGGAAAAACCCAAGTTCTGGAAAGTGTAGGTTTGATCCAATTGGAGCATGCCCGGGGCTTGATAGGGTTCCACGGACGGTAGCCTGAGATCTTGAATCATGGTGGACGGCGTGTCCGGAAAGGGAAAGGAGAGGACGGTGAGGGTTTGCACCGCCTTCAGCACGGCGTCGGCGTCCGGGCCGCCGACGATGATCAGCGCGTGAGTCGGATCGCTGCCTAAAGGGATATCGGAACTCGGGTCGGCCGGCATATGGCGGACCTCCAGGTAAGGCTTGGGGGTTTTCGGGGCGTTTCCGCCTAAGATTTTATGCAGAAACGCCTCGGAACCGATCAAGAGATTATCCCGTCCCGGCATCAGTCGATCGGAGACACTGAATTCCACCGGTCGATAAGCGAAGCGCAACGCCGCGGCCGATGCCGCCAGCACGGCCCGCATCGTGTCGTCACGGGACGGCGACTCCACGACCACATGGATTTTTTCGGGAAGAGGGATTTTGGGGTCAAAGACCATGTCCGGCAAGGCGCTCAAGCGAAGCGGCAAAGGCTTGAGGGATATGGTCCAGTCCACAAAGGCCTCGTCCAGTTTGAGGGTCGTCCACAGTTCCGGAGCTGTCGGGTCTTCGCAGTCCAAGACATAATGTTGGGTGACCTTGAAAGAGAGGTCGTTATATCCGGGTTTCAGAAGCTGTGCCGGAAGCCGGACGGACACTTTCCCTTCCGGAGATAAGGGATCGAGAACGATCTGCGCCAGAGGGTGTTGGTTCAGTTCCACGGTCAAACGTGAATTCTGGCGAAGGAGGGCCGTGGAATTCACATAGGCAAAAGTCAATACGGCGTCGTGGACGTTCCATCTTGCGGGCACGGGCAAACTCACATCAAACCCGCTAGAGGCCCCTTGCATTTTGTAGGTCGTCACAGGAACCAGGTTCGGCAAAGGGATCCTCAGCTTGGAAGGCTCACCTCCTTGGGCGGCCCACACCACTCCCGCAAGGATCTGCCAAAGAAGGGCGCCGACGAAAATCTCGGCCGCGCGCTTCACAACGCCTCGCTGTGCTTTTTGACTCGTCGCATCCATAGGGTCGCCGCCATCCTCCTTGTCTTAGCCGTCAACAGGCCGAGGAGCCCTGCGAAGCTCCGGAAGGACTTTTGAACGCCGGTTTTCAACAAAAAACCATACCCACGCCATAACGCCATATAGTCCTGCGGTCTCGACTCCCACAAGCGCCGCCACCGTTCACTGTCGCCGTAGATGAAGCCCACCACATGGGCAAACTTCTCGGGCGCATCCAAAACCCATTGGCACCCCACATGAGCCCCAGCCGTCGGTTCGCTTTCAACCCTTTCGATCCGAAGAACTTTGACCTCTAAACGATAAGGTCTTCGGGTGCTGTCCTGTGCCTGGAGGATCAAGCGATCGCCTTGGTGGATCCACGGGACATGTTCGTGGGCAATCCACAGCCCGGCTCCCCCTAAAGACAGATCTCGAACCTGGACGGGCAAAGTCCGGCCGTCTTGAAGAAGCCCATCGGCCGGTTCGAGAATGGTCACTCGGTGATGGCGCCGCCACTGATGCATTTCCCACACCGCTCCGAGGCACAGGAGAATGATGCCCAAATTATAAAGATTCCAAAATAAACAAATGGCGATGACGTCCCGCTCCATCGGGTAGCCTGTCCAGCGTTGGGCGGCGGCTGCTGTCCCCAGAAGCGCGAGAGCCAGCATGACGAAAAATGGGTAGGCCAAAGGGCTGAGAAAATCCGTGCTGAGGCTACGACCCTTCGGGGTGACTTTGAAGTGAGGGGATCTCGGGTTTTTGAGCGTGGAAAAAATCGCCGGTAACAGGTAAAGGCTTTGGACCGTTTCGAAAAATTCGGAAAAGAGGGTGTGACGTACCGTTCCGTAGAGATAATGGGCGACCAGCGTGGAGCCCAGAAGATGGGGAAGGGCGTAGGCCAGGACTTGGACGACGGAGGCGTTATAGACCCTCAGACCGAAGAACAGATAGGCCAGCGGCGCCAGAAAGAAAACGATGCGGGCCAGACCGAAAAGCCAAAACAAACACGAATTCAAGTAGCACAGTTTTTGGCTGAGGTTCAGTCCCTTGGCGAAGAGGGGATTTTTCAAAAGGAGGATCTGGATCATGCCCTGAGCCCAACGGGTCCGCTGGAGGATAAAATCGTCAAAGGTCTCCGGGGACAGACCGCACACCATGGGGCGGCTCACATAGACGCTCCGATACCCCCGTTTGTGGAGTTCCAGAGCGGTTTCCGCGTCTTCGGTGATGGTTTCCCCTTTAATGCCACCGATCTCCATGAGGCATGAGCGGCGCAGAAGGGCGGCGGACCCGCAGAAGAACGAAGCGTTCCAAAAATCCAGGCCTAGGTGGACCCGCCGATAAAACATTTCGTTTTCCGCGGGGAAGACCCTGTGCACACCGAGATTTTTTTCCACAGGACTCGGATTGATGAAAAAGTGGGGTGTCTGGACGAGAAACACTTTGCCGTCTTGGAGGAAGTAGGGGACGGTCCGTCTGAGAAAATCGCGGGTCGGCACATGGTCGCAATCGAGGACCAGGATCAGGTCGCTGCAGGTTTCGCGGATCCCCACGTTGAGACATGTGAAGCCGGCGGGCTTGCCCTGAGCACCCACGGAACACAGACACTGCAAGCCGTTGTTGATGTTGCCGGCTTTGGCCCCGACATTTTCCTCCCGCGTCATGTAATGAACGCCGATTTCCTCGGCCAATTTTTTCAGTCGCTCATGCCTGTCTTGAGCCGCCCGGGCGATGTCGGGGTCGGGGTTGTTTCTGCGCGCCAGAGTGCCGCCGTCGTCGAGGATATAGACGTTGAACTTCTCTCGAGGATAGTCCAGCAAAGTGCAGGCGACGGCCGTGGTGCGCACGATTTCTTCCGGCTCGTTGTAGGTCGGGATCAAAATGTCGACCGTCGGATATAAGGACGTGTCTTCCGGGAGGGGCGGAGGGCCGTCCCTTTCCAGCGGCCAGATATTCACATACAGCCCCAAAAGATGGATGGTGATGCCGTAAGTTTCGGCACCGTAGAGCAGAAGCATCCCTATGCAGTCCCACGGTCCGGTGTAGCTCAGTGTTTCGAAGGTGCGAAACATCCAATAGCGAAGGGAAAGAAATGCGCCCAAAAGCAAAATGAAAACCCTGGCGGGAGCGCTACGCGGGTTTTGGTGAACGGCTAGCGAGAGAACGGCGAGCAAACCCCAGCCCACGAGAATTTGATCCCTGAGTTCCAGGTAGATTGTGGCGCAATAGGCCAGATAGGCCCATAAGATCGCCACCCCGGCCCACGCCGTAATCCGTTGGAACGTTTCAGTGTTATTAAGTTCCTGGGACACGCCCAACCCCACTTCCACTCCCTTCATTCCATTGTTCAAAAAACGATCTCGCCCCCCGCATGGGCACCTGTGTCGTCCACAAAATGACCGCCCGACCACAGGAGTTTCACGAACGGCGACGCGGCCGTCCTTTCCTCCAGGATTTCGTCAGAAAAAACACAAAACTTGAAAACAATTCGGAGGGCCACAGTTCGGGGCCGACGAAAGGAGACAATGGCGAAAACCTGGGCGTGCGTTTTTTAGCAGAAACGATAATCAATTCAAGCAAAATGATATTGGTGGGTAGGAAAGCGAAACCTCGGCATTGGTCATGCCGTGGTCGGGGATTGACCTGTCGAAGCCTATAGGGAGGTTAGTCGATCTTGGTGACCGGGCCGGCGGCGCCGGGACTGACCCCTGCTTTTCTCAAAAGGAGTTCCCAGTCTTCGTTCACCATTTGCTGAATTTGTTCCAAGTCCGCTTCGGACAGATGTTTGAAACGGCCTTGCAGCTTAAAATATTCGCGCACCAAGTACCCCTTGGGCATGTAATTGATGGTATAACGCACGCCGTTTTCCACTTCGTAGAGCGGGAAAATGTTCGTTTGGACGGCCATGCGCGCGATCTTGACGGCCAGTTCCGAAGGCATACGCCAGCCCGTCGGGCACGAGGCGTAAATGTGGAGAAAGCGGGATCCTTTGACGGCCTTGGCCTTTTTCACTTTTCGGACCAAGTCCTCCGGAAAGGCGATGCTTGCCGTGGCCGCATAGGGGATGCGGTGGGCCACCAAGGCCTCCACGATGTTTTTCTTGCGGAGCTTTTTCCATTCCTGACCGGGCGTGGTCGTCGTCCACGCGCCGTAGGGAGTGGACGAACTTCTTTGCACCCCCGTGTTCATATACGCTTCGTTGTCGTAACAGACGTAAATGAAATCTTCGTTGCGCTCCACGGCGCCGCTCAGGGCTTGAAAACCAATATCGAAGGTGCCCCCGTCTCCGGCCCATGTGACCACGGTGGTTTCCCGATCTCCCTTGATATCCAAAGCGGCCCGAACGCCGCTGGCCACGGCGCCGCCGGTTTCGAAGGCTGTATGGAGCACGGGCACCTTCAAGGTCGACTGGGGGTAGGGGCCGGCAATGATGGACCAGCAGCACGCCGGGACGATCATCATGGTCTTTTCGCCCAGCGCCTTGAGGACAAACCGCATGGCGATGGCCGCTCCGCAGCCCGGACATCCCACATGGCCCGAGCACATATATTCACGGTCTTGCACGCTGAGTTCCATGGCACGGCTCCCCTGAAAGCTGAATGATCCCTTAGGCGGCTGGAGCGGGCTGCTGCAGCCCCACCCACACACTTTCCGATTCCGGATGAGCGGTGGTTTTCGTTGTCCAATAAATCTCTTCCAAAATATCGGTTGTGACGTCTCGGCCCCCAAGTCCGGCCACGTACCCGAACACCAGAGGCCTTTTGGGCTCATTACACAGAGCGGCCCGGATTTCCTGGGCAAAAATTCCGCAGGCGCCGAAAGAGAAGTTCCTGTCCACGACAGCCAGCTTCCGAGCCCTCAGCACCCGGCGTTTGAGCATTTCGTAAGGGAAAGGTCTGAAAAGTCTCATTTTCAAAAGCCCCACCTTTTCCCCTTGGGCTCTCAGTTTTTCCACCAGCAGGCGACACGTGCTCGTGATCGTCCCCGACGTCACTAAGATAATCTCGGCATCGTCGCACTGCACGGCTTCCAAGGCCCCGTACCGACGCCCGAAAAGGCTTTGAAACTGGCCCTCGATGTGTTCGAGAACCTCCGGAGCGGCTTCCATGGCGTCTTGGAGATCGCGGCGCATTTCCATGTAGACGTTGGGGGGGGAGAGCTGGTTGAAGGCGGCCGGATGTGCCGTATCCAGCGAAAAGGCGGGCTTGAAAGGGGGAAGAAAGCGGTCCACATCGGCCTGATCGGGAATGTCCACGGGCTCATACGTATGGGACAGGAAAAACGCGTCCAACACCACCATGACCGGGAGGAACACGGTTTCCGCCAACCGAAACGCTTGAATGGTCGTGTCTAGGGCCTCCTGCGCGTCTTCGCAGTAAAGCTGGATCCAGCCCGTATCCCGTTGGGCCAGGCTGTCCGTTTGATCCGTCCAGATGTTCCACCCGGGTGCCAAAGCGCGGTTGACCTCGGCCATGACAATGGGCAAGCGGGCTCCCGACGCCCAATGGAGGAGCTCGTGCATGAGGGCCAGCCCTTGGGACGACGTGGCCGTAAAGGTGCGCACCCCTGCGGAGGCGGCACCGATGAGGGCCGCCATGGCGGAATGTTCGCTTTCCACCCGAAGGAATTTGGCATTGAGAGAACCGTCCGAGCAGAACTCGGAGAGGAGCTCCACGATGTGCGTCTGGGGCGTGATGGGGTAAGCCGAGATGACCTGAACCCGGCACAGCCTTACGGCTTCCGAGACGGCGTGACTGCCTTCCACAACTTTTTTCATGGGCGGCCTCCGGTCTCGTTTTCCACGAGCGACATGGCGTTGCGGGGGCATTCCACGACGCAGACGCCGCAGCCTTTGCAATAATCCAGGTTGATGTGACGGCCTTGGGGCGAGGTGTCTCGGCAGACGGCGACATCCGGGCAGTACAACCGGCAATTGTCGCATTGGTTGCACACCCCGCAGTTGAAGCATCGTTCGGCTTCGCGAATGGCCAGAGCGGCGCTCACCTTGAGATCGATTTCCGAAAACCCCTGAAGGCGCTCTTCGACCAAGAGCCGAGGTTGAATGATTCTCGGGCCGTAGAGAAAGTAATCCGTGTTGATTTCCTCAAAAGCCACCACATGAGGGTTGCGCCGGCACCGGTCCCCGCCTGTATAGATTTCCATGGACAGAGAAGGCCCCGGTCCCACGCGGCATCGTGCCGTCTCCTCGACGATGGCGTCCCAGCCCCTGCGAAAATAAAGGTCCAAAGCCATGGCGGCTTCCTTTCCCGAGCCAATGGCATGGGCCACGGATTTGCTCCGGGCCGCCAGGTCCCCGCCATACACGACGACGAGCCCGTCTTCCCGGCGTGAGACGACCGTATCGGCCAGGTGGAGGATGTGAGGGGCGATCTCGCCGGGCGGCTCAAGCCACGGCTCCTCGGCGGTGTTTCCCAAAGCTTTAAAGATCTTTTGCACGACAATGGCCGTCGTCTCGCCGGGAACGGGTTTCACTCGGGCTCGACCGCCTTCCTCGGAGACGACCTCCATTTTTTGCAGACTCAGCCGAAACCCGTCCGGGTGCGCTTCGATACTCAGGGGGGCCCAGAGCTCCATGAGCTCCACGCCTTCGTCCACAGCCATTTGGATTTCATGGCCGAAGGCCGGCATGTCTTGTCGGCGTCTGCGGTACACCATGAGCACTTTGGCGCCGAGGCGGAGAGCGCATCGGGAAACGTCCACCGCGGTGTTTCCTCCGCCGATGACCGCCACGGTTCCGGAAAGAGACGGCAGATCGCCGGATCGAACCCTTTCCAAAAAAGGCAGGCCTTCTTCCACCCCTGAAAGATCCTCCCCGGCAATGCCGAGCGCTGGGCTCTTGTAGTGGCCGCAGCCGAGAAAGACCGCCGCATAGCGGTCCTTGAGCCCATGGAGAAAACCGCCTGTAATTTTGTGGTTGCAACGGATGTTCACGCCAAGCGCCTGAAGATGTTCCAATTCCCACTGCAAGACCGGCACGGGAAGCCGATACGGCGGTATGCCCCAGCGCAGCAAGCCGCCGGGTTCCGAACGAGCTTCGAAAACGTCGCAGCCATAGCCGAGCCGAGCGAGGAAATAGGCGGCGGCAAGGCCGCTGGGGCCGGCCCCCACCACGGCACAGCGTTCCGATTTGGGGGGAAGGGCCATGCGTTGCGGCTGCAGGCCGTAGCGCATGGCCGTATCCGCCACGAAGCGCTCCAGCGTGTGGATGGCGATGGGTTCGTCGAAGGCCCCGCGGTTGCACACGCTTTCGCACGGATGAAAACACACCCGGCCGCACACCCCGGGAAATGGGTTTTCCTGCAGGATCGTCTCCCAGGCTTCCTTGAAAAGGCCCTGGGCCACCAGCATTTCCACCCGGGCGATGTCTTCTCCCGCCGGACAGGCGGCACTGCACGGGGCTGTTTTTTCATCGTAGCGAGGCTGCAGGAACCGCCACGAACCTGTTTTGTTGCTTTCCGTGGTCGTGGTGGATCGCGGGATGAAAGGGGTCGATACCTGGGACACAAACGCGTGCGTCATAGGATCCCTCTTTCGTCGATTTCAGGATGCCGCTGAAGAATCGTCCGCCAAGGCCAGACTCGGGGTGCCTCCGGCCACACTCGGCCGAAGAAAAACCACCGCCTCGTAGGCTTCCTGAGCCGCCGCGATGTTGGCCTGGGGCTTGATGGGGATTTCTTCCCGGATGGCGTGCACCACGGCCTCGAGCGGAGGTTCTCCCAGCACTCGGGCGAAAGCGCCCGTCATGGCCGTGTTGACGATAGGATGCGTTCGAGTGCCCAAGGCGTGTTTCAAGGCGATACGGGTGGCGTCGACCACGGCGAGGCGAAAGGAGGCGAAAGTTGCGGGTTCTTCAGGCATCGCCGACGCGTTGACGAGAATCCAGCCGCCGCGTTTCAAGCCCCGGGTCACATCGACAGCGGCCAAGAGCGTCGGGTCCAAGACGACCACGTGATCCGGCGTGTACACATTGGTGCGGATAAGAATTTTTCTGGTGTCCAATCGCAGATAGGCCTCCACGGGGGCCCCACGCCTTTCCACGCCGAAAAGGGGAAAGCTCTGGACGAAATACCCGGCCTGGAAAAAAGCCTTGGCCATGAGAATGGAGGCCACCACCGTCCCTTGCCCGCCGCGTCCGTGAAAACGCACCTCTATCATGATCGCCGTCCTTGTCGCCCGCTACGGGCGGCTCCACACCACCACCACAGCCTTGGCCGATCCTTCGCCCACACTCCGAAAACTGTGATTCACTTCGGAGTCGAAGTAGATCGTATCCCCGGGTTCCAAAATTTCCACCTGGTCGGGCGTGCGAAATTCCAGACGGCCTTCCATAAGGTAGACGAACTCCTCTCCCTCGTGGCTCACAAAGACCATGTCCTCGGTGGCCATGGGAGGGAATTCCACAAGGAAAGGTTCCATGTGTTTGTCCGGTTTCTTGTTTTCCAATGTTTCGTAGACGTAAGTCACTTCCCCGGACATGTGATGGGGACGCCTTTCCAAACGTGAGCGGTGCGCCTTCCGCGTGAGGGAAATCTTGACGCCGACGGGTTCGTCTTCGAAGAAATAGGCGAGGCCCACATGGAACGCTTTGGCCAATTTGAGCAGCGTGGCCACAGGGGGAATGACGGCGCCGCTTTCCATGTTGGACAAAAGGTCTTTGTCCAGGCCGGTGCGGGCGGACAGGTCCTGAATGGTCAGTCGATACTTATCCCGAAGTTCTCGGATTTTTCTCCCAAGCTTGAGATCCTTGAGTTCGGGGGTTGCTTCTTCGGCGGTTTGCATGGAAGGCCCTCCTTGAACGGTTTCGTCACGTCGCCTCCGGCACCCTCGTGCCATGAACGAGGTGCGACCCCGCGGTCCGTATGGTGCCTGCATGGCCAACGCGCAGGGATGGTGTTTTTTAACTGAAGCCAGGGACGACATCAACCGCGCTCTCGACAATGCCGGCCGGTGGGATCCGGGTTCGAGAGTTCTGCCGAGTCGTCCGGGAACCCGGACGAAGAGGGGAACGAGTGTGGGGGAGTCTGGTAGGGCGCCATGCCGACCCGTGCGCCTGGGAAAGACGATTCTTTTCGGCATAGTTTGCCGAGACGATCCGCAGTTGCCGCCGGGCCGCCGTAAATGATCGTGCCCGGCGACGAGTGCAGGAAGTTTCGTGAACGGCGGGCTACGGCCCCTGAAGGGGTCGGCGCGGCTCTAGAATTTTCGGTGGATGATCGCCTTTTTCAATTCGGCGATGGCTTCCGTCGGGTTCAATTGCTTGGGGCAGGCTTCCACGCAGTTAAGGATGGTGTGGCATCGCCACGCCCCGTCCCGGTCGTTGATGATTTCCAGGCGTTCGTCCGCCCCTTCGTCCCGAGTATCGGCGATGAAGCGCCAGGCTTTGAGAAGCGCCGCGGGCCCGAGATAATTGGGGTCGGCCCAAAAGCTGGGACACGACGTGCTGCAGCAGGCGCACAGGATGCATTCGTAAAGACCGTCCAATTTCTTTCGGTCTTCCGGGCTTTGCAGCCGTTCCCGGTCCGACGGGGGCGGGGTTTTCGTGATGAGGTACGGCTTGACCAAGTAATATTTGGCGTAGAAGTCGGTAAAATCCACCACCAGGTCCTTGATGACGGGCATGGACGGCAGGGGCTGGACCACGATGGGTTCTTTCAGCTCCTCGATGTGTGTGATGCAGGCCAGCATGTTCACACCGTTGATGTTCAATCCGTCGGAGCCGCACACCCCTTCCCGGCAGGATCGGCGAAAGGCCAACGTCCCGTCTTGCTCCCAGCGGATTTGATTCAACCCGTCCAAGACCATCATGCCGGGGCGGCGAAGCTCCACTCGGTAGTCTTTGTAATAGGGCCGGGTGTCTTTTTCCGGATCGTATCGAAAGACGGAGAATGTGACCGTTTTGACCATCGTGTGCACCTCATCTTCCGCGCCGGAGGCGCTCAATGCTAGTAAACGCGTTCTTTAGGTTCGAACGTGGGGACCGTGAGCGGCTTCATGCGCACCGGCTTGTAATCCAAATAAATGGTGCCGTCTTCATCCATGGTGGCCAGCGTATGCTTGTGCCAGTTGACATCGTCCCGGTTGGGGTAATCGTCGCGATAATGAGCCCCTCGGCTTTCCTGACGGGCCAAAGCCCCTTCGACGATGGCCTTGGAAAAATCGAGCATGTGGCCCAGTTCCAAGGTCTCGATGAGGTCCAGATTGAAAGCGAGCCCCTTGTCCGCAATGCCGACTTTTTTGAAACGTTCGCACAGCTTCTTGAGAATCCCTCGTTGTGTTGTCAGGGTTTCTTCGGTGCGGAAGACGCCGCAATTGAATTCCATGGTTTCTTTCAGTTCGTCCCAGATGGCCCCCATGCGTTCCGGACCGTTGCCGTTGAGCAGGTTTTTCACTTCTTCGATGCCTTTGCGACCGGGGTTTTCCGGCAGCGGCACATGTTCCGGGAGGGATGCGGCGAATTCCGCCATGCGCTTTCCGCCCACTTTCCCAAAGACCATAATGTCGAGCAAGGAGTTGGAACCCAGCCGATTGGCGCCGTGTACGGACGCGCAGGCCGCTTCTCCCGCGGCGTAAAAGCCCTTCACGGGCTCCTCGGGCTTTTCCATATTGCCCAGCACCACTTCGGCAAACCGGTTCGTGGGGATCCCGCCCATGGAATAATGGGCCGTGGGCGTGACCGGGATGGGCTCCTTGGTGCAGTCCACATGGGCGAACACATAGGCCAGTTCCCAAATGCCCGGAAGCCGCTCATGGATGAGATCCGCCCCGATGTGGTCCAGCTTGAGAAGAATATAATCGCCTTTGGGTCCGCAGCCGCGTCCCTGGCGCATTTCTTCGGCCATGGCTCGGGAGACCACATCGCGCGAGGCCAAGTCCCACACGGTGGGGGCATAACGCTTCATGAAGCGCTCGCCGTCCTTGTTGAGGAGATAGCCGCCCTCACCGCGCACACCCTCCGTGATGAGGTTGCCGACGCCGTAAATGCCCGTGGGATGGAATTGGACGAATTCCAGATCCTCCACAGGCAGACCCGCGCGCAGGCTCAGGGACAACCCGTCTCCCGTATTGATGTGGGCGTTGGAATTGGTTTTGTAGACTCGGATATAGCCGCCCGTGGCGAACAGCGTGGCCTTGGCATGGAAGATGTGAAAGCCCCCGTTGGCGATGTCCCAAGCCAGGACGCCCACCACATGGCCTTCGTTCATGAGCAGTTCCAGGGCGAAAAATTCGTTGTAGAAAATGACGTGATTTTTGACGCACTGCTCGTAGAGCGTATGCAGCATGGCGTGACCGGTTCGGTCCGCGGCGGCGCAGGTCCGGCAGATGGCTTCCTTGCCGAAGTTTTTCGTGTGACCGCCGAAGCGGCGCTGGAAGATCTTGCCGTCTTGGAGGCGGCTGAAAGGCATGCCCATGTGTTCCAGTTCGATGACCACTTCCGGGGCCATGCGGCACATGAGCTCGATGGCGTCCTGGTCCCCCAGGTAATCGCTCCCCTTGATGGTATCGAACATGTGCCAGACCCAATCGTCCGGCTCGACGTTGCTCAGAGACGCCGCCACACCGCCCTGGGCCGCCACCGTGTGGGATCGCGTCGGAAACACTTGGCTGATGACCGCCGTGTTGACCGACTTGGATGCCTCCAGGGCCGCCCGGAGTCCCGCGCCCCCGGCGCCGACGATCAAAGCGTCGTGCTTATGGACTGTGACTGGAATATCTCCCATGGTCGAAATCGCTCCTTTGCTGCTAGGCTTGCACTTTGAGAGTGACGATGGTGAGGACGCCCAGCCCGAAAAACCCGATGGCCACAACCCACAGAGCCCCCACGAGAACCGCCCGGACTCCGGACGTGTGCACATAGTCGTCGATAATCATCTTGAAGCCGTTCATGGCGTGATAAACGGCAAAGACGAGAAAGGCGATGTCCAGCGCTTTCCACGCGGGGGACACCAACCGCGCCATGACTTTTTGGTAAGTGACGGGCCCTTCCGAGGCATAGTGGAGCACCCAAAAGTGGAGGAAAAGGGTGATCAACAAGGCGACGCCCGACACGCGCTGAAAGAACCAATCGAAAGCCCCGGACCGGCCGGATCCGAAATATTTGCCCAACATGGTGTATGCCTCCTCTTAAAGCCCGAACGCCAGCCGAAACATGGGAACCGCCCCGGCGACCACCAATATGGCGGAAACGGCCAAGACGGCGTAAACCACCTTGCGCATCATGTCCCGCTTGGCGAGGTTGCCGTAATCGATGAAAACCACCCGAAGCCCGTTCAATCCGTGGTAGACGACCGTCGCCAGAAGGCCGATTTCCAGAAGGTGGAAAAGCGGCGACTGAACAACGGCCATGACCTCGTTGAAGGCTTCTTCTCCTTGCGAGAGATGGTGGATCACCCAGATGTGCAAGAAGAGGTAGACTCCCAGGAGGATCCCCGTGGCGCGGTGGAGGATCCAGGCCAGGTAGCCCGGGTGGAGCTTGTAGCGGACTTTGGGTTGGAACACGACTTTCTTCATGAAAACCCTCCTCCTGATAGCGGAATCCTGCCCACCCCGCCCCTCCCGTGCCGAGCTGTTGATTCGGGCCGGCTAAAGAGAAGCCACGGGGGGCCGCTTGGTGATCCTTACGCCGTGCGCGCGTAGCGGCGAACGCCTTCTTCGTAGAGATCTCCGCCGTGGACGTCGTTGGCCACGATGACGGGAAAATTCTTGACTTCTAAGCGCCGGACGGCCTCCGGGCCCAGTTCCGGGTACGCAATGACTTCCGCCGAAAGAATGCTTCGGGCCGTCAAGGCGCCGGCGCCCCCGATGGCAGCAAAATAGACGGCCTTGTGCTGCCGCATGGCTTCCTTGACGGCGTCGTTTCGCGCTCCCTTGCCGATCATTCCTCGAAGTCCGTGGCGGATGAGCATCGGCGCATAGGCGTCCATGCGGTAACTCGTGGTCGGCCCCGCGGCGCCCACGGGACGGCCGGGAGGCGCCGGGGACGGGCCCACATAGTAGATGACTTGCCCCGACAAATCAAAAGGCAAAGGCCCGCCGCTTTGTAGCAATTCCACAAGACGTTTGTGGGCGGCGTCCCGCGCCGTGTATAAAACGCCGTTCAGCAAAACCCTGTCGCCGATGGTGAGCGACGTCACGTCGTGCTCACTCAAAGGGGTATGCAACACGATGGCATCCGGCATCATGGGAAAACTCCTTCAGGCCGCCACAGCGCGACCCGACTTTGGAGGCAGGTCTTCCTTCGAACCCCGGCTTATAACGAGGCTTCCTTGTGGCGTGCCGCATGACATTGGATGTTCACGGCCACCGGAAGACTGGCGATGTGGCACGGCATCATCTGAATGTGGACGGCAAGGGAGGTAATCCTACCCCCCAATCCCTGGGGACCGATCCCCAGCCGGTTGACGGCTTCAAGCCAATCCGTTTCCAACGTCTGCAGCTCAGGATCGGGATTGGGGCTTCCCAAAGGACGCAAAAGGGCCTTTTTGGCCAGCAGCGCCGCCTGCTCAAAGGTGCCCCCGATGCCGACCCCCACAATGGTCGGCGGGCATGGGTTGGGCCCTGATTCCTTGACACGCTGCACGACGAAATCCTTCACGCCTTGGATCCCCACGGCAGGGGTGAGCATAGTCACCCGGCTCATGTTTTCGCTGCCGCCCCCTTTGGGCGCCATGGTGAGGCGAAAATGGTCGCCCGGCTGCAGATCGATGTGGATGATGGCCGGCGTGTTGTCGCCCGTGTTTTGGCGTGTGAACGGGTGGCAAATGCTTTTTCTCAAATATCCGTCTCGGTACCCTTGCCGGACGCCCTCCTCGATGGCCTCCCGCAAGGATCCGCCCTCGATGTGCACATCCTGCCCCATATCCACGAACACGACGGCAAAACCGGTATCCTGACACATGGGGATTTTTTCGTCCCGGGCGATCTGGGCGTTTTCGATGAGGCGCTTCAAGATGTCTCGCCCGGTGGGGGATTCCTCTCTTTCCAGGGCCGCTTCAAAGGCGCGCAGGACATCCTCGCCGAGTTCCGTATTGGCCCGAATGGCCAGGTCCCGAACGGTGCGGACAATATCATCCACGTGGATGGAACGCATGGATCCTCCTTTGTGCCGCCGCTGCTTCAATGGGATGAGGTTTTGGACAATGCGCCCCGGAGAGATTTCGTCGAGGGAACTCTTGAATGTGGAGGGTTCCCGAGCCGTCCGAAGGCTCAGGCCGGCACTGCTCGCTCATGGAAGGCGGTCTCCCAGAAAAAACACAGCGCTCTCGCCGATTCGCACGCGAAACCACGACCGTTGCCGATGGAAACTCTCACGGGAGATCCTTGACCGTCACAGGGGCTTCTAATCCAAAGAGGTTGCGGTGTCAATCGTTTCTCGGGTCTGCGCCCAACAAAGCTCAGCCCAACATTTTTTGGGGCAGAAACAGAGCGATTTGCGGGAAAATCGTCACCATGATCACCGCGAAGATCATGATCAGAAAGAACGGGAAAGTGGCCTTGAGAATAAAACCCACGTCTTTGCGGCTCATGGACTGCAGCACGAAAATGCTGAAACCCACAGGCGGTGTGATTTGGGACAATTCCACCATGAAAACCAGAAAGATACCGAACCACAAAGGCGAAAAGCCCGCGTGCAGCACCATGGGCAGCACGATGGGAAGGGTCATGACCACAAGGGAGATGCCGTCCAAAAGCATGCCGAGGAAAAGATACATGAGGCCCAAGATGAAGATCAGCATGTAGGGCGAGAGGTGGAGTTCGGCGATGAATCGGCTCACGGCCGTGGTGATCCCCAGGAAACCCACAACCTGACTGAGGAAAGCCGCTCCGACGATGATAAACGTGATCATGGTCGAGGTCCTCACGGCACTCATGAGGGCGTCTTTGAAAACGGCGAAAGTCATGGTTCGAAAAAACAGCCCCAAAAGAAAAGCCCCGAGAACCCCAATGGCCGCCGCTTCCGTGGGAGTCGTGTAACCCAAGTAAATGCCGCCGAGAACCACGGCGATCAAAGAAAACACCGGGGCCAAGTCGGCCAGGGAGTGAAGGCGCTGCGACCACGTGAAGCGCTCTTCCGCCGCCGGGACGATGCTCGGCGTCACCAGCGCCCGAACCATAATGTAGATCGAATAGCATGCCGCCAGGAACAAGCCTGGCAGAATTCCTCCGATAAACAGCTGCCCGATGGAAGTGTCCGAGAGGATGCCGTAGATGATCATGATCAAGCTGGGCGGGATCATGAACCCCAAAGTTCCCGCTCCGGCCAAGGACCCAAGAGCCAAAGACTCGCTGTAACCGCGCTTGGAGAGCTCGTCCAAAGTGATTTTCCCGACGGTGGCTGTCGTGGCGGCGCTGGATCCGGACACGGCTGCAAAGAGGGAACAGGCGAACACATTGATGTGCAGCAGCTTTCCCGGGATGCGGTTCAACCAGGGGACGAGGCCGTTGAAGAGTTTGTCCGATATGGCCGTTCTGTGGAGCAGTTCCCCCATGAAGACAAAGAGAGGCAGGGCCGTAAGGGACCAGGAGTTCATACTGTTCCACATGGAATTGACGAGGAGGTTCCCGATCTTTGTCCAGACGGAAAACCCGGGGGGGAGGCTCAGGTCGGCGATGAGCATGCCGGCAATGGCGGCGGCCATGAGCGAAAAGCCGATCCACAACCCCAAAAGGAGAAAAAGAAACATGATGGCAAAGAGGGCCACCGAGAGCAGCAAAGGATCAGCGATCATGGGTTCGGTTCTCCGTCGGGTGCTTTTGGTCCGGAACGTCGGGCATCATTGCCGGGATCGCGGCGCCAGGAATCGGGAAAAAGCCGTGGCCCCGTGGGCGATGAGCTGCAGGGCAAAAACAATCAGCCCCAGAGGGAGGGCCAGTTGGGGAATCCACATAGGGGTTTGTGAAGGGGTTTCGGAAACCATGCGAAGGCTGTGCGCTTCCTTGACCAAAAAAACGGAAAAGTACAGGGCGAATCCCGTCAAGGCCAAGGCCGTTGCGGTGACGAGAACATCCAGCACATGGCGTGCCCGTTCGCTCACCCGAGAGAAGACCACCTTCACGCGAATGTGGCCGTCGGTTGCGAGAGTGTATCCGAGCCCGAAGCACACGAGCACCACGTAAAGATACGCGCTGTATTCATCGGTGATCATGGTGGATCTGTTGAAGAGGGCTCTCAGGAAAACCTCCAGAAGGATGAGAAAAACAATCAGGATCATGGCGACCGAGGAAATCAGGGCCGCCTTGTCGGAAGTGCTTTGAATAAAACGGAGGGCTTTTTCCATAGGTCCAAACCGGCGTAAAGGTTTGAGGTCGTGATCGTTATCCCGTCGACATCACTGAATCCGTGCGGCCGTGAGGCGGCCCCGCGTCCCCCGGTAAGGACAGTGTCAAGGGGGGTGGTCGTAAGGGCGCAGCGCCGCTGCGCCCTTAAGGATTCTCATTTTTTGTCGGCCCATGGGTCGCCCCGTACGTGCTCTCCCCACTTCCCGATGGTCCCCGTTTCCCATGGGGATTCAGGCGCACGCTCCGGTGCGCCCTGCCTTTCATGCGGGAAAATGTGTTTTTCAGGTTTTACGCTCCTCCGGGCCGGCCTTACTTCTTTTTCCGGAAATTTTCTACCACGGCGGCCACGTCGGGTCCCGCATCGGCCAAGAACCCCTTGATGATGGCATCCGCCGCTTGATCCAGTTCCGAGCCCAAAGCCGCATCGGTGTCCCCGATGATCATGCCGTTTTCCGCAATGGCCTTGAGGGACTCTTCATTGTCGGCCGCAGACTTTTTCCAGAGCATGTCCTGGACTTCTTGGGCCGCTTTTTCCATGGCGGCCTTTTGATCCGGCTTCAGCGCCTTCCAGTAGTCCATGTTGATGACGACCATGTTGAGCGGATAGGCGTAGTCGATTTTCTTAAAATACTTGAGCACCTCCCAGAGCTTGGCGTCGCGTCCCGAAACGGCCGACGTGAGCACCGAATCGATCATTCCCGTGCGCAGAGCCGCATACACTTCCCCCCAGGGCAAGGAAACGGGGCTTCCCCCCAAATTGGCCAGGAAATCCGCCCCGTTCTTGTCATAAGTCCTGGTCTTCAGACCCTTGATGTCGGCGCCCGTTTTGATTTCTTTGGTTGTGAACAAGCCGCTGGGCGGCCACGGGACGACATAAAGGATCTTTTGGTTCCACTTGGCCGCGGCCTTGTCGTAAAGATCCTTGCAGGCTTCGTAAAGCTTCCAGGCCTCATCGTATGAAGTCACCATGCGAGGCAGAGAACTGATGCCGAAGGCTTTTTCGCTCCCTTGGACGACGCCCATGAGGATATCCGACATCGGCACCGTGCCGTCCTTGACCGTCTTGAGGAGTTCCGGTCCCTTGAAGCCCAAAGCTCCCCCGGGGTGCACGGCGATCTCCACCGTCCCTGCGCTGTATTCCTTAACGCGTTTAGCGAATTCTTCGGCACCCTGGGAATGAAAGTTCGTTGCCGGGTAAATGGCGTTGAGGTTCATCTTGACCACGTCGGCGGCCGAAACCGGCCCGACCGCAAGGAGACTCAGCACGAAAAATCCGACCACCGATTTCCTGAACATGGGCATCCTCCTTTTTGGGGTGTCGACCAAAAGTCCATCGCGGCGCCGAAGCACCTGCCAATGGATGTCCGATAGGATCTTCCTAAACGTCCACTCTGCTATTCGCCTACCTTTCAGAACCCCGCAAACCTCGCCGCCAAGCCATCCGTTGTCGCTTCAATCCCCAAGCCCCCACAGCCCGCGGTCGCGGATGTGCCTGCTTCCGCGAAACGACGGGCGCCCGGCCCTCTGCCTTGGGGTTCGCCATGGTGCCCCCGACCTGAGGCTGCGATCCTTTTCTCTTTCGCAGGCCGTTCGATCCGAGAGCAAGAAAAAAACGCGGCCTCTTGCGAGACGGCGAAGCTCGCCCCCGGGGACTGTGCCCGTTTTCGTTCCTGCGATGATCCGGTTTGAAAGCGCGCTGACGCCTTTCCCCCGGTCCTGTGCTCACGGCGACGCCGTAACGGAAAGAACGGTCCTCGGGGCTTTTCCGAACTTCCCTTCGGAATATTCGATTTCCGAGAGGCTTTCAGAGCGTTTCGCGCTTCCTTTCCCCGAGCACCCGGCGAAGGGGGGCTGCCGCAATGCCGGAACTTTCCAGGGCTTCGCGGATCACCGCCGCCAGGTCCGCGGCCCCGGGGGTGTCGCCGTGAACGCACAGCGTGTCCGCTTCCATGGGCAAATCCCGGCCCGCGATCGATCGGACTTTCTTTTCCCGAACCAGGCGCACGACCCGTTCCCGGACCGTGGGCGGATCATGGATCACCGCGCCGTTCATGGAGCGGGGCGCCAGGGCTCCTGAATCGAGATAGGCACGGTCCGGAAAGAACTCCCGAGCCACCAGGAGCCCTTCCTGAG
This sequence comes from uncultured Desulfosoma sp., assembly GCA_937960435.1. GTDB lineage: Bacteria > Desulfobacterota > Syntrophobacteria > Syntrophobacterales > DSM-9756 > Desulfosoma. The sequence goes on from CALGPN010000028.1 coordinate 130,414, forward strand.
ACGCCAGGTGAGCCAGGGTGCTTTGGGGAAGGGTGACCAGAATCAACGTCGGATCGAACGCTTTGACGGCATCGCACACTTCCCGGGCCAACCTTTGGTCGGAAGCCGCCATGTTATAGAGAGCGCCGTGCAGTTTCACGTGCTCCACGGACGCGCCGTGGGCCCGAGCCAACCCGGCGAGAGCCCCCAACTGATAAAGCAGGTAATGCGTCACTTCACCGGGAAACGTCTCCAGGGCGCGGCGCCCGAAGCCCAGGAGGTCCGGAAAGCCGGGGTGCGCGCCGACGGCGACGCCCCGGTCCACAGCGAGCCGTATGGTCTTGGCCATGACCAAGGGGTCCCCGGCATGATAGCCGCAAGCGATATTGGCCGAGGTGATGGAGCCGATCACCGCCGCATCGTTTCCCAGGCTGTACGCGCCGAAACTTTCCCCCATGTCGCAGTTGATGTCAATCATCATGGGTCTTTGAGCCTCCCTGCCGAAGAAGGTGAAAAAACCGTCGAATCTTGTAGGCCCGTTTCAGATGGATCTCTCGGGCGCTCAGAAGGTCAATGGCATGGAAACGAACGGAACGGCCCGGTGCGGTTTGCACAAGGAGCGGTAGGTCGCAGGAAAGGACTGTGGCGATTTTGGCGTAGCCCCCCGTGGTGGGTCGATCCGCCAAGAGCACGAAAGGGAGGCCTTCCCCGGGGACCTGGATCGCTCCGAAAGCCAGCCCTTCGGAGACGATATCCGGTGTGCGGCAGTGCCGGATCCGAGGGCCGTCGAGCATCATGCCCATGCGATCGCTTCGATGAGTGACCTCATAAGGGGCTCCGAGAAAAGCGTCGAAAGCCTCTGGGGGAAAAGCTTCCGTCTGTGGGCCGAGAACGACCTGAACCGCGGGCTGTGGAACATAGGCCGGACGGAAGCCTTCCGGAATGTGCCCCGAAAGGTTGTCCACGACCTTCGGTCCCGTCTTAAGAACGTCCCCCCGGCGCAGGGCCCGCCCTTCCAGGCCGCCGAAGCGCCCCCGAAGATACGTGGACCGACTTCCAAGCACCACCGGGACGTCGATCCCTCCGGAAAGACAGAGGTAATGCCACACGCCCAGGCCTCCCGCATCGATGGAGATCACGTCGCCGGGCCGGGCGGCATGGAGGGTCCACGGAGGCACGGAAAACCCGTTGAGTTCCACCTGAGGGTCATAGCCGGTTACGGCAAAAGAAACTTCGGCCAAAAATCGCGCTCGAAAACCCCCTGAAAAAATTTCCACAGCGGCCGCGCCGGGATCATTACCCAAAAGTTGGTTGCCCAGTTCCAGAGCCGCGCGGTCCATGGCTCCCGAGACGGGAACCCCCCTGTCCTGGAAGCCGAATCGCCCCGCATCCTGCACCGTGGTCAAAGGGCCGGGTTCTTCAATCCGCAAGGTTTTCATATTCTTCCCGGGAGATGGGATGAAACCGAACTTTCATGCCCGGATCCAGCAGAAAAGGCGGATCGCGGTGGAGGTCGAAAAGTTTCAGAGGGGTTCTGCCGATGAGTTGCCATCCGCCGGGACTTTCGATGGGGTAGATTCCGGTCTGCTGCTCTGCGATCCCGACACTTCCCGCGGGGACCTTGGGTCGCGGCGTGGTTTTTCGAGGCGTAAAAAGGGTCGGGTCGAGCCCTCCCAAATAGGGAAAACCCGGAGTAAACCCGATCATGTAGACATGGTAAGTGGAGGCCGCATGACGGCGAATCACTTCCTCTTCCGTGAGACCATGGTACGCGGCGACTTCGGTCAAGTCCGGGCCCAAATCACCCCCGTAGCACACGGGGACATGGAGCACCGCTTCGCTGGTTTCGCTCAAATCGTCGAGGCCGCATAGGGCGTCCTGGACGACGGCCATGAGCCTTTCAAAGGAACAGACCGTTGGGTCGTATTGGATAAACACGGATCGATACGTGGGGTTGAGGGAGAGAACGCCGGAGATGGTCCTCTGGTGCAAGGTGCGGTACAAAGCGTGGACGCGTCGGTTGACCTGAAGGTCGATCCCTTCGCCCAGTTCCACCGAAAGGGCCGTTTCGCCGCACACCCGAAATCGGGGAAAATCTTCTGTATTCCTCATTCTTTTTTTCGGAAAGCCTGATCGATCGTATTCCGCAGCAGGCCGGATTCCTCGGCTTTCAGAACCAGAGCCCCCGACTTCTTGGGCTCATGAATCTCGTACGAGATAGCACCCTGATTTTTCCCCGTCAATGGGGGGTTCCGCCCCCAAACCGACCCGCTCCAGAGCCGACGGGGACGGAACCTTTGGCACACTTTTCATGTGCGTCGTCATGTGTCATGAAAAACCAGAGAAATCCAGTGGAAAAGCCGGGAGGCAAGGCAGTCTCACGCTTGTTCCCTTTTTGTTCTTGACTTGGCGTTGAGTCTTTGGGATAAACTTCGATCGGGGTGTCCTGCATCTTTTCTCAGCTCCTCTTTCAGACGGCGTATCCAACGCATCCCATCGCCTGCGGTAACGATTCCTGTTCAACTTCTCGATCGTGTAGTGCGCGGTTTCTTTTTCCGGCAGGGCTTGAGTCCGTGTTTCCCTGAGAAAGGAGGTGAGAAGCAGACGAAGTGGGAGTTTATGTTCCACAGATTGGTTTGTCATTTTCAAAAATTATTTATCTTGTTCTATGGCAATTGAAATGGGTATTCATTCGGACGACGGCATGTTCCAAGGGCTCGTTGAAACAGACATCACGGTGAAAATCAGGCGATTCGCTTAAGAAACGCCCCAAGACCCCAATCCTTCGGAACAGCGCGGACGCATCCTTTCCATTCTTCTCTTTCTCTCCACGGCGCTTCCCACGACACATAAGTTCTCTTGTCGAAAAATTTTCATGGGAGGCTTTTTCCCGCTCAAAGAGCGCCTTGCCGGCGGCAAGGGTCCAAGGTAGCCGGCGGAGGTCCCAGCGAAGAGTCCCTACAAGAGGGAAGGAGGACGAGAAATGGCGGATAAAGTTCCAGGAAGAGCGTGGGTGGTCACGTTTGCAGGAACCGCCATCAACCTGTGTCTGGGCATTCTGTATGCGTGGAGTGTCTGGGCCAAGGAACTCATCAACGAAAAAATGGCCGGGCAGGTCATGACCGGCCTGAACGAGGGCTGGACGTATCTGACCAACGCTCAGGCCGCCACGCCCTTTTCTCTGTGCGTGATCATTTTTGCCTTACTCATGATTCCCGGCGGCCGTATTCAAGACAAGTACGGTCCCAAGGTCGGCGCCACGACGGGCGGGTTGTTTCTCGCGGCGGGCTGTCTCTTGGCCGGCTACATGAGAAGCTACACGGGCTTGATTATCGGGTTCGGCATCTTGGGCGGCATCGGCATGGGCATTGGGTATGCCGCACCCACACCGGCGGCCCTCAAATGGTTCGGCCCGCACAAACGGGGTCTCATCGCGGGCCTTGTGGTGGGCGGCTACGGGGGCGCCGCTTTGTACGTGTCGCCCTTGGCGGCCTACCTCATTAAATCGGGCGGTCTTTCCTACAGCTTCTACTTCTTGGGGATCTTGTTTGCCGCGGTGACCATCATTGCGGGACAGCTTTTGGCGTGGCCTCCGCCCGGTTATGTGCCGCCGGCGCCTCCTGTGAAAGCCGGTCCGACCCCCAGCATTACCAAGGTGGATTGGGCGGCGGGCGACATGGTGAAGACATGGCAATTCTATGCCTTGGTGTTCTTGTTCATCGGCACGACCCAATCGGGTCTTCTCATCATTGCCAATGCCGCGAAGATCCTTGCCGAGGCCGCCAAAGGCAGTCCGTTCTTTGCGGCAAACGCCTGGATTCTTGCCTCCTACGGTGGTTTGGTGAACGCTGTGGGCCGTGTGGGTACAGGGCTTTATTCCGACAAAATCGGGCGGGCCAACGCGTATACTCTGAACTGTCTGGTTTCCGCCGTGTGTCTTTTCGCCCTTCCTGCGATCATCGGGTCCAAGAATCTGTTTTTCCTGTTCCTCGCCGTGGGCATTGCCTATTGGCAGTACGGCGGCGGGCTCTCCCTCATGCCGTCGTTCACGGCGGACTTTTTCGGTCCGAAGAACCTGGGGTTCAACTACGGCTTGGTGTTCATCGGCTGGGGTCTCGGGTTCTTCATGGCTCGTATCGGCGGGACCATTAAAGACATCACGGGAAGCTTGAACTGGGCGTTCTATCTGTCCGGCATCGTCCTCGTGATCGCGGTCATCGTGTGCCGCCTCACCAAACGACCCATGGCACCCGGAGAAACGCGGTAACCTTCCGAGATCTCATGGGACGCCCCCATAGGGCTTCCTATGGGACACTTTCCCGGGTGAAAGGTGTTTCGGCGGTTGCCATACGTGCGCCACGGTGGCATTCTGGAAGGCAGGAAGGCGACTTCCTGCCTTCCCCTTTGAAAGGCCTGAGGAGGTTTGGCTAGGACATGGAAGGGCGTCCGCTTTTTCCCATCCCTTTCCTGCTGCGTCCGGGGGAAGTGGCCCTCGATGACGGGGTCGCTTTCTGTGTCGCGGTGTTGGTGGCGGTCTTGGTCAATGCGGAGGGACAGGCGTTCGCCGCCACCCTTCTGGGGGACAAACGCCCCGGGGCGAAGGATCGGCTGCATTTCAACGTGTTTCTCCATTTGGACGTGTTGGGCACGCTGTCCTTTCTCGCCACCGGGATGGGGTGGGCCAAAACCATCGCCGTGGATCCGGCCAAATTTAAGTACCCCGCATTATCTCTTGTGTTGACTCGGGCCGCCGGGCCCTTTGCCAATTTTCTCATGGCCAATATCGCCGGCAGCCTGGCCTGGCTTCTCAAAAGCCTGTCTCTGGACCCCCGGGTTTTCCTCATGGTGCTGGCGGTCAACGTGACCGTGGCGATCTACAACCTTGTCCCTCTCATGCCCATGGCCGCCGGAACTTTGTTCTCCGTTTTTCTCATTCCGAAAGACTCCCGATTGGAGCAGACCTATCGACAGGCGGGGCCCTACCTGCTTTTGGGGCTGCTGCTTGTGGACCGGTTCTCCGACGGAGACATTATCGGAAAATTCTTGGCGCCCCTTGTGCGCGATCTCTTTACCCTGCTCACCACCTGAGGTCCTTCGGGCTTTTTTCCGGACGGGAGCGCTATCCCCGGCCCGGGGGGTCCTTCCCACCGTCCCGAAGGCCCCCGCACCCCACATGGCTCTTGCGTCCGGTGTGGGATGCCGTTATGGTCCATGGCCGTGTGCGCCGGGAGGGCATCGGTCCGGGACGAGGTCCGCGAGGCGATCGCCGTGAGGCTTCCTTCCGGAAGGGCATCATTTTTCATATGCCAACAGGAACGGCATCCATGGTCGGGACAGCACTCAATGTGACCACGGTGGTGGTCGGCGGCCTTGTCGGCACCCTGCTGGGGTCTCGTCTTCCGGAAAAGGTTCAGGACACCGTGATGAACGGTTTGGGGCTCGTCACCACGGTGGTCGGCATTCAGATGGCCGTGCAGACCCGCAATATTCTGATCGTGCTCGGGGGGATCCTCATAGGCGGCCTTCTCGGGGAGGGCTTCCATATTCAAGAGGGCTTGGAAAAGCTCGGGGCTTCACTGCAACGCCTTTTCAAAACCGCCGCAAGGTCTTCGTTCAGCGAGGGTTTCGTCACGGCAAGTCTTGTCTTTTGCATCGGGCCCATGGCCGTTTTGGGATCCATTCAGGACGGTCTCAGCGGGGATTTCAAGCTTCTGGCGGTCAAGTCCATGCTGGACGGGTTTGCTGCCGTGGCCTTTTCGGCTACCCTGGGCTGGGGAGTGATCTTCTCGGCCGTCACCGTTTTCGTCTTTCAGGGTTGCGTGACCCTCATGGCCTCGGTTTTGGATCGGATGCTCTCTCCGGACATGATCGCCGAAATGTCGGCGACCGGAGGGCTGCTGATCATGGCCATCGGTTTGAAACTTCTTGCCGTGAAAGACGTCCGAGTGGCCAATTATCTTCCGGCTCTGGCCGTGGCGCCCGCCATTGTGTTTTTGTTGCCGTGGTTCAAGGCTTGGTGGCCCTTTTGAGAGAGAGCGTCAAGCATGCAGCGTCGACAAGGAGCGGGTTGATGAAGATTTTAGATTTTCCCGATTTCATTCGAGACCTTGTGGTGCCTCGAGTTTCCGGGGCGTACCTTTATCGGTGCCTGGGCTGTCAGCAGACGTTCGGTGTGGACCGATTGTTGTACACGTGCCCTGAGTGCCGCAGCGTCCTGATAATCGAGGATCAACACTGGGAACGCCTGAAAAAGACTCCCGGAACCCTGTGGCGTCGCATTTTCGATTATCGCGCCATGATCAACGAACCGGCACTGAAAGGCATCTATCGATTTCACGAGCTGCTGGGCTCCATCCTCCCTCTGGACGCCGTGGTCTATTTGGGAGAGGGGCACACGCCCGTCGTCCGGGCCAACGATCGGCTGAAAGACCATGTGGGGAGGCCCTTTTATTTTAAAAACGACGGCCAAAATCCCAGCGCCTCCTTCAAGGACCGCGGCATGGCCAGCGCTTTCAGCTACCTGCGGTACCTGATGAAGACCCGCGGCTTGACCAACGTCCTGGCGGTTTGTGCCTCTACCGGGGACACTTCGGCGGCCGCCGCCCTCTATGGTTCGTATCTTGTGGATGGGGTGCGCTCGGCCGTTCTTCTGCCTCACGGAAAGGTGACGCCGCAGCAACTGGGCCAGCCTTTGGGCAGCGGCGCCCGCGTCATCGAAATTCCCGGGGTTTTTGACGACTGCATGAAAATCGTCGAATACCTTTCGGAACGTTACCCTGTGGCTCTGATGAATTCGAAGAACGCGTGGCGCATTTTGGGGCAGGAATCCTACAGCTATGAAATCGCTCAGGCGTTCGACTATGACGTGGAACGCCTTGTGGTGGTGGTGCCCATCGGCAATGCGGGCAACATCACCGCCGTCATGGCGGGCTTCTTGAAACTGTACGATTTGGGGATCATCACGGCCTTGCCGAGGATTCTCGGGGTTCAGTCCGAACACGCCAATCCTGTGTATCGCTACTATAAGGAAAGAGATCCTACGAAGAGGGTCTTCAGTCCGGTGACCGTCAAGCCCAGCGTGGCCCAAGCCGCCATGATCGGCAACCCCGTCTCCATGCCTCGCGTCATCCGCCTCGTGGAACAATTTCGACAGTGCGCCGGCGGCGATGCCGTCCAAGTGGTGCAGGTGAGCGAGCAGGAGATTATGGACGCCATGCTTTTGGCCAACCGAAACGGCCACATCGCCTGTACTCAGGGGGGCGAGTGCTTGGCCGGTTTCCATCGCGCCGTTCGGGAAGGACGTGTGCCCGAGGGTTCTGTGGGTGTTCTGGACGCGACGGCCCATGCTCTGAAGTTCGCCGGGTTCCAGGAAAAGTATTTCGAGGATCGGTTCGAGCCGGAATTTCGGGTGGTGCCCAAGGAAGAACTGCGGAACCGACCGGTTCTCGTCAAGCCGCCGCACGGGGTGCCGTGTCCCGAGCCTGGAAAGCGCATGGATCCCGATGAGTTTCGGACCTTTGTGACGGCGACGGCCGAGGCCGTGGCGTCGCTTCTGGGTTTGAATACGGCCCGGTGATGAAAAAAAGTGGAGAAAGGGATTCGCCATGACGTGCGGTGAAAACGAACATTGTCATGCTTCGCCGACGCGGGGCGTGACGGGGCTGGTGAGCCGAGGCCTTTCGGGAATTGTCCCTTACAAAGGCGTTTTTCCTCAATTGGGCCGCCATGTGTTTATCGCCCCCGGGGCGTGGGTGATCGGCGACGTGGAAATCGGCGACGGCACGAGCATTTGGTTTAACACGGTGGTTCGCGGGGACGTGAACTTCATCCGCATCGGTTGCGAAACGAACATTCAGGACAACGTCACCCTCCATGTCACCGGCAAGAAATTCCCTCTTTTCATCGGAAACCGCGTGACCGTGGGGCATCAGGCTGTGGTGCACGGCTGCGTCGTGGAAGACGAGTGTCTCATCGGAATGGGGGCCATCGTTCTGGACGGCGCCCGGATCGGCAAAGGGTCCCTTGTGGCGGCCGGGGCCGTAGTGAGCCCTGGGACCGAAGTCCCGCCGGGAAGTGTGGTCATGGGGATTCCCGCCGAAGTGAAAAAGACGCTCAGCGAAGAGGAAAAAGAAAGAATCCGGGAGACGGCCGCACATTATGTGAAATTGGCTCGACGCTACATGGAGGAGGGAAGTTGTTCGGGGGAACGGCCGATCAAGGGTTTTTTGGGCTAAAAGAGCCCGTCAAAGGCCCTTTCGGCTTGGTCCATGGCGGTTTCGATCAACCGTTCCGCGGCATCGAGCTCCTCGAGGGATCGAAAATCGGATCCCAAGGCGCAAAGAATGCGGTGATAGGGCGACGGACTTCTTCCCCAGAGTTCGTAGGGAATGGGCAGTTCTTCGTACCGATCCCCGACAAAGAGATACTTCCCAAACCAATCGGACCCTTTTCTTCGGTAAGGCCATGTGGCTTTCCACTGCCAGAAGGTCTGTACGCGGCTTCGCACCGTGGGAGGCCGTAGCCATGCCCGGGCAACGGCTCGGCCCAATCGGTCCGAAAGGTGTTGATAGATACCTTTAACCAGATCGATGTCCGTAATGACGAGGCCGTAAAGGTACCAGTCGTCCAGGGTTTCGACGACGAAAGCCTGCTCGTCCTCGGTCAGGGACAGGTAACTGGGGCAAAAATGCCCGTCGCACAGGTCCTTACCGTAAAAGGAGCACTGGCGCAGATCCCGGCCGTCGTGGAGGGCGGGGTGAAGCAGGCATCCGACCCGTCGTTGCTCCACGTCTACGAACCCCACGAATTCGCAATTGAAAATTGTCTGAAACCTTTTGGCATCACCGTTGTCTCGAGGACGCCACCGTTGACTGTGGGAAGCCAATCGTTGCGCCGTCGCGCAGCTCCGCGGATCAAGAAAAACGGAATTCCTGAGAAGTCTTTGGCGGACGGCTCGGCGGCCGTTGTCCCTGAAATTATAAATACCGCAACAGGCCGCGCAGGACTTTTCGGAATCCGGCTGGCAGAGATGAATGGGGAAACGCATCCGGGTTTTCACGAAGCCGTCATCCGAGGGGGATCCATTGGGCCGACGGGTGCACGGAAAAACGTCCTGAGAAGCCTTTCCCGGTTTCCACACCGATGACTCCTCGTGCCGCCAGTTCTTCGGCCGCGGCCTGCAAGGCGTCTTTCGAGTCGGTCCATTGGGTGAGCAGAGCCTCCATCGTGGGCTCGCGGCCTTCGTCCAGCAGAGCACAGATCAAAATGTAAAGGGAGACGGCGTGGACGCTGACCCCGAGATCGAAAACGGCGCGATCCATGTGCATGGGCTGTGTTCCTTTCCATGGGGATGTTCGGAAGCCATTCATGTTCTCCATCGGAACCAGAATTAACAACCTCGAGGGAAAGCGTCAATGGATCCTCTGTGCCGTTGCCTTGCGAGGGCCCGGCATGATATGGAATCGGCCGGCGGGCCGTCGCCAGGGGAAAGGACCGAGTCATGGACGAAAAGCGCTCGTGGGATGTGGAAAGCTGGAAAGTGTTTTTGGAAAAGGTGTGGCATGGGGTTCCCAAGCCCTTTCGGTCCGACAAATCCTTGCACAGGACCCTCCAGTGCGCCCTTTACGGCAGGCTTGTGGCTGAAGGCCGCACCGTAGTGGCCGATTACCTCCCACCCCGGGCCGATCGGCCTGTGGATCTGGTCATCCTCAACCCGACGGAGCTCTCCATTGAAGGCGCCGTGTGTTTCGACATCGTGGTCAGCCTCTATGCCGTCAAAAGCCTGAGCGCCTTCGAATCCGGCCTCAAGCTGATCTTCACGACGGGATCGTTTAAGAAAAAGGTGGAGGAAAGCCGGTTTTTCCTCAAACCGGACATCCAACATATCCATCTTGAACTGTAAATCCGTGGGGACACCCGCAGGAGTCGGTGTGCCGGAGCGCCCCGAAGGTCTCGTGCATTTGGTAACAATCTAAAAATAAGGCATTTTTTCTTGACCCCCCCGTCTCTTTTATGGAAAAAGAAATACAGATGCGGAGACCAACTCAACGCTGTGGACAGAGAAAGGAGGTGTTTCGGGGATTTTCAAAGAAGGGAGGTGAGCATTGAGGTCTTCTAGGGCGTATGGTCCTGTGCGTGTGCCGCGCGTCGGTTGCAAAACAGGAGAACGCTGAAAATCCTTCCCCAAGCCGTGAGCCGAGATCGTTCACTCGCAGGCTGACCTTCACCAGGAACTTCAGTTTATTTTTCCTCTTCCGGAAACGGGATCCACTCTTCGTCGGCGTTTCGAACATTATTTGTTTTTTTCTTAACAATATGGGAACCTTGCCTATCCAATGGAGCGGGCGCGCCGTCCTTTTTCCTCACCTTTTCTTAAAAGAGCGACGGCGGCCGCAAAGTCTTCCATTGGCGAGGACCACATGGAGGGTTTGTGATGACAACGCCGCAAGCAACGGTGGATAAAGTCCCGGGCAAAGCCTGGCAGGTGGTCGTGGCCGGCATCGTGGTCAACCTCTGCTTGGGGTGCCTTTATGCCTGGAGTGTGTGGGTCAAGTATCTTACCGATAAGGATCTCATGGCCGCTCAGGGCTGGGTGCCTTTGACGGCGGAACAGGCTTCCAACCCGGCGTCTCTGTGTATTTTAATCTTTGCTTTGCTCATGATCCCCGGCGGCCGCATTCAAGACCGTTACGGACCGACCATCGCGGCGTCCATCGGCGGCATCGCCATCGGCCTTGGGCTGATTCTCGCCGGCCTCATGAAGAGCTATACCGGCATCCTTCTCGGGTTCGGCATCGGCGGGGGGATCGGCATGGGCGTGGGGTATGCGGCCCCGACCCCCGCAGCCCTGAAGTGGTTCGGACCGCATAAACGGGGACTCATCGCCGGGTTGGTCGTCAGCGGTTACGGGCTGGCGGCATTCTATGTGGCACCCGTGGCCAACTGGCTCATCACCACGTACAGCATGAGCGCGTCGTTCTATGTTCTCGGCATAGCCTACTTGGTGGTGATCTTGATTGCGGCGCAATTCTTGGCATGGCCTCAGCCCGGCTATGTTCCCCCGCAGCCTTCGGCCGCCGCCGTGGCCGCCAAAGCGGCCTCCCAAACCCGGGCCGACTGGAGCGCAGGGGAAATGCTCAAAACGTGGCAGTTTTACGCCCTGGTCATCATGTTTTGCATCAACACCCAGGCGGGCCTTTTGCTCATCGGTCATGTGAACAAGATGATCTCCGGCATCATGAAGGCCGGATATCTCTTGGTTTCCTGGGGCGCTATCTTCAATTCCGTGGGCAGGATCGGCACGGGTATCATTTCCGACAAGATCGGGCGCACCAACGGCCTGATCGTGAACTACATCGCCGCAGCCGTCATTATGTTCTTGCTGCCCTACTTGTTCGGACTCAAAAACATTCCGCTTCTCTTCCTTGCGTGCGCCGTCGGCTTTTGGTGTTACGGCGGCGGGCTTTCCCTGTTCCCGTCTTTTACGGCGGATTTCTACGGGCCTAAAAACCTCGGGTTCAACTATGGTCTGGTGTTCATCGGCTGGGGTCTGGGAGCCTTCATGCCCAAGCTGGCCGGCCGCATTTACGACAGGTATCAATCCTATGATTATGCCTTCTACATTGCCGGCGTCCTGCTCATTGTGGGCATCATCCTGGCGCTGGTGACCAGGCGGCCGAGATATGCCACGGAATAGGCCCCTCGGCCTCTTTGGGGAGCCGTTTGCCTTCGGGTAAGCAAGGGGCGGGTTCGTGCCCGCTCCTTTTTTTGTTTTGGCCTGAGAGCGCAGGCTTTTGTCCGGTGATGGGGGATCGACGGCCCGGCGAATGGAGAAAGGGCACCCGCGATGCTGCGATCAGGGACCGTTTTGGTCATCGGTTGTCGTGAGGATGAATTGACGGTGCTGAAGGACATGATCACACAGTTGGACGGGGCTCTCGTCGTTCAGGCTGCGGGGGCGCTGGACGGGGACGAGGTGCGTCGAGCCCACGAGGTCCGTCTGGTCATCTTTCGGGTGGCTTCTCAAGACAGCAGGCCGGATCTGGCGCTTCAGAAATTGCGAAATTTCCTGGGGCGAAACGTCCCCGTCATGACGCTGGTGCCTTCGGGCAAAGGGCAGAGGGTTCGCGACATCCTGAAAGCGGGCGCCGACGACTATTGGATCCTGCCTCTGGACGAAAACGCCCTCCCCATAAGACTGCAGGTCCTTTTGGAGTGGGGGCACCGCATCCGGGAAACCATGCGCACCACGAGCCCGAGCCGGGAAGGAATCCTGCATCGTCTCTTCGTTCGAATCCGCGGGGTTTTTGAACGGCTCTTCGGCGCCGGCGCCTCACCGGGGGATGTTCAGGAAAGCACCTCGGTGGATACGGCGCGATTCCTGGACCGATGGGAAAAAATTCGGCGGCTGGGTTTCGGGAGTTTCGGTGAGGTATGGCTGCTTCGGGAGGTAGACGGGCGGGAGATGGCGGTGGCCAAAATCCCCCATGAAGAAAAACTCAATCGAAAATTTCTGGTGGAAGCGGCCATCCTAGGGCGCCTCAAAGATCATCCCAACGCGGTCAAGCTCTTGGATGTGGTCAAGATCGGCGGCAAGGTCGTCCTCATTCAAGAATATGTGTCGGGGAGGTCCTTTCAGGAACTCATCGACGAAGGGCTGGACGCCCAGGGGAAGGAAAAATACTACCTGCAGCTCCTGGACGTGGTGGCTTACGCCCATCGGCACCACATCATGCACCGGGACATCAAGCCGGAAAACATCCTTGTGACGCCCGAGGGGAATTTGAAACTTCTGGATTTCGGGACGGCCAAGGACGTGACGCGACGCAGCATCAGCAGCACGGTCATTGGGTCCCGTCCCTACATGGCCCCGGAACAGATCATGGGGCGCAGCCGTTTGGCCAGCGACGTGTGGGCTCTCGGGGTCATCCTTTACGCTTTGACCACCGAGTTTCTGCCGTTTTACTCGGAAAACGAAAAGGAATTGATGGACCTCATCTTGGAATCCCCGCCCCAGTCCCCGCGAGAACTGGTGCCGGAAATCCCGCAGGAGTTGGAGCGCATCATCCTTCGGTGTTTGGAAAAAGATTGGAAAAGCCGCTACCATAACGCCGGGATTTTGCAAAAGGCCTTGCTGGGAGCCTTCCCGCATTTCGGGTCGGGGCGGACCTTGCCGTGAGGGCTTTCACAGGGGCTCCAGGGACTTGAGAGAACCCCAGCGCGGATCGTAATGCGCCGTCACATCGCAGATCATGATGAGGATATCCACATTGCGTTGGTGGATGTCCTTGACCAACCCTTCAATGACCGCTTTGCAGCCGAAGCCCGCGTTACGGAAAGCCCGAATGGCCCCCGGGGAATCCAAGGGGATTTCGGCCCAGAGTTTTTCAAGCCCGATTTCGGATGCCAGGGCCACGAGCTCGTTGAGCATGACGGTGGCGAGCCCCTTGTTCTGATATTTGGGGCTGACCACGGTGCGCACTTCCCCGATGTGGCGCTTCCAGCCGTGGGGGATCAAATGGAGGGTGACGTCGGCGGCGATTTGGTCCCCCACCCAGGCGAGCAGCGGCAACACGCGGCGATAATCCAATTCGCCGACCCATTGGCGAAGCACCTGCGGGTCCCGCACATTGTGGCGCACGTAAAGAAGCATCTCGTCCGAGAGGTTTCGGAAAAACTCATAGAGCGCATCGCCGTCCTCGCGGGTCATCAATCGCACGTTCACGGGCGTGCCGTCTTTGAGCAAAACCTGTTTGCTTCCAAACATCATCTTTCCCCTCATTTTCAAGACGTCGTGCCGGAAAGTCTCCCCCCCGTCCCTCAAACACCGTCTTGCAAGCGCAGAGCGAGGTATTCCGGGAGCCCCGCTCGGAGAATTTTTTCCTGGGCGCGCTTCACGTCGTAGGCAACGGCATGGAAGGTCACGACGCGTTGGTCGGTGTCGAAGATCAGGAAGCGGGCCCGGTTGTCTCTTTGGCGAGGCTGTCCCACACTGCCCGGGTTGATGAGGTAGAGGTCTTGGGCGTTCAGCGCGAGGGTTTTTTCGGAAAACTCGTAGGAGGTCACTTTGCCCCGGGGATCCTGAATCCAAACCTTTTGCTGGTGCGTGTGCCCGAAAAAACACAAGCGGATTTCGGGAAACTTTTTCCTCATGAGATTGAAGATCCGCCGCGCTTGGTAGAGATTCAAGATGTACGAGTGCGGGGTTTCGGGTGTGCCGTGGCACAGCAGCGCGCCGCCTTCCATGATGCGGCATAACGGCAGGGTGTGGAGCTGGGCCAGATGGGCGGAGTTGAGCTGCCGGATCGTGTAGTGGATGGCTTCGTAGGCGAGCACGTTGAAGGATTCGGCGATTTGAGGATCAAGCGCCGCAAGATCGTGGTTGCCTTGAACCCCGCGTGCTCCACAGTCCCGGAGGATTTCCAGGCAGGCCTTCGGGTCCGCGTTATAACCGACCACATCCCCCAGATGCCAGTAGGCATCCACCCTTTGGGCGCGCGCGGCCCTGATCACGCTTTCCAGCGCCTCCAGGTTTCCGTGAATGTCGGAAAGAATGGCCACACGCGCCATTAGGGCCCTTTTCCCCGGGGTTCGAGCCCCCGGGCTGCTTACAAGACCAAGACCGGTTCGCGCAAAATCCGGTCGATGGCTTCCCGCGCCGATGCCGCAAGTTCGGGATGGGTTTCCTTCAAGGATTCCACCTGACGCAGGTGATCCGCCGTCCTCAAAATCACCATGGTCAAATCCCCTTCGTCGATCCCCGTGAGGTTCTTGACCACATCCCAGGGGTTTCCTTTCGCCCAATGAGAGACCGTAACCACCGTCCAAAAGGGCAGCGGCGGCGTTTCAAAACCTTCGGCATGGAGCCTTTCTCTCAAGGGATGAAGGGTTTGGATCATGGCAAAGTAAGGCTTGGCCAATTCGGGGTATTTCCAAATGAGTGACGACAGTTGCGATTCCCCGGGACGATCTCGATCCATGACGAAGGGCGCCATGAGGCCCGCCAGGAGAGCGGGGTCGGAATCCGGGAAAACCCTTTTGCGGATGGCTTCGGAAACCAGCAAGGGTTGATCCAGACGCAGCTTGGAGGCCCACAGCCCGTCTTCCGTGAGGTGTCCTTGGGGGGTGACGTAGCCTTCCTCCTGCAGGATCCGCAGGTGGTGGGTAAAGGAGCGCCACAGGGCTTCCTGGACGGAAAGAATGTGGGAGCGGTGGGTAAAATAGGTTTGAAGAAGTCTCGTAAAGGGGTGCTTCGACCCTTTGTGACAGGGCCCGAAGAGTTCGCATCGCGCGCAGGGGAGGCCGTCTTTGATCAGCGCCCGCCGGGCCATCTCCTGGGTCACGGACGTGAGGGCTTGGGGCTTTTCGCCGAGATGCGCCGGTCCGAAAAGCGAAGGGAAGGGGGTCTCTTCCATCCTTTGGGCCAAACGTTCCCACCCATGCCGATCGGATAACGCCGGGAGCTCTTCCAGTTTCTTTCCCAGGTCTCGAATCTGACGGACGCGGACCCAATGCGGCTCCAGGCCGTGACCGCGCCACGCGAGCGGCAGGCGCAAGCGGGCCGCCTGAACGCGCTCGTCCCCTTTGTCGGCGTGTTCCAGCACCACGTAGGGTGTGCCCCGGCGGTTCAGAAAAAGCCGACCCGGGACCAGCAGACCTTGGGTAACCCACACCAAGGCCTGTTTTCGGGCATCGCGATGGGCTTTCCTTTGTTCCTCTTCAAGCCGCATGAACAATGGGCGCACCTCGGCTAGCGCGTCCATGGACCCGCACGCCATGAGCGGTTCCCATTGGGAAAGTTCGCGCTGAAAGGCTTCGACCAAAGCCGCCACCGAGGCCTCTTTGCCGAGGTGCTGGTAAGTGGCCAGGCAGCGGGAAAACAGTTCGCGGATTTCCGCCGGTTCGTGAGACAAAAGCAGGTTCAGAACCATGGAGAAGTTCACGCGGATCTGGCTTTCGATGGGGTCCGGAGGGGATTTCAGCAAGTCGTGGATGAGCTGAGGGTTTTGGTACCGTCCCGGGGTCACCAGGACAAAGCCGATCTTGTCCATCCCCCGACGGCCGGCTCGTCCCGTCATCTGCAAGAGGTCCGTAGCGGTGAGCTCCACGAATTCGCGGCCGTTGAATCGGTCGCTCTGGGGGATGACCACGGTGCGAGCCGGGAAATTGACTCCCGCAGCCACGGTGGAGGTGGAAAAGATGGCTTCCAGCCAGCCTTCCTGCATGAGGTTTTCCAGCAGGAGTTTCCAGTGAGGCAGCTGGCCCGCGTGGTGCGCCCCGACCCGGGAGCGTCTCAAAATGGAGAGGTGTTTGTGATCCTTGAGGAAAGGCCATTTGTCCAGCAATTCCCGAAGCCTTTGGGTAAACCTTCCGGCATCGAAGCTCGATGACCTCGGGGCCGGCGGGCAGAGCGTAATGGCCCGCTCGCAGTCGGCTCGGGACTTGAGGAAAAAGATGGCGGGCAAAAGGTCGGCTGTGCGCAGCGCTTCCAGGACATGAGGCACGTCGAGAAAGTCATTTCGCGCAAATTGCCTCGGGTCCAAATCCCCGATGGGCCCGTACAGGCCGCGGCGTCCTCCCAAGGGGGTCAGTTCCCCGTTGGGGAAAAGAAAGAGGGGATACAAGGGCACCGGGCGTTCCTCGGCATTGACCCAAAGACAAGGCGATTTGCGAAGCCACATGAGCCATCGGCAGACCTGTTCGGCGTTGCGGATGGTGGCGGAAAGCAAAAGGATGCGCACTCGGCTCGGCAGGTAGATGAGCACTTCTTCCCACACCACGCCCCGGTCCTGGTCGCCCAAATAGTGAGCCTCGTCCATGACCACCAGATCGACGGCCAGATCTTCGCCCCGGTGCATGGCGTCATAGAGTTGGTTGCGCAGAATCTCGGTGGTTCCCACGATAATGGGCGCCTCGGGGTTTTCTTTTCTGTCCCCGGTTAGGATGCCGACGTTTTCCGTTCCAAAGACGCGGGAAAATTCTTCGAGCTTGGCGTTGGACAAGGCTTTGAGCGGGGAGGCATACCAGCTGCGGCCCCCTTTGGAAAAGATTTCCCGGATCGCTTCAATCGCGATATAGGTTTTCCCCGATCCAGTGGGGGCCGTGACCAGCACGTCGGCGCTGCGAACCTTTTCGATGGCTTCCCGCTGAAAGGGATCGGGCGTGAAGGGTTCCGGTTCCGGCACCCCGATTTGGGTCAGGACCTTGCGCACCGCGGGGGCGATTTTGACGAGAAACGGGCTTTCCCGAAGGCCCACGGGACTTTCGAACTTTTTCCCGGAAGGTTTTTTTTGCCGGATGATGGGTCTCGATGGGGTTTTCAACGGGGCCCCGCCTTGAGGTCGCTCTTTGTGCCCTGCTAGGGCTGCGTCGGTATCCGATTATGGCTAACACGGCCCGAGACGAACATCAAGGGTGGAGGTTCACCGGGCGTCGCGGGTCGAAAGCGGTTTCGGGGGATGTTGATGACACGGTCCAAGGAAGAGCCCGTGGAAGTCCGGGGGCCATGGTACGCCCACGGTCTACGGGTGCCCCTTTTCGAGGTGGACCTGGGGCAGGGCGTGTATCATGGAAATTATTTCCATCTCTTTGAAATGGGTCGGGAAGCCTTTTTCCGGGCCTTGGGGTACCCTTACCGCCTCTTCATGGCCGAAGGATTGCACCTGACCGTGGGATCCTTGCAGTGCCGATATGTGAAATCCTTGCACTACGACGACCTCATCGAGGTCCAGACGGCCGTCTGTCGGATCGGGCGGCGGAGCCTCTCTCTCGCCCACCGCATCCAGAGGGTTGGGAGTGGGCAGAGGCCGGAAACCACGACCGAGGGCGTCCTGCATTTCGTCTGTGTTCAAAGCGGGACGCCGGTCCCGCTGCCCGAGCGGTTCACGGAAAAGCTCCGGCTCTGGATGGATACCGAAGACGGACCGTTCTGAGCCGTTGCGCCGCCCTTTCGTCCCGCTATCGCGTGGCCGCCAGTTCGTAGCGACGAATATCGGGGTCGGGTTTGATCGTTGCGACGACGGCAAACAATCGGCCTTGGACCCCGAGTTTTGCGGCGAGGTTCCCGGGCACGTCGACGGGCTGCACCGAACATGGCTGCCTTTGCACGATGCGGTCGTGCCCGTCGTAGAGGATGAGCTCAAAATTCTTGCCGCGCACATCCTCCTCCTGGATGTTCACAAGATACTTGACGACCAGGACCGCGCCGTCTTTGTGCACGCGCATCCATTGAGCGAAATCCCCTTTGGGGGTGAGGCTGGTGCGGTAGAGGCGCAAGGCCTCGTGAGGTTCCTGCGAAGGGGCGGCGGACGCCAAGAGTTGGGTCAGTTCCTCCGGAGTCAAGGGCTCCCCGGCGGCGACCGGCGGGGGGCCTTGTTTCAAGAGCGCCGCCCACTCTTTTTGCTGTGCGGGATCCGAAGCGGCGGCCGTCCTCAGGCGCGAGCCGGCGGTGTCGTAGGCGATTTCCGACCCGGCGACGATTTCCTGGATGCTGCGCACCTGGCTTTTAGGGATGCCCGCGACCCCGCCGGGGATCTCAAAGAAGACCGTCTGCTTGGCTTCCCAGCAATAAGGCACCTCCACACGGTTGCCGTCGTTCAAAGTGATTCGGAACTTGGCCGCCGAAGCGCCTCCGGGACCGAAAATCCCAAGGACGGCCATGACGGCGAAGCATTTCAGCCACAGATGAGTCTGTCCCTCTTTCCGTGCCATCAGGGCGACCTCCTTTTCTGTGTTGAGTGAAAGTCTGTGGGGCCGAGATCATGAAAACGTTTCCCCAACGGAGAAATCATTTCCTGTCGTTTGCCGTGGGCGCGTGGTTCTGGTATAGACACGAGACGTTGCTCAAGCGCCTTTCGTTCTTCGGCTCCGGCGCACCGGAACAGTGTGCCAAATTTCGGGGCGACGGCCAATGAGAATAGTGAACGCACCCCCCTTTTCCGATGTGGAGGATTCCCCGGACGTGATTGAAGCCATCAAAAACCTTTTTCGGCGTCTTATGCCCTGGCGGCATCGCGGTCCCGAACCGGTGTCGGACGACATCCCCGCGGCGGAATCGGAACCGGCGCTTCCTCAGCCGAGGAAAGCGCGGGAGGAACTGGCCGCCGGTTTGCCTTTCGCCGAACTGGGCCTTTCCCCACCGGTGCTCCAGGGGCTCCACGAGGCCGGGTTCTTTCGATGTACGCCGATCCAGGAAAAATCCCTTCCCATCACCCTCAAAGGCAAGGACATTGCGGCTCAGGCCCAGACGGGATCGGGCAAGACGGCTGTTTTTCTCATCACGATCTTTGAAAACCTGCTGAAACGCCAAGCTCTCGCCCCCGCGTGCCACGCGCTGATTCTGGCGCCCACGCGGGAACTGGCCCTGCAGATCCAAGCCGACGGTCAGCTCCTCGGGCGCCATTGCCCTTTTCGACTGGCGGCCATCTACGGCGGTGTCGGCTACGAAAAACAGCTCAAGGCCCTTCGGGAAGGCGCCCATATCGTCATCGCCACGCCGGGACGCCTCATCGATTTGATGAAACAAGGCCATCTGAAAACCGACACCGTCTCCCTGCTCGTCATCGACGAAGCCGATCGCATGCTCGACATGGGCTTCGTCAAAGACCTCCAGTACATTCTGAAGCGTCTCCCTCCCTTTCATCGTCGGCAGAGTATGCTTTTTTCTGCAACACTTTCTCCACGAGTGCTGGAAATCACCTATCCGTACATGAACGCCCCGGAAGAGACGGCCGTGGACCCCGAAAAGCTGGTGGTGGAAACGGTCCGCCAGGAACTATTCCATGTGGCTCGAGCGGAAAAATTTTCGCTGCTTCTCGGGATCTTGGAAAGGGAAAAACCGGAGCGCGTGCTGCTCTTTTGCAACACCAAGGTGCAGACCTTGAAAGTTGCGGAAAGGTTGATGGCCAACGGGTACGCCGCGCGGGGCATCACGGGGGATTTGCCCCAAAGCCGCCGCGTGCAGTTGCTGGAACGATTCAAGAAAGGGGACATCAAAATCCTTGCCGCCACGGACGTGGCCTCGCGGGGCCTGCATGTGGAAGACGTCACCCACGTCATCAACTACGACGTCCCCCAAGACCCGGAGGAATACGTCCATCGCATCGGCCGCACGGCCCGCGCCGGAAAGGAAGGCAAAGCCATCACCTTGTGCGGGGAAGACGACGTCTACGCTTTGGAGAATGTGGAAAACCTCCTAGGTCAGAAGATCCCCGTGGTGTGGCCCGAGGAAGATTGGTTCGTTGTGGACAAGGCGGAAAGTCTGTCCGGAAGACGCCCCTCCCGCAGCCGAAGGCCCGCCGCGGGGAAAAAAGAGGCCGTTCCGGCGAAGAATGCGCGGCCCCAACCCAAGAAGCAAGCGGGACGTGGGAAAAGGAAAAAAACGGAATCCCCGAAAGATGCCGCGCCCAAAGGGCGATGAACGACGAGGCGCCGTCGGGGAACGAAAAGTGTGCACGGAAGGGATGCCCCATGGAGATTTACATTTCGGGATCGTTGGCTTACGACCGCATCATGAGTTTCCCAGGGCACTTTGCCGACCACATCCTCCCCAACAAAATCCACGTGCTCAATGTGTGTTTCAATATCAACGGCCTGGTGGAGAAATTCGGGGGCACGGCGGGCAACATCGCCTACACCCTGAAGCTGCTCGGGGAGCGGCCCCTGATCGTGGCGACGGCCGGGGACGATTTTGATCGCTACAGGCAATGGCTTGAACACAATGAGCTGGACTGTCGATGGATCAAGCGGATCCCCGGGGTGCTCACGGCCGGAGCCTATATCACCACGGACCTCAACGACAACCAGATCACCGCCTTCAACCCCGGAGCCATGGCCTTCCCGGCCGACCTTCCCCCTCTAGACAACGGGACGGAGCCGAGCATCGTCCACATCGGGCCCGGAAACAAAGAAGACATGGCGGGGCTGGCTCGGCGGTGCAAAAGCCGAGGGATTCCGTTTGTCTTCGATCCCGGTCAGAGCCTCAACATCTGGAGCGGTCCCGAGATCGCGGAAGCCGTGGAGGGCGCCCTCTGTTTCATTTCCAACGACTATGAGCTGAGCCATTTTCTCAAGCTGACCCGATGGCAGCGTGCCGATTTGGAAGCCCGCGTGCGCATGGTCGTCACGACCCAAGGGCCGGACGGAAGCCTTTTGCGCTTGAACGGGGACAAGGTTTTCATCCCGGCCGTCGTCCCGGCCGCCGTTGTGGACCCGACGGGAGCGGGCGACGCCTACCGCGCCGGGTTCCTCAAAGGACTGGCGATGGGCCAAGACCCCACCGTGTGCGGCCACATGGGCAGCGTGGCCGCTTCCTTTGCCGTGGAACACCACGGCACTCAGGAACACCGTTTCGATTGGGAGGCTTTCTCCGACCGCTTGGAAAAGCATTTCGGCTATCGGCTCAATAGGCCCTAAGCCGGAGGCACGCCGTGAACAAGGGGCCCGTCAAAACCCACGGCAGGCTTCCCACCGTCCCTCGGCCGCTTATGCCGTCAGAAGCTGCGCCTGGCGCAGTCTTTTGATCTCGTCTCGGAAGGCGGCGGCTTTCTCGAATTCCAGTCGAGCCGCCGCTTCTTTCATCTGTTTTTCCAGCCGTTCGATGGCGAGACCCACATCGGGCTTTTCGCCTGATTGGTAAAGGGCCCGAACTTCCTCAAGCACCTCCTCGGAAACAAAACTTTCCTCTTTCGTCCGATACGGCGCCAGAATATCGGCCACGGACTTTTCCACGGTCTGGGGCGTGATGTCGTAGGCGGCGTTGTACGCCTGCTGCAAAGCCCGCCTCCTTTCGGTTTCGGCGACGGCTCGGCGGATGGAGTCCGTGAGTCGATCGGCATAGAGGATGACGGTGCCGTCGACGTTGCGGGCCGCACGACCGGCGGTCTGGATGAGGGAGCGTTCGGAGCGCAAAAATCCTTCGTTATCGGCATCGAGCACGGCCACGAGAGAAACTTCGGGGATGTCCAAGCCTTCCCGAAGGAGATTGATGCCCACCAGCACGTCGTATTCCCCCAGACGCAGGTCGCGCACCAGTTCGATGCGATCCAAGGTGTCCACGTCCGAGTGCATATAGCGGACGCGAATCTTGAGCTCCGAAAGGTATTCGGTGAGGTCCTCCGCCATGCGCTTGGTGAGGGTGGTGACCAGGACCCTTTGACCGGCGGCGACCCTCTTTCGGATCTCGCCCACCAGGTCGTCCACCTGATGCGCGGCGGGGCGCACCTCCACCTTGGGGTCCACAAGACCCGTGGGGCGGATGATCTGTTCCACCACATAACCTTGGGTGCGCTCCAGCTCGTAGGGGCCCGGCGTGGCGGACACATAGACGACCTGGTGCACCTTGGCTTCAAACTCTTCGAAGCACAAGGGCCGGTTGTCCAGAGCCGAAGGCAATCGAAAGCCGTAACGCACCAAGGTTTCTTTGCGGGACCGGTCCCCCCGGAACATGCCCCGCAGTTGGGGGATCGTGATGTGGCTCTCATCGATAAAGAGCAAAAAGTCATCGGGGAAATATTCCAGAAGCGTCGGAGGCGGCTCGCCCGGGCGACGCCCGGTGAGATGGCGCGAATAGTTTTCAATGCCGGGACAATACCCCAACTCTTGAAGCATCTCCAAATCCAGCCGCGTGCGTTCCTCCAGCCGCTGCGCCTCCACCAAAAGGCCTGCCGCGCGCAACTCTTCGAGCCGAACCTCGAGCTCCTCCTTGATGCTCTCGATGGCCCGCTCCAAGGTCCCTCGATCGGTGACGTAGTGGCTTCCGGGGTAAATGGCCACCTCGGTGAGGGACCTCACGGTGCGGCCCGTCAGGGGATCGAATTCGCGAATGGCGTCGATTTCGTCCCCGAAGAATTCCAGTCGAACCGCTCGGTCCTCTTCATGGGCGGGAAACACCTCCACCACGTCGCCTCGAACTCGAAACGTTCCCCGATGAAAATCCACATCGTTTCGCATGTATTGGATTTCCACCAGCTTTCTCAGCACCACGTCGCGGTCCACGGCCATGCCCGTTTTGACCCACAGGAGCATGTCCCGGTACGTTTCCGGAGCGCCCAGGCCGTAGATGCAGGAGACACTGGCCACAATGAGCACGTCCCGACGTTCGAGCAGAGCGCGGGTGGCCGCATGGCGCATCTTGTCGATGGTTTCGTTGATGGACGCATCCTTGGCGATATAGGTGTCGGTCTGAGGCACGTAGGCTTCCGGCTGGTAGTAATCGTAGTAGGAGACGAAATACTCCACCGCGTTTTCCGGGAAGAAAGCCTTGAATTCCCCGTAGAGCTGGGCCGCCAGGGTCTTGTTGGGCGCGATGACCAGCGTGGGCTTTTGGACCTGGGCGATGACATGGGCCATGGTAAAAGTTTTTCCCGATCCTGTGACGCCCAAAAGGGTCTGTTCCCGCACCCCGGCGCGGATGTTGGCCGTCAGTTTTTCAATGGCCTGGGGTTGGTCCCCCTGGGGAGTCCAGGGCGCGTGGATCCTAAAGGTGTTCATGGAGCGTTTTTCTCCTAAGCGTTTTTCGGTTGGCTTTTAATAACAGGCACGTGAGCGAACCTGTCAAGAGTGCGGCAGACTCCTGCAGCACAGAGAAACACCCCGAGATCCTGTGACGTTGTGAAGAGAAGAGCATTGTCACTTGCACGAATGTGCGTTGTGCGTTACGTTCACAATACATCGGAAGATTCCTCATGGAAAAGGCCTTGGAAACCTCACAAGGGGCAAAAAAGGAGACAGCATGAATGGCGCCGTTCAACCGCAAGGGCGGGATCGTCAATGGATCAATCAGGCGGTCAAGGCCGAAATCAATCTGTGCTTTACCTGCGGATCCTGTGCCGTGGAATGCCCCGTCAACCGAGCTACGAACCGTCTCGACCCGCGGCGGCTCGTCTGGATGGCCAACCTGGGTTTGATGGACGAATTGATCCGGCTGCCGGAAATCTGGCTATGCCTCAACTGCCGAAAGTGTTCCCATGTGTGTCCCATGACGGTGAAACCGGCGACCCTCATCGCCTTCCTACGCTGGGAGGCCTTCCGAAAGGGGATCCTGAGCGAGTCCGCGGCCCAGCACCGGCGCACCCTCCAGGATCGCCTCCATCGGGAACGGGCCGCCGCCGTTCGTGACCTTCTTGCGGAAGCCGCCCAGAGACGCCCGGCGCCTCCGCTTTCTCACGCCCCGGCTGTGCCTTCCTCGTGGAAGCCCTTTGCGGTCTACGACGGCCATGAGACCCGTATCAGCTCGTGTTTTGCGTGCGGGGAATGCAGCAACGCGTGCCCTGTGTGCACCGATCGCTCCGTGTTGGACCCTCTGGTGCTCGTTCGAGGAACCCTGATGGGCTACGCCCGCGAGCTCATCGTCTCGCCGGGTCCCTGGGTCTGCCTCCAGTGTCGAAGCTGCTCGGCGGCGTGCAGTCATCGCGTCCAGGGACATCTTGTGGCCCTGGCCTTGCGGGAAACAGCGCGCAGAACCGGCGTGGCGGACGAGGTTTTTCTCCGGGCGTGGAAAGACAAGGAAAAAGAAATCTTCGGGGCCTATGCGGACGCCTTGGTGCGTGAACTGGGCGCCGTGCTTAATTTTACGGCATGAAGGAAGAACGCGACGGGCATGGTTTCGAGGGTCGAGGAGGGTGCCATGGAAAACGAAAAAACTTTTCTTCCGACGGTGGATGAGCAGGGGTGCCAGGCTCCTGTGGACAGTTCCGGCCGGCTTTACACGTGCCGAGAGCGCGAAACGGTTCTCACCCATCGGGAACAGGATGTGCTGAGGGAAATCCGGGCGGTCCAGGAAGAAGCCGCCGAGATCAAGCGCCGGCTGCAGGAAATGAGGCACGGCGGTGTGAGGGATGAGGCGCTGGAAGCCCGGTGGGAGAGGCGTCTCGATGAGCTGAGGGCGCGACGAAAAGCTTTGGAGAAAGAACGGGAAGAGGCGGCTCAAGAGCGGATGCGCCTGCTGGGGCACGGATAACGGCGAAGAATCGGTGGGGAGTAAAAAGAACGGCCGCGGGGAGCGCGGCCTTTTTTTTGAGCGCCCGTCAGGGCGCACCTCCTTTGAAGCGTCCTTCGGGGGCGCAGTGGCGCTGCGCCCTACGCAGGTGACGTGCCCGGCAAGGAGGAAAAGTGAGCCGAACAAGCTGGTTGGGCTTATGGGGGGAAAAGGGGACGCCCCCGGTGTGTTCGGCAAGCCCTAGGGTGCGGAAACGTCGCCTTGCGTCTGCGATCGGACCGAGCCGGAAAAAGAAAGCGGTAGGTGTCGGCTGCCGTGAGGGTGCGATGGGACGAAAGTTTTCCTGCGCGTATGGTGTTCCGGAGCATCGTTTCGTGCGGGACGTAGTGAAGCCTAATGTTTCTCAAATTATGGAGGGTGCCTCCCCCTCGGCAATGGTTTTATTTTAAACATGTTCTTGACAGACTTTAGGTTCTTCCAAGAGCACACCAACGGTAACGAGGAGGCGGAACCCACCGGAAGGGGAGAAAAACCGCCGTTGGACCGGCCGTCAAGAGAACCCATGGCACGCACAACCCAGCGGTTTTTCCGGTCCGGGCGGGGTCACAAATATCGAATGCGCGAAACATGAAGTGAGAAAACTCTTGTTGAATTCATAGGATTTATGTATTTACGGCAAAAAGGGTGAAGGTATAAACCTTTTGATGACCAATGGAGGCGATGCGCATGGGCAAAAGACTTTTGGAAATGTGTGTTCAGATCGTGGAGGCTCAAGCCTCGGCGGGGATGATGTCCACTGAGGAAATAGAGCATTCGCTCAAAAGGATTTACAAGGTTCTTCAGGATTTGGACGCTTTGGAGGAAAGCGGAGCGGGGCTCGAGGAAATTCAGACTGTTGGGGAAAAGAAGGAGCCTCCCCAAGCCGCGACGCTCGGCAAAGGGCCATACGAATCCATCGGGGAACACAGCGTCGTGTGCTTGGAATGCGGGGCGCAGTTTCGCCAAATCACGGCCAACCACCTCAAGAGTCACGGGCTCACGCCGAGGGAGTACAAGAAAAAATGGGGGTTCCGGCTGAAGGACTCCCTTGCCGCCAAGGCGGTGACCCGGTCTCGCAGTGAAGCGGCCAAGGCCCGGGGCATTCCGGAGAATTTGAAAGCCTATCAGGAAAGCCGAAAGAAAAAGTCGCCCTAGCATCGTCATTTTCGGCGACCCGCCTGAGGAGCCGGCGTCCCATGGAGGATCACAGCCTCATCCAAAAGATTGTGGCGCGACTCGAACAGCTCTACCCCCAAGCCTCCTTGGAACTCGTCTACAGGAATCCCTTCGAGTTGCTGATCGCGGTGATCTTGTCCGCCCAGTGCACGGACGAAAGGGTCAACCAGGTCACCGAGAGGCTCTTTCGAGAATATCCCACGCCGGCGGCGCTGGCGGCCGCGCCTTTGGAAACGGTCGAGGACATTGTGCGACCGACGGGCTTTTACCGCAACAAAGCCAAGGCCGTGAAAGGCTGTGCGGCACGTTTGGTGGAGGACCACGGCGGTGACGTGCCGAAGACCCTGGAGGCCTTGGTACGGCTTCCGGGCGTAGGACGCAAGACGGCGGCCATGGTTCTCGGAAACGCCTACGGCATCCAGGAAGGCATCGCCGTGGACACGCATGTGCTGCGTGTTTCCCAGCGACTGGGCATCACCCGAGAAAAGAGTCCCGAAGCCGTGGAAAGCCGGCTCATGGCTTTGGTCCCCAGGGAGAAATGGACGTGGTTCAGCAACGCCCTGATCCTCCATGGACGCCGAGTGTGCACGGCCAAAAAACCCTCGTGCCCCCGATGCACTCTTGCCGACTGGTGTGCTTACGGTCGCGAGGCGTCCAGAAGCGGGTAAGAACCGGATGACGGTGAAGACGGTCACGGCGGCGATTCTGGAGCGCGACGGCTGTGTGCTTCTTGCCCAAAGGTCCGCGGCGGATCCCTTGGCCTTGATGTGGGAATTCCCCGGCGGCACCGTGGAACAAGGGGAAACGCCGGAAGAGTGTCTGCGCCGCGAAATCGAGGAGGAACTTGGAATCGTCGTGGACGTTGTGGCCTTTTTCGGTGAAAGCCGGCACCGTGACGACCGCGGAGAAATTCGGCTCAAGGCCTACAAGGTCCGATGGCTTTCGGGCCGCATCCGGCCCTTTGTCCATGCGGATGTGCGCTGGGTTCCTCTCACCGAATTGAGTCGCTACGACATGGCTCCGGCGGACCGACCTTTTGTGGCGCAACTTCTCGTCGAACACGGGGGCGTCTGAAACGGAGGCGAAAATGTGTTTGCATCAGAAGCGCCCATGCGAATGCGGCCGAAACGAGGCCTATGTGTTCCATCGGGACAGTATCCTTCCGGAAGAGGTTTTGGTGCACCTTTACTGTCCCGAGTGTGCCGGCTCGGTCCCGTGGGACGCCCGAACCATGGTCAGGGACGGCGGGTGGATCCTGGAATACGACATGGAAGCGGCGCGCTTTTATTTGGGCCGCCGTCTCGGGCGCGTCGATTACTCCCCCGAGGAGATTTTCGATGAGGACTATTGCAGCTGGTATGGGTTGACGCCCGAAGATTTGGAGACCAGCAGGCGGCTCCATGAAGAACTGGAGCCGCTCAAACGGCGCGACATCAAAGAGTATATCCTGCAGATCACGCGACGGCGTCAGGAGCAGGTGCAGGCGCTGAAGCACCAAGGATGGCGCAAGGCCGCTCGAACATGATCCCCGAGGCCGTCCCACACGAGCCGCTTCGGCACTCAAGTTCCGTCCCTCCCTTTCCGATCATCCATATAGAAGAACCGGCGAAGGCGTCGGACTTCCCCGTCGCCTGAGCGTCATTTTTTCGTGTACGGGAGGTGCGGGAGATGAACCCTTATCAGCTCGCCCTATGGAAACTCGTGCGGTTTCCGTATCGGTGTTTCCTGTCTCCGGAAGTCTTCGGCCTTGAAAATGTTTCCCGGGCGGTGTCCCGAGCCGCCGCGGACAAAAGGGGCCTCCTTCTCATCGCCAATCACATCAGCGCATGGGACCCGATTTTTATTTGCGGCGTCCTCCACGCGAGCCTCCTCTGCGAAATGGGTGAGGTGACTTTTCTCGGCAAGCGGGAACTGTTCGATCGTCCCTGGAAACGGTGGCTCATGACGCGTTTGGGGTGCGTCAACATTCGGGAGCGAGCCGTCCTTCGGCGGGTGGTCCAAGGGCTTCGCGAGGGAAAAACATTTTTCCTCTTTCCGGAAGGGTGCGTGTCGTCGGATGGGCACATGGGACGGGATCTCGGGGCGGTGCGCTTTTTGGCCAAACACGCGTCTTTTGTCGTGCTGCCCATCCGCGTCCAGGGCATCTACGGCGGATTTCGAAACGACTGGAAAAAGATCGCCGTCGGCCGACGTCGGTTTCAAGTGGCGTTCGGACCACCCGTTGTTCTGGAAAAGGGCGACCACCCCCGGTTGGACGCCATGACCATGATCCGGGCGATCCCCTTGGATGGAGGACTGTGCCTTGACGACCTGCCGGTTTGGGCCGTTTCCTGAGGGTGGGGCCCAAGGTCTTCGCGCCCGAGCGTCCATGCCCGGAAGCGTTCAAGGCTTCGCCCGCAATCTCAAGGACTTCGCAAGGGGCGGCCGTGGGTCGGCGGGGGCAGCATGCCCGTTCGGCCGCCTTGCCTTTGGATGCGAAGTTCCTCTCGATCCTGCACGACTTTGTTGAGCAGAAATTCCACGCCATAGGCGAGAACCCCCACGGTCAAAAAACCGATGAGAAGGCGCCGCATGAGGGTGCCGAAGCGGATTTTCTCCCGCAGCCGCTTTGCCCATGGGAACGGGGCGAGGCCCAGGGCTGCGGCGAGGATCACAAGCGGCAGCACAACTCTGAGGAGCAGCCACTTGGTCAACATCGAGGTTTCCTTTCACCGCTCTTGAAAACCCTTGCGTAACCAAACCCGATTGGTCATATGCTAAACGGAAAAATTCCTCGAGAACAGCCCCCCGAAGCCCTCAGGGGGCCGGGAGTTGGATCGGCAGAAAAGAAGGCGGCAAAAAAATGACATCTCCCAGGAAAAGGGGGACCGCGTCCTCCGGAAGTTTTGAGGACAAGGTCAAGGAACTGGACGTCTTGTATCGGACGTTCGAACGGACCATGGCGCCGTTTGTGGCTCAGGCAGTCTGCGGTCCCGGCTGTGCCGACTGCTGCACTCAGGTCGGCGAGATCTGCGCCACCACGCTGGAGGCGCTACGGATCCTGGCGTACATCGAGGAACTGCCGATTTTTCAAGGCGCCGCCCTTCGTCAGAAGATTGCGGAAAACCGCACGGAGAAAAAACAGAACCTTCTTTTGCCTTGTCCTTTCCTGGACCCGGGGAAAATGTGCGCCATCTACCCGGTGCGGCCTTTCAGCTGCCGGCGTCTGTATTCCCTGGAACCCTGCGGGCTCAGAGGCCCTGTCGTGCATCGAGAGTTTTGGGCCTTGGCGGAACAGTTCACGCGGGCTTTGCAAGCTCTGGATCCCCTGGGGTATTCCGGCCACGTGAGTTATGTTCTCGGGCTCTTCGAGGACCCGTCTTTCCGAGAAGCCTATCTGGCCGACCGGCCTTCCGCTGGGGCTCTTGGGACGATGATTCAGGAGTTCGATCTTGTCGTGCATAGCCGAAGAGGGGCTTCGTGATGGGCTGGCATGCCATTGTCTTTTGGAAAAGCGCCGGATCCGGTCCTCTCGGTTGGCATTGGCGCCTCAGCAATGCCGATCTGGGGGTGGAAGAGGGGGCTGCGGCGGATTCCGTGGAGCAGGCCGTGGCGGCCATTCGGGACGTTCTCCGGCGCCACGGCACGCCGCCCGAGAGTGTCCCCGTGGAAATCTGGGACGAAGGGGTCTGGGAGAAGTGCTGAGCTTCTGAGGCAAGCGTCATGGTGCGCAGGCCATGAGTTTTTTTTGTTACCTTTCCGGTCCCCGGTATTGGGTGCTGGCGGCGGACAACAAGAAGAACGTCCTCACGGTGAAAACCATGGAAAGCGGCCGTTTTGCGACCCACGAGGTCACGACCGGCGACGCGCACAAAATCCACCCTGTGGGCGGCGGCTGGTGGATGACGGGTGCGGGCCTTTCCACGGTTCTTCACGATGTTCGAGAGCATGTGCGAGAGGCCCTGGAAGACGCCCGATGGGGCGCCGAGCCGTCGGTTTCGGTGATGGGGCGACTTGCCGAGGACCCGGGCTGGCTGAGGCGGATTCACCGCCGGTGTGTGGCGGCCTTGACGGAGGGGCTTCCCGCCGGGGGGGAGAACCCTGAAGTGCTTTCAGGTCTTCAGGAAATCGTCTTTACGGGCTTCGATGCCTCGGCGTGCCCTGTGGTGCTGCGAACCCGCAGTGACGACAACTTTTCCTTCCGGCGCCGATCCGGCCCGGCCGTTGTGGGTTTTACCGGAGAAAACGGCGTCTGGGATGGGGCTGTGGAAGAAAAAATCCGCCTTTTCCTTACCCGTGTGGCCGAAGATCTCCAGAGACGGGACCCGTCCTCCATGGGCGACCGAGCCTGGGATCTCATCCCCCCTCTCTTCCAAAAGCTGGCGAAGGCCTTTCCGCACAAGCTTTCGGCTCACGGCGATCTCGTGTACCTCACGCCCCAAGGGCATCGGTGGTTTCTTTTTTGAAACCCCCGGCCTCTTCGAAAGCCGCCGGTTTCGTTCCCGCTCGGCCTTCGGTGCCGATTCCCGGCCTGCCCGTCTTTCGTGAAATGCTCCTGCCTGACACCACCGTTTCATCAACCGAAGGGCTTGGGGTGGATGAGACCGGGGACACGGCGGGGGGTCAGAGGGTGAGGAAGCTGCGCGCGTCTTCCATGGCTTCGATGATTTTGACCAAGTACGCGTCGATGCGTTCCTGGGTGATCCCCAGCTTTTCCAGGATTTCATCGGAGTCGGGCTGGAGGAAATCGGCGGCGCTCACCCCGATGCCGATGCTGTGGACCAGCCGGTTGGCCACATAGAGTATGGCGGCCACGTCGCGGTGGTGTTTGGCTTCCGTGGGGTTGTGGTGGAAACGGATGCCCGTTTGGACTTCCGGGGGGAAGTTCCATCGGTGGGCGATGAGGGCCCCCAGGTCTTGGTGGTTGATGCCGATCACTTCCCGTTCGGCTTCCAGGAACGTGATGCGGCGCTCTTTGACCAGCAGATAGATGGTGTCCAGATAATCGGGGACCTGGCGGTCCAGGAGCGTTTTGCCGATGTCGTGGAGCAATCCGGCCGTGTAGATGGTCAGGACGCGTTGCCGCTGCAGATCTTCGGCGATGATCTGTGAGAGAAGGGCCGTGGCCACCGAATGGGCCCACAGCTCGCCTTCCCGCAGATCGTAGGAACGCAGTTGACCTCGAAAGTAATGGGCCGAACAGGCCATGAGAAGGATTTCCACAAGCTGGCGCTGCCCGAGGACAATGATGGCGTCGCGAAGGGAGCGAATTTTATACCGGCGGGCGTAAAAGGCGGATCGGGCGATGGACAGGACCCGGGCGGTGATGGCTTGGTCGTAGCGGATGACCGCTTCGATTTCGCCAACAGGGGCCATGGCGCGCAACAGGGGGATCACCCGCATGACCACCTTGGGAAAAGGCGGCAGGCGGTCCACGGCCCTGAGGATTTCATCCAAAGCGGGTTTGGTGACGATGGTGGCCATGGTGCGATGCGCGTCCCTTGGTCC
>CALGPN010000029.1 GCA_937960435.1 uncultured Desulfosoma sp.
AGCAGGGAGGGGGGGCCCGTCGGCATTTTGTCCTTGTCCGGAATACGACACCGCCCAAGATCCAAAAAGCTCGGACAAATTTTGAGGAAGCAGTCAAAACTCCCATTTGCGAGGGACCAGCCCTGCGAGATGAGCGTCGGCAAGGTTCAGACCACACAGAGCAACCTCGTGCTCCGAGTCGCCATGCCCAAACACGCGGCGCACAGGAACAGGTCTCCGGAGGGTTGATCCAGAGGCAGAACTCTTGGGGAAACCGGGTTTTGCCAGGAGGACAGGCCCCGAGAATCGACAAAAGGTTTTCGGTCTCTGGACGCTGAAGGCACAGAACCTGGAACTGCAATGAGTTTCGTGAAATCGGAGGCCAAGCCCAGGCCATGTGCGTGCTCTTCAGGTCAGCCCGACGGGATCGGGATTCAACGCCTGCGGGATACCGCCGGGCGGTTCACCTCACCACGACTTTTCGGTCATGATCTTGCGCAGTTTTTCTTCGGTCTGTTTTTCCACGAGAATCATCTTTGTGGCCTTGGCCTTCTTGATCTTTTCCGTCAGCACTTCCACGTCGGCGGGTTTTTCGAGAAAATCGGTGGCCCCCAGTTTCATCGCCTCAATGCCCTTGTCCAACGAGGCATAGCCGGTGAGCAAAATGACCTGCATCTCGGGACGCTTGGTCTTGATCAATTCCAGGGCCTGAATGCCGTCCATACCGGGCATTTTCAGGTCGAGAATGATGACGTCGTAAGAATCGGCCTCAACCTTTCCGATGGCTTCCTGGGCGGAAGTGCTGGTATCCACCTTCATGCCTCGGTTGCGCATTCTTTCCGCCAAGGTTTCCACGAACTCCACTTCGTCGTCCACCAACAACACCCGTTCATTCATGATTGCTCTCCTTTGCGCTTGGGGGGATGGTATGAACGCCGGGCCATCGGTCGCAGGGTTGCCCTTTGGGGCCTGGTCTCGGGAGAACGGCCGAATCGTCACCGGCTGTGATGTTTGAGCCGCAGGATCAGAGTCCGCCCTTCCAGAGTGCGGGTTATTCCCAGGCGAGCGTCGAGGGCCGCCAGCACTTCCGGATTCGGGCCCGAGTCGGCCGGCTCCAGCCCTTCCTGTAACCCATCGATCAGGATCACTGTTTCAGGGCCCGATGTTTTGGCGCTCAGCACGAGGCTTTTCTCATGGCCGGCATGGGCCATGGCGAATTCCAGTCCGGTCCACACCGCCAGCTCAAGCATAAAGCGATTGGTCAGCACCGTTACCGGCGTCTCCGGTGCCTCGGCGCTAAGGCTCACCCCTTTCATAGAAGCAGGGCGTTGCCCCAAAGCCGCCATCAAACCGATCAGCTCGCCCACCTCCACCACCTCCATCGGCTCATCCACGCTGTGGGCAAAGCGGTTCATGTCCTTGACAATCACATCGGCCCGCCCAGTCTGTCGCCGCACGCGCTCGGCCAGTGTGGCCAATTTTTCCACGTCCAGCGGCATTCCCTTCCGATGCATCGCCAACAGATCTTCCATGAGGCCGGTGCTTTCCCGAATGACCGCGAGAACGTTTTTAATCTCATGGGAAATGGAGGCCAAGATTCGGCCGAAAATTTGCAACCCGGCAGTCGCTACGGGATCGTGATCCGTCGTCATCGGGGGGCTGCCTCCTTTGTTGTCGCCTGGTGGATCTTTTCCATAAGCACCTCGATATTGACGGGTTTCACCAAGTAGAACTCGGCTCCGGCCTCGCTCGACCCGGCTTCGAAATCCTCCAAAGACCCATGGCCGGTCATGAAAATAAAGCGCAGATTCGGCTGGATGCGTTCCATCTTTTTTTTCATTTCCAGACCGCCCATTTTAGGAATTTTAACATCCAAAATAGCAATATCATACGGCGTGTTTCGAACCGCCTCAAGCGCTTCCTGCGGGGCTGCGAACCAGTCGACTTCATAACCTCTTAAAGTTAGGCGTTCGGCCAGCGTGGACACCAGCTCCACTTCGTCATCAACTAACAAGATGCGCATCGGCTTCTCCCAGATCGGTTCAGCGCACAAGGGGCAGAGTGAAGGTGAAGGTGGTCCCCTTTCCCAATTGGCTTTCCACATGAATCTCGCCGCCAAGCTCCTTCACCAGTCCGTAGGTGATGGAAAGTCCCAGCCCCGTTCCACCGCGACTGCGTTTCGTGGTAAAAAAGGGTTCAAAGATCTTCTTGAGGTCCCCTTCCGCAATTCCGCAGCCATCGTCGGCCACGTCTATGGCCAGGACGCCATCTCGTCTGCGGACCCGGATGGCGATGTGCCCACCCTCGCTGACTGCGGCAAAGGCATTGTTCAAAAGATTGACCAACACCTGCTGAACCTTGCCGAGATCACTCTCGACCGCGGGAAGGTCGTCGGGCACCTCGGCCCTGAGTTCGATCGACCGATAGCTCGCTTCCTTTTCGAAGAACCCTGCCACTTCGCCGATCACGTCCTTGATGTTGAACGTCTGAAGGGCCGGCGGGCCGCCCATGTGCCGGGCAAAGCCCAACAGTCGCCGAGTGATGGTCCCGCAGCGTTCCACTGATTTCAGGATGGAATCCACCAGGGCGAGCAGTTTTTCGTCGGCCGCATAATTTTCTTTCAACAGAAACAGATCCTTGATCAGCCCAGCCTTTTCGTTGATCACCGCCAGCGGATTGTTGATTTCATGGGCGACGCCCGCAGCCAATCGGCCGATGGACGCCATCTTGTTTGAATATTCCACCTGGTGCAAGGTTGCGACACGCTTTTGGTCCGCATCATAGATTTGTGAAACCAGATAGGTCGTGCCCCAGAGGATCACCACGATGATGGCGGCTACGCTCACCGTGAGGAACATAAGGATTTCCAGTTGGGCTTTTTTCCAAGACTGAAACAGTTCGCCCTTGCTTTTGCAAATCATCAAAATGAAAGGCGTGTTTTCGATGTAGGCGTATCCGAGCACCAGAGGATTTTTCCCTGGGTCGACCGCGTCGATCACCTCGGAGCGTTCCGAATGTGGTGGTACCGGGAGGGGAATGGGATTGAGGACGGGGCCGAAGATGCGCGAGGGTGTCTGGAGGATGCCCGAGCGGTTGACGAGGAAGGCGTCGCCGTGGCCGGCGAGGTCGAGTTCGGCGAACAAGTGGTTGAATTTATCGGTGTCGATGGTGGCCCGGAGCACATAAGGCCGACCGGTAAGGCAACGGCAGTGAATGGCGATGACGAAATGAGGCATCTGTCTCACCCCAAGGAACACATCGCTTACATAAATTCCCTCTTGAAGCACGTGCCGGTACCAATCTTCACCGCTGTAATCGATGCCCTCAAGCAGAAAGGGACCGGCGTAGGCGCGCTGGATTCCCTGTTCATCGATGACGCCGAGATCAATGAAACCGCCGAAGGCCCGTTTCAAATTCTCGAGAATCTGGGCCAAGCGCACCGGGTTCATGATGTCTTCCAAAAGGGTGTCCTCGATCACATAGGCCAGGGCCGATTTGCGCTCTTGCAAGAAAAAGCTCACACTGCGGCGCGTGTTCGAAACCAATCGGGCGGTGCGCAATTGAATGTCGCTCTCGATCGCTTTCCGACTCACTCGGTAGTCGATGGCGGCCATGAAAATCAACGGTGTCAGCGTCACCGTCAGGGTGAGAAAGACGGTTTGCTTCCATATGCGGCGGAAATTGAAAAGATGCTTGAAGGGACCCGCCGCCACATCTTCGTGGTCCCAGAAGTCAGGCTTGAAGATCGATTTCAGCCTCATCCGCTTACTCGCTCACCCGCCGACCCTGACCTTTCCCCCGCCGACGTCCGCCCCATTTTCGCCCCCGTCCGGGTTGCCGCCCGGGGATGGGTCGTCACAAGGCGGAGGTGCAAACGACATGGGAGAGGGTTCCCACTTCTAAGAAAAAACCCGTCGACTGAAATCAATTTTCTTGCCGGCTCCTGATTCGGTCGTAGGCCCGGCGCAGGGTCTCGCTCAGCAGCTCGATGTCCACCGGTTTTTGCAGGTACGCGAAAGCCCCCAGCTCCATGCACTGCTTGCGGTCCTCTTCGCTGCCGTGACCGGTCAGGATAATCACTTCGATGTCCGGTCGGGTGCTCTTGACTCGACGCAGCACTTCGATGCCGTCGATCCCCGGCATTTTGAGGTCCAGGATCATGACTTCGGGTTCCTCTTCTTCAATCATGGTCAAGGCCGATTCTCCGTCATAGGCCACAGCGGAACCCATGTCGCGCATGATCAGGCGTTCCGAGAGAGTCTGAACGAATTCCCGCTCGTCATCGACCAGTAACACTTTGGAGGGCGTCTGAAAATCATAGCGGCGGTAAATATCGGCCTGATAGAAACCCTCTCCGACCTTGACGGTGACCCGGCGGACCCCAGGCACTTTCGCGGCGATGGCTTTGAGTTCCTCTTCCAAGCGGCTGAGGAGCAGCACGTGCTTGTTGATGGTCAGGAGGACCTCACCCCTTTCGGCGCGTACGCCGACACTATGGCCTTCCTTGGCGAGCGCCACCTCGACCTCGGCGGCGAGCAGAAAGTCCGCCGCCGCCTGCCGCGATTGAGCACTCGGCTGTAAAAGGGGCTTGTTCAGGTAGTCCCGAATCAAGGCCACCGCCTGTTCGGGCGTACTCTTATCGGTCGGCAAAACAATATCGTAAAGTTCCGCAGCCCAAGGGTCTTCTTTGCCGCGCACCTCCCGCACCCAGGCGGCACGCTCCTGGTCCTGAGCATGCAGAAGCTTCAGGGCTTCTCTTTCCTCCATTCCTTCCTGGGACCTGGCGACTTCCAGCCGGCTGCGGGTGTCGGCGATCAGGCACACCCGAAGCACATGGCTGATGGTCGCCGGGACCAAATGGCTTGAAAAGCCGTAGATCAGGAGATGATCGGCGGAGAGCCGTTGGGCTAGGGCGAGTCGAAGGTAGGCAATGGACCGTTCCCTTTCATGGGTAAAGCGGTTGAACACCGAGGTCTTGCCGGTAAAGACTCGAGCGATGTTGGCTTCGCCCAAATTCGACAAGCGTGAGGCCTGGGCCACCAGTTCGGCGTCGGAAACGAGCTGGTAACCGGTCGCCGAAAGCAGGCCGCTGATGATCTGGTCGGCATTGCAAAAACTCCCACTGAAGACACTGATAACGGCCATGAGATCCTCCGCCTTTCCTGATTCAATTTTCGGCAAGCCGGCAGACCCGAACCAGCGGGCAGACCTGCTCGGCGCTTTCGCGATGGGTCCGGTCGTAAATGGCGGCAATCGCTTTTTCCATGGTCGGGAAAATGTGATCTTCCCCGATTTTTTCCCACAGATAGGTTCGCTTCAACACCCGCATCACCGCTTCGTTGACCCCGCTCAGTGACACATCGATGCCCGCGGCTCGGACCCGGTCGATCATGAGTGATAGCATTTCTTCCCCCGAGGCGTCGATATCGTTGATGCCGTTGGCAACGATCACAATATGCTTGAGATCTTTAGAATCTTGCATGCGTTCGGTGATCTTGTCCTCAAGATAGCTGGCGTTGGCAAAGAACAACGGGCCATCGAAACGGACCATGGCCACATAGCGGCACTCCCGCAGGCCGTGATCGCGGGCGCTGCGCAGCGCTCCGTCCTCGGTGCGGGCCAAGGTCACCACCTTTGGGCGCATGCTCTTGTAGAGGAATACCCCCAGCGACAGCACAACCCCGACCATGATCCCGCGGTCAAGGTGGGGAGCAAAAGCCAGGGTGCTGATGAAGCTGAGAATGGAGATCAGGCCGTCATACCATTGGGCCCTCCAGGCGTGGACGAACCCGGAGACGTTGAGCAGGCCCACCACCGCCATCATGATGATGGCGGCCAAAACGGACTGAGGCAGGTGATAAAGCAGCGGAGTGAAAAAGAGCAACACGATGACCACGGCAAGGCTGGTAAACACGCTGGACAAGCCGCTCACGGCGCCGGCCTGAAGGTTCACGGCAGACCGGGAAAAAGAGCCCGAGACAGGATAGCTTTGCCCTAGGGATCCCAAAACGTTGGCCAGGCCCTGGCCGATCAATTCCTGGTTCGGGTCCAGGCGCTGGCCGGTCTTCGCGGCCATGGCCTTGGCGATGGAAATGGCTTCCATAAAACCCAACAGCGAAATGATGGCGGCAAACGGCAGCAGCCGAAGCATCACATTCAGCTCCAGCTTCGGCACACCGAAAGCCGGCAGCCCTCTGGGAATGTTGCCGACCACCGCGCCGCCCCCCATCATGCGAATGGCTTCGGGCTTGAGTGCCGAATTGCCTACGCGGATATGCCAGACCGCTCCCTGGGGTTTGACTTCCGGCGGCAGTCGGTCGGCCCGGTAAAAACGCCATCCATCGGCCCTTCCGTTCACGCCGTAAAATTTCAGGCGGCGCAGCGCCTCGCGCTGAACGTGCGCTTCCTCCTGCAATCGCTCCATCTTCATGGCGATCACCTCGACTCGGTGCTTGGCATCGAGCACCGCCAAGGGATCATGGTCCTTGCGGGCGGCCTCCAGGTCCCGATAGGCTTCTGTGCGCTGTTCGGCGAGTGCCGACATTGCTTTGACCGTTTCGTTGAAAGTGCCGATCATGTGCCGCGCCTCTTGATCCTGGATGGCTTCCAGCGGGACCTCCACGTTCTTCTCGAAGCCGATCGCCCAAGAAATGGCCGTGGTGACCACCACCGCCACCAAGACGTTGGGAATCTTTGGGGAAATCCGACGCAGCCCGTACATGATGACAAAAGCCAGGATGCCCATGGCCAGGGTCGGCCAATGGATGTAATGGGAAGCCGCCACCAACACGCGCACAATGGTCTCGTAATGATGCTCCGCACTGTCCACGTAGACGCCGAACATTTTCGATAATTGCGACGTAGCGATGATGATGGCGGCGGCGTTAGTGAAACCGTTGACCACCGGGTGGGACAAAAAGTTGACCAGCAGCCCCAGGCGCAACAGACCCAGAAGGAATTGAAAGAGGCCGACGATGAACGCCAAAAGGATGGCGTAAGCGATGTAAGAGGGGCTGCCGGCGGTCGCCAGCGAGGCGAGGGAGGCGCTCGTCATGAGCGAGACCACGGCGACCGGCCCGGTGGCAAGCTGCCGGCTGGAACCGAACAGCGCCGCAATCATCGGCGGGAGGAAGGCCGCGTAGAGCCCGTAATACACCGGCAAGCCGGCCAGTTGGGCGTAGGCCATGGATTGGGGAATCAAGACCAGTGCCACCGTAATCCCGGCAACGAAATCCATCCGCAAATCGTTGAGCCGGTAACCCTTGAGCCAGACGATGAAAGGAAAAAACTTGGCAATCATGACCCGCTGTGACCCTCCGTCGTGAGTGGTTGAAACATCCGCGTGCTCATGGCGAGCAATTCCGCGACCAGCGCCGAAGCCTCGTAAAGCCGGTAATTTTTGAGCCGGACCACGCCGTCGACCATGGTGAACAAGATCAGTGCGGCCTTGCGCGAGGGAACGTCAATGATGGAGCCGTCGCTTTGCCCCTGCAGCACCACCTGCTCGAAAACATCCACCAGACAGTTATAAATGTCCACCAAGTGGCTTCGATACTCGCTGTTGGTTTCGGCCAGCCGGTAGAGGTAATGATTTTGCAGGAGCAAAAACTGGCTTTCCATCTTGCCCGCCAGATAGAGATAAAAGAGCAGGACGTCCTGAATTTGATCCAACCCCTTCATCGCCGGGCGATTCTTCCGATAGTGTTCGACCTCACGGACAATGGTGTCCTTGATTTGCTTCAAGATCGCCAGAAGCAGGTCTTCCTTGCTCTTGAAATGGTAGAAGATGGTGCCTTCGGCGACGCCGGTGGCGCCGGCGAGTTCGGCGATGGAAGTGTTGGTGAACCCTTTTTCGGCGAACAACCGTGTTGCGGCATCGAGGATGGCCTCTCTACGGGTCATAGGTCCTCCAGACTCAACATCCTGACTGAGTACTCAGTTCAATTTTATGTACCTTGTCTCACAAGCGCGGTCAAGCCAAAAAATCAGGGCAAAAGCAAACAAGGGAGGCGGCCCCCGGCCGTGTGCCGAACCCGAAGCCTGTCGGTCACCCCCACACCCTCTCCTCCACCGACACATTCTGAGCGCCCCCTGGGTCCCCCCACAGGCTTTCGACATTCCCGTTGTTCCCGTAGGTTGGGGTGAGCGCAGCGAACCCCAACACCGACGCCCCGCTCCTCACCAATAAAACTTACTGTGTGGCCGTTTCGGGGCCGCCGCGAAAAAGGCGTGGAGAACGGCGCGGAGCTCTTTACAGAATGACGGGGGATTGGGGATTCACGCCACCGGTTCCAAATGGGAGACGGCAAGGTTCACGGCACCGAAGGATTCCTCGACCGTTCCCCGGAGAGCATAGGGCCGTTCCCAGCCCAAGGTTTGGCAAAAACGGCGGTAGGCGTCGGGGAAAAAAACCGTTTCGTAAATGGCCGTCTCGTCTTCGAAAGAAACAAACGCCATGGGATCCCCTTCCCGAGTGACCACCTCTTTGCGGGTGATGGGCCAGCCTTTGAGCCACACCGTTTCCCCCACAAGACGGGGCATGTCCGCGGCGCGCACCCACGGCCGAGGGCGCTTGCGGTAGGCGGCTTCGTCACAAGCCAGGGGATGCGCGGACAAAACAAAGCCCAAGGCTTCTTGCTCGTGACGCCACAAGAGCGTGGCGTCCGGAACCGGTAAAGCCGGCACAGGAACTGTGTCGGATCCTCGTTCCAAAAGATTGTTTTTCGCCCCAAGCTTCCCCTGTGTTTTCCCAAAACCCCGTGCCCGCCCCCTCGTCGAGGCGATATGCCGGACACCTTTGTCTCCGGGCTCGGTGCACCGGGCGTGAATCCACCACAGGAGCTGGGCCCGGTGGAATGCCCCGGCCAGGCCGTCCAACGCCCCGCTTTTGGCCAAGACCACCGCATCCGACGGCAGCAAAGCCACCCGTGTCCAAAGATCGTCCAACGACGCAAAAGGGCCGTTTCGGGAGCGCTCTTCCAGCAACCGTTCTACGGCTTCACGCCGAATGCCCCGTAGAAGCTGGAGCCCCAGCCGGATCTTCCGCCCTTTGCCCCAACACTTCCAACGACTCTCGTTCACATCGGGCCCAAGCACTTTCAACCCCATGCGCCGCGCCTCGGAAACATAGGCGAAGGCCGTGTAGTAGCCACCTCCGTTGGCGATGACCGCGGCCATGAATTCGGCAGGATAATGAACCTTGAGCCACGCCGATTTGAAGCTCACCAAGGCGTACGAGGCGGAATGGGGCTTACAAAACGAATAGCCGGCAAAGGACGTGAACATATCCCAAACCGCTCCGATGACGTCCTCGCCGACTCCCCGAGCCCGACAGCCGTCCTCGAAACGGCGCCGATAATCTTCGATCTGTTCCCGGCTTTTCTTGCTCAACACCTTGCGCAGCCCGTCCGCTTCCGCCCAGGAGAAGCCGGCCAGAGCCATGGCGCACAGAACCACGTGTTCCTGGTAAACCAAGATGCCGTAGGTTTCTTCCAGAAGGTCTTTTAAAGCGGGGTGGAACGGTTCGTAAGGCTTTCCATGGAGCCGTTCGATATAGGCGTGGATGTAACGGTTGGCGGCGGGCCGAATGATGGAGGAATGGATCACGAGATGCTCGAAATCGCCCCGGCAGGTCTTTTGTTGGAGCTGGCGCATGGCGGGCGATTCCACGTAGAAGACGCCCATGGTGTCGCCTCGAGCCAGCAGGGACTGGGTTTGGGGGTCATCCAGCGGGTTCAGGGAGGCGTAATCCATCCGGCGGCCCGTGTTTTCCTCAACCATGGTCAAAGCGTCCCGGATCACGCCCAGAGAGCGGTTTCCCAAAAGGTCGATTTTGACCAGCCCCCCTTCTTCCGCCTGATCCTTTTCCCACTGGATAATCCGCACCCCCTTGGCCGCCCGTTCCACCGGCACCCGGCGATCCACCCGATCCGGGGCGAGGACCATGCCGCCGCAATGCACCGAAAGATGCCGAGGAAGCCCTTCCAGCCGCGCGGC
This sequence comes from uncultured Desulfosoma sp., assembly GCA_937960435.1. Classification (GTDB taxonomy): domain Bacteria; phylum Desulfobacterota; class Syntrophobacteria; order Syntrophobacterales; family DSM-9756; genus Desulfosoma. The sequence continues at coordinate 9,976 of CALGPN010000029.1, forward strand.
CAGTTCAAGAATTTCCGGCCACGGCGGGTCCAAAGGAAAGCCGCGAAACGCCGGGTGGGATCGAATCCGTTCCCCGATGCGTTCCGGTCGCGTCCAGCCGCTCAACCGCCGCGTCACTTCCGCGATGTCGGCGGCGGACATTCCGTATACCTTGGCCGTTTCCCGCACCGCCGCCCGGGCGCCGAAACCCACGTGGTTGGCCACCATGGCGAACCGGTGCGACCCGTAGAGTCGTTCCACTTCTTCCAAGAGAAGATCCCGCTCGTCCCAGGGGAAGTCCACGTCGATGTCCGGGTGGTCCATGCGATGCGGGTTGAGGAATCGCTCGAAAACCAGCCGGTGCCGGATGGGATCCACATGGGTGATCCCCAAAAGGTAGCTCACCAGGCTCGCGGCGGCGCTCCCTCGGCCGCAATGGATGGGACGACGGCCGACGATGTCGGCCACCACGAGGAAATAATCCACATAGCCCTTGGCGTGAATGAGTTCCAGTTCCACCGCCAGGCGCTTTTCCAACTCGGGAAAGCTTCGCCCGTAGCGCCGGACAATTCCTTCCCGGCAGCGTCGGACCAACTCATCGAAGCGATCTCCGGGACCGTCCCCGTAATGGGGGAAAACGGTTTCAAAACGCCCCCAATCCGCAAAGCACCCGCGCATGAGCGCTTCCCCACGGGCGACGGCGTCGGGACAGTGGGGGAAATGGCGTTCGGCATCTTGGGGCGGCTTCAGGAACGCTTCGGGCGATGCCAGTTCCCGGGGATCCAGGGTGCTCAAGGTGCTGTTGGTGTCAATGGCCCGAACGAGCCGGTGCAGGGAAAAATCTTCGGGATCGGCAAAATAGACGGGATGAAGGGCCACCGGAGGAATCCCCAGTTCCCGAGCCAGGCGCAAAGCTTTCCGCCCGACAGGTCCGGCAACGACGCCGACATAGGTTTCCACCTTTGAAGAAACAGCCTGAAGAAAGCCGGCGTCGGCACTGATCACCGCCACGTGGGATCCCGCGTCGGGAAAATCCTTTTCCAGAGAGAAAGAGGGGTCCAGATGTCTCCGAGACACCCAAGGGCAAAGGATTTCGTAACCCTTCGGGTCTTTGGCGACGGCGATCACATGCCGTCCTTCATGTTCCAGATGCACGCCCACAACCGGAGCGACCCCGAAACGGCGGGCGGCGGCAAGGAAGCGCACCAGGCCGTAAAATCCGTTCCGGTCGGCGCACAAAACGGCCGTGTGGCCCCGTTCGGCCGCTCTTCGGCATAACGCTTCCGGGGAACTCGCCCCCCTCATGAAGGAATAAAACGTATGGACCACGCACAGCATCGTTTGGACTACGCCCCAAACCCCCAGAGGCCACAGAGAAAAACGCCTCGAGAAAAACTTCGCCGCCCTCTGCGCCTCCGCGGTGAACTCTCACGCCCCCTCTCCCGCATGCCCGCAGATCGTCACGCCCCAGAAGACGGCTTGTCGGCCGTAACGGCGGCGCACCGCATCCAAGGCCGCCTGGATCCGCCGTTCCCGCCCTTCGGCCCATCCCGCCTCGGGAAACAGGGCCAGTTGCCGCAAAGGCACCCGAAACCGGCTCCAGGTGACGGCAATCCGGCGCACCGCCACGCGCCTTCGGATCACCGAACGGGCACAATCGCGGACCGTTTCGAAAAGGAGTCGATCCAAGACCTGCCCCATGGGCTTCACATCCCGGGCCACCTGGACCTCTACCCCGTCGGCGTAGCGCACTTCCACAAGAACTCTGCCGGGAATGCGGTTCCGGCGTCTCAATATCCATCCCCCCTCTTCTGTGAGATCGAACAGCAGGGCCTCGATCCGATCCCGATCGATCTCGTCCCGTTCCAAGTCGCGAACCAGCCGAAGGGTGGCCTCTTTCTCGAAAGGCACCACCGGAAGATCATCTTCGCCGCGGGCCAATCGAAGGAGCCGCGGGGCATGCCCCCCGAAAACGGGCAGGAGCTCCCCCGGGCTCAAGGCCGCTAGATCTCCCACCTTGCGGATGTTGAAATCCATGAGGCGCCCCGCCGTCTTAGCCCCCACACCGGGCAAGGCTTCCACGGAAAGCCCGTGGAGAAAGGTGCGTTCCCCGCCCGGAAACACCCAACTCACATCCCCCACCCCGACACATTCGGCGGCCACCTGACTCACCAACTTGTTTCCCGCAAGGCCCGCCCGGGTCGCCAGACGATGCCGGTGCAAGAAATGCTCTTCCATGCGGCAGGCCGTGTCCGTCGCCGGACCCCATAGACGCCGGGTTCCCGAAAGATCGACGAAGTACCGACCTAAGGCGCCCCCTTCCACCAAAGGAGAAAAGGCCCCAAGATCCCGCAGGAGGGTTTCATGGGCGTGCCGGTAGAAGGCTCGGTCGGGAGGCACCACCTGCAGGGCGCGGCAACGCCGCAGGGCCACGGCGCACGGCATTCCTTCGCGGATGCCTTCGCGCCGGGCCAAGGGGTTGAGCGCCAAAATCACCGCCCGCCCGCCGGGATCGGCCACCACCAAAGGGCGGCGCGCCCGGGACGGATCCCGCAGTCCTTCCAAGACCGCACAAAAATCCGGCACATGAAGATGCACTACCGCCCGTTCCATGACTCATCCTTCCGGCACTTTCCCCCACACGACGCCGTGGCTTTCGAGACGCTTCGGCGTTCCTAAGAGCCCAGGCATCCCCCTCCCGGTTTTTCGCCAACCCGGGGACCCCGCGCCCGGTCACGGGAGCACACGCCTTGCCTTCCGGGGCTTATCGCCCCTTTGAGCGTCTTTTCGAGGCGTCCCGGCTCTCTCATGGTAAGGTGAATGAAAGGTGAAAGTCAAGGGTCGGAGAAGGGGTTTTTACAGCGGGGCGTCGAACGCACGGGCATAGCCGGTCAGTTCCACATAGCCGAGGCCTTCCACAACGGCGCCTTCCCGCGTGCCGCGACCCGCCACAGACCCCTCCCAGTAGGTGACTCCCGTGCTGGACCCGGTTTCCAACTCCTGATCCGCCAGGTTCGGCGTCAGCTGCACGTCCAAAGCCAGCGCGGGCACTCGAAGACGCCATTGGGCCGGGTAAGTCGCTTCGGATCGAGGGCTTTTCCAAACGGAGAGGACGTCGACGGAGAAATCTTTCCGGTCAAGATGCCGCACGGCTCCCGAAGCGTCCACAAAGGTCCCGCTGGATGCGGCATGCCATGATCCGTCTTTTTGTCGCAAACCGAAGAGCATCAGCTCGGTTCCGTCGGAAAGCTGCACACTGAACCAGTCCCAACCTTGAAGGCCCGGCTCCAAAGGTTCGGAACTGTATTCGTGATCCATCCAGGCAGTGCCGGCAACGGAAAACGTCTCGGCACCCACGCGCACCGCCCCTTCGGCGGCCAATCGCGTGAAGCTGTAGTAACAACTGGCCCGTTCGGGGCTCGACCCTTTGACGCTGTAGCCGTCATGACCGTGAAGGATCACGTTTTTTTGGGGAACAAGGCGAAGATCCAAACCGAAATCCGAAGTCTCCGCTCGCAGCTCCTGTCGGCTCGGCCCGATGGAAGCCCACCAGGGATGCACCCGAACCGTCACGGTATCCTGCGTCGTTTCCACTCCGGCCAGGCCCGACACCCCCCGCAACGCCTTTTCTTCGTAAAGAAAACGCCTTCCGGAAATATCGCTCAGCGCCGCATGGGCAAAATACAAATGGTTCGTCCGCCACGGAGACACCGGCCCGTCACCGGCCGCCGCATCCCCCCCGGGGGACAACTGGGAACGGAAGAAGGTCAATTGGAAACCGAAGAGCCGCCCCGATTCCGTGCGCACGTTCCCCGTGTAGTACCACCATTCGGTGCGATAGCCGGGATGGGCCCCGTGATCCTTGGGAAAGGTCATGCCGCACGGGCCGGTGACTTTGAGAAAGTCCACCGACGGCTCTTGAGCTTGCACGGTTACGCAAAGCACCAGGGACAAAATGACGGCCACAGCCCACTTCACCGTCGTTTCCTCCTTTAGTTGTTCATCATGACATTGGACGACTCTTTCCGGTTAGTATATTTTTTCCCTACACTAAGGTGCACACGTGGAGAACCCCCCACCGAAGAGGCCGCCGAAAAAACGATGAAAGCCGATGCTTCTTCCCTACCCGACGCGGTTTTTCACACGCTCCGAGAGATCGTCGGCCGTGAACATGTGCTCACGGCCCTGGAAGACCGAGTCCCCTACGGCTACGATGCCAGCAAGCTTTCCACGCCCCCCCAGGCTGTGGTCTTTCCGGGCGACGCCGCCGAAGCGGCCGAAATCATCCGGGTCGCCAACCGCTTTCGCTTTCCCGTTTACCCTCGTGGCGCCGGCAGCGGCATGGTGGGCGGGGCCGTGCCCGATCGCGGCGGTGTGGTCCTCTCTCTCGCGCGACTCAACCGAATCCTGGAACTGAACCCCGACGACATGATCGCCGTCGTGGAACCGGCCGTGGTCACCGGTGTCCTCCAAAAAACCGTGGCCCAGTACGGCCTTTTCTACCCGCCGGACCCGGCGAGTCTGGACTTTTCCACCATCGGCGGCAATGTGGCCACGTGCGCCGGAGGTCCCCGGGCCGTGAAATACGGGGTGACCCGAGATTACATCCTCGGCCTGGAGGCGATCCTGCCCACGGGAGAACTGATCACCACGGGCACACGCACCATGAAAGGCGTCGTCGGCTATGATCTCACACGCCTTTTGGTGGGATCGGAAGGCACCTTGGGCGTCATCACCAAAGTCGTGCTGCGCCTCATCCCCGCTCCGGAAGCGGTGATGACCGCCTCGGCCGTCTTTGCCGCCATCGACCAGGCCGGCCGTGCCGTAAGCGCCGTGCTCAAAGCCCGGATTGTGCCCACCTGTTTGGAGCTTCTGGATCGGGCTACGCTCTGCGCCGTGGAAAACCACGTGCCCTTGGGGATTCCCCGGGAGGCCGACGGACTGCTCATCGCCGAAGTGGACGGCCCTTTGGAAGTTCTTCCCCGTCAGATGGCCGCCATGGAAAAGATTTTCCGCGATCACGGCGCCTTGGCCGTGTCGGTCGCGGAAACCGCTCAAGAAAGGGAAAAACTCTGGGCCGCCCGGCGGGCCATTTCTCCGGCCTTGGGCCGCATTCGTCCCGGAAAGATCAATGAAGACGTCACCGTGCCTCGCTCGCGCATCGCTGATCTCATCAAGTTCAATCAGGCCCTCGCCCGAAAATACGATCTCGTCATCGTCAGTTTCGGCCATGCCGGGGACGGCAACATCCACACGAATATTATGGTGGACCGCTCCAATGGGGATGAAATGGCGCGGGCCGAAAAGGCTGTGGAAGAACTCTTCCGGGAGGTGCTCCGCTTAGGGGGCACGCTTTCGGGAGAGCACGGCGTCGGGATCACCAAGAGCCCTTTTTTCCAATGGGAAATCCACCCTGGGGCCTACGACGCCATGCTGCGCATCAAACGCGCTCTAGACCCCAACAACATTTTGAATCCCGGCAAAATGTTCATTCCCAACCGCGCCTTTTTCCACACCCGATCCGGCTAAAACCTCCTGCGCCCAGAATGATTCGCCGCTGGACGTTTTGATCGAAGGCGCCACGTGTCCCGGAGATCATTCCGGGAGCCTCGTTTTTGGGGGGCGTCTTGGGTCTGTCTTCGGGCTGGAGGGGAAAATTTCGGGCAAGGAACGCATGGCAAAAGGCACCCCGCAGGGGCTCCATGAAAATTCGCGAGAGAGCCTTCGCCTTCCAGAGCGAGAACGGCACGTTATCAGGTGTCTCTGAAATCTGCTCTTTGAACAGGGGCGGTTCCGGCGGTAACAGCCCCCAGGTCGTTGGTGCCTAGCATTTTTGACTCTCCCTCCCCTCCTCCAGGAGGAGAGGGAGAGTTTTCCATTCGTTCCTTAGGCCTCGGCTTGGGCCGGTTCGGCTGCCGGGGCTTCCGCCGTTTGACCTTGCACTTCCGCAAAGTACTTTTCCTTCACCCCTTTGAGGTAGGCCGCTATAGGCCTGTAAGCCAAATGAGACCATTTGGAGAAAGGAACCTCCAGGACCAGCATGGGGACGGCAATCATGAGGTGCAGGATGTACATGGCGTAGGTGGCGAAGGGGATGTCCAGAAGCCGCAGAATGTGTACCGAAATCCCTGTGATGACCGTGAGCTCTAAGAGCACCAGGAACATCCAGTCGGTCCCGTGGGAATTCTTATACGGTGCCTTGCTCTTCCTGAAACGGCCGATGAGGGCGTACGTGGCACCGATCAAAACGGCGATGGTCGCATAGTAGCCCAAAAGGCGGATGGGGTGGAACAAGGGATACTCGATGTCCCGCCCGAGGACCGGATCGAAAGGCCGTTGGAACCTGAGAGGTTCCCATGTCAGGCCCAAGACGGCCAAGCCGCCCGCCAGAAGCACCGCGACCAGGATGAAAGCGGTCGTGTAACCCGTCATCATCAGAAGGTGGATGACCCACTGGGTACGGTCTTCACATTTGGCCCATCGCTTTTGTGTGAGGAAGTGGAGCACCAGCTCCTTGGCTTGGCTCGCGTAGATCCGAAGAGGAATCTTGGTGAGAAGATCCCCCATGGTGAATTTGATGAACCGATACACGTTGGTCAAAAGGAAAAACGACAGGATGGAAGCCATGATCAAATCGGCGATTTCCATCCCATGGGCCGGCCAGGCCTTTTCCAGGGAGGCGTGCTGCCAGTCAAATTCCCCATGGATGAGCAGCATGAGCACCCCGACGATAAGGCCGGTCACGATTACGGCCATGATTTCAAACTTTTCCGAAGTGTAAAACTTCCTGGAGAATCCCGTCCAGTCGTATTGGCTGGTGAGATATCGGCGCAGGACCATCATGGTCTCGCCGGGATCGGCGCCGCGCGGGCAATTGTCCGAGCAGTTGCCGCAGTAGTAGCACAGCCACGGTTCCGAAGATTGGAGGAGTTTCTCCTTCAGACCCATCTGGGCGTATTTGACGAGCTTACGCGGGAAAGGGGTGCCCGTTTCGGACAAGGGGCACACGGCGGTGCAGTTCCCGCAATGGAAGCACTTGCTCCCGTCTTTCATGCCGAAGTGCTTGAGATCCTTCATCAAATTTGGATCCACCTTGATACTCATCCTCAGGCCTCCTCGCTTTGATCGTCCTTTGGGCGCACCGGTTAGAATCCCTTATAGGGGTTGGGCCCCACGCCTTCCAGGGTTTCCGCGAAATCATCCAAAATCTTGGGCAACTTGTCGTAGTCGGAAATGGCCACGGTTTCGAAACGCACACGGTCGGATTCCAACACGAGGCGGTCCAAGGTTTCTTTCACCTTGCTCAGACGGATGTTGGCCAGTTCCGATCCCTTGACGAAGTGGCACTGATAATCGTCGCCGTATTTGCATCCGAGGAGCAGCACGCCGTCGATACCCTTGGACAGCGCGTCGGCGATGAAGATGAGGTTCATGGATCCCAGACAGCGCATGGGGATGACCCGCACCCAGGCGTTGTAGCTCATGCGGCGAAGCCCCGCCATGTCGAGGGCCGGATAGGCGTCGTTTTCGCACGCCAGGACCACGATCCGAGGTTTTTCCTCGTCTTCTTCTGGCACTTCGATGGACTTGATCATTTCGCCGATCATGCCCACAGAGTAGTTCTTGAAGGAGATGATGCGTTCCGGGCATGCGCCCATGCACACGCCGCATCGGCGGCAGCGGGTCGGTTGCGGCAGGGGGTTGCCCTTTTCGTCTTCGTTGATGGCCCCGAAAGGACATTCTTCCGTGCACCGTTTGCACTGGGTGCAGCGCTGCATGAAGAATTCGGGGAAGCTCATGTCCCCGGCCCTGGGGTGCACGGCTTTGCCCTGGCTCACCATTTCCACGCATTGGATAGCTTTCATGGCTGCGCCGGCCCCGTCCTCAAAAGCCGCCGCAACACCCATGGGGCGACGCACGCAACCCGCGGCATAGATGCCGGTCCGGCGGGTTTCGTAAGGGAAGCAGATGAAATGGGAATCGGGGAAGCCGTAGCGCAACCCGGGAAGTTCCGGTCCTTGGCGGTATTCCAGATTGAGGATGTCCGAAACCAGGATGGCGTCTTGAGGAACTTCCAGTTCCTCTTCTTCCTTCTTCTGTTCCGTCTCGCCCGCTCTCATGCGCGCCCGCACCTGGGCGTAGTCCTCGCCGAAGGCGGTGACCGGCACCATCCCTGTGGCCAATACGACCAGATCCAAATCCTCCAAGACCACCGTTTCCCCCAAAAGGTCGTCCAAGGCTTCCACGGTGACCCCCGCCCCCGAGGCTTTGACCTGCGGGTCCTGGCAACGGATGAAGATCACGCCTTCTTCTTGAGCCCTTCGGTACAGGTCTTCCGCCTGCCCAGGGGTTCTCATTTCTTTGAACACAATGAACACATTGGCTTCGGGGCTGGTTTCCTTGATGAAAATGGCCTGCTTGAGGCTCGTCGTGCAGCATACGGACGAACAATAGGGGAGCTTTTCCGGATCGCGCTGTCCGGCACACTGCAGGAAAGCCACGTTGGCCAAAGCGCCGCCGTCACTGGGGCGTTTGGCGCCGCCGTTTTTGACCATCTCTTCAAATTGGACGTTGGTGATGACGTTGGGCGATTGACCGTATCCCAGCTTGGGGTCCAACTGAGCGGGATCATAAGGTTTCCAGCCGGCCGCCATAACGATGGCGCCCACTTTGTGTTCCTTGACGGCACCGCTCTGGGCGATGCTCACTTTGAACACCCCCGGGCCGCCCACGGTCTTTTCGATCTTGGCGCCCGTATAGACGGTGATGTTGCCGTCCTTGGAAACGTCCTGAACGAGGCTTTCCACGTCGTTGTCTTTGATGCCCTTATAGGGGAACGTGGCGATTTTGGCCACTTTTCTCTGAAAACCGCCCAGTTCTTTTTCCCGTTCCACCAGCACGGCTTTGTACCCGGCCTTGGAGACCTCTTTGGCGGCCGTCAAACCGGCCACGCCGCCGCCAACGATCAAAATGTCTTTGGAAATCTCTTCTTCGGGCTTGTAGGGTTCCGGCGGGTCCATCTTGCCGATCTTCGCCGCTGAGATGCGCAAATAGTCTTCGGCCATCATCTGGGTGTCTTCATCTCCCGGCTTTTGGCTCCAGGCCACCTGTTCGCGGAGATTCACCCGGTCCACAAGGCAGCCGTCGAAGCGGAAGACGTCGTACATGACCCGAGGCGAACACGCGGCAATCATCAAGCAGTTGACACCCTCGTTTTGGATGTCCCCTTTCAGCATGGCGACGCCTTCCTGACCGCACAGGCACGGATGTGTCTTCACCAAGGCGGCCTTGCATTCCTTCTGGGCCACCTTGGACAGCTGTTCTATGTCCAGGGCATCGCCGATGCCGCATCCGGTACAGATATACGTGGCAAGCTTCTTATCCATTGAGCTACCTCCTCACGACGGATTGAATGGCTTTGAGAGCGGCTGCCGTGCCGTCGGCGACGGATTCGGCCACATTGCACGGGGTTCGGGTCGTGCCCGCAGCGTAGATGCCCGGCATGGCGTCCATGGACGCCACAAAACCGTATTCGTCGTAGGGAACCGGCGTGGGCAGCGGGGCTTCGGATGTGTTCGGCTGCATGCCGGTGGCCAAGACGACCAGATCCACGGGGATTTCATGGAGCTCTTCCGTCATGGTGTTTTCCACGCGGCAGATGAGGTTCTTGGTGGCGCCGTCTTCGGTGATCTTGGCCACTTTGCCCTTGAAGAAGATAAGCTTGTCGTCGGCCTTCACCCGGTTGATAAAGTCTTCGAGACGGTCTGTCGCCCGCACGTCGATGTAGAAGAAATAGATCGTGGCATCGGGAATCTGTTCGCGAACATAGGTCGCTTGTTTCAAGGAGGCGAGGCAGCAAATGCCGGAACAGAACGGGAGGTGATTCTGGTCGCGGGATCCGGCACACTGGACGAACGCGACCGTCTTGGGCGGCTGTCCGTCGGAGGGGCGCAAAATTTTGCCCTGGGTCGGGCCATTCCAGGCAGCCAAACGTTCCATCTGGACGTTGGAAATGACGTTGGCATAGGCGCCCTTGCCGTAGTTTTCCAGCTTGGTCATGTCGTAGGGCTTCCAGCCCGTGGCCCAGACGATGCTGCCGACCTTGAGATCCACTGTTTTTTCGGCCATTTCCAAATCGATGGCATCATAGGGGCAGGCTTCCTTGACCTTCTGGGCTTCGGCGCTTTTGACCAGGCTGGGGTCCAGCACATAGCGCATGGGGAAGGCCATGTCATGAGGAAGGTAGGCCGCCTTGACCATGTCCATGCCGTAGTTGAAGGGATTGGGAATCTCCAGAGTGCACGCTTCGGCGCATTTGCCGCAGCCTGTGCACTTTTCGTTGACGTAACGGGGGCTGATCTTGACCGTGACGTCGAAGTCGCCTTCCACCCCGCGGATGGCGGCCACTTCCGCCATGGTGAACACCTTCACCCGGGGATTGTCCTTGATGCGACGGAAGTTGATTTCCAACCCGCAGTAAGGCGGGCACAATTTCGGAAAATACTGATGCAGCTGCGCCACACGCCCTCCCAGATAGGGGTTTTTCTCCACCAGGAAGACCTCGTAGCCCGCCTCGGCGGCTTCCACCGCGGCACTCATGCCGCTCATGCCGCCTCCGACCACCATGATGCTTTGTGTCACCGTGTTTGCCATGCTCATCCTCCTCGGTATATGAAAGATGTCCCGTGAACCCTCGAGAGCGTGGGCAGGGAGTGCCTCCGCGGAATGGGGCGCGCCGTGGTTCGATCCGCAACCGGCTCGGGGCGCATCATGTGCAACTATACACAAAGCGACCGGGAGGAGCAAACAAAAACTTGGGAAGTCTCAACGGTTATTCTACTATAGAATCGGATTTTCCTCTTAATGAGGCCGCACCCGGGATGCCGCCGCCGCGGACGTTGTGAAAAAAAGGTCGAACCTCCCACCATTCGGCCTTGAAAAAAAAGCTCCTGTCGGGTAATAAAAAAAGGGTTTTGACTGCGAAAGAGAAAGAATGGTGTGTCCCCTTCATTTCACACGTGATTCAGCAACGGAGTCGCCCATGGACGAAAGACAAGAAAGCGGCAAATGGATCGAAACTGCGGCCAAGATCGCCGTGTCCCTCGCGGTGCTCTTCCCCGTCTACGCACTTCTCTACTTGACCTTTCCCGCATCCATCATCGCTTTTTACCTCATTTCCGCAGGGCTTCTCGCCGCCTTCGCCCCGTGGGACAAAATCAAGCAAAAATTCCTCTCCTGAAGGCCAATCCCCGTTCCATTCCGGCCGAGGTTCACCCCGCGACGCTCAAAGCACGGGAATTCTCCCGTGCTTTTTTCATGTCTCAGCCCCCGACGCGGTTTGATCCTACACCACGACCGGATTTCCCCTCAAAAGCTCCATCGCCCCCAAAGGCCCCCCCAAGTTCGAAAAAACGCGCGGCTCCGGCTGTCCGTACCGAAGCCCCGAGGGGTGTCCATAACTCCGGCAATGCTTCCGACGGCCAACCGTAAAGCAACACCGCATGGTCAGAGACCCAACGGCTCATGATGGGACACCCTCTGCCCCGCGATGCTCTTCCCTTCAGAGGAAATGTCTTCACCCGACGACACCCCTCGGCCCCACAGCCCTAAAGTTGTCGAAAGGGTCGACACCCACTGCATCCCCCACGGGGACCTCGGCCGAGCAATTCTAAACTCGTGCATCGCGGCACATCCCTGCCTTGACCCCGCCGAAGCCGTAAGCGACAATGCGTTATGAGAAAAGCTCGCATTTTGGCTGAAGCGGTCCACAAAGGCGGCCGGCTGCGAAAAGTTCGAAAGTTTCCCCCAAAACCCATGATGGAAGGAGGTCCTCGATGAAAGCGCTGCATCCCAGTTCCCTGGAAAGCTTGGCGCGTCGACACGCTCCGGAAGGATCTTGGATACTCAGCGTGTATCTGAACCTGGACCCCCAAGTGCGCGCCAATCGCCGAGGCGCCCACAAACTGGTTCTCGACCGTATGCTCAAGGAGCTGGAGGCTACTCTGGAGGATCCTCAGGCAGTCGCGCACCTTCAGGAAGACGCCGAATGGGTGCGAAACCAGGTGGCACTCCATATCCCCAAAGGGAAAAGCCTGGTGCTGTTTTGCGACCTCTCGGAGGGATACACCTACCAGGAAGACCTTCCCATACGGCTGCCCAACGGCGTGTGGTATGAACGACGGCCCTATATCCGCCCGCTGCTGGACGCCTGGAAGGAATACGAGCGCACGGGAATTGTCGTCGTCGACCGGGAAAAGGCACGCTTCCTCGTGGCGTCCATGGGGGAAGTGGAAGAACTGGAAGAGGCGTTTCAAACGCCCGCCGTGCGCCACCGCGCCACCGCCGGCACCGACCATATGCGCTCCCAGATGATTTTCCAGCGCCGGGCCGCCACGTGGAGCCACTGGTTCTTGAAGGAGGTGGCCGATTCCCTGCACGATATGATCGAAGCGCACGGGATCGACCGTGTGGTCTTGGTCGGCCCCGAAGAGGTCACCGCGGAACTCAAGCGCATCCTTCCCAAAGGGGTCCTGGCCCGCGTGGCCGCCCGAGTCCGCGCGCCGGTCACCGCCAAACCCAAGGAGCTCCTGGACGTGGTGCTCCCGGCCCTTCGAGAGCTCGACGCCGCCCGGGAAAGAGACTTGGTGGCCGAATGCATCACGTCGGCGCGCAAAGCGCAGGCCGAGTCCCCCAAGGCCGTTTTGGGGCTCGATGCCGTGCTGAATGCCGTCAACCAAAGCCGCGTCTATCAGATTTTGGTCCCGGCGGGCTTTTCGGCTTCCGGGTGGCACTGTCCCGCATGCGACGTCCTGCTGGATCATGCCCCCTCAGAAGAAACCTGCCCTTACTGCTCAGGGTCCCTCCAGGAAATGGATGATGTGGTGTGGGCTGCCTGCGACCGCGTGCTCGCTTTGGGCGGCAAGGTCGAAGAAATCGGCACCGACGGCGCCAAAGAAACACTCCAAAAAGATGGGCCTCTGGGCGCTTTTCTCCGTTAAAGCCCTTTCTCCTAAAAAGAACTCAAAAAAAGGAACCCGGAAAGTTTCCGGGTTCCCTGAATCATTTGGGGTCGTTCAACCCACCCTGCTCTAGAAGCGCCACTCGAACATAGCGCCGAGCTCATAGGCGTCGTCGTCGCCTTTGAAGGCCTTGAAGGCCTCGTCCGCAAAAAGATAGGCCGCCACTAGACGGAGGTTCAGCCCGTCCACAACGCCTTGGTCCAGGTAAAAGTCGATTTCATGCCCGATGGAATCGTCTTTCTTTCCCGGAGCGCTCTCTACCTTTTTGGCCGTTCCGATGTAGTAGTAATTGAAGGTGACGGCCGTTTCCTCCATGGCCTGCCACTGGAGGCCGGCGGTGAGCATCCACAGGTTGGACGGCCCGTCTCCCGGCATATAGGCCCCTTGACCCATAGAATTATAAGTATCAAAGCCGAAGGAGTTGACGTCCAAGGTCCCGAGGCCCATGATTTCCGACCAGTAGTAGGAACGCCCGATGGGATAGACAAAGGCTTTCACGTCGTTGTCGTCCAAATTGTCGTCCCCCGAAGTGTAGAATCCGCCGGCGCTCAGGACAAAACTGGAGATTGTCAAATCGCCTCGGGCTTCCACCATCCAGCCCTTGTAGTCCCCGGAGCCGCCTCCGACGATGTCGTAGCTTCCGAAGTTCTTCACAAAATTCACATATGCGTTGATCCAATCGGTCTTATAAGCGAGGTTCACGCCCAGGTCGATAAGGTCGTTACCTCGCACATCCCGCCCGTTGAGCCAGTCCACGGGCTGATCGTAGTTGTAGTCTTCAAAAAGGCTTGTCCTGTTGTTGTTGGCCGATTGGTAGAACCCGACCAGGGTTGCGGAAAACGGCCCTTGGGCGTAGGAAACTTCCACGAAAAAGTCGTCGATGTTTTCCGAAACATCTGTAACGTTCTCGTTCTGGCCCGCAATATAACCCACCCGGACATTCACCGGGTCAAAGCTCCTGGTGAGCACGACGCCGGAGAAATCATCCGAAAAAATCCAACCGCTCAGAATGTCCGTTCCCTGCACCCCGAGCGTGACCGTAGCCTCGATCCCCGGAACCAGGAATTCCAAGTAGACGTTTTTCATTTCCAGGTTTGTGGCATCGGCCCCAATGTCGCCGCCGCCATGACGGCCGGCTCGTTCCGATTCACGCCCCCATTGAGTGTCCGCTTCCCATTTGGTCACCAGCTGGAGTTTCTCACTCCCGACGAAGTTGAAATACATCCGCACGCGCTGGTCGAACCAATTGCCGTTGTCGTCCACATCGTCGTTTCCGTCCGTCACATTGTTTTGAGACTGCCAGCGGGCAAAGTACATCCCCCCGTACTTGAAGTCCACCGCATGGGCAGGAAACGACAACGCCGAGGCCACGAGAAGGCCCGGAAGCATCCACATGAAAAGCTTTTTCATCACCACCTCCAACATCGGCAGTTTCACTACATATTGAGCCATTATTTTTAGAAAACTCGGCGCCCCAAAATGACGGCGCCCGGGAAGAGCGAATCCCCCCGGGCCCGTTCATTGCGTTACGCCTTAGGCGTCACAGGCATTTGCCTTAGAACCTCCACTGCAGCACCGCACCCAATTCATAGGCGTCATCGTCGTCTTTGTAGATGGTGTAGGCATCATCCGCAAAGAGGTACGCGCCCACCACGGTCAGGGTCAACTTGTCCACCAGGTTCTGGCTGATGTAGAGGTTGACTTCGTGACCCACGGTGTCGTCGGTGGCACCCGTCGCCGCATCGGCCAGCACGTCCGTCGCCGTCGCCACATAGTAGTAATTGAATGTGACCTTGGTCTCGGGAAGCGCCTGCCAGATCACACCCGCATTCAAAGCCCACAGGTTGGACGGGATATCCCCCGCACGGTACGCGCCCTGATGGTTCGGGTTCAAATGGTCAGCCCCCAAAACGCTCACGTCCAAAAGGCCCATGCCGAGAAGTTCCGACCAGTAATAGGAAGCACCGCGCGCGTAGGCGAAGGCGTCATAGTCGTCCGCATAGTCGAACTTGGCTCGGTTGTCTTTATCCCCGCTGGTGTAAAAGGCGCCCAGGTGGAACGTGAAAGGATTCCACAGGAAATCGGCCGTACCTTCCAGCATCCAACCCGTGTAATCTTGACCTTTCCCACCCACGAGATCATAGCTTCCAAAGTTCTTGATGCCCGTGAGGCCCAAGACCATCATGTCGGTCTTGTAGCCCAAGCTCAGGCCCAAGTTGAACAGGTTGTTGTCCGTCACGGCCGGCGTGCTGGTCGCGTAAAATGTGCCCGTGGACATATCCGGATAGGTGCTCAGGTTGGTATTGTGGGCATATTGATACCAACCCACCAAGCTCGCCGTAAACGGCCCGTTGGCGTAATCCAGGGACAAGAAGAAGTCGTCGACGTTTTCCTGAGTGGTGGTTACATCGGTGTTCTGAGCCGCCACGTAACCGAACGTGACCTTCACCGGATCCAACTTTGTGCTGAGGACGGCCCCGGAGAAATCGTCGGCAAAAATCCAACCCTTGAGAAACGTGGCACCCTGCACGCCCAGCTTCGCCCGCATCGGGGTGTTGGGCACGTTGAACTCAAGGTAGACGTTTTTCATTTCCAGGTTGGTCGCATCGGCGCCGATGTCGCCGCCGCCGTGACGGCCCGCACCCGGAGATTCACGCCCCCAGAGGGTGTCCGCTTCCCAATGGGTGACCAACTGCAGGTTTTCGCTGGCCACGAAGGTGAACAGCATGCGGAGTCGCTGGTCGAACCAGTTACCGTTGTCGTCAAAAGCGCTGCCCTTGTCCTTGTCTTGGCCGTCGGCCACATTGTCTTGGGATTGCCAACGCAGCCGGTACAAGCCGCCGTACTTGAAATCCACGGCGAAAGCCGGCATGGCGATGGCGACCGCCGCCAAAACCGCCACGAGCACAACCAAATTCTTCTTCATCTCTTTCCTCCATGAAAAGCGTTGAAGAAAACCCCGAAATCTTTACAATGCGAGCCCCTGAGATGCTTCCTGCGCCTCTGCCTCACCCCCTTTCTTCATAAGATGCCCCAGCGCCTGGGAAGGCGCTTCTGACGTCTTTATAACGGGCGCGTTTTCCGTGTCAAACAAAAATTCTCGGCGCGTCTTCCAAAAAAATGTTATTGCGTGATCGTCGCCTTTCTCGATACTGTTTCAGCGGCATCGCCCCTGTGCTGTTTGGTGCGGCACCGTGTTTTTGAATGGAAGCAAAGGAAGGGTACACTCATGGTGACTCATGGCTTTGTGGGAAAGTCCATCGTTTCGTCCATCTTTATCATCTTTTTCAGCACCGCCGCGGCGACTTCGGTCCTCGGCGAGGAGCCCGGCACCAAAACCATCGCCCTCGTGCCGTTTCAAATGAACACGCCCAAGGACCTTCACTATCTTCAGGACGGCATTTGGGACATGCTGCGATCCCGCCTGGCCTGGCCCGGCAAAGTCCGCGTCCTTGACAAAACGTCCGTCCTGGAGGCCGTCAAAAGCGTCGGCACGGTCCAAGACACCGATGGCGCCCGAAATCTCGCCAAGCGTCTCAGGGCGGACTACGTCCTTTACGGCAGTGTGACCGCCTTAGGGGAAGCCGTCAGTGTGGACGCCGCGGTCGTCGCCGCCCAGCCCGATGAAGCGCCCATGCAGTTCCCCTTCCAAAGCCCGAATCTGAACCAACTGATCCCTACGGTCAATCACATGGCCGAAACCATCAACCGCCAGATTTTCAACCGATCGGTGGGCGCAGCGACGCAGCCCACCTCCTCCGAAGGAGCGTCGACGCGAAACCCTGAACTGCTCCTCCCGGAATCGGTCATGCCCGGCCAGGCGATTTCCTATCTCAATCCGAACTTTATTGAAGTCACTCCCGAGGGTTCTCTGCGCCAGCCGGGTTTGTGGCGCAGCCAAACTTTCACGGATGCCCTCCTTTCCATCGACGTGGGCGATTTGGACGGCGACGGTCGGGATGAGCTGGTGGCTGCGAGCGCCAATCGGGTGACGGTCTATCGACGCGTCGATCAAGGGCTGCAGGCCGCCGGGGAACACCGCGCCGGAAACCTCGATACGTTCAAATGGGTCGCTTTGGCCGACGTGGACGGCGACGGGCGGCTGGAGATTTTGCTCACCAACATCTTCCAGCGCAACAAAGGGAGAAACCCCGGCCCGGAAAGCATCAAGCTTTCGGACACGGAATGGGAACCGTCTTCCTTGGTGCTGAAATTCGACGGCAAGCGTCTCAACGTCATCGCCCAACGCATCCCCTACTTTGTCAACGCCGTTTCTTTCCCCAATCGGGGTCGCGTCCCCATTGCCCAGACCAAAGGCCGCTACGGCGAATTGTTCGAGTCGGAAATTTTTGAGTGGCGCCTGCGGGACGGCAAGGCCGTCACAACGGCGCCTGTCCCCCTTCCGCCTCAGTGCAACGTGGCGAACTTTGCTGCGGGCGATTTCAACGGGGACGGCGCCCTGGAATACGCTGTGATCACGGCCGATAACCGGCTGCTTCTTGTGGATTCGGCGGGAAATCGCCTGTGGAGAAGCCGTCAGCAACAGTTCGGCGCGACGACCAATTACCTTCTCGGCAAAGTGGAAGACCTGCGCTATAATAACGTTGAGTACTACTATATTCCATCCCCGATTTTGGTGACCGATGTCAATAAGGACGGTATCGCCGAAATCGTCATCAACCGCAGTCCGGACACGACGAGTCGATTCCTGCCCCAAGGGTTCAAATACTACGAAGCCGGGGAAGTGGTGAGTTTTTCCTGGGATCAGATGGGCCTCGTGGAAAATTGGAAAACCCGTGAGGTCAGCGGGATGGTGTCGTCCATCCGCCTCGGGGACCTCAACGGGGACGGCACAACGGAGCTCATTGCCAGTGTTGTCCTGGGAAAAGACCTTCTCAAACTTTGGGAAGCCCGAAGCACTATATTTTCCTATGACCTCAATGTGGGGAAGAAAGCCCACGCCGCCGCGGGCGCCAAGCCCTGAAAAAGACCTTGAAGTTCGCTCTATGGCTGAAGAAAGCAGGGAAGAGAGCTTGTCCTCCCCCGGCGGCCGAGCCGCCCGCTTTGCGGGCGCGGTCTTCGGGGCGCTGTGGTACGCCGTAGACCGCCGGCATCGAAAAACCGCCGAGGAAAACATCCGGCTGGCGCTGGGGGTGAACGGCAAGGCGGCGCGTCAGATCGCCCGAGCCAATTTTCGGCACCTTGCCCGGGTTTTCGCCGAATTTTTCACTCTGGCCCGAATCAACGCTCAAAACATTGACCGCTTCATTGAGCCCCACGGCGTGGACCACATCCGTCGCTCTTTGGAAAAGAAGCGCGGCGTGCTCATCCTCACGAGCCACTTCGGCAACTGGGAGTGGATGGCCTACGCCGCCCCATTTTTCCTCCCGACACGGCTCCACATCGTCGCCCGCCCCATCCGTCCGGAAGCGCTCAACCGCTGGGTCACGGCCATGCGGGAACGTTCCGGAAACCGGGTGATCACCAAACAGCACGCCCTGATCCACGCGCTGAAAGCGCTCAAACGAAACGAAATCGTGGGTTTCCTCATGGATCACAATGCAGGGAAAAAGACGGGGGTCTGGGCACCCTTCTTCGGCGGCTATGTCCTCACCCATAAGACTTTGGCGCACATCGCCCTCAAGACCGGAGCCCCCGTGCACCCGGTGTTCAATCGTCGTATCCCCGACGGGCGTTACCGCATCGACGTAGGCCCGGAAATCCCCTCTCCTCTTTCGGGCTCAGCGGAAGAGCGCGCCGACGCCATGACCGCGGCGTTCAATCAAATTATTGAAAACGAGATCCGGCAGACTCCAGAACAATGGTATTGGATCCACCGGCGCTTCCGCCGCTTCCGCTATGAGAAACCGCACCCCTAGAATCAAAGGAAGAGACGCCGGCGTTCTCCGTGACCGATTACCGAAAGAATCCAAAACTCTATGATATCGGACGTCAAAATCTCGATGGATGAAAAGGTGCGGGGGCGCGGTCTCGAGGCGGACTCGCCGGTCGGGATGTCCGAGGGCAGGGTCATCCGGCCTTATCGATCACGCCTGCTGAAGCGAAATCAGGACGCCAGGGGGACGGCCTGCCACAGAGGGTGACACTTCAGCGCCCCTTGCGCTCTGCTCGCGGGATGGATCCATAATCCCTGGAAAACATTCACGTAGGAAATTCGAAAAGCCCCTCGAAAAGAGGTCAAATTCGCTCCCCCCGCGGGGAGCTAAAAGTCCTCGCGCCGTTCGGCACCGGCCCGGCGGCGCGAGGCGCGAGAGCCTTAGAGCTCGTATTCCCCTTCCATGTCCAGGATGTATTCCCGGTCATGGGCTCCCGGCTTTACGGTGAAGGTGCCGCTGCCTTTAATGGTGGCCAGTTTGCCCATCCCCTTGTAGATGGTCCAGGTGCCTTTGGTCAGCTTGCTCTGAGCGTCCCTCTCTCCTTCGTATTTGCTGTAGATGGACCCTTCCTCGAAGTGCGTGACCGCATAGCCCATCATTTTGCCCGCGCCTCGAATGCGGTCGTGGAATGTGACGCTTCGGCGGGAGACAAATTTGCCCGCAACGCCCACCTGGTATTCAATGGGCTCCCCTTCCATTTCTACCAGCATCAGGGTGTGATCGAATTCGTCATGCACATAGAGCATTTCCCGGCGGGTGACCAACAGTCGATACGTGGCTTTGCGCTTCATAGGTTCCTCCTTGCCGCAAAGGGGTTCGAGGGATGTGGGGCCAGCCCGTCGGCCCCGGGTCCACGATGTGATCCGCTGCCTGTTCTTTAGCACAAGAAAGGGCGTCTGCCTAGAAGCTTCTCCGGTCTCAGCGAAGAGATGACATCCCCCTCAAGCGCATACTGCGCGGCCTCACGCACGCCCCCCTTCCTAACGACTTTTTCCCGGAAATGAAGAACACCCCAAAGTGGAAAGGCGAATACACATGCCATCTCTTATATCATCCTGGCTTTGCAGGGACTGCGGCCGGGCTCGTTCCGCCTAGGGTTGCCGGCCTCATCCTCGCCTTCCGCGCAGAGGCCAAATGGGCACCCTCTAGATGCGACGAAAAAACGCCGTGACGGAATTCGGCTTGACAGGGGCCCTTGCTTCTGTTAACCAAACCGACTTCGTATGGTTGACAGTTAACGACTTCTTTTCTTCCAACATTTCGAGGTCAGCCGACCTCCTGAAGAAAACACAAGGAGAGTGAGCCGTGGCTTTAGAAACATTGCGTTGGATGGTTTTCACGTGCCTGATGACCGCCTTGACCGCCGTGGGCGCTCAAATCGCCGTGCCCATCGGCCCGGTTCCCATGGTGTTGACGAATCTTTTCGTCTTGCTCTCCGGGTTGCTCTTAGGTCCCAGGCGGGGCGCCGCCGCCATAGGGTTGTATGTGCTTCTGGGCGCCGTCGGTCTTCCGGTGTTCGCCCAATTCAAGAGCGGTTTGGCCCACCTGGCGGGTCCGACGGGGGGCTATCTCGCCGGTTTTGTGGCGGCGGCTTGGGTCACGGGAGTGTTCAGCCGGGCATCTGCCCACAAGGCCTTCGATGTGGTTGCCGTGATCGCGGGGTCTTTGACCATTTACGCCATGGGCGTCCCGTGGCTCAAATGGGTCACGGGCATGCCGTGGGCCAAAGCTCTCACTGTCGGCATGGCGCCGTTCCTTGTCGGGGACGGCATCAAAGCGGCGGCCGCCGTTGCCCTGGCATGGTCGCTCCGTCCGGCGCTGTTCCAGCGGTTCCGAACAGCTCCCGTTTCCTCGCCGAACCTGCCATGATCGAGGCTGTGGATCTTCGATTCACCTATCCCGACGGGACCGAAGCTCTTCGAGGAATCACTTTCCGAATCGCCCATCCCGCTTTCGTCCTGTTGTGCGGCGCCAACGGTCAAGGCAAGAGCACACTGCTCCATCTTTTGGCCGGGCTGTATCCGCCCACGGGGGGAACGCTCACCGTCTTCGGCCGGGACGTTCGTCGCCAGCCGGAAGTCGTGCGCACCACGGTCGGTCTGGTTTTCCAGGATCCGGACAGCCAAATTCTTGGGGAAACGGTCGCCGAGGATGTCGCTTTCGGCCCGGAAAATCTGGGGCTTTCCCGAGAGGAGCGGGAACGTCGTGTGGCCCAGGCACTGGCTCTTTTCGATCTTGAGGAAGTGGCGGAAAAGCCCTGTTACGCCCTATCCGGGGGGCAGAAACGACGTGTCGCCCTGGCGGGGGTTTTGGCCATGGCCCCCCAGGCTGTGCTCTTTGACGAACCTTTTACGCACCTCGACTGGGAGGGTTCGTGTGCGCTGCTCCGGGCCATGAGGCGTTTGCGTTGCGAGGGGCGCACCGTGGTGGTGGCCACCCATGATGTGGAAAAACTCATCGCCCACGTGGACCAAGTGATCGTCCTGCGGGAAGGGAGCGTCGTTCGATCGGGCTCCCCGCACGAAGTGGTGCCCGACCTGGGTCGCTACGGCATCCGCCCGCCGTGTTCGGTTCTTTTGGGAAAAGGGCTCATGCCGTGGCCTTGCGATTAGCGCTCCACTACATTCCCCGCTCCTCGAGGGTCCACCGCTGGGACGCCCGCACCAAGCTCTTCGGGGTCATGGCCGTGGGCGGTGCGATGCTTTTTTCCAAAGCCGCCGTGTTTCCTGTCGCCTTCAGCGGGCTTCTGGGCCTTTGGGCCGCTGCTCGGCTGCCATGGCTTCTTTTGCTTCGGACCTTCCGGGCCTGGGCTCCATTTGTCGGCCTTCTTTTCATCGTGCAGGCCGTCTCATGGGAAGCTCTGCTAAGTCCTGAGAAAGCCGTCACTCAGGTCGTCCCTCTGAATTTCGTCGCCATGGCGGCCGCCTCTTCAGCGCGTCTCATGCTCATGATTCTCTGGGCCGTCCTTTTTACGGCCACAACCAAAACCGTGGATGTCCAAAGAGCCGTCCTCTGGGCCTTGCGTCCCGTCCCCTTCGCTCCAGCGCGAAGGATCGCCGTGATGGCCGGCTTGTCTATGCACCTCTTTGCAACGCTCTTGGATGACCTGGAAGAAATCCGTAACGCCCAGCGTGCTCGCTTGGGGGACCGTTCCAAAAATCCTTATCGGCGCATAAAAACAATCATTTTGCCGCTGTTCCGAAAGGCTTTTCACCGCGCGGAATCCACGGCGCTGGCCTTGAGCGCCCGGGGGTATCGGGACGACGTCACCGTGGACGTGACGCCATGGCGGCGAGCGGAAATGCTGAGCTGCGTGGGTCTCTGCGCCCTTCTTCTCGCGCTGCACCGAGGAATGCCATGACGGCACCTTTCATGGCCTACGATGATGCTTTGAACCTTTTGGAAACCTTCGAAGAGGCCTTGGAGACCGGGGCGCTGTGGGTGGGGAAAACCCCGGCGGAGCACCGGAGTCTCCGACGGAATCTGTGGCAGGCTCTCGATGCTCTTACGGTTCGGCACCGTCCCCGGCTGGAAGCCGGCCCGGGATTAGACTTTCCATACGCCTGGATGCGCCGGACGTCACTCTTCCTCACAAGCTGCGCCGCCGAGGACCCCAATCCATCCGTTCGGGAACAAGCCCGGCTGTACCTCACGCTGCTCCCTTACTCCGGCCAATGGCGCCGTTTGGAAGCGTGCCGAATGGCGGCTTTCGGGCAGCGAGAGCCTTCGACCGGTGCGCCTGTTCTCAGAGCCAACGGATCCGGCAGCGCTCAGAGCTTTGAGCTTGATGCGGAAATCACGGCCTTTTTCCAAAAAGAACGGCAGAAACTCCATCGGAAGCTCCGGGAAAAGTCGGATCGAATCTTCAAAGTCCGCCATTTCATCCAGGTCCTCAAGAAACCGAAAAAGGACGGGGAAAAGGGCGTTCTTCGGCTTTTTTCCTTGCCTTACCTCCTGACCGATAAAGAACTTCTGTCCCGAATCAGCCGGCGTTTCATCTTTTTCGTGGAACCGCCCATGGGGGTGGTGTGGCGGCACAGCTGGTGGCGTCTTTTTTGTGGGCTCCACGATCCTTGCCTTTTTGGGGTGGGCGGTCCTGAAGATGCCGCGTTTTTGAAGACGCAAGGCGGTGCCGTCCCCATCCCGCTGGCGCACGGCGATTTTCTGGAAGATCTCAATCCGGTGCTCGAGGACGGGCCCAAACATTTCGATATCGTTTTCAACGCAACTTTTGACGATATGGAACGAAAACGCCACGGCCTCATGCTGGATCTGTTGAACCGGCCGGAGCTTTCCAAAAAGACGGCGCTCTTTGTCGGCCGGGGAAGCCCCGACAACGTGGCTCTTTTCCAGAAGGAGATCGAGATTCGTTCTCTGAAAAGTCGGGTCGTGGTGGCCGCCAACGTGCGTCGGGCCGACATTCCCGGCCTTCTGGCCCGATGCCGTCTCGGCGTCCACTTGTCTCTCTACGAGAACGCCTGTCGGGCCGTGATGGAATATTTCCGGTCGAACCTCCCCTGTGTTGTGAGTTCATCCATGGCCGGCATGCGGCCCGAGATTTTTAACGAGGAAACGGGCGCCGCCGTACCCGATGCGCGCCTTGCGGAAACGATCGCCGAAGCGCTGGAAAACATTCCCTTCCATGCCCCGAGACGGTGGTTCGTTCGGGAAAGCGGAAGCCGAGTGTCTTCGGCGCGCCTCAATGCGTTGGTCAAGGGATTTTTTCTTGAAAGGGGCATGCCTTGGACCGAGGATATGGTTCGGCTGACGAGCAGCGGCGCCTCGCGGTACGCCTCCGCCGATGACGAAGCCCGTTTCCGAGACGAACACGTCTGGGTCGCCGAATTGCTCCAGGGGGTGATGCCCGAAGGGTTTCAGGTAATTCCATAAAGGCATGGCTGCTTTGAGCCATCCGGATGCGCGTCATCGTCCCGAGGCGGCAGCCTCCAAGCTTTGCTGAAGCGGCGCCGATCGAGGGTTGCTGACCAGTTTTTGGATGATGATATCCATCGGGCCGACAGCTCTGCCGTAATATTCTTGGTTCCAGTCGTCTCGAACTTTGAGGACGGCGCCCTCGAGTGAAATACCGGCGTAGAGACCTTTGGTTTTGGCGAAAGAGAGGATATCCGCACTGAGGTTATGCGGCGTGGATCCCTCCATGCCCATCCCTACGGGTCCCACGGCGGCCGAGGCGTCCCCGCCCAGTTTGAAAGTCGAGGTGTAAAAAGCCTCTACCCCCCGCTCGGTCCTCACCATGAGGATCACTTCCGCGGCGCTGGCCCCGATCTGCAACCCGATGCTCCCGCCGCCCATGGTGTAAAAAACCGGCTCGCTCCATTTGCCGGTTTGGGGTTCACGGGCGAGGAAAACCCCGGATCCTCCCGACCCGCCGATAATGAAGCCTCCTCTGAGAAACTGGGGAACGATGAGCACGCCGCGGGCGTATTGCAAGTAGTTTCTGAGCCAGGAAAAATTGGGGTCCGACGTCATCCGTTCCACGGTCACGCGAGCCCGCTCCACGAGCGCTTCCGGCGCGCTCAAGGCCCCCGCCGTCGTCGCTGCCGAAAAGACGATCCACGCGGCCACGACAAGGCTTCCACAAACTTTTTGTCGAGACTTTCTTTTCATGAATCCCTCCTGAGACGATCGTTGTCTTCCCGTTCCTTCATCTTCGGGCGGCGTCAAAAGCCGCCGCGGGGCCCCTGTCTTCACCTCCTCGCCCTTACAATGGTCACAGGCCGCTCGGCAAGCGCTTTTGCATCCTGCCGGTCATCGACAGGCAGGAGCACAAGGTCATGAGGCTCTTGCGTTCACCAAACTCTTTCATATAGGATTGGCCCAAACGACAAATCCTGCTCTCTTCGGACTCGGGCGGCAGCCAACGGTAAAGGAGGCCCCTATGAACGAACTACTGGCCCCGGGTGGCAGTTTGGAAATGGTGGAAGGTGTCCTGCGCAGCGGCGCCGATGCGGTCTATGTGGGATCCAAAGGGTTCAGCCGTCGCAAGTGCGCCTGGGAGATGGAAGACTCCCAAATCCGGGAAGCCATTGAAGTCGCCAAGCCCTTTAACGGCAAAATCCGCGTGGCGCTCAACGCGGAAATCCCCGAAGACAAGTTCATGCTCGCCATGAAGAAAATCGCCAAGTATGCCGCGTGGGGTGCCGAAGGCGTCATCGTCAAGACCCCGGCGGTCATGCAGATGGTTTCCCGGAATTTTCCCGAACTGGTCATCCACGCCAGCGTGGGCTGTAACATTCAGACCCGGTCTCAGATCGCCCAATACAAGGCCTACGGCGTGCGCCAAATCGTGGCCAGTACGGAAATCAACACGGTGGAAAAGCTTCGCCGCTTTAAAACCGATGCCGATGCGGAAGGCGTGGGCACGGAAGTTCTCATCCACGGCAATCGCTGCGTGGGCGGGGTCGGCAATTGCAGCTTTCACGAACTCATCAGCGACTCCTATATCAAGAAAATCTACTATGATGAAGACGGCAATGAGATCGTGGAATACGAAGGTTGGCCGGATCGAAGCGGGAGCTGCTTCCGGCTGTGCCTTTTGACCGACGAACAAAGGGAAAAGGTGCTGAAAAAGCGCGGGCGAAGCGATCAGGAAATCCTGAGCATCAACGATCGGATCCGCCGCCACCCCAATGTGGCCTTCGCCATCAACGGCAAGGAGCTTTGGGATTACATGGACCTGGGGCTGAGCACCCTCAAGGTTCAGGGACGGGAATATGCCGTAAGCCTCATCAGCCGCATGATCGCTCTATACCGGACCATGATCGATGCGCACCGAGAGGGAAAATCCCACGACAATCCTGATCTCCTACCGCTTCAGAAGGAACTGGACGCCATCGCTTTGGATCGGGATCGCGCCCGCATGGAAAAAACCCGAGAACTGCACCGAAACATCAAAGGCCTCTACAGCTGAAGCCTTCCCTTTTTTGCTTCCTCGCCAAGGGCGCCCCGAGGGTGCGCCCTTGGCCGAACTTTGAGGGCCGCTAGGGAAATTTCCCGGCGAGGATTCTCCCATGCGTTTCTCTCGCACCGTTTCCTTCAGGACCGCCCTCTTCAAAAGAAGCCGACATATGCCGTCACCGGCCCATGGCTCCATCATCTGGACCTGACCTGTCCACTGCTGTCATAATCTTGACGCCCTTCCCACTCCTTCAGGTCTTTTCAACGTGTGATCCCGGAACCGGTCGAATCGTCGGGGCCGAAAACGGACACGAAACCGACGTTGGGCAAGCCTCGTCGTTGCCCCCTGGCAAGGGGCCCCGGCCTCCCTTGGGCGGTTTCCCCCTAGGCACAGAGCGTCTGACACACGCGACGGCATCAGAGGGCCCGTCGGCTAGCAGCCTGTGGTATGAGCGTTGCTAGTTCGGGGAACGGGGACGGCGCCGTTGCCTCTGTGGCGGATGCAAAACCCGCGGCGGCTCATCCCCGTGCCGAGGATCGCCAACGGGGGGCGAAACACCATGAAAAGCGTGAAAGTTTGGGTTCTTGCGATCCTTCTATGGGAATCCCTTGCGTTCCCATCCTGGGGCGCCACGCTGATTCGCCAGGCACGGATCGGCATCCATCCCACCCACACGCGCTTCGTCTTGGATTGTGAAGGAGATCGGCCCACAGAAGTCAGCCGCCGCACGGAGCGTGAATGGGTGATCGTTTTCGATCGTCTTGAAAATTCGCAATCACGGAACATCCTGCCCCAGAAGCCTCGAGGCGCCGTCCAAACCGTCCAATGGGAATCCCTCGATCAAAAATCGGCAGTCAAAGTCCTTTTGAAGAAACCTTTTGAACAGGCGAAAATTTTTACTCTGGAGGATCCCGCGCGCACTCCGAACAGTTATCGCCTCGTCATCGATTTCGGCTTGCCCGGGGTGTCCTCTCTGAAGTTCAGCGCCGGTTCCCAACTTTCCTCCTCGGAGTCAGAGCCCGGAAAATCCCGGGAAGCAACGCCGGTGTCCGGGCTCCATGGAAAACCCCTTTCAAGTTCAGTCCCAGCGACAGGCGGGGACTCAGAAGCTTCCTCACAAGAGTCAGAGACGATTCAGACGTCTGCGCCCGCTGCGACGACTTCGGAAATCCTTGGAAAAAACGGGGCTTCGGGATCGAAAATCGTCCGTCCCATTCAGGTCCAGTCCCCATATGAACTGGCGGAGATCCTCGATGCAGAACTCAAGGGCGCCCTTCCCGACGCTGCGGAACAGATCATCGCCGCCTACCAAAAGGCGGTGCAGAAGGAGCCCAAAGATCCTCGCCGTCCCAAGGCCCTGCTTCGCATGGCGACACTTTGTGAATCCACAGGGGACGTGAAAAAAGCCGAACGATTCTACCAAAAACTCATCGACGAGCACCCCGGGGACGAGACCACTTCCATGGCGTGGATCCGACTGGGCGAAATCCATGCCGAGCGAAACCGACTCATGGAGGCGCTCAAGGCCTTTCAGGAGGCGGAAAAGTTCACCCTGAAACCTCCGGAAGCCATTCGGCTGCATTGGGGCATCGCCCAAATCTACGCGCAAAGCGGCAAACCGTCGGAAGCGCTGGACACCCTTCGGCGCCTCCTCCAGACCTATCCCCAGGCCTATCTCCACAAACCGGAAATCTTCAGGACCATGGGGGAAGCCGCTTTCGCCCTCAAAGATTTCGCCGCAAGCCGTGATTTCCTCATGCGTTACCTGAACCTTGCGCCAAGCGTTTCGGACAAAGACATCGTTCTGGCCCGAATCGCCGAATGCTACCTTCATGAGGGCAACCGCTCCCAGGCCGACAAGCTGTACGCCTACATTCAGGCGCACTACCCCGATTCCGAAGGGGACCTCATCGGTCGGCTGCGCAAAGCCGAATACTATGAGACCCAAGGTCCCGAACTCAGAGAGGAAGCCTTTCACATTTACACCGATCTGGCATCCCGCCCCCTCGCGGGCCCGCTCAAGCATTTCGTTGAGTTCAAACTGGCTTACAGTGAATACGCAGCGGGCCGATACGAAAAAAGCCTGGAGCGCATCGACGCCGTCTTGAAAGCAAATGAAAGGGACCCGGTCTATGACGATATGCGGCAGCTTCGGCGAACAGTCCTCCAAGCGCTCGTCAAAAAGCGCTTCGAAGTGGGGGATGCCAAGGGTGTGATCGATCTTTATGCGGAGGATCCCTTCGCTTTTCAGGAAGAGAACGGCCGCGAGGCCCTGGCGTGCGTCGCTCAGGCCTATGAGGCTCTGGGCATCGATCCCGAAGCCTTGAGACTTTACGAAACCTTGGCTCAAAAAGACCCCAACGAGCGCTGGAAGTTGGCCGTGGCGCGCATGGCCTACGAGATGGGTCAGGTGGACAAGGCCCGTTCCTTGTGTCTGAACCTCACCGAGGCTTCCCTTCTGGACGCAAAAGAAGAACTCCTGGCCCGGATCGCTTTTTCCCAAAAGGACTACCCTTCGGTGATCCGATACGCCGAACCCCTTGTCAAACGCCGAGGCGGTGCAGAACGCTGCCCCATCGATGTGGCCGCCATGCTGGCCCTCAGCCTCCTTGAAACCGGAAAGGAAGACGCCGCCATGGGATGGGCGGAACAGATCCTGCGTCGATCCGACGAGGGAGACGCGGCGCTGGTCGTCGCCCTCTGTTTAAAGGCCAGTCGATATCGCCACAAAAAACGCCTGGCAAACGAAGCCCTCCAGCTCCTGGATCTGGGGATCGCCAAGGTGCAGTCGGAAGACTTGCGCAACCAACTGGTCTACCAAAAGGCTTTGCTGCTGCTGGAAGTGGGCCAAAGAGACCAGGCCGAAAAGGTACTTTCGGAGCTGCTTCGGTCCTCCAAAGAATTGTGGAAAACCGCCGCGAAGCAAAAACTTGACGACCTAAAATTGCAGCCTCTGGATCTGCCGGCACGGGAAAAGGACGCGGGAGCCTCATGAATACGGAAAGGGCCGTGATTCAAGACCCTGACAAAGGAGCCAGGGAAACAATGCACGTGGTCGTTTTCGAAGGCCGCAGCGCCTCGAGCCCCGCTTTGCAGCCCCTGGTGGAAGCCCTGGGCCATCGATGCACCACGGTTCGAACCCTTGCTCAAGCCCTGCTCCTCCTCGAACACGATCTTCCCCAGGCGGCTTTCGTCACCCTGAACGGCACGGGAACCGAAGCCTTTGAATTCCTGGAGAAAGTCCAGACCTTAGAGGAGCCCTTTCCTGTGATTTTCCTCAGCCCGGAACCCTCCATGGAAGACGCCGTTCAAGCCATGAGGCGGGGCGCTCAGGATTTTTGGGTCCTGCCCGTCAATCGTCAAAGGTTGGAACAAACCATCGCTTGGCTCCAGGACCGCTTTCAAGCGGAAACACGTCATGCCGCACAGAGCCACCCAGGCCCCTGCGATGAGATCGTGACGCGCCATCCGATGATGCTCAAAGTGAAAGCCGTGGCGCTCAAAGTCGCCCCCAGCAACGCGTCGGTCTTTATCCAGGGGGAAAGCGGCACGGGCAAGGAACTCTTCGCCCGTTTTATCCATCGGCACAGCCGCAGAGCGCACGGGCCTTTCTTGGCCGTCAACTGCGCGGCACTTCCCGAAAGCCTCCTGGAAAGCGAACTTTTCGGCTACGAAAAGGGAGCCTTTACCGGAGCCAACCGACTGAGGAAAGGCAAATTTGAACTGGCCCATCAAGGAACGCTCCTTTTGGACGAGATCACGGAGATTCCCGTCCATCTTCAGGCCAAGCTTCTGCGCGTCTTGCAGGAAGGGGAAATCGACCGCCTCGGCGGCCGTTATCCCGTCCCCGTGGACGTGCGGGTGCTTTCTACCACCAATCTCAACGTGGCGGAAGCCGTCCGCGAACAGCGCTTTCGAAAGGA
Organism: uncultured Desulfosoma sp.; assembly: GCA_937960435.1. Lineage (GTDB taxonomy): Bacteria > Desulfobacterota > Syntrophobacteria > Syntrophobacterales > DSM-9756 > Desulfosoma. Next base: position 39,713 of record CALGPN010000029.1, read on the forward strand.
CCTGTACTACCGGCTCAACGTCATTCCCTTGAAAATCCCGCCCCTGCGGGACCGCCCCGAAGACATCCCGCTCCTGGTGGAACACTTTCTCAAACGCTTCCAAAAAATCCACGGCACAACCTGTCGTGGGGTGTCCCCGGAGGCTCTACGAAAACTTCAGCAATACCCGTGGCCGGGAAACGTCCGGGAACTGGAAAACGTCCTCCAACGCGCCCTGCTCCTTGCCGGGGGAGCCGTTCTGGAGCCGGACGACCTGGAATTCGATCCCGTCGACACCCTCCCCCAGGCCCCCATTCCTCTCATGAGCCTCGATGAGATGGAACGACATCTCATCCAAAAGGCCCTCACCACCACCGAAGGCAACCGCACCCGGGCCGCTGAAATCCTGGGGATCAGCGTCCGAACCCTCCGAAATAAACTCCACGAGTACGCCCAAGATTTCCCGAACGAGCTCTAAAGCGTGTCGTCATGGTATTGACGCAAGAAACCGCCCACACACGCGTCAAGGATTTGGCAACCAGGGCCCCCAGGCCCCTCGCGCGTTTCCCAGCGGCCGCATCGGGTGAAGTGTCGGCTCTGGTATGAGCCTTGCTTCTCATCCCGGCAGGCTTGTGGTTTTTGTGGTACCGGCGAGGAGGAGACAATGGCGGCAACGCATCCCATCGATCGCACTGTGGGTTTAATGCAGGATCGGCTCAATTTGAGCGCCCTCAACCAGAAGGTCGTGGCGTCTAATGTGGCCAACATCAACACGCCCCGCTACGTGGCCAAGCGTGTTTCTTTTGAAGAGGCTCTTCGGGAATCCTTGGAGGAAGACGCCATTTCTTTGGTGCGGACGTCCGCGGCGCACCGCGATCCCACGTCCGTAGAGGAAATCATGAAGGAACCGCAGATCGTGGAAACCGGTCCTGTGGATTTGGACGCGGAAATGATGCTCTTGGCGCACAACAGCGTCGAGTATCAGTTCATGCTCACTCTGCTTAACAAGAAATTCAGTCTGCTTCGTACGGCCATTGAAGGAGGGCGCTGATGGATTTTGAAACTTCCATGAAAATCAGCGCATCGGGGCTTCAGGCCCACCGCGCGTGGATCAACGTCCTTTCGGCCAACTTGGCCAACATCCACACGACCCGAACCGCCGAGGGGACGCCCTATCGCCGCCGGACGCTCATTTACGAGAGTGTCCCTCAGGACGAAAGCTTCGAGGCCGCCCTGCGCGAAGCGGCGGAAGGCGAACTGGAGCGGGTGGAGGTGGTGGCGGTGGTGCCCGACCGACGAAATTTCAGCATGGTCTACGACCCCAACCACCCGGACGCCGACGCCGACGGCATGGTGCGTATGCCCAACATCAACCCTGTGGAAGAAATGGCCAACCTGCTCAATGCCGCTCGTTCCTATGAAGCCAACCTCACGGCGTTGAACACGGCGAAGACTTTGGCCCTGAAGGCCCTGGAACTGGGCCGGTGAGGCCCCATAGGAGGGCGACCCCATGCGTATCGAGCAGCCTTGGAGCTTACCTCATAAAGCCGCGGAGTTGGTTTCCTCCGGGACAAACTCGGAAACGAAATCTTCTTTTGCCGCGGAGCTCAAAGACGCCGTCGGACAGGTGAATACGCTTCAGAACAACGCCGAAGAGGCCATGAGAAACGGGGCGGTTCGGGGTGCGCAAAACATCCACGAAACCATGATCGTCCTTCAGGAAGCCGAAATCGGGTTGAAGATGCTCATGCGCGTCCGGGACAAGGCTCTCGAGGCCTACCATGAAGTGATGCGCATGCAATTTTAGGCCCATGAAAAGGAGGCTCGCGATTCATGGAAAAACTGAAGCTCCTTTTCACCAAAGCCCGGGAAAGTTTCGATCAGCTGTCCCTGCCCCAGAAAATCCTCTCCATCGGCTCCGCGCTGCTCCTGGCCGGCAGTTTGACTTACCTGGCCTATGTCTTCAATCGCGTCGACTATGCGCCGCTTCTTTCCGATTTGTCCGAAGCCGACTTGGCGGCTGTGGTCAATGTGCTCAAGGAAAAGAAGATCCCCTACAAGCTGACGGGATCGCACGCCGTGGCCGTCCCGAAAGAAAAGCTCTACGAGACCCGTCTCGTTCTGGCTTCCGAAGGGCTTCCCAAAGGCTCCGGAGTCGGCTTCGAAATTTTCGACCAGCAGCGTTTGGGAAGCACCGAATTCGTTCAGCAGATCAATTACCAAAGAGCCCTCCAGGGAGAGCTGGGCCGGACCATTTCCCAGTTGGAAGAAGTCCAGGAATGCCGGGTTCATTTGACCCTGCCGGAAGAGAGCCTTTTTGTCGAGGATCAAAAACCGCCTCGGGCATCGGTGTTTCTGAAGTTGAAACCGGGAGCCAAACTGGGATCCAAACAGCTGCAGGCCGTGGCCCATTTGGTTTCCAGCGCCGTCAAGGGCCTGGATCCCGAGAATGTCACGATCATGAGCACCGACGGGAAGGTCTTCTTCAAGAAGGACGGAACGGCGGAGGCTCAGGAGATGAGCCCGGCTCAATGGGAGCTGAAAAATCGCCTGGAAGAGGACCTGCGATCCAAAGTGGAAGGCATGCTCGCCCGAGTGGTCGGCATGGACAAAGTCGTCGCTCAGGTGTCCGTAGACTTGGATTTCAGCCGCATCCAGATCGCCGAAGACATTTATGACCCGGACAGCGCCGTCGTGCGGAGCCAGCAAAGAACCCTGGAAAATTCTCAGGGCACGGCTCCTCAGCCCCGGGGCAACCCCGACGCCCCCATCAACATCGAAGGCAAAGTCCTGGAAGCGGAGGACAAGCAGCAAAAAAGTTTCAACCGCCAAAAAGAAACGGTCAATTACGAGATCAACCGAGTGAACCGCCAAATTGTGCGATCGCCGGGAACCATCAAGAAACTCTCGGTGGCCGTGATTGTGGACGGTCCTTATCAAATCCAGGCGAGCCAGAACGGCGCTGAGGAAAAAGTCTTTGTGGGTCGAAGCCCTCAAGAACTGAAAACCCTTGAGGAACTCGTCAAAAAGGCCGTGGGGTTCGATGACGGCCGCGGGGACCAGGTGACGGTTTCCAGCGTGGCTTTTGCCGCAGAACACGAAGGCACCTCGCCCCCGGTCCCGGAAAACAAATACGTGGCGCTGCTGCGAAAGCACCAGCAGCTCCTCCTCAACGTGCTGCTTACCGTCTTGGTTTTCCTTTTCGTGGTTCGGCCGTTTATGAAGCGGTTTCAAAAGATGGGCGAGGAAGCCACGGCTTCACAGGCTCCTCCCGCTTTACCTCAAGGGGCGGCCGAGGAACTGCTCGAAGGCCCGACGGTCCTTTCTCTGCGGGACCGGGTCATGGCCCTCGTCCAGGAAAACCCCGTGCAGGCGGCTCAGATCATTCGCTCGTGGATGCGTGAGGAGGCATAAGCCATGGCCAAACTGACGGGTCTCCAGAAAGCCGCCGTCGTGCTCTTGGCTTTGGGCGAACAAGGCTCGGCCCAAATCCTCAAGAACCTCACCCCTCAGGAAATCCAAAAACTCGGCTCCCAGATCGCTCGTTTGGACACCATGGGCAAGGAAACCGTAGACGAACTCCTCAAGGAATTTCTGGAAAACTTGGAGCGTGAACAACCCGTGCAAATCCCCGGGAACCTCTTCCTGAAAAAGCTCCTTCCGGCCGTGCTCCCCCCGGAGGAAGCCAGGGTCGTGCTCAACAAAATCGAAGAAGAAAACCAAAAGATCCCCTTTAAAAACCTCCAGGATCTTGATTCGCGGGTCCTCGCCAACTTCATTAAGAACGAACACCCTCAGACCATCGCCATCATCCTTGTGCATTTGGAGCATGAAAAGGCCAGCGAAATTCTATCCCTTCTCCCGGAGAATCTGCAGTTCGAGGTGACCAATCGAATCGCCACGTTGGAAACGGTCCCCCCCGATTTGCTTCGGGAAGTGGATGAGGTTTTGGAGAAGGAACTCCTTTCCATGGCCGATGAGGGCTACAAAGTCGTGGGGGGGGTGCAGACGGTGGCGGAATTGCTCAACCGCTGTGATCGTCGCACCAGCGACAGTATCCTCCAGGCCTTGGAAGACTACGACGCGGAGCTTGCGGACAGCGTCCGCAACCTCATGTTTGTGTTCGACGACTTGGTGAACGTCAACGACCAGGGCATCCGGGAACTGCTCAAGGAAATCACCAACGAGGACCTGACTCTGGCTTTGAAAACCGCATCGGAGGAGGTCAAGCAAAAGATCCTCAAGAACTTGTCCCAACGTGCGGCCCAGATGCTTGTGGAAGACATGGAGGTGATGGGCCCTGTGCGGTTGAGCGACGTGGAAGCTGCCCAACGCAACATCCTCAATGTGGCCCG
>CALGPN010000030.1 GCA_937960435.1 uncultured Desulfosoma sp.
GTCTGTTGACGGCCATGGAAGCGGCTTTGAATGTCTGTTACCACCTGACCGCCCAGGTTTTGAAAAGGGTCCCAGAAGACTATGCCGCCTGCTTTCGGCTCCTCGGCGAGGGTGGTCTCATCGAGCGCGAGCTTGCGCAAAAGCTCGCCCGCATGGCCCGCTTTCGAAACAGGTTGGTTCATCTGTATTGGGACGTCGACTACGGTGAAGTGTACAACATCCTCCAACATCATCTCGAGGATCTCGAAGAGTTTTCGACTCAGGTCTCCCGGTGCCTCCAACGCGGCTGAATCGGCCGAAAGGGGCCTTTCAACGCCCTTAAGAGATAGCGGCCCGGGGCGTCTTCGAGGCTTTCCACGGTGAGGCCCGCCCCGGCCATGAGGCGGGCCATGGTGGGCGCGTCGGGAAGAACATCGCGGCGGACTTCGTCGTGAGTGCCGTGGTGCCGCGCCAATTCTTCCCGGCTCATGAGATGGGCGATGATGAGTCGGCCTCCGGGTTTGAGCACGCGGGCCATTTCCGCCACGGCCCGTGAAGGATCGACGAAATGGGGAAAGGCGGCAAAACACAGCACGCGGTCGAAGACGCCTTCTCGGCAGGGAAGCGCATGGACATCGGCTTGGAGGACCGCACTGCGCGGGGCCTCACATTTTTTCCGGGCCTCCACAGTCATGGCCCACGCCAGGTCGAAGGCGAGAACGCGACCTTTCGGGCCCACGAAATGCCGAAGGTACGGAATGAGAACCCCGGGGCCCGTGCCCACATCCAGAACCGTTTCCCCGGCGCAGACCCCGAACTCAGGCACCAGCGCTTCAAGACGCGCACGGACCTCCGGGGGGTAACACGTCTCCTCCCACGTCCTGGCCCGCGCCTCGAAAAAACCCACCTTTTCCACCATGCCGTTTTGGCCTTTTCCAGACGATGTTCAGGGTCCGGCCCTTCAAAACATCAGTTTGGCTCCGACCATCATATTGGTTCCCGGCATCGGGTACCCCGGTAGGTATTCATAGTCTTCATTCAAGATGTTTTCGACGGCTACGTACACCGTTCCGTCGGCTTTCCCGTAAGGGAGCGGAAAACGATAACTCAACCTGGCATTTAAAAGAAAATAGGAATCGACCTTTGCGGTGTTGAGGGCTCCTGCCCGCCGAGCCTGCTCAAGCACCGTCATGGACTCCACGTATTCCGCATCCAGATTGATGGTCCAACGATCGAGAAAACGCCAGTTCATGCCCGTGCTCACCGTCCATTCCGGCGTGTAAGGCAGATCCTCGGGATCCGGATCGAGATAGCTCAACCCCAAAAACACCGCCAGACGGTCCGTGGGATAGACCGTGGCTGTGGCTTCCACGCCCTTAAGGGTGTAGTCCTCCACGTTGTCATAAATAGGGGGGGGCGGCGGCGGGGGCACCACCACGTAGCGGTCCGATCCTTTATCTCGGAAAGCGGTGACATCCACTGTCAACCGACGGCCCCACCTGTGGCGCACGCCGATTTCAAAATGGTCCAATAATTCAGGATCCAGATCTTTCCAGGTCTCTTTGAGGGCGGGAATGACCTTTTGGGAAAAAACCACAACGTCCAGGCCGGGATACAAGACGCCTCGAGCGTACCCTATGTGCAGTTCCGTGTCTCGATACCCCACGATCAGCCCGGCGTGGGGCGCCCATCGGGAATTGTAGTCCGTGTGGTCATAAAAACGCCCTCCAGCCGATGGGGTCACAGAGAAGCCTTCGGGGTTTCCCAATGTGTGGCTCACCGCCGCATAGGGCGAAAAAATCCAAAAATCGTGACCCTCCCACACATCCTTCTTGCCGTTGGTAAAATAGGCCACGTAGTCTCCATCCGTTCGGTCCCAATCCAGCCCCGTGACGATTTCGCCGCCCGGCCACAGAGACAAACGTTCCCGCGCCTTCAAGCCGTAGAAAAGAAAGTCGTTGAACAAATCCTGGCGAACGCCGGCGGTGGATGTCGGCTGATCCAGCCAGTCGCCTTCCCCTCCACTGCGGTAAACCTTCAAGAATCCGGAAGCCTGTTCGTATTCATGGGTTAAAGCGGCGGAAAGCATGCACAGCCGGGTCTCGTAGCGTCCTTTGCGTTGAGAGGCCGGGGCCCCTTTCACTCCGGGGTCGTCGGCGTAATTGTCGTTCCACAAAGTAAAGGCATAGGCTTTCCATTGGGAATTGATGTCCCAGCCCACCCGAGCGTAGGCGTTTGCCAAAGCCCCATCGGCGTTGTCCCGATGCCCGTCGGAGCGACGGTATGCCCCGCCCACGTAGTAATGAAAGGGAGAAAACCCGCCGCCGTGTTCGCCTCGAAGAACCATGGTCTCGTAGCTCCCGTAGGCCCCTTCGAGAGTCGTTTCCAAGCCTTCGCGAGGCGCCGTCTTGGGCACGAGATTGACCGCCCCGAAGGCATTGCCGTAAAGGTGCGGCTGAGGGCTTTTGTAAACTTCCACCGACTGGGCGGGATCGATGGGCAAAAGATCGAGAAGGGGATGATTCCAAATGCTCATGTAAACGGGAACGCCGTCCACGAAGGTTTTGATTTCCGCCCCCGGACGGCTCGATCCCAACCCCCGAATGAATACGGCCCCCCCGGTGGCCCCACCGAAAGACCCCACCGGGTTATAGCGGGAAATGGTCACTCCGGGAGTCCGTCGCAAAGCCGTCTGCAGATCCTGCGCGTTCAAATCTTCCATCTGTTCACGGCTCACCACCGTCTTTTGGGCGGCAAAGGCGTCCGTGCGGTTCTCGTCGATGACGGGAGGCGCCACCACATGGACCGGTTCCAAGACCGCACGAGGCGTCTCCCCTTCTGCGGCGTCGACGGGGCTGAAATGCCCCAAAAGTCCGAAAAAGATAACCAACAAAAAACCACCAACGTGGGATAAACGCTCCGGCATCGCAAAGACCCTCCTTTTATGGCTTAAAAAAGCTTAGGCTCTCGGCCCCGCTTCCGGGGAAAAGAAACTCATGGAAGCGGCCGCCGCTCCTGACCGCTTCGAGAACTTTCGGCACAGGCTCGGCACAACAGTCCCGACGGCCCCGTGACCATTTTGCTCGGCATGGTGGGTTCACCGCACCCGCTGCACGGCTCGGACGGTTCCATACGGGCCCTTTCCGGGATGGGTCCATCGACCGTTGTGGAGTCGAAGAGACTTTCAGGGTCTGCCGCAAGAATTTCCCAGGTGCGCCGGGCATGGAGTTCCTGGAAGCGGGCCCTTTCCGCCTCATCCGCCCGGCCGTTCATGACCTTTTTCAACAGCTCGGCATGCTCCGGATTCCACGCCGGCACCTCCCCTTTAAGGGCCACTCGAACCCCTCGGCCCGAGCGTCGACTGAAAAGGGTCAAGGCGATCTTGCCGTAGTCTTTGTGCAAAAAGTTGCCTTTCCCAAAAGTGCATCCCGTGAGGACCTGAACCGCATCGACAAAGCAGGCGTCGCTTTCCACCACCGCCACCAGATCCTCATCTTCGGCACGGTCGATTTCCCGAAGTTTCGCCAAGGCCAGGAGGGTTCCCACATAGCCCAGGGCCAGACCCGGGCACACATGGCCGTGAAAGTCCCTGCACCGTTGCCACATGGCCTCTTAGAACTCCAAGGTGGCGGAAACCATGGCCGTCAAAGGCGCCCCCACATAGTAACTGGGAGCCCCGCCGCGGCTGTCGTCGGAGGCGGTAATGAGCGAGACGTATTTTTTGTTGAAGACGTTGTAGATATCCAAAGAGAGCTTGAGTGTATTGTCGAAAAAGAGGTTTTTGAGCTTATAGCGGGCGCCGAAGTCCATCACCGCAAAGGAATCGATCTTTTCGTTGTGTTGGATGTCCCCGTAGCGCTTCCCGGAAAACCGTACCGACGGAAAGAGTTCCAGGTCCTTGTAGGAATAAATGAGTCCGGCTCGAAGCATCATTTTGGGCGTATCCACCACTTGTTCCCCGTCCACATCGAAGGTCTTGCCCTGGTAGGTGATGTCCTCGTCGTATTCCAAAACCGTGAAGGTCGGGTTGATGAAAAGAGTTAAATTTTTCAGAAGAAAGATATTCGTTTCCACATCCAGGCCGTAGCCCGAGGCTTTACCGACGTTTTGCTGATAGCTGAGGTTCACGCGGGGGTCGTAGACGGTCGTGAGCAGATTCTTGTGCTTGCCGTAGAAAAACGTCGGGGCCAGTTCGAACCACGAAGTGTTCCACCGGAAACCAAAATCCACGCTGTCCGAGCGTTCGATGTCGTAGCCTTCGAAAAGATCGTTCACCGTGATGCCCGCCGCCTGGAACGTTTTGCGGTTGGCACTGTAGAGACTGATAAGAGGCATGTAAGAGTACGGCCGGATGTAGTTTTTGCCATAGCTGGCGTACACGGACAGATCATCCAGAATCTGATAGCCCAATCCCACGGTCGGCAGCCAGATGTCGTAGGTTCGGCCTTCCCGCGAAAGGTCCGCGGCGGGCACGGGGGTATAGCTTGGAGGCGGCGTCGTGTAGCCCTCGCTGTCGGAATCCTCAAACCGGAAATACTTCATCCCCGCCTGCCAGCTGAAGGGCCCGTGGGAGCCGGACACCTTGAAATAAGGGCTGTGGATATAAGTCGTCCCCGTGGTGGCGGCCACCCCGACTCCTTTGTAAATGAGGCCCGTTCCGGAAATGCCGTAATTTGTCGAGCTGATATTTATGTTGGATTCTTCGAAAAGATAGCCCAGAGTGGCGGAAAAAGGCGACAGAGACCCCCGGGCTTCGGCGATGATCCCCGTGCGGTCGATATCTCGATACCTTTTCTGGATGATCCCGCCTTGAGAAGTGCTGCCTTGATAGATGTCCGTATCTTCGTCGGCGTAGTAAGGCTTAAGGACAAACTGCAATTGTTCCCAAGGCTTGAAAGTAAAATAGGCAAAAATGTCACTGTTGTTGTAGGAACCTCTGTTGTAATCGTAGTAATAGATATCCTGAGCGGGTTTTCCCGTCCGGGATGAATTATAGTCTTTGTTGTAATATTTGGACAAATCACGAGTTTCTTGATAGGTGAGGGGCCGGTACAGGTTTTGGTCCATGTCGTTCATGTTGACCCAAAGCTTGGCGTCCAACCAATGACCTACTTGTTGACTCAGCATGAAGTTCGCATTGTTGCGAGGCCCCACTTTCCCCGGCCCTTTCCATTTTTCCGCTTCGGTGTAGGAATACGAAGCGCTGAGTTTCGTCCCCAGCGGCTCAATGGTCCCGGAATCCACACGGCCCACCGTTCGGGTGTAGGTGTGCGATCCCAAACTTTGGCCGAGACTCACGCCGAAGTCGTCCTTCGGCCACTTGGGCCGCAGCTCCAGAGCCCCGCCGCGGGATCCCACTCCGGTGCCCAAATCCCCCGGCACCGCACCTTTGTAGATGGAAACCGATTCCACATTGATCATATCGTAGAGGTAAGCTCGAGGGCCGATGGGATTGCCGCCGTAATTGGGAACCCCTTCCACCGTGAGCGCCCCTAAATACCCCCGCACACCGCGCACGCGGATGGCTTGTTGTTCTGTGCCCAAACCGAAGGCGTCCGCACTCTCCATCTGGACACCAGGAAGAATCCTAAGGGTTTCATAGACATCGGCAGCCGCCCGAGTGCCTTGCGCTTCGATGCCTTTGGCGGTCACCGCCGTTCCGGTGTAAACCGTCTCGTCGGCTTGGCGCGTCGGGGTGAGGATCTTTTCGGCGCTGACGACGATGTCCTCCACACTTTTCCCGCCCGGCGGCGGCTCTTCCGCAGCGGCCGGGAAAGAGGCAAGGACTGTGGCGCAAAAAAACAAAACGCACGCAGTCTTTTTCAGCCTTTCAAATTCCGAACATACTCTTTTTCCATGTCGGATCGATGCAACCGGGACCGTGTTCCTCTTCTTCTCCATGGAACCCTCCTCTCTCGTTCGCGCACTGTTTTGCCGTCTCTTTTCGCAATGACCTTCGGCTGCAGCCGTCGAGGGGGTTCCGGGGCCCCGCCATTTCGTCCTAAAGAGCTGAAAAAGCACAACCAAAGGTGCCATGAGGGATTTCGGCCTTCGTTGCGCTCATCCCACACGGCAGCCTCGGCAACGTTTCGGCCTTCATGGCCGTTTATGGAATACCCAAATCCACGACCTCTCCAAGGGGCCCGTAGAGCCTTTCCATTTCCGCATAAATCGGGCGTCCGACAAAGATCGTGTAGATCTCATCGGCCTTCCGGCGCAGGTCCACGTCCGCGAACCGTTCGGGATAAAGCACTTTCCCGACGGCCACCGCATCCACCAAAGCCGATTCTACGTTGGTCGCGTAGGCGTTGAACGGGAAGAGGCGATACAGGCGCCGCTGCTGCACGGCTTTGAGCTGTGTGTAAAAGGCCGGGCGTTTTCGAGCGTCTTCTTTCACGAGATGCTGCCCGCCGCCGTCGATAAAGATGACTTCGGGATTGAGGCTCAAGAGTTGTTCCCGATCCAAAAAGAGATGGCCCCCGAGACGGCTTTTGACCGAAGCGGCGGCATGGGTGATTCCGTTCCACAGGAACGGCACATAATGAAGCTCCGTGCTTTCCAGCCCGTAGGCGCCTTTATAACCCACACCGCCGACGTATGCCCGAGGTCTGCGGGACTCCGGCACATCGGCGCTTCGGCTTTGGATATCGTCCCGAAGGTCATGCACAAAACGCCGCAATGCATCCGCCCGCTCTTCACGCCCGAGGACGGTCCCGGCCACACGAAGAGAGTCCAAAATTTCTTCATCGAAGGAGGCGAACTTCCCGTAACTCAAAACCACCACCGGAATCCCCGACAGCCGCTCGACTTCGTCGGCAATGGCTCTGTCCATGTAGGTCACGAAGAGCACGTCGGGCTTCACGGCCACAACGGGTTCCAGATCCGGTTTGGCGTTGATGCTCGTCGGCCCCCCCGGGCCCACCAGGGGCAAATCCGCCAAGGATGGATGCGCCATGCGATAAGGGCGGCCGGCGGATCCGGCCTTTTCGATCCCTTCCACACCCACCACCAGATCCTGGGCCTGAAGGTAAACGATCAAACGAAGAGACCCCGGCGTGAGACACACGATGCGTCGTGGCGGGCGTTCGAAACGGACGGTACGCCCCGCCATGTCGGTGACCTCAAAATCCCCATGGGCCGAGGTGCAGACAAGGAAAACGAAAACAGCGGAGAGAAAAACGCTTCCAGGTTTTTTCATGAGTCGCTCTTGCTTAGGTTTTCGTCCTTCGGGCTCGGAAGCCGCAAGGCCCCCGGGCGTCGCCCGTTGTCCCCTGTGGAAAGGGGGGACGCCCGAGCCCCCCAGCGCGAAATGTGAACGCGGCCGAATGGCCGAAAGATCCGCCCGGTGCGCAAAGGCCACTTTTCCCATGGGCTCCTCACCACCGGCGGGCGGTTGCCGTCACAGCGGGACCACCACAGGAGTTTCACCGATACGACACACCTGAACTTCGACCCCGTAAATGCGCCGCACCACCTCCGCCGTCACCTCCCCTGGGGCGACCACTTCGTCAATTCGCCCCTGTCGGAGGAACAACAACCGATCCGAAAAACGCAACGCCGTGTTCAGGTCGTGGATGGCCGCCACCACCGCCAAAGATTCCCGGCGGGTGATGCTTTGGACCAAGCGCATGACATCCAATTGGTTCTTCAGATCCAAATGATTGGTCGGCTCGTCCAAAAGAAGCACCTTAGGTTGTTGGGACAAGGCCTTGGCCAGGAGCACTTTCTGCGCTTCGCCGCCGCTCAGGGTGGAAAAGCGGCGGTGGGCCAGATCCGCCAAATCCATGGTTTCCAGAATCTTTTCCACGGCCAGGGTATCGTGCCGGGTCGGTCCCCACTGCCGATGAGGGAGTCTCCCCAAGAGCACCACTTCAAACACGGTGAGCTCCGAATCCGCCCCTTTTTGGGGAACCGAGGCCATGGATCGAGCGATGCCTTTGGGCCCAAGGAGGCGCAGGTCCTGGCCGTCCAAAAGCACGGATCCCCTCTGCGGTTTGAGAATCCCGTTGAGACAACGGAGGAGGGTGGATTTGCCGGCCCCGTTGACCCCGCACACAGCGATCATTTCCCCGGGGCGCACATGGAAACGCACCCGCTCCAGGATGGGGTGACTGTTGTAATGAAAGCTGATGTCCAAGACCGAGAGAATCATGCTCTTCGCTTCAGCAAAAGGGACAAAAACAAGGGAGCCCCGAGAAAAGAAGTCACCACCCCGACGGGAAAGGACCCTGTCCCCAAGATCAGCCGGGAAAAGGTGTCGGCCAGGAGCAAGAGGGCCGCGCCCAAGACCGCGGAGACCGGCACGAGGAACCGATGGTCCGCGCCGACGATCCGTCGCGCTGCATGCGGGGCGATGAGGCCCACAAAGGCGATGACGCCGTGAAAAGCCGTGGCGAGAGCCGAAACCAAGGCGGCCAAGATGAGCCCCTGCCAGCGAAGGCTTTCCACCGAAATACCCAGATTCTTGGCCGGTTCTTCCCCCATGTCCAAGGCATTGAGGTGCCAGCGCCACCAATAACCCACCCCTGCTAGGCACGTGACCGAAAGGCTCAGCCATCCGATCTGAGGCCAATTGGATCGACCCACATCCCCGAAACTCCACGCCACGGCCATGGCCAAGCGCGTCTCGTCGCTCAGGACCTGCAAGAGCACCGTGCCCGCGCCGAAAAGGGACGAGAGCGCCACGCCGGCAAGAATGACGGCCTCAGGGGTGAGGCCCCGAAGGCGCCCTAAAATGACGATGAGCACCGTAGCCCCCAAGGATCCGCAAAAAGCGGCCAGAGCCGTCCCAAAAGGGCCGGCATGGAACAAGACAATGACGCACGATGCACCGAAGGCGGCCCCTTGGCTGATGCCCAAGGTGGAAGGGGATCCCAGGGGGTTACGCAAGAGGGTCTGGATGAACAGGCCCGCCAGAGCCAGCCCCGCCCCGACGGAAAGACCGGCGGCGATGCGAGGCAGCCGGATGTTCCAGACGACCACAACACGCGTCTCCTCCGCCATCCGCAACAGGGACTTCAACACGTGGATGGGACTCATGGCATAGGTGCCGAAGCTCAAGGCCGCCACGGCCACAACCGCCGTGGTTGCCGCAAGGCCAAAGAGAAGTTTCTGTTTCTTTTTGGCATTGCGCCAAAAAGTTTCCGCAAGTCCTCGGCTCACACCCTACTCCTGCATCCCTCCACGCCGCGTCATTCCCCGAAGGGCCACCTTTCCGCAACGCCGCTCCACGCCCCCGGAACAAAAAAAGGGCACACGAAGCCGCGCTCCTTTTCTGAGGGCGCCGGCGGCCTTCGTGGCCCCATTGTCGTCTTGCGCCAGCCGCGCCGGAGGACTGCCGGCCGCGGCGTTTCTTATTTCGCTTCGAAAAGGATCTTGTGATCCACCAGGTTCATCATCTTGATGCGCCCTTTGATGGTCTTTTGGTCGCCGAAAATCCCCACCAGGCGCCAGGTGTCGTCACTTTCCGGTTCCACAATGTCCACCGATTCCATGACGAGCTGTTCTTGACCATCTTTGAGCAGATACGCGTTCGCTTCACACATTTTGGATCACCTCCTTGATTTTCCCATCCACGGCCGCTTGCACCAGGTGAGGGAGCGGTTCTTTGATCACCCCGACAATTTCCACTTTCTCCTGGCTCAAAGGGATCAGCACCTTGACGCCGGGGCACGACGCCACGGCCTCGGCGATCTTCGGGGTGACTTCCCCCAACATGCTGTGGGCCCACGTGATGGCAATGGGCCCGACGACGCAGTCGGCCGTGGAAACGGTCCAACAAATGGCGCTTTCGCCCGTCGCCCCGCGATTGGCCCCGGCTTTGAGCATCTGCGATGTGGCGATGGCGTTGGTCCCCAAGGCGATCACTTCCACCGACTCACTGAAAGCCGCCTTCACAGCCTTGATGATGGCGGCTCCGATTCCCCCGCCTTGGCCGTCGATGACGCAAATTCTTTTGGTCGACATCCCTATCACTCACTTTCCCACTCTAAGTCAACTCAAACACCAAACCAATTTCCACGGCCAGGGGATGGGCCAGAACATCCCGAGGAAAACCCGGAAAAGGCGCGGCGTCTCTGACGGCCTTGAGGGCCGCCTCATCCAGCAACGACGATGCCGACCTCTGAATTACCTGGAGCCCATCAATGGTTCCGTCCGGATGAATCACGAAACGCACCGTGACCCGCCCCGTTTCCAGGCGGCGCCGCGCCGCATAAGGATAGTTTTTATAGCGGTCGATCCGCTGCCGCACCTTCGCCAGGAAGAGCTTTACGGGATCCTCCGTTCCGCCCACCGCCCGAGCCGCTGGCTGTCCGTCGGGCTTTCCCAGGGCTGCCGGTGGAACCTCTGCCGATTCCAAATTTTGCGCGGGGGTTTCCGCCGCCGCAGGCACGGGCTCCGGAGCCGGCGGCGCAGGTTTCGGCTGAGCTTTCTTGGGTTTCTTGGGAAGTTCGACACGCTGCAGCGGTTTCGGTTCCGCCATGGGCTCCGGCGGCTTCGGCTTTTCCCGGGTTTGCGGTTTCACATCCGGCATGGCCAGGGACGGAGACGGTTCCACAGGCTTGTTTTCTTCCCCTTTCGGAGGCGGCTCTTCCGCCGGTTTTTTCATCGTCGGAGGAAGCAGATCCAGTTCGATGACCTGAAGGGGCTTCGGTTCCAGCCACGAAAAGTTTGTCGCCAGAAGCATCCCATGGACGAGGCACGAGACCGCCAGAAAGGCCCAAAAAAGAGCGTCGGAACGACGAGAGGCCACAGCGGACTTCACGGCGACGGCCTTTCCGTGGCCAGGCGCAGCCGAGCGGCGCCCGCCGCTTTGATGGTGTCCATCACCTGAACGACCCGATCCAAGACCAACGTCCTGTCAGCCTTGAGCACCACGGCTGTTTCCGGATCCGCTTCCAGACGCTGCTTGACGAGTTCCCGCAACTCCTCCAGGGTGAGAGCCTTGGCTCCCATAAACACATCCCCTTCGGGACTGACCGTCACCACAAGCTCCCGATCTTCCTGCGGCACGGTAGATTCGGCCTGGGGCAACTGCACACGGATTCCTTCTTCCACCAGAAAATTCGTGGTGAGAAGAAAGTAGATCAGCAAAAGAAAGACAATATCGATCAGAGACGTAAGCGGCGTCTGGACGCCGTATCGCGGTCTTTTTCGACGGTGCACCAGCATACGGTGTCATCCCCCACACGCCATGGATCGACTCTTGAAAAACCGCACCACACCGTCTTGAAGGCGCGCTTCGTAACGATCCACCTGGCTCGTGAGATAGCTGTGGGCCACCATGACGGGCAGGGCCACACTAAGCCCCAAGGCCGTGGTCAACATGGCTTCCCAGATGCCCCCGGCCAGGATGGAGGCGTCCACTTTGCCGCCCAACTGCTGAATGGCCATAAAAGCCTTGATCATGCCCATGACGGTGCCCAAAAGACCCAGGAGCGGCGCAATGTTCCCGATGGTGGCCAAGGCTTGCAAGTACCGGGAAAGATCCCGCACCTCCTCTTCGACGCCGTGAATGAGCACGGTTTCCAACGTTTCCCGGTCCGCCCCGACGACTTCCAGCCCCTGAGCCAGCACGCGGCCCATGGGGGAGCGGCTTTTGCGGGCCGTTTCCAGGGCTTCGCCCATCTTGCCTTCCCCCACCAGAGCCGCCACCCGGTCCGCCACATAACGCCCGCGGCGCCGAAGCACGGCAAACCGCACCACCCGTTCCAAAAAGATGGCCAATGCCAGCACCGAACACGCCAGGATCGGGATGACCAACACCCCGCCTTTGGCCAAAAACGCCATCACGCCCGAACACCTCCTGCATCCCTTCGGAACATACTTTTTCCCCAAGTCGGACAAGGCCCGCGGGGAAGAGAATCGCACCCCAAAAAAAACAGGCCACGAAAGATTGCCTCCATCCCCGACGGCAATGACCTTCGTGGCCCCCGCTGTGCCCGCACCGGTTGTTTTCGCTGGATTCGCCTTCGTGGCGCCGCTGACGTGCCTTCAATAACCGGACGGTCCCTTGTTGTCAATGCATTCCGCGCCTTCACCTCGGCGTCGGCCAAGGGTGGTCGAAACAAGACTTTATCGGCGTTCATCGGCGGTTCCCTGCGGCGTCTTCCCGAGATCTTCGCCATGGCTCCGTTGTGCCGACAAATACCGCCCGGGGACGAGGGTCACGCGGGGATAGTTTCCCAGTGGGCTTCGGTCTACAAGAACCACACACCCGTAAGTTTCTTCCAGCGTCTGGAAGGTGAAAACGTCCTCCGGGCGGCCCTCACGGACCACCCGACCGTTTTTCAGCAGCAACACCCGATCCCCGTACATGGCCGCGAGGTTGATATCGTGAGTGACCATGACCACGGTCAAGCCCCGTTCCCGGCGCAAGTCTTCCAAGAGATCCATGAGCCGCACCTGATGGGCGGGATCCAACGCCGCCGTCGGTTCGTCCAGAACGAGCAGGCGCGGTTCCTGACACAGGGCCTGAGCCAGGAACACCCGCTGCCGTTCCCCGCCGCTCAAGGCCGTCACGGGCCGGTCCTTCAGGTGAACCACGTGGGTCCGGGTCATGGCTTCCAAGGCCTTGTCCACATCCTCGGGCCCTTCCATGTGGAGCAGAGGCACATGGGGGTGCCGGCCCATAAGAACCACTTCCAAGGCGGTAAACGGGAAGTCCATGGGCACGGTTTGCGGCAGGTAGGCGAGGATTCGGGAGCGTTCCCGGCGGCGATAGGCGGCCGCAGGCCGCCCCAGGAGGAAGACGCGTCCAGACTGCGGCCGATCCAAACCTGTGATGAGTTTCAACAGGGTGCTTTTGCCCGACCCGTTGGATCCGGCCACGATGAAGAATTCGCCTTCCTCCACAGAAACCGTCACCCCGGCCAGAGCCGTGACGGCTCCGTAGGCATAAGCCACGTTGTCGAGGCACACCATGGTCGTCATCGTGTCGAACGCCGTAAAAGCACAATGAACAAAGGAGCCCCGATCAAAGCCGTGATCACCCCGGCGGGCATCTCACCATGCCGGGGCACCCAACGAGCCAACGCGTCGCAGGCGATCAAGTAAGCGCCGCCCCCGAAAAAGCAGGCGGGGACCAAGAGCCGATGGTCCGGGCCGAAAAGGAGCCGCAGGCCGTGAGGCACGGCCAAACCCACAAAGCCGAGCAGCCCGGCGGTGGAAACCGCCGCGCTGACCATGACCGTGGTGACTCCCAAGAGAAACAACCGTGTCCATCGAACGGGCACCCCCAAGGCTTCGGCCGTGTCTCGGCCCATGAGCAGCAGGTTCATGGGCCGGGCCATCACGAAGAGCACCGCGGCCCCGGGGGCCAGCACCATGCCGAGACGGAGCCCGGCGGGCATATCGGCGCGGGACAGGTCCCCCATGAGCCAAAAGAGCATGGTGTGGAGGCGCGCATCCTGGGTGGTGGAGACAAAAAAGAGAATGAGGGCGCCACAGAACGCGTTGACCATGACGCCGGAAAGGAGAAGCGCATCGCGGCGAAGGCCCGCACGGCCGGAGGAGAGCAAAACGACCACGGCCAGGGAAAGGGCGCTTCCCACAAAAGCCGCCGTGCCGACGCCCGGGAAATAGGACAAACCGAGAAGAATCCCCCCGACGGCTCCCACGGCCGCCCCTCCCGACGTTCCCAGGATATACGGTTCCGCCAGGGGGTTTCGCAAGACGGCTTGAAACACCAGGCCGCTTAAACCCAAGGCCGCTCCCGTTTCCATGGCGGTCAGCACCCTGGGCCATCGCAATTGCCAGAAAATGGCCTGCAGTGTAGGATCCACCGCGTCGTGCCAGGCCAGGGATCGCCAAAGACCGGAAAGATCCGCGCCCGAGGATCCTACGGCCATGCCGAAGACCGCTGCCCCCAAGGAAGCGGCGGCGCACACCGCCGCCGTGCCGGCAATGCGCGCCGGGGTTACGGGCCGCGTCTCACCCGCCGTGGTTCGCCCCCCATTACCGATCGCCATCGAAAAGCTCCCGGTGAAGAATCGCCGCCAGCATCTCCAGACCTTCCACAAGGCGAGGGCCCGGCCGATCGAAAAGATCGGACGGCACCATGTGGATGCGCCCCGAGGCCACGGCGGGTATCCCCGGCCATCGCAGCCAGTCTCTGCGCACCTGTTCGAAAACCTGTTCCCGTTCCATGGATGAGACCACAATGACGTCCGGGCGAAGCCCCATGACCTGTTCCAAACTGAAGCGCGGGTATGGTTCGGGGCCTTCGGCCGCATTCAGCCCCCCTGCGCGGGTGATGAGTTCGTGCGCGAAGGTTTCCGAGCCGACGGAAACGATGGGGGAAACCCCGATTTGAAAAAACACCCGCGGCCTGTGCCGCACGCCGGCCACACGGGCCTCTACGGCTCGAATGCGCCGGCGCATGCCGTCCACCACCGATCGGGCTTCCGCCCAGGCCCCCAGCACATCGCCCAAAGCCGACAGGGTTTCCATCACCTCATCCAGGCTCCTTGGGTTGACGGCGTAAACGGGAATCCCCAGCCGTTCCAATTTTTCCACGGCGTCCCGAGGGTTGCCGTCTTTGACGGCAAGACACAGGTCGGGTTTCAAGGCGACGATTTTTTCCAAATCCGGCTGCACGTAGGATCCCACCTTGGGAAGTTCCTGCGCCGCCGAAGGATAATTGCTGTATCGACTGACTCCCACCACACGGTGGCCGGCGCCCAGGGCGAAAACCATTTCGGTGAGGCTCGGGGCCAAAGTGACCACGCGGCGAGGGAACTCGGGGATGCGCACGCTGCGGCCCACAGGATCGACGACGGAGCGAAGGTCGGTCCCCGCGACGGCGGCCGCAGGAAAGCCCTCCCACGTCATGCCGAAAAAGATCGCCGCCATGAAACAGAAAAACGTTTTTTTCGTCACGGCCCGGCCGCCTGGTTTTCCTAAAATTTCAAAGCGGCACCGATCATGACCGCCGCTCCGGGCGTGGAATACCCGAAAACATTCTCGTAGTCCTCATCCAAAATGTTTGTGCCCTTGACGAAAATTTCCATGTCCTTCAGGGGCGGCGCCGTCTCGAGGGCGTAGGCCAGCGAGGCGTCGAGGACGAAATAATCCTCCAGTTTCACCCGTTTCGGCGCCATCCAGTCGCGGTAGTCCGCATCGTCTCGGCGGCCTACGTAATGGCCCATGAGGCGCCCGCGGAAGCGGTTCCACCGGGAGTCCACGCAGGCCGAGGCTGCCAATGTGGGCCGCCGTAAAAGCTTTCGGCCTTCCGCAAAAGCCACGGAGTCCAAGCCCCCGTCGTCGGTCACTTCCGAATCCAAGACCGTCATGCTCATGCCGGCCGAAAGGTTTTCCTTCAAGCGCCCGTCGATTTCCACTTCCACGCCGCGGGTTCGAGCCGCCTGGATGTTGTAAAAATTGGGTGTCCTTTCAGGCGGCGCGGGAAAGGGTGTCGGAACGTAGGCGATGAGGTCCGTGAACCGGTTTTGGAAATAGGTCATGGACGCCCGCGCCCGGGAACCCAATCGCTGGGACACCCCGGCTTCCCAGGACGTCGCTTTTTCTGGGTCCAGGTCCGGATTTCCCAGCGTCCAGGAATCATCGGCGTAGTTTTCATAGAACGTGGGTTCCTTGATCCCCTTGGCCGCCGCCACACGCAGGGTTGTGCCCGTTTCCCGAATTTCGAAGGCAACGGAACCGCGAGGCGTCACTTCAGTGCCGAAGGCGCTGTTGTCTTCCACGCGAAATCCTCCCATCAGATGGAGCCGTTCGAAGAACGTGAGTTGTTCCTGGACGTAAAGGGCGTCGTTGGTCCGGTCGGCCGTGAGGGAAGTGGTGTCGAAGGAGATTGTTTCCTGCCTGTAGGTTTCCTGATCCCGTTCGTAGCCGAAGGTAAAGAGCGACGCCACACGCGGCGAGACCTTCCACGAAAGGTTGGCGTGATAGTCCAGGGTCGTGCGCGCTTCGTTGTAACGGCCGAAAGAATAGCCATAATCAACGGGTTCGTTGTAAGGGTCCAGGTTGCGGCGCCGGTTTTGGTGATGACCCACACTGAAGACGTTTTCCCACCACGGCGTGCTCTGGACGCGGGTCAAGAGGCCGACCACCGCATCCTGTTCTTTCTGCGTCTGGTCGGGGTCGAGAGGCGAATATTTGTCCCCGGCGCTTTCCGTAGGGTATTCGTATTGGGCATCCGTCAGGCGGCCGGTGAGGCTGATTTCCCATGTGTCTTTCGGGAAGAAATCCAAACGGGTGCTGACGGTATTGTTCCAATATTCGTTATTCAGCTTGAGAATGCCGCCGTCGTCGGTGCGGCCGTAGGCCGCCGAGTAGCCGAAACGCTCCGACCCACCCGAAACGCGGACCCTTTGTTCTCCGAGGTATCGTCCGCGATCCGATCGCACCCCATGGGCGGTGGACAGTTCCACCGATGCAGGTCCGGAGCCCGATTTGGTGAAGATCTGGACGACGCCGCCGATGGCGTCGGACCCGTAAAGGGCGCTCTGGGGGCCTCGGACAATCTCGATGCGTTGGATATTGTCCGTGGAAAGGTTTTCCCAATAGAAATCGCCGCCGCCTAGGTTCACTTGAACGCCGTCGATAAGTACCAAAGTGTAATTGGGCTCGCCGCCTCTTGGGAACACCACGGTCTGCGAACCGGGGGCGCCGAACCGAAGAGTTTGAAAGCCGGCGACGTCTCGGAGAAGTTCCGCCACATCGGAGGCATGGCGCGCCGTGATCTCCTCTTCCGTGATCACCGTCGTCGAAACGCCGAGGGTCTCCGTAGGCACGGCCGTGCGCGTCGCCGTCACGACCACATCGTCCGCCTTCCACACCGGGGTTTCCGCCGTTTTCCCTTGCACCGGCCACAGGCAACACAGAAAAGCCGCCATCTCTGCGCAAAACCAAAATCCGCCTCCCTGTCGCATGGCCCCTCTCCTTTGATCCCACACCCTATCTTGTCCGCCGTGTCCCGAAGCTTTCCGGGGAAGAGCCGCCCCGGAAGCGGCCGCTCCCCGGACGGCGGAACTGCCCCCCACTGGCTTTGTGAGGGGCCGACGTCCTTGATCCCGCGATTCAAACAAAAATCCCGGGTTCACCAGGAACCCGGGATCTCCCTTTTTCATCCGCCGGCCTTGTTCGGTCGCGCGCCTTTTTCCCCCGAAGGCGAAACCGAAAAGTCTGTTCAGGCAGGTCTTCTGACTCTCGGATCATCCTCCCGGCTGCGCCTTCCCACCCGAGATTTCCGGGCAGTGGCTGTGGTGCAGCGGTCGTCCCCGATCACAGCGGCGGGCCCGTTCCCGACTTGCACGGGATTCCCCATTAAGCCTTTCGGCGCCTGAACGCTGTGGTGCTACCAAGAGGGTTTGCCTCTGTCAAGGGCAAACCTAGGCCATCGAGACCGCCGACGAGGTCTCATGAAACCTGTTTTCCGGATGCGTGGGGCGGTTGACGCATTCCCCGCCACGAGATGTCGCCAGCATCGCGTAGGGGCACCCCTCGTGGGTGCCCGGTGTCAAGCCCGGCCGTAGGGGCACCCCTCGTGGGTGCCCGACGCCCGCTGGGTGCCCCATGTCGGGCGGGCACAAGGCCCGCCCCTACACCGAAAATTCCTCGATGGCGATCGACACCCTACCCCGTGGGAACACCCCTCAAGGGCGCCCAATGTCGGGTGGGTGCCCGATGCCGGGCGCCGTAGGGGCACCCCTCGTGGGTGCCCG
>CALGPN010000031.1 GCA_937960435.1 uncultured Desulfosoma sp.
CTGCTGGAGGGTGTGGGCGACGGCATCCAAAGCCATGCGCACATTTTGCTGCAGCTCGAGGATCTGCTGTTCCTCCCCGTAAAGGCGCCTCTGCCCCATGAAGGCCCCATAGACAAACACCATGACGACGCTCGTCACGGCCACGGCCGTCAGCAGCTCCACAAGGCTCATCCCTCCTCCCCACCCCCCGTAGAAGGGACCACGCCCGCGATTGTAGGAGCGGCCTTGCCCGCGACATTGCCCGCGATCCCGTTTGTAGGAGCGGGCTTGCCCGCGATCCTTGGCCGGCAAGCCGGCTCCTACATCCACCATTGTGTAGGAGCGGCCTTGGCCGCGATCCTTGGCCGGCAAGCCGGCTCCTACATCCACCATTGTGTAGGAGCGGGCTTGCCCGCGATCCTTCGCCGGCAAGCCGGCTCCTACATGCCCCCCAATGGCGGCACCCCCGGCTCGGTTCCTCATTATCGCCGGCAAGCCGGCTCCTACAGACCTCCGATTCACCGGTCCTCCCATGCCGTGCCTCCCGTGGGGAAATACCGCAGATACGCCCGCCCCGCATTGTTGATCACCACGGCGTAGGTGCCCGCTTTGGGATCCTTCGGCACATGGACATACACGCTCCCCGCGGAAGAGGTGCCGTCCGGGTTCAAATTGATGCGGTTTCCGGAAAAGCTCACGCCGTCTTCCGGGATGGTCCCCCCATCGCGGGGAGCGCCGGTAGCCGGCCCCCCTTGGGACGCCGGGACGGCTCCCAGGGTGGGCTTGTTGGTGCGAGTCCCCGGCGGCGAAAAAATTTTCTCGGCGACAATCGTCAAATCCCTCCCCGGGTCGTATGACGGGCTTGAGCCGCCGGAACCCCCAAAAACCCAGAGGACCACGGTATCCAGCACGTTGTCGTCTTCCGCGTCGAAATCCAGGTAAACGTTCTTGTTGTGCTTGACCGCTTCCAGGCGGGCCCGCTGCACGAGGGAACGGAGCTGGGAGACGGCCGACTTCAGGCGGTAAGAAGCGCTATGGGTTCGGACGGCCATCACGGTCATGAGAAAGGCGATGAGGCCGACCACGACCATAAGTTCCACCAGGGTCATGCCCCGGCCGCATCTCCTGGGCCCTTTCCCGTACCGACCCATGGCGCCACCTCCCGGTCGCCGCCATCAGTCAAACAACCAGTGAAAAAGGGACCACCCCAGGGCCTTGGGGGTGTCCACTACGGGGTGCGTTTCGTTGTCCGAAAGATGCAGTTTGTCCCCCACATCGGACCGCACGGCTTCCACGCGGTAACGCTGCCCATCCGGGCTGGTTTTTAGGGTCAGAACGTATTTTCCTTGGGTGCCGCTTTCGAAAGAGGGAAGGAGTCGCAGGGTCGCCGCATAGCGATTATGGTCGGCCCAGTAGGCCTCCAACTCCATGCGGGCCCTGAGCAGCGCTTCCACGGCCTGAGCCTGCTCCGATCGCCTCACATGGTTCACGTAGGCCGGCACGGCCACCGCCGCCAATATCGCCACAATGGCCACGACCACCATCAGCTCCACCAAGCTGAAGGCTTCACGGGGACGGACGAGATTTTGAGGAGCGTTTCGAAAATCTCCTGGCCCCGCATTGTCCAGGGGAAATTTTTCGCCAGATCGGCGGCATGATCCTTGTAAAGGGTACATCGCGCCTCCGACAATTGAAGATCTTGGAAACAATTGGGGTTTCCTAATCTCATAACATGGAGAACACCGGGGTCCAACGATTTTTCGTCTAAGAGAAGCCACAAAAATTCCTCATGCCTTGAAAGAATTTTGCCGATAAAAGAATTGGGGTTTCATGAAAAGTCCTCGGTATTCGGAACAAACGGCCTAGGCGCCGGCCCTTTCCGCGGTTCTCGTTCAACGAGAGGAAAGCGATGAGACTTCGGTTTTTAATTTAGGGCACAGGAGGGAATCTTTTATGAAGAAATACATATGTTTGCTAATCCTTTTAACTCTTGTCGTTTTGTCCCCGGCACAGGCCTACACTCCTTCCTGCGATCCTCCTCCCTTTATTTCCGCCGGCGCCAATCCCATGGTGATGATGGTCATGGAAAGAGACCATAAATTATACTACGAAGCCTACAATGACGCCCAGGACCTGGACGGCGACGGGAAACTGGACGTGGGATACAAGCACTCCATAGATTATTTCGGCTATTTCGACCCTTACAAGTGCTATAAATACGTTACGACGGGACAAGCGAAGTTCGTGCCGACTGAATATACGCTTACCAAGTATTGCGGTGGCGAGGGCGAATGGAGCGGAAATTTCCTCAACTGGCTTTCCATGTCCCGCATGGATGTCCTACGGCGTGTGCTCTACGGGGGATACCGTTCCACGGACAGCGCCAGTGAAACCGTTCTTGAGGGAGCCTATATTCCCCAGGACGCCCACAGCTGGGGCAAAGAGTATGCGGGGAGCGATACCCCCAGGCTCACCCCATTCGCCGCCCCATCTGAGGGCACGCGCCATCTTTTTTGCGTGACCAGCACGGCCGCGGGAGAGCCGCACAAAATCCGCGTGGCAAAAAACGACTCCCATAGAATCTGGGAATGGGCCACGACGGAACGCGCCGTGTGCAGCGGCCCGGAGACGCCGTCGGGTTATCGGCGCGGGCCTGTCGGAACCAGAAACGATATCGAAGATTATATCGTTCGTGTTCAGGTCTGCAGCAAAGATTGGGATGAGGGATTGGAAAAAAATTATTGCAAAATTTATCCCGGGGGCGGGGGAACCCCGAAGCCGGTAGGGCTTCTTCAGAAGTACGGCGAAGGAGACGGTTCGAAGATGTGTTCCAAGACCTACAAGTCCTGCCAGACAGACGCCAACTGCGGAAGTGACGAAGGACTTTGTGTGTTTCGAAGCCCGCTCTACATGGGGCTTCTCACGGGATCCTACAGGAAAAACCTGAGCGGAGGGGTCCTCAGAAAAAATATCTGGACGGTCATGGATGAAATCAACACTCAGTCCGGAACCTTTCAAAGTTCCGAAAACGTTCAAGGAAACATCATCCTCACGCTGAATCGCATGCGGCCCGTGGGGTTTCGATACTCCGACTATTCCTACCAAGCCAGTGACGGGGGAACCTGCGGCTGGATCACCAACGCCCCTCTTCAGGAGGGCCAATGCCGCATGTGGGGGAACCCCGTAGGAGAAATGATGTACGAAGCCTTGCGCTTCATTACGGGGAAAGGAAGCCCCACCAGCGGTTTCACATATAGTCAAAATGACGATGCCGGCCTCAATCTCTCCAAGCCCGATTGGTACATCAAGAAAGGAAGTAATCAACTACATCCTTTTGACCTTTTCCCCGATTGCTCCAGGCCGAACCTTCTGGTTCTCAGCGATATCAACCCCAGTTACGATTCGGATCAGGTCCCCGGGAGTCACTTCAACAGCTTCTCCGGAGATCTGGTCGATTTGAATGTAGGCTCCCTTGCCAATTCTATTGGAAGTCAGGAAAACCTCGATAACGGCACATTTTTCATCGGCCAAAGCGGATCCACTTACGACTTTGTGTGCTCGGTCAAAAGCCTCGCCAACCTCAGCTCCGTTCGAGGATTGTGTCCCGAAGAGCCGACCAAACAAGGAAGCTTTTATTCCGCCGCCGTCGGGCATTACGGAAAGCAATACATTTCGCAAAAGGAAAGGATTCCCGAGGTAGCGACTTATGTGGTGGCGATGTCCTCACCGATTCCCGACATTCGGGTGAAAGTGGGCGGTAAGGACGTTCACTTAGTTCCCGTGGGCAAGAGTCCCAGTGGAAGCCATGGAGTCTATGAGGCCTGCGCCCAAAAGTGCTCATTGACCACCACAGGTCGGGGTCTGGAAATTAGCAACTGCACTTCAGGCGCCTACTGCCCATCAAACCAAATTGTCGATTTTTACGTAGACAACATGACCTATGACAATTCTTCAAATCTTACCAAGGCCAAGTTTCGCGTGAATTTTGAAGACGTGGAACAGGGCGCCGATCACGACATGGATGCGATCGTTCTCTATACAATCGAAGCTGTCGGGTCCAACCAGGTGAAGGTGACCCTGAGCTCCGACTACGCGGCTGGTTCTATTGATCAGGTCCTTGGTTTTGTCATCTCCGGAACCACTGAGGACGGACTGTATCTCCCTGTCAAAGATACAGACGTTCCTAATTCCGCCACTACCAATACTCCGGCGGTGGTGGCGGGCATGCCTCTTACGTGGTCCAAGACCTTCACGGTTTCGGGAAACGCCGCGAACACGCTCAAAAATCCCCTGTGGTACGCCGCCAAATGGGGCGGTTTTGACGACATCAACGGCAACGGCATCCCCGACCTCGATGCTGAATGGGACAAAGACGGCGATGGGGTCCCGGACAATTACTTTTTTGTGGCGAACCCACTGGAACTGGAGAAAAAACTCGAAAAGGCCATGCTTGCGATTCTCGCCAAAGCAGGCAGCGCCGGGGCCGTGGCCACGGTCACCCAAGAAGTCCTCGGGCAGGATCTCGTCATTCGCGGCGCTTTTACCGCCTACGAAGACAATCCCAATATTTACGCCTGGAAAGGCCATCTGGAAGCTTACTGGCCCTATGAAGGGTGTTCTCAGTTCACGGATAACGCCACATGCCGGGCTCATTCCGGATGCGAATGGATCGGCGGGAACTGCAGCGGTTCAATCTATAGTTTTCAAGAAACCCAAAACAAAGGCAAATTTTGCTCCGATACGGGCTTTCTCGATGGGCATTGTTGGGATGCCGGAAAAATCCTCAAGGTCTCCGATCCGAAAAAACGATGCCTTTTTACTTTTTTGAACGGCACAATGACGAAATTGGACGACGGCTCCTCCTTATGCCAAGCAAGTTTTTACTCGGCCTTGTCATCCGATCCGTCGGCAATTCAAAGTGCCTTGGCCAACACCTTGGATTTCAACAATAATGGAACTGCCTCAGACGATTCCACGGCCTTGATTCGCTGGCTTCGCGGCGAATGGGATACCTCATGGACCAATCGGGCGCGGGATCGTCAGGGATGGATTCTGGGGGATATCGTCTATTCCACGCCCGTGGTCGTCGGTCCTCCGTCCGTAAGTTCCGTGGATTCCCACATCGCCGGGGATTGTTCCTGCACCTGTGGCGGCATCGAGATGGAGGCCTGCGCTCAGAAGTGCTTTTACTGTTTCCGAGAAAAGCAAAAAACCCGCAAGAAAATGGTCTATGTCGGGGCCAACGACGGGATGCTCCATGCCTTTGTCGTCGGTGTATGGGATAACGAAACTTCTAAGTGGCTTTACAGCTCGGACAACAGCACCTCAGGCTCGCTCATCGGGAAAGAACTCTGGGCCTACGTCCCCAGCAATCTCCTTCCGGAACTTAAAAATCTGGCCCAATGCGATTACGGCCACCCTTCCGGGTGCGCCCATCGGACAATGGTGGACCTCTCCCCCGTGGCCTGGGATGTTTTTATCGACCATGATCACAACGGGACCCGAGAGTGGCGGACGGTACTTCTCGGAGGAGAACGAGGGGGCGGGGACGTCTATTTCGCCATTGACGTGACCGATCCTGATAAACCGAAGATTCTCTGGGAGTATCCTGTCCTTAGGAACCTTGTGATGGACAATGGCACAGGATTCGTCATGCCCTTTCTCAACAAGGCCACCTACGCCCAGGTGGCCGCCATGCCTGTCTCCTGGACGGTCCCCTATGTGGGGCATCTAAACATTCCAGAGAATGTCTGTTTCGAGGCGAAAAATAGGGTCGAACCTTTGCAGGCCGACAATTCTTCCCTTTCGGCTTCTTGTCGCAGTTCCAACGAGCTGAGCGGCTGGTATGCTTTTCTCGGGGCAAGCTCCCATATTTTCCGCCCGCAGACGGATCTTTCTGGAACTATTAACGACAACCAAACCTCGGCTTTTCTCCGGCCTAATCTTTTGGCCATCGACATCGAAAAAGGAGTGAACATTTTTCAGTACCTCTGGCCCAAAATCACGAAGCAATGGGCCACACAGTGGCCGAAGGTCACCAGTGGGCTTAACACCATCCCGTATGCCATAGGAGATCCCGTCGCCCTTGACCTCTGGGATGCCCAAGGCCGAATCGCCCCCGACGGGCAAGTGGATTACCTCGCCTTCGGCGATCTGAACGGAAACTTCTACACCTTGAAATTCAACTTCGACGCCACGTCCCCGGGAATCCACCTGACGGTGAGGAAAACGAAAACCGCCCCCACAGGAACAAACGCCTATCGTTCCGATCGTCAGCCTATAACCGTAATGCCGGTCGCCACGTTGGACCCTTACAAAAACCCCTGGCTGTATTTCGGCACAGGCAAATTCGACAACGTGGCCGGAGAGGCAAACGATCGGACCGATACGGCGTCCATGTCGTTTTACGCCATCCGCGACAATGCCACACGGCCATCCACGTTCACGGGCGGGTTTGTTGATAATAATCTTAACATCTCTGCGGAATTCCTTTGTGGCTCTTCGAACTTCAACACTGGCTGCACTTGGGTGAAAAGCGACGGAAGTCCGGACTGTTGTGAAGCCTCATGCACCGGGGCCTGCTGGACATGCATCAAGGATTTGAACATTCCCGGGGAAAGGGTCGTGGATTCTGCCTTGATCGCCGGAGGTGTCGTTTTCTTTACGACCTTCGTCCCCAAAGAGGATCCCTGTGCCGCAGGAGGGGATGCGTATCTGTACGCCGTGGATTACATGTGCCGAGCCATGCCTTTCGATCCCTTCGTGAAATCCGGCTTCACCAAGGTGAACAAGACTCCGGAGCAACTGAATGAAGGTGAGTATGCCCAAATCGGTAACTCGGGCTACGTGCTAAAAGTGGGCGAAGGGATGCCCAGCCGACCCGTGATGGATTCTTCCGGTGAACATATTTTCATCCAGACCAGTAACGGGGTGATTCATCGGCTGAGGGTGGACGTGCCGCCCCCCGTGGCGAAAAGCGGTTGGAAGCAGCAGCAGTAACAATCGCTGGGGCCGGCGCCGATGGAGTTGCCTGATCTCTATCGTCGTCTTCGGCGCTGTGGCCCCGCCTGGAAACAAAAGCGCCGGGAGGGCCCGGGTCGGGCACGCATGAACGCACCTTATCTTTCGGCCATAGGAAGCCGTGGACCGCCTGCCGTTACGAGGTTAGAGCCGAAGAAAGGAGAAGGGGAGGCTCCGCCTTGGGCAAGAACGAACGTGTCCGATTTTTAAGGAACACATGGGCCGTTGCATTTCTGCATTAGAGCCGTCGGGAGTAGGGCTAAAGAAAGGAGGAAAGGCTCCGCTTTTTCAGAAAGAAATGGGACCGTGCCATTTCGGATTTGAGCCCCCGGAAGTTCAGCGGGAATGGACTTGCCCGATTTTCCGGACCAACATGACCACCTCCGATCGGGCGGGTCCACCTTTTTGCTGGGGAAGAATTTCCCGTCCTTCCCCTTGGGCCAGGTAATAGTAACCGCGGAATTTGTTCATATCCCATCCGGGAACCGACTGGGCTTCCAGGAACATCAAGCGCGGCGTGAGCGTTCGAGAAGCCTTGGTCTGATGATCCACCGCCTGATTTGCCTGCATGTAGGGAACCACTCCGGAAGGTGGTGTCACGTCTTGCTTTTTTTTCAAATCCTTGAGGATTTTTTCATTGGACTCGGTGCGAAGACAACGCCAACTGAGCTGAAGGGCTCCCTCGGCCAGGTTGAAAGTGCTCTCGCGGCGCTCGACGGACTGAGTGATCCGGTACGTCGACCCACTCTGCACCACAAGCCACACACCAAGAAGGCTCAACAAAGCCACGGCCGAAATGGTAAGCACCATGGCCATGCCCCGATTGTTTTCCAAAACACTTTTCGCGCTTCTGTTCATTCGAGTTGTTTGGGAACGTGACCTTTCGGCACCTGCGGGTCGGGGTGAGGGTTTCATGGTCGCGTGTCCCCTATGTGTTTCGAGGATGGATCAAAAGGGTGTGGACCGTGTAACGATAACCGCACTCGTTCGGCCCTGTGCCTGCCGAGCGGTTTTCCACAGCCGGACGACAAAAGGCGGGATCCGTCAAACGGTCCTTGTCCTTGGTCGGGCTCCTGAGAACGACACTCACGCGAATGAGCCGAATGCGGCTCGGCTCGAAGGGTTTTCTCTCACAATGATTTGATCCGACACCCGCTTTCGAACAGCCGGCCTGACCGTACCAATTCCCGGAATCGTCCTGATAAGCGACCTGAAGATCCACGACGTTGTCTGCCATCGGCAGCATTTGGCCAGCCGTCCTCCGGTCGCTTCGGCGCAACACAAATGTCCGTGGGTCCGAATCCGGATGGCAGGAAGCCGCCCCGGTATCCACACAGTAATAAATGGCGGGAGTGACAAAGGTTCCTTTGAGGGAAGGGGAAATCGTCAAGGTGGTATTGTTCACCCCCCTGACTTCAGCCGTCTTCTTGTCCAATTCCGTCGTATCGCTGATGAGAAATGTGCCGCTGACAAAGTCGGTCTGGTTGTCGGCATTGATTTTCAGAGTCTGATCGGGGGTCGAGAAAGGTTCCCAAGGATCTATAACGGTTATGTTATCAGATAAAATGGAACTGACTCTCAGGCAACCGGGGCATTCCGCAGCGACCACAAGCCTCTCCGCGTCGATCACAGGGTCGATGAGATCCACATCGTTAATGTAGATTTTGTCGGGCCCGTCGGTACCGCCGTCTCTTATGAGAAACGCCATATCCGGTCTCACGGCCCATCCGGCTTCCATGAGGTCCCTCTGAAGCCCCCTGAGGACATCCACGCTATCTTGCAAGACCTCTTTTTCCGACCGATCTCGGACATAATTGCGATGCTGCGATGAAAAAACCCCAACGGCCGCCGCCATGACCAGAGCCGTGATGGCCAGCGACACCATGAGCTCCACGAGGGTCATGGCTTTATCCCATCCCGACGGCTGAGACATCCTGAAGGAGCCCTTCACCATTCGAGCATGCTCGATGGATTTTCCCTTAAGGAACGACAATGGTCTGAAGCACCACCTGGCCTTGCCCACCTCTTTGCTCCCTCCACTGCACCGAAACGGTGACATTTCTCTTCCAGTTGTATGTAGGGTCGGCCACCGCCGTCGTGGTTCTGATAAATTCGATATTGTCCACTGTGATCGTCTCACTGCCATTGGGATCGTAGGTCATGTTGTCGGCCCCTAAGGCCCGCCGGTAATCCTCCAGCTTTTCATTGGCAAGAAGGAGCGCCCGAGCTTCTCTCTTGGAATTCGTGTTCACGTGGCGAGATGTCCAGTGAAACCCCCACAAAGACATGAGGGCGACCCCCAGAACCAGAAGGGAAACCAGGACTTCCACCAGGGTAAAACCCGAGTCCTTGCCGATGATCAACCTGGGCCTCCGTGCCGCGCGTGTGCGAAGCTCAGTCCACATGGACCCACCCCATGGCGTTGATGGTCACGGTCGCCTGGGATCCGGAGGGCCCCTTAAACTCCACTGTCCCCCCCTGCTCACCCTTCGCCAGCCGTCCGTCACTTCTAAAAGAGAGACAGATTGAATTGTCCGAGTTCTTCGGCAATGTGTCGCCCGGAATCATGGAAACCCGAGAGGACAGTTCCACGCTTCGCATCCAGGGCTCATCGCCGTTGTCCCTTCGGCAATTGCCGTCGGTGGGTTCCGTTTTGTTGTCGTCGCCATCGTCGTCGCGAAACAGCTTGTAGCCGTCCGACTCAAAAATCAGCGAATAAACCGCCCCCTTTTCGTAGGCCAAGGTTTTGGCTTCCTGAATGACCGTTTCCAGGCGACGGGCCGCCGTTCGCACATCTTCGTACCCCGTGACACCGGCCAAGCCCCATCCCACAAACTTGAGGAGGATGACCACGATGGCCACGGTGACCATCAACTCCACCAGAGTGAACCCTCGGTCGCACCCGAACCTTTTCATAGTTATCCCCCCTGTGCCGACGGCTGTTCCTCATCGGCTCCGGAGACCGTCACATCGAAGCTCAAGCGACAGACGTTCCCCAGGGAATCCTTTCCCTCGAGAACCACAGGAAAAACGCCGCCTTTGTGGCCCGCCGAAGGCCTCCATCGGAGCACCCCGGCCCCCTCATCCAAGACCATGCCCTCCGGGGCCTCGACGAGCTGCAACACCACTTCATCCTTTTCCGGGTCCTCCGCCTGGATGGCCGCCACATACTCCCCCGCATCGACCGTTGCTTGAGATATGCCGATGACGGGAGAGGCGTTTTCGACCAAAACGGTCGTGGAAAGCATCTGACGCCTTCCATCGGGGCCCAGGAGTTCGGCTGTGGCCGTCAGCGAATCCCCGTAGTGGACGGGGCGCTCCAAGACGATGCCCGTCTCTTCCACGTCCTTGCCGTTGATATTCCATCGGACCTGAACGGTCTCTTCCGTGGAGTTTACACCTTCTACGACAACAACCGCCCGCACCGTGTCCCCGGTGACGGGACGCGGCGGATCAAACTGGAGGGAAACCAGCCGCGGCCCGGCGGGTTCGGCCGATTGTTCAACGGGCCCTGTCCTCGAACCGGGCCCGGGGGTCTGAGAGACTTTTTTTCCCGATGGAGCTCCGATTTTCGCCTTTTGGGCTTTTTCCCGCGGTTCCTTGACCCCCGAGGGGGAACACGAAAGCAGAAAGACCACCGCCGAAATTCCTAGGCCGACAAGGCAGAATGCTTTGAGGGAATCTCTCTTCATGGGGGCCTCAGTCGAAAATCCATTTAAACACCGAAAAGCCGATGGCCTCCGGGTGAAGCACCTTGGGGGCCGCATCCGTAGTGTTGGCCGTCACGTGAAGTTCGATGATATCGGTGGAGGCATAGGCATAGACTTTTTTGGCCGCCTGAGCCCGAAAGGTGTTCGCCCCGGCTTCCGTCACCTTGATTCTGTAGCCGCTTGCGGTCAGGCGCGCCGTCGCGGCGGAACAAGTGTTTCCAAAGGACGGGAGGCAGCTGATGGTCCCGGCATAGCGATTGTGATCGTCCCAAAAAATCTCCTGGTCCATCTTGACGTTCATCAGGGCCAGGACGGCCTCGCTTTGTCGAGCCCGATTGACGTAGTTCACGTAGGCGGGGATGGCCACCGCCGAGAGGATGGCGAGGATGGCCACCGTCACCATGAGTTCCACCAGAGTGAACCCGTCGGCCCCTTGTCTTTGTTTAACGGCGAAAGCCGGGAAAACAGGGCCGATGGAAGGGCTCGCTTTTCTTTTCCGCCGTCGCGATGTCGTGATCACCCCGCGCTCCTCGCTGTGTGTTCTTCAGACCTTCGTGCCTTCAGCCAGCTCTGCCGACGGCGCCGACAGGCCGATTCAAAGGATCGCACTCCTCTTATTCCTAGTCGGCAATTTTTGGTCATTTCTTTAAGGAAATCTGATAAAGGTCTAAGGGTCGCGGCACGGGGGAGACTTGGTGGCGGGAGGACACCTTCCCAACACTTTGAATTCCCTCAACCGATCCCTTTGCTGGGCAAGACAGGGCGCGAGACGCGCCCCTTGACGCGGGCCGGTTTTCCAGAAATCTTCCGCCCCCTGCGCCGATAGAGACGGCGCCCTTACCCCCTGTTGCTCGGTAAAACGCCCTCACTGGGCTGGGCGAGGCCACCTGGAGTTTGTCGGGTCGATTCACCTGCCGGAGAGCATAGAGAGGGCCGATTCCTGACGGTCAATCTGAGAAGCCTCCAGCTTCGCCATGAGTTCCTTCAGCACCTGCCGCTTCGGGTACCCGGGGTAAAGTTCCAAGGTATGGCGAAAAGCCGTGAGAGCATTTTCCACCCGCCCCGCCTTCTCCTCGAAGAACCCCAAGGCGATCCACGCCTTGGCCGACTGCGGCGCCAGATCCACAGCCTGCCGCGCTTTCGCCACCGCCTCCTCCTTGCGCCCGCTGTCAAAAGCAACCCAGCCTTCCAACAAAACCGGATCCAGGCTTTCGGGCCTCAAGGCCCTGGCCTGACGCAACAACCAGACGGCAACATTTTCAAGGCTTCTTAAAGATTGGTGCGTATGGATCCAATAGGCGGCTCCGGTGGCAAGGTCCGCAACATGGGACGGCTTATAGATATTCCTTCGATAACCCCATTGCACCGATTGGGTTGCGTTTCGCTGCTCTATGATGTTTATATCTCTTTTTGTATTTTCGATCAGATCACTCGGTGAAGCCGCCGATGCGAACATTTTAGCCCCGTCCCAATCGCCGAGCTCATAAAGCTTGTTCACCAACCATTCATCAGGGCGAATCCCCCCCGGGTCGGGCAGGCCGTCTCCATCCAAGTCATGATTTTCTTTAGAGACGGTGACAATGACTCTGTCTAAAAGACCATAAACGATAGGGGCATCCGTCCGTAACTTGGGATTATCTTGGATGACTCTTATGGCCTTCTCTGCGTAGCCGTAAGCTTCGGCGTAATTTCCCAGGCGACGGTGAACTTCGCCCAAAAGAGACAAGAAGCTCGGCAATGCCGTGGCGTCGAAGCCTTGAGGCGTCTGTTCCAGCAGTTGTTTCCCTTCGTCCAGAGCCTTCTGGTAGTCCCCTTGCCGAACGTGAACAAGGACAATCGCCGTCGATGCAACAAAGTGTTCCTCGAAATGGTCTCTGCCCAGTTCTATGGCTTTTTGCGCCTCCTTCAAAGCCTCCGGATATTGACCTGCCCGAATCAAAGCGGAAGCGTAATTGGCATGAGACCTCGGGTGATTGGGCGCTTTTTTCACCGCATCCTGATTTATCGTGAGAGCACTTTCCCAGTCCTCGTTCCTTGCAAAAGTCATGAGCGAAAGAAACGAACAAACGACGGCCACGGTGCTCCAGGCCATCTTTCTCCGTTCCCGGGCGGGCCATTTCACGAGAAGTTTTGAGAACACATGGCGGACAACTTCAGACGCGGCAAGAATCAATCCCACCGATGGAAGATACATCCGATGATCGAACTTCAATTCCAGGGGAACGATGGTCGATTCGATGACAAGATTAAGGAAAAACCAAAAAAGGCCAAATGAGGCAAGCGGGAAACTCTTGAGCCCCAAAACGCCCGCGCCTAGAAGGCTCATGATTCCAAGGAGGCTCATCGCCGTCGTCGGTGGAGAAAAAAGCGAACGGGAAATCTCCACATCATGCTCAAGAGACAGCGCTTCCGGATTGGGAACGAGAATCGTCCAAACATATCCCATGACGACCCTGGCCTCGGTGAGAAGCCGCTCGGCCATCGTGAAATGTCGGATCTCATAGCCCTTTGTGCAGGATTCGAAAAGCGAGAGCCCCAAAAAAACCGCAAGGGTCCCGATCAAGACCGCCCCAAAGATGCGCCGAGGAGTTCTCAACATCCGCACCAGCTGCAAAGGCAGACGCTCTAGCACTTGGGGCCGGAAAAAACATATTTCGATAACCAGAAACATTATGGGAAGCACGGCTGAATTTTCTTTGGAAAGAAAGGCCCCCACCGAGAACAAAGCCGTCAGCACCCCCCACAACCACGCTTTTTTCGAGCCCCTGCTCAGGCTGATGCGCCCCTGGACAAAAGCGGCGCTCGCCGCCATGAAAAAAAAAGCCTGCATGGAGGCCATTCGCTGGACCAAATAGGTGACGGCACTGGTCTGGACGGGGTGAAGGGCCCAAATTGTCGAGACGAATGCGGCAAGCGGAAACCTGTCTTTTTCCTCATCCGCTGAACCGGAAACACGGGGAGTCTTCAAAATCGCCAAGAGCATCCATAGACAGGCAAGCCAACTCAGGATGTGAATCAAGGTGTTCGTCACATGGTAGGCGACAACGCTCCCCTTTCCCCACCAATAATCAAAACCGAAAGTCGCCATGGGCAGGAACCGAAACATGCCAAATTGCGTTCTCCCCAGGCGTTTGAAGACTTCCGGACTCAACTCCTTCACATGGGTATCGGAGTTGCGAACAAAGGAGTGGATATCGTCAAGGACAAAAGGGGAGTAGTACGTATTCGAATACGCTCCCCCCACAAGAATAATTGCAACAATGATGGTTAGTAGATATGGACGGTTTATTCTCATGTCTTCAAAAAGGCATTCTGGTTTGGGTCCCAGAGATTAAGGTAATTTGCGAGGAGCCGGATAATGAACTCCTCGCTTTAAATTATCTATTCATCAGCCATGCCAAGTTCCTTTGCGAGACCTCCCACAAATTTCCATCGAAGCTTACCGTTTTGTTCAATTGCTTGGATCCTGAAAGTATTTGGACTCAACTGATAGAGAGGCTTACATTTCCCAGTTGTCGCGTCTGTTTTTATGGTAATCATTATGTTACTTAAATTAGACCCAACCGCATTCGGCGTAAAACACTCTATGTCGGCGTCTCTGCCCATATCGCCTAGGTCATCGTTTGAGGGAAAGCTTTGTTGGACGCTGTAGTACGTGCTGATACTGTTTTCTATGGCGTGAATGCCGGGGATCACGAGACTTGTGAGACGCGCTTTCTTCACATAGCGTTGGTAGAAGGGCACGGCCACGGCGGCCAG
>CALGPN010000032.1 GCA_937960435.1 uncultured Desulfosoma sp.
CGCCGGTGCCGTCGTCGACGCAGGGGCAGACACAAGGGTGGGGGCCTGCTGAGGGTTTGTCGGGGGACTTTCCGGCTGTCCTCCAGAGGGCGCGGCTCGTGCGTCCTGTGTTGCCGAACGGCGCCCCTCAGGGATCGGGCCTTGAGTCCGGCCTTCGGCACCGGCCATGCCTTTCCTGTCCGGTCCCGTCGTTTTTTCGGGAATCTGGGCGGCGCGTTTTTTTTGGGGGGATTCGTGGGCGGCGAGCCGCCGTTTTTCCGAATCCTGAGCTCCGGACAGCACCGTCGAGGGCACCGCGGGTATTGCCTCAAAAGATTGCATGGGCACGATCTGCTCCAGCAAAGCCAGACTCAGGCGGGGGTTTTGCGGAGATGAAAAGAGAACGTCGCGGCTCTTGGCCGGCCCTTGAAGGGCCGACGATTGGTCGTTTTTGTTTTTTGAACCGTCGGACTTTCCCGCTGGGTCCTCCAATGTTTCCTTTTCCGACAGCGGCTGCCCCGACGCGCCCTCTAGAGGGCCCGGCGGGCCTTTTTCCGAGAAGGGAAGAGGCTTCACGATGCGGTGTCCCTCGGAATCCAGGCCGGGTGCGGCTCTCGGAGCGGTGTTTTCCGGCGTTTCCGTTGCTTTCGAGGGCACTTCCGATAAGCCTTTTGCGGGGGAAAGGGCTCCGGCCGACCCCGTGAGGGACTGGACGCGCTTCACACCGTCCACAACCCACATCAATGCCGCCCGCGGCGCCTCCGGGTACCGGAGGAGCGCGACAGCCAAAACGAAGGCGCACAGGCCCGCCAAGGCGATTTTTCGTCCCCTCCGGCGGGGTATTTGTGTGCGGCCTTCCAGATCGGCGATGACTTCGCGCACGATCTGCTCCGTGACGGGTTTCCTGCCGTAACCGAAGCCCGTAATGAAAGCGTTGTCGCAGATGATGTTGATCTTCCGAGGAATGCCCTGAGCTTCCTTGATGATGAGTTCCAAAGCCCCCGAGGTGAAAACCTCCCGGGGTGTACTGTGAACCAGGGAGAGCCGGTGGCGGATGTAATCCAGGCTCTCTTGAGGGGTGAGCGGTTTGATGGTGGTTCGGATGGCGATGCGTTGCTTGAGTTGCCTGAGCTGGTGCAGGTTGAGGGTATTTTCGAGCTCCGGCTGGCCGATGAGAATGATCTGGATGAGCTTGTCCTTGGTGCTTTCCAGGTTGGAAAGCATGCGCAGGTTTTCGAGGGTTTCCACGGGCATGTTTTGGGCTTCGTCGATGATGAGCACCACGTTCCAGCCGTCTTGGTATTCCTTGATGAGGATCGTGTGGAGATGGTGGACCAGCTCATAAGGGTCCAAGTCGGGCGGCTCCAACCCCAATTCGCGGTAAATGACCCGGAGTAGCCCCGTGAAGGACACATTGGCGTTGAAGACGAGGACCGTTTTGATGCGGCTGCGGTCGTAACGTTCGAGGTAACTGCGCACAATGGTCGTTTTGCCCAGCCCGATTTCGCCCGTAATCGTAATAAACCCTTTGCGCTGCTGGACGCCGTAAATGATGGCCGCCAGAGCTTCCTTATGACTCGGGCTCAGGTAAAGGAAATCCGGATCCGGGGTGATATGGAAGGGTTCCGCGCGAAACCCGTAGAAATCGAGGTACATGAGGTGATGTCCTTTATCCACGACTCCCGCGGCGAGGATCATCACCTTTCGGGATCACCTGTGATCCCCGCCGGGAAAGCTCGGGTTTAGGGCAGAGATTCCAGGTAGGCGCGATTCTCGGGAGAAAGGGTTCCACTGTCGCCGCACTCCCAGAGAATATCTTGGATCCTTATTTTGTCCCGATCGCTTAAAGTTTTTCCGTACGTGAGTTCCACCACTTCGTACACACAGGAATTTCCCGCGAGAATTCCCTTTTTGTAGGGCGCGCCTGCATCGGGTGCCGAAAGATCTGCGCGGAGGCAGTACGTGGGAATGCACACGGTATTCAACCCGGGCTGAAGTTCATAGGCGGGTTCATGAAGAATCATCATGGGCTGAAGGCTTTCGTCGTCCGGGTAAAAGACGGTCCCGGCGGGAATTTTGAAGGCAAAAGACTGGGGTGAATCGTTCACAAAGGTGACGGTGACGTAAAAAGGTGATCCGAGCCCCAATTCGGGAGGAAGGCACCCGAGGATACATTGCGGATCGTCCCCGCAGCGCTGAAGGCACTGGACGATTTGCTGCACCAACGCCGGATTTGAAAGGATTTCTTCCGGCACATCGTAGCAGCTTTCGTCCCCTCCTCCGACACTAAGGATGCGTGCGGGAAGGGCTTGAGCCCGGCCGAGCTTCCAATAAAGCGAAGAAGGGTCCTGTGGGTTCGGTGTGTATAGCAAATCGATGTCGAACAAGTATCCCTGGTACATCACGACGGCATTCACAATGTTGAGCGACGCATCCAGGACGCCTCCCCCGGGACCGGCCCCCCGGGTTAACCCGGCCCATGTGAGTTTCCAGTAGGCCCCTGATGGATCCTGGGGGAAGGAGACAAACTGAAAAATTCCCCGGTAATGGTCCGTCCCGACGGTGACGTACGGGAGGGTCAGAGTCAGGGCGTCGTCGGCCGTGCCGCCGGCCCCGAAGGCCGGTAACGACGTTGCGGCGATGACCATGATGGTGGGGATTATCCATAGAGCTTTTCGAGTCATGACCGGCCCCCTTGTTATGATAAGGTTGTCGTTAGAGAAGCTCCTTGATGGCTTCCAGTACCGGATTGACATCCTTGGATTTCGGGAGTTCGACCGGGCGAACGCCGCTCAGTTCTCTTCGAACGCACTCGTATTGTTCCCAGCCTTTGACTTGCTCGGAAAGATCCACGTTCTTCCATTTGGGATGCCCGTTCTGGCGCAGCCATCCAACGTTTTCGTAGAGGATTTTAGCAAACTGCCCCACTTCGCCGCATTGTTTGAGACGGTAATCGTAGGTAATGAGGACCGCTTTGACTGCGGCTGTGGACACATCCTCCTTTTGCCATTCATAGGTCCCCGCGGGGATGACAGCCTGTGGGTAAAATTCCGCAACGTTCTTGTTGGTGATAGGGATGAGCTTCAGTCTGTCTCCGTCATGGACGTTTTCTTTGAAAAGCTTCACCGGGTAGCCTGCAACATAAAACATCGCGTCCAAAGTTCCGGCCTTGACTTGTTCCAAAGCTTCCTCGGTCCCCACAGGAACCAATTCTGCAGGTTTTATCCGAGAAATTTCAAAAAGTAGCTTCGCCGTCAGATATGTCCCGCTGCCCTCTTTGTCGATGGCAACCCGCTTGCCCTCCAACTCATCGAAATCGTTGATGTCATTTTTCCCCACCAGATGAATTTCCTCATTGTACAATGGAAAGACCATTTTGATTTTCTGCGCGATGCGCTTGAGGGCCGGATTGGTTTGCACCTTGGCCACAAAAGCGAGAACGTCCGACTGAACAATTCCAAGCTGCACACCGGGCCTTTTGAACACGGCATAAATATTTTCCACGGAACCCGTCGAATTAAAGACTTCCAAATCATAATCATAACCACGCTGTTTCATGAGTTCCTGGAGATTCAGTCCGAACTGATAATACGTTCCCTTGGGCCCTCCGGTGACGATTCCCAGTTTGACTGCGGCGGCGGGAGAGACTGCCACAGTGAGGCTCAGGAAGGCGACCCACACCGTAAAATAGAGCTTATGATTCCACCCCATAAAAGCCTCCTCTTTTTAATGGACAACCAAGGCCTGCTTAAATTTGGGTCGAGTCCTTTTTTGGGTGGCGGACAAGCTGTCTTTCACGGGTGTGCGAAGCCAAAGGGGAAAAGATTCAGAACACTCCGTCACCTTAAAAGAATTTTCTACCAAAGCTGCGTTGGCGGGGCAATGAAGGATTTCATGAGCACAAGGCGGCATGTTTCAGGAGAGCCGGGGATTAAAAAGGTCGGGGTCTGCCTTTGTCTTCCATATCTTTTTCGTGCAGCGGCTTCTGAGAGGCAACAAACTCAACTATAAACCGAGGGGGTTCCGGCTGTTGCTGAAAGCCAATCCGCACAAGTTGGTCGATAACCCGTTGCGGGGTCTTGGAAAGTCACAGAGAGATCCCGAGCATCCATGAGTGAAATGGGGGCAGCAGATGGACCGTCAATTTCTAAATGAGACCAAATAGATAAACCATGCGTTCGTGTCCGCCCGGAGGCTCAGACCACAGACTCTCCTCAGGAGCTCGTAGACCGCGTCACAAGAGATCCGCGTCGGCCATGGTATAGTAGAAATGATGCATCGCCCACGTGATGTCTAGATCCGGGTGAAAGGATCGGTCCAGGCACGCCGGGACGAAGCCAAAAGGCTCCGGAGCCGTCTTGAAACCGATCGTCTTCATCAGGTTCGTGAGGAAATGCCCTTGAGGCAGCCAGCATTCTAATGTTGTCACACCCGAGCGCGCCAAATCAGGCACTATATCCACGATCAGCCGAATCGCATCCCGTTCGTCC
Organism: uncultured Desulfosoma sp.; assembly: GCA_937960435.1. GTDB lineage: Bacteria > Desulfobacterota > Syntrophobacteria > Syntrophobacterales > DSM-9756 > Desulfosoma. The sequence goes on from CALGPN010000032.1 coordinate 4,470, forward strand.
CCTGCGGCAAAAAGATCGACTATCCGAGCTCTCCCCTCATCCTTCTGCACAACCGCAAACGCCTGGATGTGTTTAGCCCAAAAAGAAAGACAAACAAACAACTGGTATTCTTGCATAGGGTGGTGCAGAAAACGCCAACGAATAAATCTGGCATCACGGCTAACGACAAAAGGAAATTCACGAGCCGATTTTCGAAACATTTCATCGAAATCTTCTGAGGCATTTGTAATTTTTTCAGTGATTCTAAGGGATGCTCCCCCTTTTGTCTTGATATTATCGACATCCGCGCAAAGATAAGTCATCCCCCGAGGCAATGCCGTGTATCCGAGAACATGTTGTCCAAGGCGAAAGTGTCGTTTTCCAGGGTAGCCATAAACAAACACGCATTTGTCCGGCCCCGTTTGGGATCGAAAATAATGCTCGGCCGTGCGTGCAAAAAGACCCTTTTTCCCACTCAGTACCCCTCGATAACCGGGGTGGGACATATTGTCCACAACGTGGAGAAAATGGACCTTGCGGCCTTTCCACACCGCGGGGTAGTGAATTCCGGCCAAAAATGCCGCGATTTCCCCCGTCTCCGACGCACACACGATCATAGAGGTCTCAAAAGGATTGGCTTCGTATTTCCACCACCATAAAGCCAACGGCATCGTTTTGTGAAAGGCGATCGCCCACAAACGAAGGACCTCTTCCTTATCCTCGGCTGCGAACGGTCTAATAGAAAATCGACCTTGAGCGGTCTCAATTTTCTCTTCCACCATGAACTCCTCATGAACTCCATCTTTTGGCATCCACAGCATTGCCTCTCGATCTCAAGGAGAAAACAGCCGCCCGTATCTAAGTTCTCGTGCGCCCTTCTGTCGAGAGCCCTTCTACGTCTCAGATTAAGAATTTGCCGCGTGTGGGGATTGCGTGACAAGGACTTTTGCGTTGCGGCAGTTTCTATCTTCAAGATTCCCTTAAGCCGAGCACAGCGGACTACCCCCGTGTATTCGGTCGGCGGTGGATCAGAAAGGCAGCCCAGGTTCTCCTGAGGCGCTTTTTCGTTTCGTTCCTTTTTTTCAGCGCCAAACTTCTCATCGAGGTGGACAAAAAGATTCAAGGCAGGGCTTCATTTTCTGATAAAGACGGTTACCAGGTGCGTTCCTATGATAAATTTTCCTTCCGCTTAAGGCACAAAAGACCCAAATAGGCACAAAGTTTCCCAACCCCTCCAAAGAATGTCGCATAAGTTCTCTGTGCCTCGAAGGGAGTTCCCACAACTTAACCCTTGGTGCGTTTTGAAACTGGAATCCCAACGGATTTTTGCTTTTGAGGAAGCAAGAAAGTACGCTATTTTACTTTTTTGACAAAGCCCAACCGAAGGAGGGTTCCTTTTTATGATTGCTCGTTACACGCGACCGGAGATGGGCCGCATTTGGACGTTGGAAAACAAGTACCGCAAGTGGCTCGACGTGGAACTGGCCGTCTGCGAAGCACGGGCCGAGCGAGGGGAAATCCCCGAGTGGGCCATGAAAGAGATTCGCGAAAAAGCGGCCTTCCGGGTGGAACGAATCGATGAGATCGAGAAGGAAACCCAACACGACGTCATCGCCTTCTTGACGTGCGTGGCGGAACATGTGGGGCCGGCCTCCCGGTTCATTCACGAAGGGCTGACCTCTTCGGACGTCTTGGATACGGCCAACGCTTTACTTTTTCTCGAAGCCTCCGATCTGCTTTTGGACGACCTGGACCGGCTCCTGGATGTGCTCAAACGACGCGCCTTTGAATTTAAGGACGTGGTCATGATGGGGCGCTCCCACGGGATCCATGCCGAACCCATCACCTTTGGGCTCAAGTGGGCCTTGTGGTCCGCCGAAATGCAACGGAATCGGGAACGGATGTTCCGAGCCCGGGAAACCATGCGCGTGGGAAAGATTTCCGGAGCTGTGGGCACCTTCGCCAATATCGACCCGGATATTGAAGAACGCGTGTGTCGCCGCCTCGGGCTGGAACCCGCCCCCATCAGCACGCAGGTGATTCAACGGGACCGGTACGCCGAGTATTTCACCACGCTGGCCGTGATCGGCTGCACGGTGGAAAAAATCGCCGTGGAAATCCGGCATCTGCAGCGCACCGAAGTCCGTGAAGCGGAAGAATACTTCGCCCCGGGACAAAAAGGCTCCTCCGCCATGCCCCACAAACGCAACCCCATCGCGTCGGAAAACCTTTCGGGGCTCGCCCGGGTGCTGCGCGGAAACGCCCTGGCGGCCATGGAAAACGTGGCCCTGTGGCACGAGCGCGACATCAGTCATTCGTCCGTGGAACGAATCATTGGGCCCGATTCGACGATTCTTCTGGACTACATGCTGAACCGGCTCACGCGGCTGCTGGACACCCTTGTCGCCTACCCGGAACGCATGCGCGCCAACATGGAAATCACCGGGGGGCTGCTCTTTTCTCAACGGGTGCTTCTTGCCTTGGTGGGCAAGGGCCTCAGCCGCGAAGATGCTTACCGGATGGTCCAGAGAAACGCCATGAAGGTCTGGCAGGAAGGCGGGCATCTCAGGGATCGTCTCGCGGCGGACCCCGAAGTCGCCGCTCATCTCAGCATCAAGGAACTCGAGGCGCTCTTCGATCTTCGCTACCATCTGAAACATGTGGACGCCATTTTCCGCCGCGTCTTCGGCTCGGCATGAAAGGCCCCCCACCCCCCCACATCCCGTAGGTTGGGGTGAGCGCAGCGAACCCCAACACCGAGGACATGCCACCGCCGTGCCCCCACGGGTGTGGGGAAGGGGGATCGCCGGCAAGCCAGCTCCTACGGGACGGGGCTCCGGGGGATGGAATCGCCGGCAAGCCGGCTCCTACGGGACGGGGTGGGCCGTAGGGCCGTAGGTTGGGGTGAGCGCAGCGAACCCCAACGCAAGCCCTCGCCGACGTTGACACTGCCCGGTTCACGTCCAGGACGTTCTCCTTCCCTTCGGAAACCCGATGAGGCTAAGATGATTCCGGTAGTTTGAAACACCAGGCGGATGAAACCGCTGGATGTCCTAACACGGCATCCTTTTTATCCTGGCGTGAAGGCGGGCAAAGGGGCCGAGCTTAAGGCGGCCATAGAGACTACTGCCGTGTCGATGAGGTATGTTGATAGGAACGGCCCATTTTTCAGAGAGGCATCAAAGGATAAGAAGAGCTCAGGGCTCTCAGAAAGTTACAGCGCCCAGTTTACGCCCTGAGAAGGGGGGTTGAAATTGTTCGGAGGGAAATGAGCACGCAGCTTCAGGCCTCAGACAAAGATGAACACAGTTTGAATTTGTTCAGCGAGCGATGAACACAGGCTTGGCTGTCCTGGAGAATTAGGTTGGTTTGATCTGAATTAAGGTTTTCGCTTCCACGCCATGACCCGTCGAAGGCGACGAATCTATGGCCCCCGTGAAAGGAAGCAAGGTCTGAACCCATGAACATGCCCCATATTTTGGACATTTACGATCGGCTGACTCAGGCTCCGGACGATCGGGCGCGGGCGCGGGTCATCGCCGAGGCGTTCGCCCAGCTCGAAGAGCGGTATCTCAATCTTCCGGAGCTTGCGACGCGCAAGCAGTTATCCGAGACGGAGCTGCGTCTTAAGAAGGAGATCGAACAGCTCCGTTTGGACCTGAAGGAAACCGAGCTCAAGCTGACCAAAGAGATCGAACAGGTGCGCTCCGAGCTGAAGATGGATATTGAGCGAGTGCGTGCGGAGCTCAAAGTGGACATAGCCCGGGTCCGTGCCAACGTGTTGCAGTGGTCGTTTGTGTTCTGGTTGACGCAGTTTGGGGCCATTATGATGTTGGTGTGGCGCCTGTGGCCGGTTTCCTCTCGGTAATGAACCGGGGGTTCCGGCATTGGGGCGGGCCCAACACCCGTTTCCTCTCCATCACCGGCCAGCCGGCGCCGCAGAAACCCGTGAATGGCATCGCGGTGCGGGCGATCGCCGGGCGACGGTTTTGGCGCATATCCGCACGGCCCGGCAGGAGGGTCGCCCGCGTTGGAACATCACCGTTGAGCGGATCGATGGCAGCCGCCTGAAGATCAACGTGCGCAACGTCAGCGATTTTCGCCCACCGTGATCGGCCGCCGGAGGCTTGAGAATATCGAACGCTGCCTCGATGTGGTGCGCCGGGAAAACATCCCCGGGGACCTGAAAGATTGAGAGTGTCGATTGTCGCCTCTGCCTTCGGTCGTGCGCATGCTGTGGAAAGAAGGTGTGGAACTGGAGTTTACCTTCGTGTCGGCAACGGAAAAATGAAGGGCGTCAGCCTGGGGCCTGCCCAAGGGGATCGTCACCGATCTGGGCTTCGCCCGGCAGTTTGAGGGTGGTCCCCATGCGGCGGTGCAGCGCTTCATCACTGAGCGACCGGGGCAACACCGGGTGGCGACGGAGTTCCGTGACTTCTGAGGGAAAACGTCACCTGGAATCCCAATGGCTATTGGATCAAGGTCGAATCATCCTCTGCTTGTATTCCCTGCCGCGGTAGAGGGCCTGGATGAGCCTGGAGCTTTGGTCTCCAGGACAAAGACCGTTTTTCTGGCGCTGCACCTTGACCGCCCCTGGGCACCGGCTTAACGCGAAGGCCATGGTCCCTGCTGATCCTATCCAAGGAGGCCCTAATGTTCCAAGCTAAAGATATCATGACCGAAGACGTCTTCACCCTCAGGGAAACCGACACCCTCAGTACGGCCCGGGATCTCATGAACCTGTTGCGTATCCGCCATATTCCCGTTGTCGATGACCACGGTCGCTTCGTGGGTCTCGTCACCCATCGAGACATTTTGGCTGCCACGGTCTCCAGACCGGCAGACATGGCCGCTACCGCCCATAAGGAAATCGAAGCCGCCATCCCTGTCTTCGAGATCATGCAGCGGGAGGTGACGACGATAGCGGAAGACACATCCCTCGAAGAGGCGTTGAGGGTGCTTTTGCGCGGCAAGTTCGGCTGTCTGCCTGTAGTGCGTCATGGCAAACTCTGCGGCATCCTTACCGAGGCAGACTTTCTGCGCCTTACTCTCCAGCTCCTCGAGACCGCAGCGAACCAACCTCGAGCTCGCCGCCTCCCTCGGCCTTCTCTCTGACGCCGACGCCGCACAATTGCGCGCCGCAGGGCTGACCCGTTACCACCATAATCTGAAGACCTCGGCCTCGTATTTTCCACGTATTTGTTCTACCCACAGGTATGCCGAGGACTTAGCCACCGTTCGCCGCGCCAAAGCCCACGGTCTGGAAGTGTGCTGCGGCGGCATCATCGGATTGGGTGAGGGCTGGGCCCAGCGCATCGAACTTGCACTTACGCTTCGAGCGCTTGAGGTAGAACGCATCCCCCTCAATTTTCTCCTTCCCATCCCAGGCACACCCCTGGAAGCCCAGCCCCTCCTCTCCCCCCATGACGCCCTCAAAACCATCGCCCTTTTTCGCCTCCTGCTGCCCCGAGCCGGCATTACCATCGCCGGCGGCAGGAGCCGAATCTTGGGAGATTACCAATCATGGATTTTTCTTGCCGGCGCTGATGGCTGCATGATCGGAAACTACCTGACCACCCCAGGCCGTGACCTGGCCGTAGACACGGTCATGCTTGAGGCTGGAACGTGGATCTGACCCTCGGGTGCCAAGGATATAATCGCCGGCAAGCCAGCTCCTACGGGACGGGGCTCCGGGGGATGGAATCGCCGGCAAGCCGGCTCCTACGGGAGGGGGTGAGCCGTAGGTTGGGGTGAGCGCAGCGAACCCCAACAACTCCCACATGCCTTGGCCTGCCGTAAACCCCGCGTCCCCCAAAAAACACCAACGCCGCACCCCACGGGAAACGGCACACCATCTCTCGCCCCCGTTGAGCTCTCGGGGCATCTCCCCCTCTTCCACGCCTCACACCGCGCAGGCGCCCCCACCCCGCCCCCGATCCTTCTCTCGGGGCGTCCCGACGTTCGGCGTTTCCTCCCTTGCCCTCATAACGCCCCCACAAGGGTACGGAGCGTCTCCGCCACGTCGCCTGCAATGTGGAAACGGAGCACCTTTCGGCCGGCGGCGATCAAAGCCTCTCGGTCGCCCAAAGCCTGGGCGGCGATAAGCGTGCCGAAGCTCACCGAGGCCTCGTCCCGGCCGGCTTCGTCGGGGATGGGGAGATCCCGCTTCGGCTCATCCGTGATCTGGACGAAAATCCCTTTCCCCGCATCCCCTTTGTGGAGCTGGCCGGTGGAGTGCAGAAATCGGGGGCCGTAGCCGACGGTGACGGCTCTTTTCGTGGAGTCCCGCAGGGCTTTTTGAAGCGTGTGAAGCGCCGCATCCACCTCTGGAGACGGCGCCACATACGCGTGGATTCCCAGGTAGCCCCCTTCCGGGACGGTTTCGGCGAAACGCCGCAGCGCTTCCGGTGCCGTGGATCCCGCCGCATCCCCCATCACCGACACATCGCCCCATCGAAAGGCTGTAGGCAGTTGCGGCAAACGGCCCGATTCTTGGTAGGCCGCGAGCATCTTCTTGGCCTGCACTTTGGCCGATTCCACATTGGGCTGATCAAAGGGGTTGATGCCGAGAAGATGGCCCGCCACCACCGTGGCGAATTCCCAGAGGAAAAACAGGGCGCCTATGTCCCTCGGCCCCCCCGTCGTGATGGAAACCGTGGGAAAGCCCGCCTCGTGGAGCAGCACAGCGGGATCGGATTTCCATCCTTCCGGCAGGCTTCTTTGATCGGAGACGGTCACCATCAATCGATCAGAACCATACACGGCGGCCTCTCCTAAAGGCTCACCCACCACCGGCAGGATACCCTTGCCTTCCTTTCCCGTGCTCTCGGCAAGGAGCTGTTCCACCCAGTCTCCCAAATTGGCGAGGGAGGGATCGACGAAGAAGGTCACCTTGTCTCGTCCCTCAAGCGCGGCCACGCCCAACACGGCGCCGAGCCACAGGCCGGGGTTGCGGTCCATGCCGGGGCCGTTTTCCCAGCGGCATGCGTCAGCCATGGTGGCCGCTCGGTCGAGAATTTCCTGAAGATCGATCCCCAAAAGCGCTCCGGGGACCAACCCGAAAAAGGTCAGGGCGGAGTAGCGTCCTCCCACATTGGGATCGTTTTGAAAAATCTTTCGAAAAGCCAAGGACCGGGCCAACTTTTCCAAGCCGCTTCCCGGATCCGTCACGGCACAAAAGCGGCTTCCCGCAGCTTCCTTCCCGGTGACTTTCGAAACTTCGTTAAAGAAGTACTTAAAAAGAGACAGGGTCTCCACGGTTCCCCCGGATTTTGTGGACACCATGAAAAGCGTTTTGGAGAGATCCAAAGCTTCTCGCACCCGGGCAATGGCTTCGGGATGGGTCGTGTCCAGGACGATGAGGTTGAGGAAGCCGTCTCGAGGAGAGAAGATGCGCGAGAACACATCCGGAGCCAGGCTCGAACCGCCCATGCCTAACACTACGGCGTGCCGAAAGCCGCTGTGCCGAACGTCATCCACGAAAACGCGGATTTCATCCAATTGCGCTTTCATGGCGGCCGGGGCTTTGAGCCACCCCAGGCGATTGCTGATTTCTTTGGGCTCTGGCTTCCACACCGTGTGATCGCCGACCCAGATGCGAGAAACGATATCTTCCGCCTGCATGCGCGCCAAAGCGGCATCCACCGCCCCGGTCAGCGGCCCGAGACGGCTTTCCAGAAGGATTCGACCCGGCATAAGCCAACTCCTCTCATCCAGCCCAAAACCCCCGGGGGCGGTGAACGAGGAACGCACCGAACCCCAACACCCCCCTCTCCTGCCTCTTATAGCCCTTGCGCCGTTTCCCAATGCACGAGCACCGCAGGGTTCGGGTCGAAAGCCTCCGTTCCCAGGGTTTGTGCCCCTGCGCGATCGACGGCCCGCCAGAGTTCCGCGCACGCGACCCCATGGGGAGCCGTCAGCACGCACCGGTACCCGCGAGCGTCCTGGGGTTCGCCTCCCAATTGAGACCAGAGCTTTTTCAGAGCGCTCTCAAAATCCCGAGCCCGTTGAAGGAGCTCGTCTTTCGAGGCCTCTCGCGCCGGATCCTGCACAAAGGCTTCAAAACTCTCACGAAACCGGTCACGCTCATTGAGCGCTTCCAAAGATCGCAGCCACCGGAAAAAATCCTCGGGACTCAAAAGATCCACACGGGGGCAGGTCAGCAGGAACATCTCCCTACGATCCCACACCTCCCTACGGCGCTCTCTTTCCGTTTGGACGGGGTCCAGGGCTTCCTCCACCACGTCCCGGCTCAAAGCCGCCAGCACTGCACGGCACCCCGGGATTTCAATGCGACTCAAGACACGAAACCAATAGCCGATTCTTTGCCGCAGCAAATAGGTGAAATGCCCCCAATCCGGGCTCAAAGGCGGGTTGGTGGTCTCCAAAGCCTTTTGAAGTTCCGCCGTGTCTTCTTCGTCCGCCCCAAGAGCCTTCAGAAGGTTTTCTTCCAAGCGGCCCACATGTTCCAGGTTTTTAGAGAGTTCCAGTTCACGAAGGTCCAGCTCCCGCCCCAATTCCAAGAAAACCGCCGCTTCCATCAGGAGCCATTCGTCCATCTTTTGAGGTTCGGGACGGACTCCCCTGAGAACGGATTGGATGTGGCCGCGGCTTTCGGGAGCGGCGTCCAAAATCCAATCCCGGCTGAGCACGGCCATCAGCCCGTCTTCGCCGACCCTCGACCCCAATTCTCGGTATCCTTGCCATACGGCCCGAACCCGCTCCCAGAAATTCTCATTTTCTTCCAACCCGTGTTGCGCACAGCGCGACTCGGCCCACTCCGGAACGGACGCCGGCTCGAGGGCTTTAAGGCAGTCCATGGAAGGCCACACGGTGAGGAAACACCGCGCGGCAGGTTCCGGGAGGACGTTGTGAGGAAAAAGAAAAAGTCCAACCGCCTTTGTCTTCATTTACATGACCTCGTTTCCCCATGAAGAATCCGACCAAAACAGCGGGGCTTCGGGAAGGGGCACGCCGGCAACCCGGGCGGCTTCACGAAGGAGCTTTCGGATGGCTCTTTCGCCTTCCATCCCCACATCGCGACTGAAGTCATTGACAAACGTCTCGATATGACGACCGATGATGTCCGGGTCCATTTCCTGGGCATGGGAACGGATATAGGGCCACACGACATCTGCATGGTTCCGGGCCCATTCCAGGCTTTGCTTGATGGCCTGATCCGTCGCGGCCGCCGTCTCCCGTCCTAGACGCCGCCGAATGACGATGCAGCCCAAAGGAAGGGGGCAATGGGTCTCTTCTTCCCACCAGGCTCCGAGGTCCAGCACGAGATGGAGGCCCAAGGCAGCGTAGGTAAAACGCCCTTCGTGAATGACAAGCCCTGCGTCCACATCGCCCGCAGCCACCGCGGGCATGACCTTTTCAAAGGACATTTCCACCCGAGGTCCTCGATGCACGCCGAGGAGTTCCAGAAGGAGGTTGGCCGTGGTCAAGCGCCCCGGAATGGCGATGCGCGCATGGGACAAATCTTCCAGACGTTGCGGCTTTCTCGCCACGAGAAGGGGGCCGCAGCCTCGCCCCAAGGCACCTCCGGAGCGCAGAATCCAATACTCCTGGAGGCAAAAGACGGCGGCGTTGAACGAAATTTTCGTGACGTCCAGCTGAGCTTCCCGGGCTTTGCGGTTGAGAACCTCCACGTCGGCGAGGAAAGGCTCGAAACGCAGCCCACCCGGTTGCACGGCACCGAGGGCGAGTCCCCCAAAAATAAACGTGTCATTGGGACAAGGCGAATAGCCTAGAGTGAGAGTTTTGGGCACGCGCGCCTCCGCGTCGGCAGTATGGGAAGGGTTGGGGTTCGCTGCGTTTAGGGCAAACCAAAGGAAATTCGGCTCAATATCCTTGACGGCACGAATGATGACGCCGTCCTTTCGTTCCGTTTAGGGAAAGCCGAGAGAAATTCGGCTCGCCGTTGAGTGTTGGGAATGTTGGGGTTCGCTGCGCTCACCCCAACCTACGGGATCATCAGAGGTTACGGGGTGATGGAGAGGCCTTCACGGAAAGCGTGGAGCCAGGTTCCCACCACCGCATGGCAATGCGCCAAGGCTTCTTCCGTTCGCCACGCGCTCTTGTCGCGCATCCCCGCCCGATTGCTGATCCCTCGGCATTGGGCCGCCCAAACCCCGAATCGGCGACAGACCTGGATCACCGCACTCCCTTCCATATCCTCAGCCCAAGCATCATAGCGGGAAAAACGCTCCTTGGCGACCCATTCGTCACCGCTGGACAAGCTCACCGTCACGGATGGTCCGAAATGCAGCCGAAAAGGCTTTGTCTCAGGCGCCGAGACATCCCCAGTGGGCCCAACAAACGCCCCGGCGGATGGCACTGCCCGAGGGATCCCGAAAAAACGACTGTCGGCGAAATAAAGCCCCGGAGGCGTGATTTGCCGCAAACGCCCCAAGAGTTCATCCCCATCGAAGCTGAAGCGCTCGAAAACGGGCCGTCCCCCCTCTTCCGCCACGGGAATCCCCACGGCCTCCATGGACCGGAGGCCCTCGTTTTCCCATACCCCTTCATCGCCCAAAAACACCGTGGATGAGATCAAAACATCGCCGGTCTCCACGGGGCCGTCATCATAGGCGCCCGCGCTTCCCACAATCCACACCATCCTCGGGCGAAAACGCATCGCGAGGCAGGCCGATCCGGCGGCGGCGTTCACCTTGCCGATGCCCAAGGAGGCGAGACCGACGCGAAGGCGTCCGACCCCGCCCACCCAGCATGTCCCCCATTCCGCATCCACGCGCTCCAGATTTGAGAGCCAGCCCCGCAGAGGATTCACCTCTTGCGGGACGGCCCCCACAATGAAGAGATCCAGGCTTTGGGATGACTCGTTCATGACTGTCCCCCGTCTCCTCTGCACGATCCGGCCGGTAAGCTATCAAGGGCTGAAAAGATCTGTCAATGCGACGCGAGCTCACCCTTGAGCCATTGACATAACCCGGAGATCCCCTTTATGTAGTCTCGGCCGAAACGCCGGGTGTCCGGAACAATCCGGATGAGTTCATCGGTACAGGACACTTCAACTCTCGAAACAGCGTGCCTCGGATGAGCGAGTTTCTAGAAACAACCGGCGATAGTGCACCGCCGGAGCGCGAAGCGTGGAACGCCGGCATGATGCGTCTCGGCACCGTGGCGGTGGATCCCCCGGTGATCATGGCCCCCATGGCGGGCGTAACGGACGGGCCTTTTCTCGAGGTGGTTTCCCGCTTCGGCGTCGGCATGGTCACGACGGAAATGATGAGCGCCGAAGGCTTCCGACGAAGGGACCCGTCGTGCCGGAGAATGCTCGAAATTCCCGCGAGAGTCGGCGTTCCCGTGGCCGTTCAGATTTTCGGCGCCGATCCTGAGGTTATGGCGGAAGCCGCCAGGGCCGCCCAGGACAACGGGGCTGCCGTCATCGATATCAATGCGGGATGTCCCATTCGAAAAATCGTCCGACAGGGCGCCGGCGCCGCCTTGCTCCGCGAACCGGATCGGCTCTTCCGGATTGTCGAAACGGTGAAACGGGCCGTCACCGTCCCCGTCACTGTCAAGACGCGTTTAGGCTGGGACAAAAACGAGATCCATGTCCTCAGCACGTGCCGCCGGCTTCAAGAAGCCGGAGCGGACGCCGTCACCCTCCATGCCCGCACGGCCCGCCAAATTTACACGGGAAAGGCCGATTGGGACTGGATTCGAAAACTCAAAGAGGATCTTTCCATCCCGGTGATCGGCAACGGGGATGTGACTTGCCCCGCCGACTTTCATCGCATGAAGCGGCAAACCGGCTGCGATGCCGTCATGATCGGACGGGGCGCTTTGGGAAACCCCTGGCTGTTTCGTGCCATTGCAGAGCGGAGCCGATTTCGCGCTCTTTCGGCTTCATCCCCCAACGGCTCCCGCCGAGGCCTCAGTGCCCGCAGAACAGCCGGCGAATCCGAGGCTCCGCGGCTCAAACCCGTGACGACGGACGAAACAGCGACGAGCGACGGTCACGCGGACTGGGAAGAGTTCCGCCGAACCGTTCGCGACCACGCCGAGCTCTTCATGCAGGAAAAACCCAAAGCCTTGGGCGCTCTGCGAAAACATGTGGTGTGGTACACGAAGGGCTGCCCCAACTCTTCCGCTTTGCGGGCCCGTATCATGGGGGCGCCCGACTTTCCGACCCTGTGGACTTATTTTGAAACCTACGTTTCGGAACTTGCGGCTTCAGGCGCCGACTTCTTGACCTGCAAAGTGCGGGGGGACGGAACCTCCGCAAAGGCAGAGGAGCTGCCATGAAAGTGATCGTGGCCGAGACGGCGGGTTTCTGCCAAGGGGTCCGCACGGCCTTGGAGATGACCCTGGAAGCGGCCCGATCCCGACAAAGGGAACCTCTGTGCACCTTCGGGCCGCTCATCCATAACCGTCAGGTTCTGGCCATGCTCAAAGAACGGGGCGTGGAAGAGGCCGCGACAGTGGAGGACTGCCGCAACCGGTGGGTGATCATCCGAGCGCACGGCATTCCGCCGGATCAACGACGCCGCCTCAAGGACGTTTCGCGTGGCCTCATCGACGCCACGTGCAAGCGGGTGGCGCGCGTTCAGGCCATCATTCGCAAACATGCCCGCAAAGGGTTTCACACCGTCATTGTAGGGGATGCGGACCATGCGGAAGTAATCGGCCTCATGGGCTACACGGAAGGACGCGGCGTCGTGGTCCAGACGCCTCAAGAAGTGGATCGCCTCCCCTCGGATTGGCCTTCAGTGCTTCTGGTAGCCCAGACCACACAAAACCAAGAAGTGTTTCGCCAAGTCGAAGCCCGATTCCGGGAAAAGTTTCCTCACGGCCTTGTGCAAAACACCATCTGCGGCGCCACCCGGGAACGCCAAAGCGAGGTGCGGCGTCTGTGCGCGCACGTGGATGCCATGGTCATTGTGGGCGGCACTCATAGCGGCAACACGATCCGACTGGCCGAAACGGCTCGAGAGTGCGGTGTCCCCACCTACCACGTGGAAACGGAAAAAGATCTGGATCCGGACGAAATGGCACGCTTTCATACGGTGGGGGTTTCTGCGGGGGCCTCGACGCCCAACTGGATGATCCGAAACGTGGTGCGTTTCCTGGAAGGCATCGAGCCGGAGCGGAGCGCCGCCGCAGGTGCCGTGTGGCGGCGCCGCCTGGAGCGGCTCGCCTACAACAACGCGGCATGCGCCCTCGCCGCCGGGCTGCTCACCGCCGCCGTCTCTGCGGCGACGAACTTTCCCGTGGGCGTCAACCACATCCTCATGGCCGCCTCTTATGCCTTCGCCATGCATACGCTCAACCGCTATCTGGACCGGGAAGCCTTGCAACTGAACGACCCGCGTCGGGCCGCCTATTATGAAAAAAGGCGGACCGCTTTTACCACGGGCGGAATCGTCGCCGCTTTTCTCGCCCTGGCGAGCGCCTTCCTAGACGGCGTTGCGACCGGTCTCGTCATGGTAATGCTTCTCGCCTTCGGCTCCCTGTATGCGGTGCCCATCTTCCAATCCCGATGGGTTGATCGGTTGAATATCCTCAAAATCAAGGACATTCCCGGATCCAAAACCTTCACCGTGCCTCTGGCGTGGGCCAGCGTCACCGTGTGGTTGCCCCATCTTCAGCATCTTGGGGACGGATTCGGGCGACTTCTCTATGCGTTTGTCCTGGTTTTCCTCCTCGTGTTGATCCGCACCGCGCTCCTCGACAGTTTGGACATCCAAGGGGACCGCTTGGTGGGGCGCGAAACGGTGGTCGTTCTGTTGGGAGAAGACAAAGCCGCACGCCTGTTTGTGGCGGTTTTGGTCGTGTTGACCCTTGGAGCGCTTCTCGGGCCTCTGTGGGGCGCGACGACGCCCTTCGGAGTCTTCTTCGCCGCCGCCGCCGCGGCCTACGGAATGTTTTTCCGTTTTTCCCGGGGTCGACGCATTAAAGACGCGGCCTTCTTGGAAACCCTCATCGAATCGGTTCTTGTGGGCCTTGGAGCCGTTGGGTGCTTCTGGATCTGGCTGGGGAGTCTTTGAGACGGGGATTTGAGAAATGACGCGGAACCTCGTCAGCGTCATCATCCCGACTCGAAACCGGGCGACCATGGTGCGGGAAGCCGTGGAATCCGTCCTGGCTCAGAAGGACGCCCTCTACGAACTGATCGTGGTGGACGACGGTTCGGAAGACGACACCCTGCGTCTTCTCGCCGCATACGGGGATAGCGTGCGGATCTTGCGCCGCGAACGCCCGGGCGGCGTGAGCGCTGCTCGGAACACGGGGATCATGGCCGCCCGGGGCGAATGGATCGCTTTTCTCGATTCCGATGATCTCTGGCTTCCGGGAAAGCTTCGTGCCCAGCTGGATTACTTCAAACTGCAGCCCGACATGCGCCTGTGCCAAACAGAAGAAATCTGGATTCACAAGGGACGGCGCCGCAACCCCAAGCGCTATCATGCCAAGCCGTCCGGCCGGTGTTTCGAACGCCTGTTGGAACGGTGCCTGGTAAGCCCCTCCGCCGTCATGCTGCACCGCAGCCTTTTTGACGAAGTGGGCCTCTTCGATGAATCGCTCCCGGCGTGTGAGGATTACGACATGTGGCTGCGCATCGGGTGCCGCTACCCTATCGGGCTCGTACCCAAACCCCTTGTGATCAAGCGAGGCGGCCACGGGGACCAGCTCTCGGCGACCCTTCCCGCCTTGGACCGTTTCCGCCTCCGGGCCTTGGTGAAACTGTTGGAAACGGAACCCCTGGACGCTGGGCAAAAAGCCCAAACGGTGCACATGCTTCGCCGAAAAGCCATGATCTACGCTTCGGGCTGCCTCAAACGCGGCAAGCCGCAAGAAGCCTCTTGGGCTTTGAATCTGGCCGCTACGGCCCATGAAGAAACCGGCCTGGAACCGACGATTTCCCAGAAATGGGATTCGGCGGCCGTGAGCGATCGCCCCCTCCGGCCGTGATCGTTTACAAAGCCCTCAAAATCTTTTGCAGGACCGATTCCATTTCGCCGGGTCCGTACTTCTTGGCCGGCCACGGCACCTTGAACCCGTCGCCCGTTTTTCGGGGCATGAGGTGAAAGTGGACGTGGAAAATTTCCTGCCCGGCAATTTCATGATTGTTTTGCAGGACGTTCAGCCCTTCGGCATCGAGGCCCTTGAAAACGGCTGCGGCCACCTTTTTCAAGGCCGCACCGCATGCCGCGGCATCTTCGGGGCTCATGTCGAAAAGCGTCTCCGAATGTTTCTTGGGGATGAGCAGCGTGTGGCCGGGCATGAGCGGGTTGATGTCCAAAAAGGCCAGAACACGCTCGTCTTCATAGACCTTGGCACAAGGAATTTCGCCGGAAACGATCCGGCAAAAGATGCAGTTGCTCGTCGTCATGAGTGCACCTCCCGGGAGTTCTTTTGGAGACCTTGTTGCGCACGGCATCTTTCAGCCCTATAGTCTCGAAGATGCCACGGGCACTAGTGGT
>CALGPN010000033.1 GCA_937960435.1 uncultured Desulfosoma sp.
GTTCTCAATAGAGCTCTGAAGCCCGATAAACTCGAAATCATCGATGAATCGGGCATCCTGAAGGGGAAGAGTGCCCGAACATCGGGCAGGGAGGGTGTCGGGCCGCACGGGCCGAGATGGGCGCCATGGTCGTGCGGCCGAAGACAAGTGGCGCAACCGACCTCCCGAGGGTTTCACCAAACTCAGCATAAGGGAGGAGAATGCATGAAGGGAAAGGGTTCGGATCAAAGGGGTTTTACCTTGGTGGAATTGGCCATTGTGCTGGTCATCATCGGGATCATCCTGGGGGCCGTGCTCAAAGGCCAGGAACTCATCAACAACGCGAAAATGAAGCGTGCCTACAACCAGTACCGTGAAGTTTTGGCGGCCATTTACACGTATTACGATCGTTACGGGAAATACCCCGGGGACGACCCCAATGCGGCGACGCGCTGGTCCACAGCGAACCCCGTCCCGACGAACGGAAACAACAACGGGCTGATCGAGGGCTTCACTTTCGGCTGCAGCAATCAAACGACGGAGACCTGTCAAGCGTGGTACCATATGCGCCTGACAAACCTTCTCGTGGGCACGGGGGCTCAGGCTCCGTCCAATGCTTACGGTGGGAGTATCGGAATTGGATACATCACCGTACAGGGTCTGACAACTCAATGGATCGGCTTCGACAACGTGCCCGGAGATGTGTGCCAGAGCTTGGATCAACAGTACGACGACGGCGTCTACAATACAGGAAGCATCCGGGGCTCCGGAGACTACGTGGCAAACCCGAACGTCATTTACGATCTCTATTTCCGCTTGTAAGGGTGAAAAGGGCAGGGGCCTCACACGGCTTGCCAGGGCATTTTCCCCTTAACCCATGCGGCTGCAGACCGACGGTTCTCGAGAAAAAAATCCTGAGTGAGGTCGTCGGTCTGCAGACCTTTTTCGTACAATGTGCCCTCTGCTGGAGGAAGAAGGTCGATTGTCGCCCTATAAAAGACGTGGCGATAATAAGCTTCGAGAATCTGCCGATCTCAGGAAACCTAAAATCCTATCGCGACGCATTTTCGCACAAGAACCCCCCCAGGCTTTTCACGAGCTGGGCCATGAATGCGAAATCCAGGGTATCCAAGGTGTCGTGGACCGTGTGGTAGTAAGGGTTGCGATAAAAAGCGGAATCCGTGACCATGACGGCGGGAAACCCGGCATCCCAGAACGGGGCGTGATCGCTCAAACGCACGGAAGGAATGACCCAGCCGTTCAACGGCACGGTCAGCGTGACCACCGGAAGCTCGCGATTTTTCTTGAAGGCTCGTTCCATGGCCCGAACCAGCCCTCGGGATCGGAAATTGCCCACAATGCCGATAAAGTCGCCCGTCGACGGATAATCCATGAAATTCAAAGGAAACGGGTAGCTCTGACAGCCGGGCTTTCGGCACGTGTAGCCCACCATTTCCAAACAGATCATCCCGTCGATCCGTTCCCGCGCCTTTTTAGCGTTGCGAGCGCGTACGCGACTGCCCATGAAGCGGGTCCCGTAAGCCGGAGGTTCTTCCAAGGCGAAGGCGATAAATTGAACGGCCGCCCGCGACGCCGCGCCGCACCCGGCGACATGGACAAGACGGGCGGTTTCCAGAAGAACCGCCACGGCACTGGCGTTGTCGTCCGCTCCTACCGTTCCGGCCAAGGAATCGTAGTGGGCCCCGACGAGATAACGGCGCGTTGAGGCCGCCGAGCCTGTTTCCGCCACGATGTTGGATACGGTCGTGCTTCCGTAGGCATAGGGCTCTTCCCAGACGTGCAGCCCTGCCGATCGGAACGTTTCCGCAAGGTAGCGGGCCGCGCGCTCATGGCGCGCAAGGTCCGCGACGCTGCGCTCGCCGATTTCCACCGTGAGCACCTGCACATGACGGCGAAGAGCGGCCGCCAGAGCCGCCATGTCCTTGGGGAATTCATGCCGGGTGTTCATGGCCTTTTCCTCCATCGCGCCACACAACCCCACCGTGGTCCCAACCCAGACGGCCACGAGGCCGGCTATGGCGCGCATTCTTCCCCGACGCGGCCGTCCGGAACCTGGAAATCTGCCGTCATTGGCACGATATCTGCTCTTGCGAAAGACAAAATCGCCGGCCGGGAAAGGGCGTGCCATGAAGGTCATTTCCATGCAAGATTATCGCGAAAGGCGCCATCAGGCTCGGGAAAGAGCGCTTTACCGAGCCATTGAGCAGGAACAAAAAAATTTTAACGCAGCGTGGGAGAATCTGCAAAAGCTTCCGCCCAACCGGGTCGTCCAGATCTTTCAAAAAAGCCTCAAACATGGTCTTTTGAACCTGCAGGACATGCACAAAAGATTTGACTGATCCAAAAGCCGCCGATTCCTCGTGAGGGAGATCCCCGTTGGGACTGCGGGGGCTCACGCCTTCCTTCAGGGCAAGGCGGCGTGATGGGCAACGATGGCCGCCCGCTTCTCATTTTTAAAAGAGGGAAATCCTGCCCCAAGCGTTCAGAAGAGGCATCTTTATTTCCGCACAGGTGGTGCAAGGGAACGGGGGAAGACCATGGTCCATGAAAATCGAAGAATCGAAAGGGACTCCTTGGGGGAAGTTCTTGTGCCGCAAGCGGCCTACTACGGGGCGCAGACCCAAAGGGCCGTGGAAAATTTTCCCATCAGCGGGCGAACCATGCCCAAGCCTTTTCTCGAGGCCTTGGCGCTGATTAAAGAGAAAGCCGCCGAAGTCCACGCGGCCCATGGAAGGCTGGATCCTTCTTTGGCCGAGGCCATCTGTCAGGCGGCTCGGGAAGTCCGCGCCGGAAAACATTGGGATCAATTCCCCGTGGACGTATTCCAGACGGGCTCCGGGACGTCCACGAACATGAACATGAACGAGGTGCTGGCCGGTCGGGCCAACGAGATCCTTACGGGCCGCCGGGGGGGAAAGCACCCCGTGCATCCCAACGACCATGTGAACTTGGCCCAATCCAGCAACGACGTTATCCCTACGGCGTTGCACGTGGCCGCATGGTGCGCCATCCGGGACAAAACCCTTCCCGCCTTGGAACGCCTGGAGGAGAGTCTGCGCCGCAAAGCCATGGAGTTTGCCGATGTCGTGAAAATCGGCCGGACTCATTTGCAAGACGCCTTGCCCGTGACGCTGGGCCAAGAATTTTCGGGCTACGCCCGGCAGATCGCCCTGGCCCGGGAACGCTTGCAATCGGTGGAATCCCGGTTGTGCGAAGTGGCCTTGGGGGGAACGGCCGTGGGAACGGGTGTGGGGGTGCCTCCGGGTTTTGTTCGGGAAGTCTTGGACCGGATCAACGTGGAAACCGGCGCCACATTTCGGGAAGCCGAAAACCATTTCGAGGCTCAGAGCGCCCAGGACGCCGTGGTGGAAACCGGAGGCGCCCTGAAAACGGTCGCGGTGAGCCTTTTCAAAATCGCCAACGATCTTCGATGGCTCGCTTCGGGACCGCGCTGCGGGATCGGTGAAATCCAGCTGCCGGCGGTCCAGCCTGGATCATCCATGATGCCGGGAAAAATCAACCCTGTCATCCTGGAAGCGGTGATCCAAGCCGCCACACGGGTCATGGGAAACGACGCGACTTTGACCTTGGCCGGACAAGGCGGCGTTTTCGAACTCCAGTTGATGCTGCCGCTTCTCGCATACACCGTTCTGGAATCCATTGAACTGATCGGCAACAGTGCATCGGTCCTGGCCGAAAAGTGCGTTGACGGCATTCAAGCCCATCGGCAACGCTGCGCCGCCTTCGTGGAACAGAGCCTGGCTTTGGCGACCTTTCTGGTCCCTTTGGTGGGATACGACAAGGCGGCGGAAGTGGCGAAAAAAGCCCATGAGGACGGAGTCACGGTGCGAGAGGCGGCTCGAGCCCTGGGGATCGCCGAGCCGCAAAAGATCGATGCCGCCTTGGCCGACGTGCTCCCACGCTCTGTCTCATCGTGATGGCTTGTCCGTCGCGACACGTCAAAAGTCTGACGATGTGGGAAAGGAGGCTTTCCGTTCGGGGTAACGAGGGTGATTGCGCTCGGTAGGGCGTCGGCCCGCGAGAGGGCGGCCTGACGTTTCCAGGGCGGAGGGGATTTCAGGGTTTGGCACAAGAAGCCGCAGGCCTTGAGAACCATTCACGGTTTTTCATTACCCGGACGGTGCAGCGGGCGAGGATCAGCCCAACAGAAAGACTCAGGGCGTTTTGATTGATAACGGTGCGGGCGGGAAAGCCATCCCAGGCACGTATCTTGCTCCAGCAAAGGATGCGCGGGGGGGAAGACGCGCGTTGGGCGGTTCTCCCGCGGGTCGAGGGAAAAATGTGCCGTACAGGAGGAACGTCCTGTGAGTGTGCCCGTCATTCGTAAAACGATTCCAAGCCCGACGTCCGGTGCGGTCGGCCCGGGAAGCCATGCCCCCACGATCGTGCGCTCCATGGGGCAGCGACTGTTCGAAAAGGTGCTCCAAGGGGAAGGTGAGGGATCCCTGGGGGGAAGTCGGGTGCCGGAGGAAATGGCCCTTTTGACCGGCGCTTCTCAGGAGGTGAACGGCGTTCGGGAGCGATCCGCCGTCCGCAACGCCGACCCGGCGGCGCTTCAGGCCATGATCTCGGCGGCGTACATCAAAGCGTCCGCCTTGGGTTCCGGGGCGTCGCCATGGAAAGGATCGAGTGTGTTGGGGGCTTCCCTGCGCAGTGGAATGGTCGCGGCGCCGGCAGGAGCTTCCGCATTGGATGCGGTTTCCTCGGAAGGTTCCGGGTTCGGGGCGGCGGCCGTTTCCCCTGAGGACGGTTTGGGGCGGCTGGCGGCCCGATTCGAATCGGGAGCCGCCGGGGTGGAAGCCATAGGCTACGATCCCGCCGGTGGCACGTCTTACGGGATGTATCAGATAGCGTCTCGAACGGGTACCATGGCTCGCTTCCTGGATTTTTTGGAGCTGCATGAGCCTCGCTGGGCGGCGCGTCTGAGAGCGGCGGGTCCTGCGAATACGGGGAGCACCGGAGGGGCCATGCCGAAGGTGTGGCGCAGCCTGGCCAAGGAAGACCCGGAACGTTTCGCCGCCTTGCAGCAGGCCTTCGTCCGCATGACTCACTATGAACCCGCGCGGCAGGCGGTGCAAGAGGCGACGGGCGTGGACGTGGACCGCACGTCTCGGGCGCTACAAGAAGTGCTGTGGAGCGCGGCGGTGCAGCACGGGCCGGGTCGAGCGGCGGAGATGTTTATTCGGGCGGTGAAAGAACAGGGCCGGGTCGGCGGGGCTCTGAACGAAGCGGCTCTCATTCGAAGCATTTACAAAAATCGCAGTCGATCCACCCAAGGGCTTGAAGGCCCTCTGCGGGAGGCTCTTTTGCGTCGTTTCTGGGAAGAACAGGGGATGGCGCTGGCCATGCTGCAAGAAGTCGGGAAAGATCCCGTGGCGTAGCCGAAACGGTGAACCTTTCCATGGAGGCTGCCGCTTTCCCCTAGGGAAGCTCAAGGGGTGGCCCGTTCATGGGTGGAGGGCCCCGACGGGCTACGGGGTGGCCGCTCACCCGGTGCCGCTCATGAATGCCGTTGCTGGCCCGGGGGGTGCCCCGGGCCGAAACGTTTAGGGGTTTCGTCCTCAAGAGGCCAGTTCCGGCAGATTCCGGAAGTATTCCAGAGAATCCGGGTTGGCCAGGGCGTCCTTGTTTTTCACTTCCTGGTTGTGAATGACTTTCCGCACCGCTAGTTCCACCTTCTTGCCGCTGATGGTGTAAGGGATGTCCGGGACGGCGATGATCTTGGCCGGCACGTGGCGAGGAGTCGTGTTGGTGCGGATGGCGGTCTTGATCCGCTGGATCAAGGCGTCGTCCAGGACGCAGCCGTCACGAAGCTTCACAAAGAGGATCACGCGGACATCGTTGTCCCAGTCCTGGCCCACCACCAGGCTGTCCAGAATTTCCGGAATCGTTTCCACTTGGCGGTAGATTTCCGCCGTGCCGATGCGCACCCCGCCGGGGTTCAGGGTGGCGTCGGACCGGCCGTAAATGATCACGCCGCCGCGTTCCGTGATTTCGATGAAATCCCCATGATGCCACACCCCAGGGAAGACGGAAAAATACGCATCCCGATATTTCTGCCCGTCCGGGTCGTTCCAGAAGTAGATAGGCATGGACGGCGCAGCCGCCGTACAGACCAGCTCGCCTTTTTCACCGATTACCGGTTTGCCCTCTTCGTTCCACGCTTCCACCTTCATGCCCAGGCCCCGGCACTGCAGTTCCCCGGCATAGACCGGCCCCATGGGGTTGCCCAAAGCAAAGCAGGAAATGATGTCCGTCCCGCCTGAGATGGACGACAAACACAAATCCGCCTTGATGTCCCGATAGACGTACTCAAAACTTTCGACGGCCAAAGGAGACCCCGTGGAGAGGACGGCCTTGAGCGGCGTGAGGTCGTAGGTTTCCTTAGGCTTGACACCGGCTTTTTCCACGGCTGCCAAATATTTGGCGCTGGTGCCGAAGATGGTGATTTTCTCGTCTTGGGCCATCTGCCACATGGCGCCCGGGTCGGGATAGAAGGGCGATCCGTCATAGAGGAGCACACGGGCGCCCAGCATGAGGGAGCTCACGAGCCAGTTCCACATCATCCAGCCGCAGGTGGTGAAGTAGAAAATGGTGTCGTTTCGCTTCACATCCGTATGGAGTTTCAGCTCTTTGAAATGCTGGATCAAGGTGCCCACGGCGCCGTGGACGATGCACTTGGGGATACCCGTGGTGCCCGACGAATACATGATGTAGAGGGGGTGGTTGGCGGGGAGCTGTTCGAAATCGATGGTCAAGCCGCTTTCCTTGGCCATGAAGTCCTCGAGCAGAACGCCGTTGCGTACACGGCCGGGATCGGGATGGGGATCCGTGTAGGGGATGATCACCACCTTCTCGATGGTGGGGAGCTCTTTCAAAATCTCGCCGATCCGTTCCAGGGAATCGAAGGTCTTGCCGTTGTATTGGTACCCGTTGGCCGTAAAAAGCACCCGGGGTTGAATTTGGCCGAATCGGTCCAAAACCCCTTTGATGCCGAAATCCGGGGAACACGACGACCATACGGCGCCCACACTGACGGCGGCCAGCATGGCCACGACCGTTTCGGTCATGTTGGGCACAAACCCGGCGATGCGGTCTCCCGGCCGGATGCCCATGGCCCTTAAGGATGCCGCCAACCGCGCCACCCGATCGTAAAGCTCGGCATAGGTCATGTGGACCGTCGGACGTCCTTCGCCTTTGAAGCTCAGCGCGACTCGCTCATCTCGGAACCGCAGAAGGTTTTCCGCGAAATTCAGCCGTGCCCCCTCAAACCAGCGCGCTCCCGGAAGCTTTGACACGTCGTCCACCACCTGATCGTAGGGCCGGCTGACCGAAAAGCCCGCATATTCCCACAAGGTCGCCCAAAACGTCGGAATCTCTTGGATCGACCATCCATAAAGGTCGTCGTAGGTGCGGAATGCCGTGCCCTGCTTCTCGTTCACATGCTGCAGGAAATGGAACATG
Organism: uncultured Desulfosoma sp.; assembly: GCA_937960435.1. Lineage (GTDB taxonomy): Bacteria > Desulfobacterota > Syntrophobacteria > Syntrophobacterales > DSM-9756 > Desulfosoma. Next base: position 7,486 of record CALGPN010000033.1, read on the forward strand.
TTGGTGCTTCGCACGCGCTCTTCGCTCGGTTGCCAAAGCAGTCGACTCATGAAAGCCTCCGTTTTCCATGAATTTCGTCAATCCCCAGATGCCCCCACGTCCTTCCATCCGCATGCCATCGGCTGAGAAGGCCGAGCGTCCGTAGAGACTGAGGCAACGATCACGAGAAGACGGGATGCGACGGCCACGAATAGAAGAGTGCGATCATGTTAGCAGGTTTTGGATGTGAACAAAAGTTTAAAATATGCAAACTTCTCTGGAAGCTTCACAGTTCCGGGGCTCCCGCCGGGATGAGGCACACAATCCGCAAAGGCTCGTCGGAGGTGTTCCGGAATTGGTGTTCTTCATTGGGGGGGATGAACACGGCGTCTCCCTGGGCGATGGGGACCCATCGGCCGTCCGTGAAGGCGGCGCCGCGCCCTTCGTGGACGAAGATCTCGTGTTCCCAATCGTGGGCATGGCGGGGGGTGTGGCCGCCGGGGTTGATTTCGAAGAGTCGCATACAGAACCGATGGGCGCCGTCTTTGGCGCCGATCAGAACGCGGCCCGTGACGCCTCGAGCGGCGTCGTTATCGAAGAAGGTGCCGGGAATGTCCTTGTAGGATTGGATTTTCATGATTAAGACTCCCTGGAATGGTTGAAGGTTGACGCCTTCAGGTCATCGACCCTGTAGGAGCCGGCTTGCCGGCGATTTCACCTCCTTGCGTTGGGTGAGGGTTGTCTCTTTCAACTCATCGACCCTGTAGGAGCCGGCTTGCCGGCGATCTTTCCTCTTTGCAGCGGGTGAGGGTTGTCTCTTTCAACTCATCGACCCGTCGCAGGAGGAGCCGGCTTGCCGGCGATCTTGCGTCCTTGCAACGGGTGAACGTTGACGCTTCAGGTCGGCACACGTGCCTTACATAAGACGATCGGCCACCCTGAGGCAAGGGAGACGAAGTCCATGAGCCGGTTTTTCGGTGCTCGGGTGCCGCGGGCGGCCCGCCTTGTTCATGTGAACATGCCGTGGGTCATGCTTCCCAAGTACCTGCCGATCATCCAAGAGGAGAGATTTCATTTGGAATTGGGCTTCACGGGGGACGATCTGGACCGTCTGGACTGGAAAGCCTTGGAGAGCACGACGGCGCTTCTCCGCTCCTGGGGATGTGCGCTGACCCTTCACGGGCCTTTCTGGGAGTTGTGTGGCGGAAGTTGCGACGCTTTGATCCGCCAGATGACCCTTTTGCGCTGGCACCAGATCTTCGATGTGGCCGCTCAGGTGGAACCCAAACACGTGGTGTGCCACACGGGCTTTGACCCTCGGCATCATCGAGAGCAAAAGGGCCAATGGATTCGAAGGGCATTGACGCTTCTGGAGCCCCTGGTGGATCGGGCGGAACGTCTCCAGGTCGGCCTATGCCTGGAAAACGTGTGGGAGGAGGATCCCTCGCTTCACGAGGAAATCTTTTCCCGGCTGCAATCGCCTTTTCTGGGGTTTTGCCTTGATGTGGGCCACCAACATGCCTTTTCTCGAACGCCCTTGACGGAATGGGTGGAAGCTTTGAGCGGGCGGCTTTTGGAAATTCACGTGCACGATAACGACGGAAGGGGTGACGACCACTTGCCGGTGGGTATGGGCACCATCGATTTTGAGCTTCTTTTTCAAACGCTGGTGCGCAAAGGGCGAAAACCCGTTGTTACCGTCGAGCCCCACACGAAAGAGCATTTGCTGAAGACCTTGGTCAATCTGGATAAGGTGCTTCCTCCGGAGTGGCTGGACCGAGGGTGACACGGTCAGGTGTCAACATCGTCTAAGAAGGGAGGCCATCATGGCTATCGTGGAAGTCAGTGTCGTGCCTTTGGGCACGGCGGACACCAGCCTGAGCCCCTATGTGGCGGGGGCTGTGGACGTTTTGCAAGCAAGCGGTCTTTCTTACGAATTGACAGCCATGGGAACCATCATCTATGGAGATTTGGACAGGATTCTGGAAACCGTTCGAGCCATGCATGAGAGTTGTTTCCGAGGGGGCGTGCAACGGGTCCTGACTCAGATCAAGATCGACGATCGTCGGGATCGGGCGAGCACGCCGCAGGACAAGGTGCGTTCTGTTTTGGAGAAAACGAAACGTTCGCCTTAGGGGCGAGCCGAGGTTGTGTGAGGAAGACATGCGGGACTTGGTACATTACCTTGTGAAAGCCTTGGTGGACCAACCGGACAAGGTGGTTTTGGAAGAAAAAGGAAGCGGCGACACGGTGCTCTTTGAACTGTCCGTGGCCCCGGAAGACATGGGGAAAGTGATCGGCAGGAACGGAAAGACCATCGAGGCCTTGAGGACCGTGGTACAGCTCGCGGCGACCAGTTCAGGAAAGAAATGCCGTTTGGAGGTTTTGGGCTGAGAGGGCTCCAAGGGGCAAAGAGACGAACCTTTTGCGAGGACGCGGAGGAAAAGGAATGACCACACACTTTAGGGAACTCGCGGTGGAAGAGCTCCGAGCGGCCGTAGACCCGAACGCACTTCCCTTTGATCACACCGGGGTACTGCCCCCCTTGGAGGAAGGTGTGGTCGGCCAGGAAAGGGCCATCGACGCCATCAAGTTCGGCATGGGGATGAAGGAAAAGGGCTACAATATCTTCATCGCCGGCCCCGCCAAAGCCGGGCTCACCTATATCGCCCGGACCTTCCTGGAAGAGCAGGCCAAGAAGGAACCGACACCGCCCGACTGGTGTTACGTCTACAATTTCAAACAACCGGACGAACCCAAAAGCCTTCGACTGTCCCCCGGGCGCGGCAAGGAACTGAAGAAGGACATGGAATCCTTCATTCAAACGCTTCAGGCCAAGATCCCGGAAGTCTTCGACAGCGACGATTATCGAGCCAAAGAAGCGGAGGTGCACCAAGGGTTCGAGCGGCGCCGCCGGCAGATCATCGACGAGCTGTCCGAAATGGCCCGCGAGGAAGGCTTTATCCTGCAGTTTTCCCAAGTGGGGATGGTGATCATCCCGGCCAACAAAGAGGGTCAGCCCATGAGCCAGGAGGAGCTGAGCGAGCTGACCGACGAAGAAAAGAAGGCCCTTCGGGAAAAGAGCGATGAGCTGCAGGAGAAAATGAAGGCGGCCATCAAGCGCATTCGCCAAGCGGAGGCGGAATTTAAAGAGAAGCACGCCAAGCTCGACAACGAAATCGCCATGTTCGTCGTCGGGCAGCTCATGGAACCCTATATCGAAAAGTACGAAGACGAACCGGGGGTGCTGGAGTACTTCAAAGCCGTTCAGGAAGACATCCTGGAAAACATCGATGAATTCAAGAAGAAACCCGAAGGCCAACAGCAGATGGGACCGTTTCCCATGCCGCCGCGGGAAGCGGCCATGCGCAAATATGATGTGAACGTGCTCATCGACAATTCGGAAACCCAAGGCGCCCCGGTGGTCATCGAATCCAACCCGGCTTACCCCAACCTCTTCGGCAGTATCGAAAGGCAGGCGTGGTTCGGGGCCTTGTTCACCGATTTTACCATGATCAAGCCCGGGGCCTTGCATCGCGCCAACGGTGGCTACTTGGTCATGAAGGCGCTGGATCTGTTGAAATGGTACCTGTCCTGGGAAGCCATCAAGAGGGCGTTGCGCGACGGGGTCATCAAGATCGAGGACCTGGGCGAGCTTTACGGGATTTTCAGCACGCGCACCATCCGGCCCGAACCTATCCCCATGGACGTGAAGATCGTCCTCACGGGCGATCCTTACCTGTATTACCTGCTGTATATCTACGACGATCGGTTCCAAAAACTTTTCAAGGTCAAAGCGCACCTGGACGACCAAATGGAACGGCAGGAAGACACCGTCCTCCAATGCGCCCGCATGATCAGTCGGTTCTGCCAGGAGAACAAAATCCGCCACCTGGATCGCACCGGGGTGGCCCGGGTGCTGGAATACAGCATGGAAGTGACGGGTGATCGAGAAAAACTCAGCCTGGAACTGGGCGACATCAGCGATCTGCTCCGGGAGGCGAACTATTTCGCCGCCTTGGACAATGCGGAGTTTATCCGGCGGGAGCACGTGCACCAGGCGGTCCAAAAGCGTATCTACCGGGCCAACCTCGTGGAGGAACGGGTCAAGGAGCTTGTCAAGAAAGACATCTTCTGGGTGGAAACCGCCGGCGCCAAAGTGGGCCAGGTGAACGGGTTGTCGGTCCTCATGACGGGCGACCACGAATTCGGCAAGCCCAACCGGATCACGGCCACGGTGTCCGTGGGGCGCGAGGGCGTGGTGGCCATCGAACGGGAATCCAAACTGAGCGGCAACATCCACACCAAGGGGGTGATGATCCTCACGAGCTTCCTCAAGGAACGCTTCGCCCACAACAAGCCCATCTCGCTCACGGCGACGCTGTGCTTCGAGCAGAGTTACGGGATGGTAGAGGGGGACAGCGCCTCCAGCACGGAACTTTACGCCATTCTGAGCGCCCTGGCCGGGGTACCCATCAAGCAGGGGATCGCCGTGACGGGGTCGGTGAGCCAGAAAGGGGAAATCCAGCCCGTGGGCGGTGTGACGCAAAAGATCGAAGCTTTCTTCGATATTTGCGCTCACAAAGGCCTCACGGGCGACCAGGGTGTGATCATCCCTGAAAAGAACGTGCGGAACCTCATGCTGAAGCAGGCCGTATTGGATGCGGTCAAGGAAGGCAAGTTCCACATCTGGCCCGTGAGCCGCATTGAAGAGGGGATTGAGATCCTGACGGGGGTCCCGGCCGGGGAATTGCAACCCGACGGCACCTATCCCGAAGGGACCATTTTCCGCAAGGCCGACGATCGGCTGAAGGAGATCGCCGAAATCGTCAAGAAATTCGGGAAAGACGAAGACGGCGGGGGCCGTTCGTCGGAAGATAGCGGCGGGGGCGGATGCCCCAGCTGCGACCGCTAACAGCGTCCAGGAGAAGGCAACGTCGATTTTTTCCCGGGAGCGCAAGGCGTTTATCCGCCCATGAAGGGGTCCGGAACGCGGTCGCTCCCGGGAAGGTGCCCGTAAGAGGTCGGACCGGTTCCGGCCTTTTTTCGTCGAAGGGGATGGGGGAGATGAGCCCAAGAAATTCTTTCCGAGGATTCCTTTGGGGGCGACTTTTCGGGATGGCCGTGATCTGGATGGCCTGGATCGCCGTCTCGGTCGCTCGGGCGGATGGAAAGAACCTCATCGTCCTTGTGGCCGACGGAGCGGGGGTGACCCATACCACCATCGCCCGCTGGGTGTCGCCATCGGGGGCTCTGCCTGTGGATTCCATGAAGGTTTCTCTCGTGCGCACTTACGGGGCCGAATCCCTGGTCACGGATTCGGCCCCGGCGGCCACGGCCTTTGCCACGGGGCACAAAACCAGCGACAAGTTCATCGGCGTGTTGCCGGGGCCTGTGACCCTGCCCGGGGTTCCGGCCGTGCCCACCGAACGGCAACAAAAACCTGTGGCGACGGTGCTGGAAGGAGCCAAGCTCACGGGCAAAGCCACAGGGCTCGTGGCGACCTCCGAAGTCCAACACGCCACCCCGGCCGCCTATTCGGCCCATTGGCCCGATCGGAACGATGAAAACGAAATCGCCGAGCAGCAAGTTTATCAGGATATCGATGTGGTTTTCGGGGGCGGCAAGAAATACCTGCTTCCCGTGTCCCAAGGGGGTGCGCGGACCGATGGGGAGGATCTCCTCAGGGTTCTCAGGGATCGGGGCTATACCCTGGTGGAAACTCGAGAGCAGATGCGGCAGACTCAAGCGGCGAAGGTCTGGGGCCTCTTTGCCGCGGAGGCCATGGAACGGGACCTGGATCGGGCGGTCTTCGCGCCGGATGAACCTTCCTTGGCGGAAATGACGGCCAAGGCCATCGAAATCTTGTCCCGTCATCCCAGCGGCTTCTTTCTGTTCGTGGAGGGAAGCCAGGTGGACTGGGCTTCCCACGGCAACGATCCGGTGGGGGTTGTGAGCGAACTTTTGGCTTTTCATCAAGCGGTGGGGGTGGCTCTGGATTTTGCCCGAAGCCGCGACGACACGGCCGTCCTAGTCTTTTCCGACCACGGAAACGGCGGCATGAGCCTGGGAAACATGAACACGGACGGCACGTACTCCCGCATGCCTTACGAAGCCCTGGTCTATCCCATCCGGAAAGCCGGCCTCACGGCGGAGGGGATCGCCAGGAAAATCGGCGATAACCGCACGGAGTCCCACATCAGAGAAATTCTTCAGAGATATTGGGGGATCGAAGATGTGAGCGCCGAGGAGCTTGCCCGGATTCAAAACTACCAGGGGCGGCATCTGAGCAATGCCGTCGCCCCGATCCTCAGCGTTCGCGCCAACATTGGATGGACCACCCATGGACATACGGGCGAGGATGTGATCCTGTACACCTATGGCCTGGAGATGCCTGGGGGAACCGTGGACAACACCGAGATCGCCCACGCCTGCGCCCGGTGGATGGGGTTTCGGCTCGATGATGTGGACGCCCGATTGTTTCGGCCTGCTGAAGAGGTGGCGGCGCAGCTCGGCGGCCATGTGTCCATCGACAGGACGGATCCGGCCAATCCCGTCTTGGTCATCGGCGGCAGAAAGGACGGGGCGGTGCGTTTCCCCTTTTCCAAGGACCTCATGATAATGGAGGGTAAGGTTTTTCGGCTGATGGCCCCCACGGTCTATGCTCCCCATACGGGCAAGGTTTACGTCACACTGGAAAAAGAAAACTGAACGGGGGCCTGAGCGGCCCACGGCGGCCCCGTGGGCCATCCCGAGCCGGTTCCGTTCGCAGCGTACCCCAACACCCCCGCGGGGGGGGTGACGGGGAAGGGGATCGCCGGCAAGCCGGCTCCTACAGAGCGGGCGCAAGGCCGTAGGTTGGGGTGAGCGAAGCGAACCCCAACACCCCTTCCAACCACCACCGGCACTGCGACGAACACCGCTCCCCTTTTGCCAGCCCCGCCCTGCCCGCCGTGTTCCGCTCGACACGGGCGTTCGCCACCCTTCGTCTTTCAGAGCCGCGATGCCGTTAGAACCTCGCTACTCTGTTCTGTTGGAGGCTCTGTCTCACCTGATCACAATGCATGGCGTAGAGGCGGGCCAAAAGCCGGAAGAACACGTCTTGCGGGTCCCCTTCCGTATGGCACACCACATGGCTTGCGGCCGGGAAGGGTTCATCCAAGGGCTCGAAGTCGGCTAAAAAGTGCTCCAGATGATCCAGACGCGCATCCGACAGGGAAGGGCGTTCCGCCCGGGCGGCGAGGCGCTTTTGGAGAGTTTCTCGTGAGCAGCGGCATTCCACGATGATGAGGGAAGCGTCCTGGTCGTGAGCCAACCGGACGGCTTCTGCTCGCCATTTTTTTTCGGCGAAGGTGGCGTCCAGCACCACAGAGCGCCTTGCTTTGAGGAGGTCATGGGCTTGGTTCAAAAGCCTACCGTAGACCAGGCGGCGCTTTTCCTTGCGGTATAAGCCATCCCCATAGGCCGTCTTTGCCGAGCCCATGGCGAAAGATGCGGCAAAAAGCTCGCGGCGCACGGCGTCGGACTGGACAAGGGCTATGCGGAACGCTTCCGCAAGACGCTCGGCATGGTGAGATTTCCCGGAAGCCGGCAAGCCGCAGAACACGTACAGGGTAGGGCGCGTCATGGTCGCCGCGTAGGTGTAGGCGAGATCGAGGTATCGAGCCGCCTGCGTTCGATGACGCTGAGATTCCTCGCCGTTTAGTGCGTCGCCTTCCGTTTCCATCAATTCCTGAAGGCGCAGGCAGGAGACTTTCACCCGCACCATGGCGCGATAACAGGCATAGAAATCGATCATTCGGTAAAGTGACGGATCCCTGGCGCTGTGCACATAGGCATCGAGGATGCTCAGGCTTTGGGCAAAGGCGCCCTGAGCATCCAGATCCATATGGAGAAACGCCAGGTCGGCGGCCGCGTCCCCGAACCGGAACCGGTCGTTGAATTCGATGGCGTCGATGATGTGGATACCGTCGTCGAGAAAATACACGTGGTCCGTTCGCAGATCCCCGTGGCCGTCGCAGATGCGGTCATCCGTGAGCCGTCCTTCAAACAGGGCCTTGTGGCCTTCCAGGAAAGCTTCGTTGACGTTACGGACAAGATGCCATTTTTCGCGATCCAACACGAATCCCAGAAAAGGCTCGGTCTGTGCGAAATTTTCCATGACATTTCGACCGATGACGCTCAGGGTGCCGAAGTGCCGGATTTCTTCGTTCCTTTCGGCCTGATTGTAAAAAGCCGCCAAGCGTTCTCCCAAAGCCCTGCACCCGGCCTCATCCAAGGTGCCCGAGGCCACAAGCGCCTGAAGGCTTCGTGCCGAAGGAAGTTGCTTCATAAGCACGGCGCATTCCACCACATCCCCGGGACCGTCCAGCGACAGGACTCCCGAACGGTCCCGGCGGACGGTCACGACTTTTTCGTAGATGCCTTGAGTGAATCGGCGGTTGAGGAGCACTTCACGGCGGCAGAAAAAACAACGGGATTGAAGCTCGGTGAAGTCGAGGAACCCGAAATTCACAGGTTTCTTGAGCTTATAGACCCATTGGCCGGTGAGGAAGACGGCGGAAATGTGGGTGTCGATTCTCTCGATGCCGCCGACGACATGGGGATAAAAACGGGGATCGGTAAAGGCGCGGCAGACCGTCTCGAAAGCGGTCACAGTTTCGTCCATGGCGCAGCGATCCTCATGGACCGGGCGGCGCCTCACAGGGTGCGTTCGATGAACGCATAGGCGCTGTGGTTGTGGATGGATTCGAAGTTTTCCACGTCCACTTGAAACCAGCGGATGTGGGGGTTCTTTTTCAGGCGATCGGCCACATCCCGCACCACGTCTTCCACGAATTTGGGGTTTTCGTAGCCCTTTTCGGTGACGAATTTCTCGTCGGGTCTCTTGAGCAGGGAATAGACTTCGCAGGAGGCCGCCTCTTCCACGAGGCGGATAAGATCTTCTATCCAGATGAACTTCTTGAACCGCACGGCCAGCCGAGCCATCCCCCGCTGATTGTGGGCGCCGTGTTTCGAAATTTCCCGTGAGCAGGGGCACACCGTGGTAATGGGCACGTTGACTTCCACGACGAGATCGAAGCCGTCCTGGCCGCTCAAGGACCCGCTGACCCGGCACATGTATTCCATGAGGCCCGAGGTGCCGGTCACGGGGGAGAGCTTTTCGATGAAGTAGGGGAAGGTGATTTCCAGGTGGGCGGACTGGGCGTTGAGCCGGGACTGCATGGCTTCCAAAATCTTGGAGAACTCCCGGATATCCAAGTGGCCGTAAAATTCGTTCAGAATCTCGACAAAGCGGCTCATGTGGGTGCCTTTGAATTCCCGAGGCAGATTGACATACATGTTGATACTGGCCACGGTATGTTGCACCCCGTTTTTCCTGTCCATGACGGTGAGGGGGTAGCGGATGTTTTTCACCCCCACCTTGTCCACGTGGATGTTTCGATGATCCAGAAGACTTTGCACGTCGATCATGGCCAAACCGTTTCATCCGCTGAGTTGGTGGCGTCGGCTGAGGTCTTCGGCGATCGCCTCCAAAGCCTTTCGGGTATTTTCCCCGATGCGGTCCGCGAAAACGCCGGCGCAGTCCGCTTCGATGAGACTTTCGTCGTAGGGGATGAATCCCAGAAAGGCGAAGCCGTCCAGGTTTTGCCTGAGGAAGGTTTTGTCCCTGTCGTTACGGATCTTGTTGCCCACCACGTACACGCTGCCGATGCCGATGTCGGCGGCGAGGTCTTTGACCTTGAGTGCCGTTTCAATGCTGCGCCGCCCCGGTTCCACCACGATGATCAAGGCATTGACCGCCTTGGAAGTGCCTCGGCCCAAGTGTTCGATCCCGGCTTCCATGTCCATGATGACGACTTCGTCTCGACGCAGGATCAGATGGTGGACCAAATTCTTGAGGAGCACGCTTTCCGGGCAGACGCACCCGGTCCCCCCCTTCTTGACGCCGCCCATGACCATCAGGCGCACACCCGGGCCGCAGGGCACGGCGATTTTTTCCGGCAAGTCGTCCACCTTGGGGTTCATTTTGAAAAAGCCCCCGAAACTGCCGGGGACGGATTCGGTGCGTTCGGCGATGAGTTGTTTCATTTGGGATATGGGGGTGATGGAGCCTGCGTCGGCCATTCCCAAAGCGTGGCCGAGATTGGCGTCCGGGTCGGCATCGATGGCCAGAACCGATTTTCCATGGTCGGCAAACCAGCGCGCCAAGAAAGCGGAAAGAGTCGTCTTGCCCACCCCGCCTTTGCCGCTCACTGCAATTTTCACGGATCGTTCCTCCCTGAAGGAAAAAGTTGTACAGCGTCCGAAGCCGCACAGCCCTTTTAATACGTCCCACAAGGCCTGACAACCTTTAATGCCTTGGGAGACCGCGGATGCAGGGGACGCTCCGGCATGATCCATGACCACCCGCAGTTGGGCGCGGCTTGATGAGGTGAAACTCCGAGGAGGAACACCGTTGACCCCATATGTCAGATTTGTTACAAAGCAATCCAACTGATCTTCAGCCACCCCGTCATGGCCCCACAGCGCAAAAGTCTGGACGATCCCATGGTGCACGAGCTGATCCAGGCCCTGGACCACATCAATGAATTGATGGTTTTTTACGAGACGGATTTTCGTGTGGTCTGGCTCAATCAAGCGGCCGCGCGCTGGGCGGGAAGGCCGCCGGACGAAATCCTGGGAAGGCGCTGTTTCGAGGCTTTTTATGATCGTACGGCGCCGTGTGCGGGCTGTGTTGTCCAAAGGGTTTTCGCGAAGAAAGAGGCCGTGGAGTCGGAACACCGGGGGGCCGATGGAAGGTTTTGGAAGGTCCGAGCCTATCCCGTGTGGTCCGAAACCGGGGTTTTGAAGGGGGTCATGGAAATTTCTCTTGACCTCAGTGCCATCAAGGCGACCCAAGCGGCCCTGAGAGATCGGGAAGTGCGCTACCGCGCCCTGCTCCAAAACACACTGGACGGCATCTGCGTGGTCTCGGCCGACACCTTGAAAATCGAGGACATCAACCCCGCTTTCGCCACCATGCTGGGATGCCCGCAAAACCCTCCCGTCGGCGTGCCGCTTTTGGATTTCGTCGCGGGTGACAAAGAGTCCACGGCACGACATTTTGGGGAAGTTTTGCGCCGCAGGAAAGGTAAGGTTCTCGAAACCTGCCTGTCGACTCGGGACGGGGGCGTGCTCGACGTGGAGCTCAGCCTCAATCCCTTGGCCCTCGAAGGGAAAGATGCGGTCATCGTGGTGTGCCGGGACGTTCGAGAGCGCAACGTCGCCATCGCCCACCGACTGCGTACCCAGAAGTTGGAATCCCTTGCCGTCATGGCCGGAGGGATGGCCCATGATTTTAACAATATCTTGGCCGGCGTCGTCGGGAACCTGTCCTTGGCCAAAATCGACGCCGATCCCCGAAGCCGGCTTTACGAACGTCTCTGCGCCGCCGAGAAGGCGTGCGCCCGGGTTGAAGACATCACCCGTCGGCTCCTGACGTTTGCCGATGGAGGCGATCCCACGCGACGCTCGGTCGAAGCCCATGCGTTTCTTTCCCAGGACGTCCTTCCAGCCCTCGAAGCTTTACCGGTAAAAGTTTTCGCGGAATTTGCCGCCGATCTTCCGTCCTTGTGTGTCGATGCGGAACTCTTCACACGGGCTTTGGTGGATCTTGCCACGGACGTTTTCGTCCAAAAGGGTGCGGCGGCGCTTCATGTGGAGGGGCGGTGCGATTCCGGGGAGGTCCCAAGAGAAGCCGAAGGAGCGTGGGCCGGCCCGTGGATCCGCATCACTTTGAGCGCTTCGGATGTCCATTGGTCCCCCCAGGAATTGGATCGCGTTTTCGATCCGTATTCCCGAAAAAATCATGCCGTGGGACAGGGGCTGGGGGTCTGCGCCGCGTACGCGATCGTGCGCCGCCATGGCGGGCAACTCTACGCGCGGTCCGAACAGGGCGCGGGCACCCAGCTCACGGTCGTGCTTCCCGCCGACGGAGATTCCCGCACTACAGCCCGAGGGGCAACCGCAGCGCCCAGCGTCTCTTCATGGCACAAGGGCAGGCTGCTAATCATGGATGATGAACGCATCGTGCGGGAAACCTTGAGCGAGATCTTTCGGCTCAAAGGATTTGAAGTGGCCGTTGCCGCCCACGGGCGTGAGGCCGTGGATCTTTATACGTCCAACCTGAGAGACGGGAATCCCTTCGATGTGGTGATTCTGGACCTGACCGTGCGAGGCGGCCCCGGAGCTTTGGAAGTTTTGGAAGAGCTGCGGCGGGTGGATCCCAACGTCCGAGCTTTTGTCTCCAGTGGATATAACCTGGAGCCGGTGATGGTCGACCCCCTTCGGTACGGATTCTGTGGGGCTGCCCCCAAACCCTTTCAATATGACGCGCTGGCCCTTCACATTCAGCGCATCATCGATGGGCTCAAAAAAAGCCGGCCCTAATCTTCGCTGAGCCGGTCCCGTCTCCGATGGTTTTGAGGCATTGAAGACATCCTCACAAGCTTATCGCCTCCCGTAACCCCCGTAGGTTGGGGTGAGCGAAGCGAACCCCAACACCCAAAGGTCCTGACCGTCTAACCCGAAGCGCTCGCAACAGATCCCGACATCCCCCGCCGATCGATGCTTTGGCGTGGGGCTTACGGAATTCCCCCCGGACCGTTCAGACATTCCGACATCCCTAACCGGTTTGGCAGGGGGGCGGACACGCGGCCCCGCCCCTGCGACTTCGGCGCTCCAACGTTTTTGGCCCAAGGACTGATGGCCCGGATCTTTTGCCCACCCCAATCACCGTCCCCCGTGCGACCGAAGATGGGAGGGCCCGCCTGGCGGAGCGCCATACCTGTCTTCGCCTCCAAGTCTTGATGGGATTTTTGAAGACTAGGCCTTGGGGGAGGGCGGCTTGAAATTGAATCGTCGGCTGGTGTATGCGACCTAGAGTTTTCCCGCCTCGGTTTCGTTTTGAGCCGAGAAGGCGGGATTGTCATGGTAAATTTTGTCCAAAACGCCGTTGATAAACGCCCCGGAATCCTGGGATCCGAACCGCTTGGCCAGTTCAATAGCTTCGTTGATGGAGACTCGCGGGGGGATATCATCCCGGTAGAGCATTTCGTATAGGGCGATGCGCAGGATGTTTCGATCCACCGGGGACATGCGATCGAGGCGCCAATGTTGGGATGCGGCCGCCAAATGCCGGTCGATGTCCTTTTGGTGGGCCCAGACGCCGTCCACGAGAATTTTGGCAAAAGTTCGAGGCTCTGTGGGCAGTTCGAAACACTCACATGCCAGCTCGAAGGCGCGATCCGGAGCCATGCGGTTGAGGTCCATCTGGTAGAGAACCTGAAGGGCCATTTCTCGGGCTTGTCGACGCGTTCCCATAAAACCTTTACATGCTTTTCAGGAGATTGGCCATCTCCACCGCCGCCATGGCGGCGTCGAAACCCTTGTTGCCCGCTTTGGATCCCGCCCGTTCGATGGCCTGTTCCAGCGTGTCCGTCGTGAGCACCCCGAAGGTGACGGGCACCGAACTTTCCAAGCTGACCGTCGCAATCCCTTTGGCCACCTCATTGGCCACGTAATCGAAATGGGGCGTAGCCCCGCGAATGACGGCCCCCAAACAAATGACGGCGTCATAGCGGCCGGTTTCGGCAAGTTTTTTAGCGGCCAGGGGAATCTCGTAGGCTCCGGGCACACGAAACACGTGGATCCGATCTTCCTCGGCGCCTGTCCTTTTCAAGGCGTCCAAAGCGCCTCCCAAGAGCCGCTCGCAGATGAAGTCGTTGAATCGGCTGACCACGATGCCGAACGTGAGACCCTCGGAACGCAGATGGCCTTCGTACACTTTCATGCTGGACTCCCTTCCGACGCGAAGCACTGGAGAACGTGACCCATTTTTCGGCATTTCGTTTTCAGGTAATGGACATTGCATTCGTTGGGCTCGACCTCGATGGGCACTCTTTCCGTCACGGTGATGCCGTAGCCTTGAAGGCCGACGATCTTCTTGGGGTTATTGGTCATGAGGCGCATTTTGCGAACCCCTAGGTCCACAAGGATTTGGGCCCCGATCCCGTAATCTCGAAGGTCCGCCTTAAAACCCAAAGCCTCGTTGGCTTCCACGGTATCATAGCCCTGTTCCTGAAGGGCATAGGCTTTGATTTTGTTGACAAGCCCGATACCGCGCCCTTCGTGGTTCCTCATGTAGAGGAGCACCCCCCGCCCTTCGCGATCGATTTGGCGCATGGCCGCCCGCAGCTGATCGCCGCAGTCGCACCGAAGAGAACCAAAGACGTCTCCCGTCAGACATTCGGAATGCACCCGCACCAAGACCTCGTCGTTGGGGCCGAAGGAACCCTTGACCAAGGCCAAGTGCGTGAACTCATCGATGGCGTTCCGGTAGGCGATGACCCGAAAATCTTGACCGTATTTGCTGGGAAGTTGGGCTTCTGCCACGCGCTGGACGAAACTTTCGGTCCGCATGCGGTATTCGATAAGATCCGCAATGGTCACAATCTTGAGGTTGTGTTCGGCGGCGAATTTTTCCAAGTCCGGCATGCGGGCCATGGTCCCGTCATCTTTCATGATTTCGCAGATGACCCCTGCGGGTTTCAATCCGGCGAGCCGGGCCAGGTCCACGGAACCTTCTGTCTGCCCCGTGCGGACCAAAACGCCGCCCTTTTTCGCCCGAAGCGGAAAAACATGGCCCGGGCTTACCAAATCTTCAGGTTTGGCGTCATCGGCGACGGCGGTGAGGATCGTGTGGGCTCGGTCGGCCGCGCTGATCCCCGTGGTCACGCCCGTTCGGGCCTCGATGGAAACGGTGAAAGCGGTCCCGAAGGATGATTTGTTGTGTTGGACCATCATGGGCAGTTGCAGGCGGTCGACCCATTCGGGGGTCAGAGCCAAGCAGATCAGGCCCCGACCGTATTTGGCCATGAAATTGATGGCTTCCGGAGTCACCTTTTCGGCGGCGATACAGAGATCCCCCTCGTTTTCGCGGTCCTCGTCATCGACCAGAATCACCATTTTGCCCTGACGGATGTCTTCCAAAGCCTCAGGAATGGTTGCCAACGGCATGTGAAAAACTCCCTTCGTCGGTTCCGGGGCGACCGTGCCGGTCCGTCCCCTCACCAGGATAAGCGATCGGGAAGACGGTTCCTTCCCTGACGTGCAGCCCTGCACGGACAAGGCCTCACGACGCGTGACCTATATCATGGAGGCTGTGGAGACTCAAGGCGGCAGTGGTTCAAAGAAAGCCGTGGCGAAGAAGAAACGCTGTGTCGATGCCGCGAGATTTCTCCATGGGATCGCCCGACGAAGGTTTTGTCCAGGCTCGGAGTATGTTTTCCACATACTTGGCGATGATGTCCGTTTCAATGTTGACGCGCTCCCCTACCGTGAGCAGGCTGAGGGTGGTGACGTCCGCCGTATGGGGGATGACGTTCACGTCGAAACGGCCCGGAGCGCACCCGTTGACCGTGAGGCTCACGCCGTTGACGGCGATGGATCCCTTGGCGACGATGAAAGGCGAAAGCTCTTCCGGCACGGTGAAATAAAAGCGCCACGAACGCCCTTCCATCTTCTTTTGGACAAGGGTGCCCACGCCGTCTACGTGGCCTTGCATGAGGTGGCCTCCAAGGCGATCGCCCAGACGCAAGGCCCGTTCCAAATTGACGAGGGATCCCGGGTTCTTGGATCCCAGGGTGGTTTTTGTGAGTGTTTCTGCCGAGACATCCACGGAAAAAACGGGACCGTCGAAGGCCACCACGGTGAGGCAGGCCCCATCGACGGCGACGCTTTCCCCAAGAGTCATGTCGGCGAAGGGCCGCTCCGATCGGAGGGTCATCCGTGCGTCGACGCCGTGGCGCTCCGTGCGAAGCACGGTTCCTCGGCATTCCACAAGTCCGGTGAACATCGGCAAACCTCCGTGTGTGCCCCGCCGCACCCTCGAATTAGGGGCGGAGTGATGTGTTGGCCCCAAAACAACGACCCGTCGGCAGGGGAACCGCGTCCGCCCGGAAGCCGCCCGACGGGGTCGGGTGGGAGCGCAATGGCAGGAACCCAGAGCAAGGTGTTGGGGTTCGCTGCGCTCACCCCAACCTACGGCCTACGGCCTTGCACGCGCCTTGTAGGAGCCGGCTTGCCGGCGATTTCACCCATCACCCACCCGTAGGAGCCGGCTTGCCGGCGATCATCCTCCCCGGGCCTCCCCGCGAGGGGTTGGCGGGGGCGTAGCGGCAGGAAGCCGGGTCAAAGCGTTGGGGTTCGCTGCGCTCACCCCAACCTACGGCCGACGGCCTTGCACGCGCCTTGTAGGAGCCGGCTTGCCGGCGATTTCACCCGCCATCCACCGGTAGGAGCCGGCTTGCCGGCGATTTCACCCGCCATCCACCCGTAGGAGCCGGCTTGCCGGCGATCATCCTCAGGGACGTGCGTGGCGATTCCGGGAGGCGGGTGCCGTCCCATTCAATAGAGATCCCGGCGGAAGCGACCGGAAATCAAAAAATCTTCGCCAAACCGCCGTATCTCACAATCAAACACAGGCACCGCATCACCCATGGAGAACCTCGGGACTCCCTGAAACATGGGCACCCCAAGGGAATCCCCTAGAATCTTCGGCGCGTAGAAGAAAAGGAAATCGTCGGCCAAGGCCTCATCGAGAAACGCGCCGTGGATGCGCGCCCCGCCTTCCACGAGGACGCTGGTGATGGATCTTCGGCCCAGTTCGTCGAGAAGCCCCCTTAAATCGAGGCCGTGTTCCTTCGCCATCCCCAAGGGGAGCATGTCCACCCCATGGGACGCGAACCGTTCACGGACTTCTTTAGAAACAGCTTCGGCGCAGGCCAGAAGGACAGGGGTTTGCCGGGCCGTCTTGACCAACTGCGACGCCAAAGGCAGCCGTCCATGGGTATCGAGGACAATACGAAGGGGCTGGGGAGTCTTCTTCCGGTCCAACCGGGCGGTCAACAAGGGGTCGTCGGCCAAAGCGGTGCCGATACCTACAAGGACGGCATCCACGGCGGCCCGCAGCTCATGGACGAGGCGGCGCGATCTTTCGTTGGTGACCCATCGGGATTCGCCCGTGCGAGCGCCCATGCGGCCGTCCAAGGTGGCGGCGCACTTGAGCGTCACGTAGGGTCGGCCCTGAGTGACCCATTTGATAAACGGTTGATTCAGGATTCGGCATTCCCTTTCCAGGACGCCGACAGTGACGGCAATGCCCGCCTGGCGCAGCCGATCCGCCCCGCCTCCCGTTACTTTTGGGTTGGGGTCGGCCATACCGATGACAACGCGGCTGATCCCTGCTTGGATAACAGCTTCCGTGCATGGCGGCGTTCGGCCGTGATGATTGCAAGGTTCCAAGGAGACGTACAATGTGGCCCCGCGGGCCGATTCCCCGGCTCGGCGCAGGGCGTGCACTTCGGCATGAGGTCCGCCGACGCGCTCATGAAAACCTTCCCCCACCACGCGACCGTCCCGGACAACCACTGCGCCCACCATGGGATTCGGGCTTGTTCGGCCGGCGCCCCGTTTGGCCAAACGAAGGGCCCGCCTCATGAACTGTTCGTCTTCGGGTGTCCACGCGGTCATGGGATCTTTCAACCCTTTCCTCAGCGGGCTCTTCCCCCTCCGCGTCCCCGTTCTCCGGGGAATGCCGTCGGCATGCCCTCATGCCTCCCAGGTCCCGGGGCGTGTCAGGAGCGTCTCATCCGGCGCGGCGTTACATCAGCCAGCCGAAGTCGACGACACGGCTTCGACGGTCCATGGAATCGCGTGGTCTTCGGCCCACGCATGGAGCGGGAACTGCTGGCAGAACGCCGCCACCTCCCTTTTGATGGCCGTCAGGCGGTTTTCGTCGCCTACAGCGTTCAAGGCCTGGTGGATCCATCGGGCGATGAGCGCCATGTGCGCGGGATCCATGCCGCGCGTGGTGACGGCGGCGGTCCCGATGCGGATCCCGCTGGAAATGTTGGGCTTTTGAGGATCGAACGGAATGGAGTTCTTATTGACGGTGATGCCCGCGTGGTCCAAGGTTTCTTCGGCCGTTTTCCCCGTAAGGCCTCTGTTTCTCAAGTCCACGAGCATGAGGTGGTTGTCGGTGCCGCCGGAAACCAGGCGATAGCCGAGGTTCATCAATTCGGCCGCCAGAGCCTTACTGTTGGCGACGATGCGCCGCTGATATTCCTTGAAAGCCGGCTGGAGGGCTTCGAGAAACGCCACGGCCTTGGCGGCGATCACGTGCATGAGCGGCCCGCCTTGGATGCCCGGGAAGATCTGACTGTCCAACTTCTTACCCAAATTCAGGTCGTTGGAAAGGATCAAGCCGCCTCGAGGTCCACGCAAGGTCTTGTGGGTGGTGGAAGTCACGGCATGGGCATAGGGGACCGGATTCGGATGCAGCCCCGCAGCCACCAGGCCCGCGATGTGAGCCATATCCACCATGAGATAGGCTCCGACCTCGTCGCACACCTCCCGAAATCGGGCAAAGTCGATGATGCGGGGATAGGCGCTGGCGCCGGCCACGATAAGTTTTGGACGATGTTCCCGGGCCAGTCGAAGCATCTGATCGAAATCGATGGTCTCCGTTTCCGGATGGACCCCGTAAGAGACGACCCGGAACAATCGGCCGGAAAAGCTCACGGGACTGCCGTGGGTCAGGTGCCCGCCTTGACGCAAGTCCATGCCCATGATGGTGTCGCCGGGTTCCAGGAGCGCGAAATAGACGGCCATGTTGGCTTGGGATCCGGAATGGGGCTGCACGTTGGCGTAGCGGCAGTCAAACAGCGCCTTGACGCGCTCCTGCGCCAGAGACTCGGCCACATCCACATGTTCGCACCCTCCGTAGTAGCGCCGTCCGGGATAGCCTTCGGCGTATTTGTTGGTGAGCACCGATCCCTGGGCGACCCGCACGGCGTCGCTCACGAAGTTTTCCGAAGCGATAAGTTCCAGCTTGGTGCGCTGCCGCATCTCTTCGTCGCGAAGGACCTTGGCCATTTCCGGGTCCGTTTGTTCCAATGACCGCACATTCATGGGTTGTTTCTCCACGAGGAAGGATTGTCCAGAAGATCCAGACGACGACAGTGGCGGCCGCCTTCGAAGTTTTCGGCCAGCCACACGTCCACGATTTCCAAGGCCAGATCGGGGCCGATGAAACGCCCGCCGAGGCACAAGACATTGCTGTCGTTGTGGCGACGGCTCATTTTGGCGGCATAGGGTTCCGAAGCGAGCACGGCCCGCACCCCGGGGACGCGATTGGCCGCCATGGACATGCCGATCCCGCTGCCGCACACGAGGATGCCTCGATCGGCGGCGCCATGAGCCACCGCCCGAGCCACCGTGAAGGCGTAATCGGGATAATCCACCGAATCCTTGCTGTGGGTGCCGATGTCTTGGACATCGTGGCCCCGATTCCGCAGATGGGCGGCGACGGTTTCCTTGAGTTCAAAGCCGGCGTGGTCGGCGCCGATCATGATTTTCATGACTGCACACTCACATCCTGAGCGAACAAAAGCGGCAGGGACCTAAGCGGTCCATTTTCGGAAAACCACCGTGCCGTTGGTGCCACCGAACCCGAAAGAATTGGACAGGGCGATGCGGACCGAAGCCTTTCGGGCGACATTGGGCACATAGTCCAAATCACAGTCGGGATCGGGCGTTTCGTAGTTGATGGTCGGCGGAATGATGTCGTGATAGACGGCGAGCACCGTGTAGGCCCCTTCGACGCCGCCGGCGGCGCCCAACAAGTGGCCGGTCATGGACTTGGTGGAACTGACCGCGAGCTTTTTGGCATGATCCCCGAAAACGGTCTTGATGGCTAAGGTTTCCAACCGGTCGTTGAGGTCGGTGGAGGTGCCGTGGGCGTTGATGTAGTCCACCTCATGCGGGGCGATGCCCGCATCCTCCAAAGCCATTCGCATGCAAATGGCGGCCCCTTCACCGTCCGGCGCTGGCGCCGTCATGTGGTAGGCGTCACCCGAGGCGCCGAAGCCGATAATTTCCGCATAGACGCGAGCCCCGCGCTTCTTCGCCCGCTCGGCTTCTTCCAAGATGAGCACCGCACTGCCTTCGCCGAGAACGAAGCCGTCCCGGTCTTTGTCGAAGGGTCGGGAGGCCTTTTCCGGCGCGTCGTTTCGCGTGGACAGGGCGCGCATGGCGTTGAAGCCCGCCACGCACAGCGGGGTGATGGTGGATTCTACGCCGCCGGTGATCATGATGTCCGCGGCCCCGTCTCGAATCAGGTGAAAGGCGTGCCCGATGGCGTGGGTGCCGGCCGCACAGGCCGTTTGAATGGAAAGGTTGGGTCCCTTGGCGCCGTGCTGGATGGAAATGAGCCCCGGGGCCATATTGCCGATGAGCATGGGGATGAAGAAGGGGCTGATCTTGCGCGGTCCGGACTGCAGCAAGGTTTTGTGGCAGTCTTCGATTGTGGTCAGCCCTCCAAGGCCGCAGCCCATCACCACGCCGGCTCGAGGACTTTCCGCAGGATCGATGGTCAGGGAGGCGTCTTGCACGGCCAACTGGGCCGCCGCGATGGCGTAGGTCAGGAAGACGTCCATCTTGCGCAGATCTTTTTTGGGGATGAACTCCTCCGGCTGAAATCCTTTGACCTCGCCGGCGATGCGCGTGGCAAACCCTTCCGTGTTGAATCGTGTAATGGGCCCGATGCCCGAGACTCCGTTGACCACGTTGGTCCAGTTTTGTTCCACCCCGACCCCCAAGGGTGTGACCATCCCCAACCCCGTCACCACCACCCGTCGGCTTTCCCGTGTCACCATAGTGTCCTCGTCGTCCCTTCGCCCTGAACTGAGAGTTTTCGTTGAGATCCTACCCCGAGATCGTCATCGCTAGCCCATGTACATGCCGCCGTTGACATGCAGCACTTGGCCCGTAATGTATCCTGCCTCATCAGAAGCGAGAAACCGCACCGCGGCAGCCACTTCCTCCGGTGTGCCCGTGCGGCCCGCGGGAATCTGTTCCAGAAGGGCACGGCGGGCGTCTTCCGAGAGGGCTTGGGTCATCTCCGTTTCAATGTAGCCGGGAGCCACGGCGTTGACGGTGATATTTCGGGAAATGACCTCTCGAGCAAGCGAGCGCGTCAAGCCCACGATTCCGGCCTTCGCCGCGGCATAATTGCACTGGCCGGCGTTTCCTGTAAAGCCCACAACGGAGGTGATGGTGACGATGCGGCCGAAGCGCTGTTTGAGCATGGGGCGCATGGCGGCCTGACAGCACAAAAAAACGCCTTTGAGGTTCACGGCCAGGACTTCGTCCCAATCGGATTCTTTGAGCCGAGGGAAAATGTTGTCCCGGGTGATGCCGGCGTTGTTCACCAAGACATCAAGGCGGCCGAAGGCGTCGGTAATGTCTTTGAAGGCCGCTTTGACGGCTTCGGGTTGGGCCACGTCGAAGGGGCTGAGCACGGCCTGGGCGCCCCGCCGTCGGACGGCCTCGGCGGTTTCTTCCGCTGCTTCGCGCCCGGATCGGTAGTTGACGATCACCGTGGAGCCGGGTTCGGCGAACGCCAAAGCGATCGCTCGCCCGATCCCGCGGCTCGCCCCTGTGATCAAGATCACCTTGTTGTGTGCCATAAGCGTCTCCTCGCCAAAACGTCGGAAGCCGGACCGCCCGCCCCCTTTTCTAGCCTCGCTTAATGCGTTCGATAAAAGCGGGGACGAATTCGAAAAGGTCGGCCACCACCCCGCACGTGGCCACATCGAAGATGGGTGCCTCCGGGTCTTTGTTGACGGCCACGATGATCTTGGACCCTTGCATTCCCACGATGTGCTGGATCGCCCCCGAAATGCCGATGGCCATGTAAAGGGTGGGGGAAACCGTCTGGCCCGTCTGCCCCACCTGGTGGGAGACCGGGGCCCAGCCTTCTTCCACGGCACTGCGGGAAGCGCCCACAGCGCCTGTCAAAAGACGCGCCAACTCCTCCACCATGCGAAAGTTTTCCGCCTTTTGCAAGCCCCGCCCTCCGGAGACGATCACTTCGGCTTCCGTCAGCTTGGCCGTCGTGTCTTCCTCGGCAATGACCTCCAAGACCTGCACCCGGGTCCGGAAAACATCTTCGGGCAGGGAAACCCGCTCCACGCGACCGTTGCGGGGCTGGATTTCCGCGCGCATGACCCGAGGGCGCACGGTGGCCATCTGAGGGCGGCCGTGGGGGCAGACGATGGTGGCCATGACGTTGCCGCCGAAAGCCGGGCGCGTTTGCAACAGCAATCCCTCGTCGTTGATGTCCAGTTCCGTGCAGTCGGCCGTCAGGCCCGTTTGGAGCATGGCGGCGACGCGGGGGATGAAGGATCGGCCCATGGAGGTGGCGCCTGCCAGAAGGATTTCCGGCTTTTTGTCCCGAACCAATTCCACCAGGCACCGGCTGTAGGCTTCGTCCGTAAAATGCCTGAGAGCGGGGTGGTCCACCACGTAGACCACGTCGGCCCCGTAGCGCAGCAGGTCCTCGGCGGCTTCCCCCAGATTCTCCCCAAGAAGGACGGCGGCGCATTCCACGCCTTTCTTGTCCGCAAGGCGCCGTGCGGCACTCAAAAGTTCGTAGCTCACCCGATGAACGGACCCCCGCCGCCATTCCGCAAAAGCCCAGACGCCGCGATACGCCGCTGCGTCGGTGACGGCTCCGGTGCCCACTTCCGGCAGGCGGATCGCCTGAAATTCACACGTGTCCACGCACATGCCGCACAGCGTGCAATCGTCCGAAACCACCGCATGGGTTTCGGGCACCGAGATGGCCCCGACGGGGCACACATCCTGGCAGACGCCGCAGGCCGTGCACTTGTCCAAATCGATCAGGGCTTTCATAGGCCGGGAACCTTGGCTTCCTTCAAAAATTGAAACAGTTTCTCCACTTGCTCAGACACGGGGCCTTCCAGCATTCGGCGATCCGCGCGTTTCGGCGGGCTGAAAACGCGCACCACCTGGGTAAAGGATCCTTTGAGCCCCACGCGGTCTTCCGAGAGCCCTACGTCGGCCAGGCCCCACACAGGCACGGCCGCTTTTTTCGCCCGCATTTTGTGTTTGATGGAAGGCACCCGCGGGTCTCCCACATCGCGCAGGACGGTGACCAGGGCGGGCAGGGGCAGGCGCCACACTTCCATGCCCTCATCGGTCTTTCGAACGACCTTGAGACGGCCTTCGTCTCCCAGCTCCACCTGCTTGACGAAGGTGGCGTAGGGAATGTCCAAGAGGGTGGCCAATTCGGGGCCGACTTGAGCCGTGTCGCCGTCGACGGCCTGCTTGCCGCAAAAGATCAAAGAGACGTCGCCCAGTTTTCGGACGGCCGCGGCCAAGGCCGTGGCCGTCGCCCAGGTGTCGGCGCCGGCAAAGGCACGGTCGCTCAAGAGCACGGCGTCGTCCACCCCTCGGGAAAGCACGTCCCGCAGGGCTTCTTCGGCCTGAGGCGGACCCATGGTGAGTGCCGTGACGTGGGCGCCGTGGCGGTCCTTGAGGCGAAGGGCCGCTTCCACGGCGAACAAATCGAAGGGGTTGATGATGGATTCCACACCCTGCCGCACCAAGGTGTGGGTGTGAGGGTCGATGCGCACATTTTTGGCATCGGGCACCTGCTTGATACAGACGACGATTTTCATCCCACCATCCGTAAGCTCTAACGGGTTAAAAGAAGGTTTCTTTCATCCGGCCGTATTCCTTGTTGAGTTCCTGGCCGATGATGTTGCGCTGGATTTCGTTGGTCCCTTCGTAAATCTGAAGGATCTTGGCGTCCCGGAACATTTTTTCCACCGGATAGTCTCGCATGTATCCGTAGCCGCCCAGCACCTGGACCGCTTCCGTAGTGACTTCCATGGCCGTATCGCTGGCGAAGACCTTGCACATGGCCGCCACCTTGCCTGCATCGGGCGGGTCCGTGTCCAAATGACGGGCGGCGGCGTAAATCAACGCTCGCGCCGCTTCCGTCTTGATGGCCATGTCCGCCAGTTTGTGCTGGATGGCCTGAAAGGTGATGATGGGCTTGCCGAATTGAATCCGTTTGCGGGCGTATTCCACGGCGATATCCAGGGCGCCTTGGGCCAGTCCCACGCCGAGGGCTCCGATGCCGGGTCGGGATTTGTCGAAGGTTTTCATGGCGATGATAAAGCCCATGCCCTCCCGAGCAATCAACCGCTCCTTGGGGATGCGGCAGTCCTGAAAGACCAGTTCTCGGGTTGCCGAAGCGCGGATGCCCAGTTTCTTTTCTTTTTTGCCGAACGTGAAGCCGGGGTCGCCTTTTTCCACAATAAAGAAGCTGGCGCCTCGAGGCCCTTTGGTTTTGTCCGTGACGGCAAGGACGCTGTAGATATCCGCTTCGCCGCCGTTGGTGATCCATTGCTTGGTGCCGTTCAACACATAGCTGTCCCCGTCTTTGACGGCCGTTGTCCGGATGGCCGTGACATCACTGCCGGCTCCGGATTCCGTCACCGCAAAGGCCGCCAAGCGCTTTCCCGCGGCGATGTCCGGAAGATAGGCCGCCTTTTGCGCTTCCGAGCCGTAGAGCAGGATGGGGTAGGCGCCCAGCCCGCTGGCGGCGTAGGACGTGGCGACGCCGATGCAGGCTCGGGCCAACTGCTCCACGGCCAGGCAATTTTCCAAAATGCCGCCGCCCAAACCGCCGTATTCCTCGGGAATGCAGACGCCGAACAAGTCGGATTGGGCCAAAACCTTGAGAATCTCCGTCGGGAACTCTTCGGCTTCGTCCAACTGAGCCCGCACCGGGCGGATTTTTTCCCGAGCGATCTGCTCGGCCAGTTCCTGGATCATCTTTTGTTCATCGGTCAGAAAGTAATTCAAGGCTCACCTCCCTTATCGGTTTCCGCCTTTTTCGCGCCAAAACGCCACCGGTTCTTGAGCCCCGTGAGCATCCAATGGGTGTAGCGGCCTCGCAACGCCGCGAGGTGCTCCAGAAGCTGGGAATCCTGCCCCATGCGTTCAAAGAGCCCCTCGCGCGCGAATTTTTCGGCCTCCAGAATTGCATTGGCGACTTCCCGGGCCGTGGAACGGCCGTGGGCGATGAGGACCGTCTTGCGCACGCCGAGCAAAGGAGCAGCCCCCAGTTCCCGGCGCATCAGTCGGTGGAGCCACCGTTGGGGCTCCGGCGTTGCGGCGTTCTCTTCCGGGGTGCATGCATCGGGCACACCCGGCGGAAAACAGCGTCGTAAGGCGCCCACCACCCCTTCCAGGAGCTTGAGCATGGTGTTTCCCACAAAGCCGTCACAGACCACGCCGTCCACGGCGCCGTCGAACAGCGTGTGCGCTTCCACATAGCGAACCGGCAAGGCGGCGGTTTCGGTCAGAAGCTTCATGGCGCCCTGCACGGCGCGAGGCCCCTTGGTCGACTCATGCCCGATATTGAGGATGCCGATGGTGGGGTCGGGGCGCCCACAAGAGTGCTTCAGAAACGAAGCCGCCAAAAAAACCGCCTGGGCCAAATGGATGCCGCCCGATTCGCTGTGGGCGCCGGCATCGGTCAGGAGCACGTCGGATTCAAAGGAGGGCAGGAGCACCCCCAGCGCCGGCCGTTTCAGCCCCGGAATCAGCCCCAATTGGTGCGTGGCGGTGGCGACGATGGCCGCGCTGTTGCCTGCGCTCACAACGGCGTCGGCGCGGCCGCGATGCAGTTGATCGATGGCCACAGACAGCGAGGAGAGCTTTTTTCTTCGGAGGGCCAATGGGCCGGCGTCCCCCATGTCCACCGTTTCAGGGGCATGGAGGACGTCGATGGCCGGCGAGTGCGGCTCGGAAGCCAAACATCGATGAAGGCGCTTCTCGTCGCCGACGAGAAGGATGCGCGCGGAAGTGAGGGTCGCCGCTCGGAACGCACCCTGCACAATGACGTCGGGGGCCGCATCCCCCCCCATGGCATCGACGGCGATGACCATCGGTCCAGCCATTCAAAGGTCAACGCCCCCCGGATTACACCTCTTCCGTGACCAAAACCTGCTTGCCCCTGTAGTACCCGCAAGACGGGCACACCCGGTGGGGAAGGCAGACTTCACGGCACTGGGGGCATGTGGAAAAGGAAGGAGCCGTGAGATGGAGATGGCTCCGGCGTTTGTCTCTTCGCGATTTGGATGTTCTTCTCTTGGGTACGGCCATGACAGGTTCTCCTTCGTGCGCAGCTTCAGGCATTTCCAGGCTTGAATTTTCTCAGGACCTCGAAGGCCGAGGAAACCTTTCGGGTTGGGCATAGGCACGGTTCCCTGTTGAGATTGGCGCCGCAGCCCGGGCACAGGCCCCGACACTGTTCCGAACACAAGCGACGAATGGGCAGTTCCAGAAAGATCTCTTCGGCGATCATGCGGTCCACTTCGAGGATCTCGCCATCGAAGAACTCGTAATCCAACTCATCGGGCTCCAATTCCACTTCTTCTTCCTTGGGGCCGAGACTTTCCCGAAACAGGAGCACCCTCACCGTACGCCACAGATCCGACGGGTATTCGTCAAGGCATCGGTCACACGTGAGGGTCAGTTTTCCTGCAATGGTTCCCGTGACTTCCAGGTGGTCCGGCTTCTTGTGGATTTCCAGATCCACGTTGAGAGGGCGCGCCAGGCAAAACCCCTTGGGGTCGTTCGGCGGCAGCAAGCGTTCCAAACGCTCTTGCGTCCAGTGGACATGAAGAACCCGGCCGGAATCCGGGATTTCGTCAACGCGTATTTTCATCAGAGCCTCTCACGGTCACGAGTAAAGGGTTGAGTATAGGCATCGGCCTTGGTGTGTCAAGCACTTTACTTGCCTTTTGGCATGGTTGGGAAAGCCTTATCGGACGAGGCACACTTCCTCGAAGGCGCGGCGCATGCCCCGAGGCCGCAGCACGGCGTCGGGGCGTTTTTTCCCGATGGCGATGAGCATGACCGGGAGATACTTGGGGTCCAAGCCGAAGAGTCGGCGCACCCCGTCCACGTCGAAGCCGTCCATGGGGTGCGTGTCCCAGCCTTGGTCCAAGGCGGCCAGCATGAAATTCATGGCAAAGAGGCCCACGTTTCGCGAGACGAACCCTACGGCGCGATCGCCGCTGTAAAGTTTTTCGGCCGCTGCCATGGTCTTCGGCACCGCCTCCGCAGGCATGTAGCCTTTGGAAACCCGATCGTCAAAAACGTCGCGGCTTTCTTCATATTGTCGAGTGTTCCCGAAGAGAACCAGCACGGCCGACGCTTCCGTGACTTTGGGCTGGTTCATGGCCACGGCGCGGAGCTTCTCCTTCTCTTCCTGGGAAAGGACGATGACGATTTTCCACGGCTGGAGGTTAAACGACGAAGGGGCCAGTTTGGCGGCCTCGTAAATGCGACGGATATCCGCTACGGTAATCGAAACGTCGGGGTCGAAAAAATTCACCGAGCGTCGCTTTTCGTTCAGGATGCTCCATTCCATCGTCTTGTCCTCCATGGCGCTCCGTTTGCGTTGTCTTCCACGGCACTTCTTGAGATCCGTACACCTTTGTGTTAAGCGATAACCTGTTTCGACGGTGTGCGGCGAGCACGTCGCGAAAAAAAGGGCGTTCATCTTTCCGCGAAAAAACGGTCGAGGAGATTCGCTGTTGATGGAACCCATCATCACCCGATTCGCCCCAAGTCCCACCGGATACCTCCATATCGGAGGCGCCCGGACGGCTCTGTTCAATTGGCTTTTCGCCCGCCATCATCGCGGCGTGTTCATCCTGAGGATTGAAGACACGGACTTGGAAAGATCCACGGAAGAGTCCATCAAGGCCATTCTGGACGCCATGGAATGGCTCGGAATGGATTGGGATCAAGGGCCTTATTACCAGACCGCCCGCCTGGAGCTCTATCGGGAATACGTGCAGAGGCTTTTGGGGTCCGGCCATGCCTACTGGTGCGAATGTTCCCCCGAAGAGGTGGAACGGCGCAGGCAGGAGGCTCTGAAAGCGGGCCGTAAGCCCAAATATGACGGCCGATGTCGGGACAAGGGGCTGGGGCCGGGCCCGGGCCGCGTCGTGCGGTTTCGCTGCCCGCAGGCGGGAACCACGGTGCTCAACGATCTCATCAAAGGCCCCATCGAGTTCGACAACGCCGAGCTGGACGACTTGGTGCTTCTGCGAAGCGACGGCATGCCCACGTACAATTTCGCCGTGGTCGTCGACGACGTCTCCATGGGCATCACCCATGTCATCCGCGGAGACGACCACGTCAACAACACGCCGCGGCAGATCCTCCTGTATCACGCCCTGGGCGCGCCCCTGCCGCGATTCGCCCACGTGCCCATGATCCTGGGGCAGGACCGCACTCGGCTTTCCAAGCGCCACGGCGCCACATCGGTCATGGCTTACAAAGACATGGGTTTTCTTCCCGAAGCGCTGGTCAACTACCTGGTGCGATTGGGCTGGTCTTACGGCGACCAAGAAATCTTCAGCCGAGACGAGTTGATCGAAAAATTCGATCTCAGCCGCGTCGGCTCCTCCGCCGCTGTGTTCGACATGGAAAAACTTCTGTGGTTGAACGCCCACTACATCCGGGAAAAACCGGCCGCCGAACTAAGGGATTTGGTCAAGCCGTTTGTGCGGGCGTTGAACCTTCCCGAAAAAGATGACGTTTTTTTGGAGCGGGCCGTGGCTACCCTTCAACCTCGATCGCGCACGCTCAAGGAAATGGCCGAGGCCCTGAGGTTTTACGTGGCCGATGAAGTGGCTTATGACGAACAGGCCGCCCGAAAGTTCCTCACCCCGGAGATGCTCCGGCCCTTCCAGATGTTGATCCAACGCCTGGAAACTTTGGACGGTTTTTCCGAAGAGGCGTTAGAGAAAATTTTTCGGGATTTGGCTGAAGAACTCGGGGTGAAACTGGGAAAGATCGCCCAGCCCGTGCGCGTGGCCCTGACGGGCGTCACCGCCAGCCCGGGCCTTTTCGAAATCATCGACATCTTGGGCAAAAAGGTCGTGATTCACCGGTTGCACAAGGCGTGTGCCTTTATCCAAAAGCGCATGACATCGGACCCAAAGTAAGCTGGGACACGGATGTGGGTGGGGTAAGGCCGGTGAACGCCGACAAACACCGCCGACATCCTTGAACGGACACGAATGAACGTCAGGGCGCGCCGCGCCGCCGAGTTTGCACCCGACGCCTCCGGGGCTTTAGGACGAGCCCGACAGGCCACTTTTCTCGTTCCAATTTTCCCGGACGCGCGCAAGAAGGATGGCGAGCCTTGAAGTATCTGAGAACACTTCCGTTACGGTATCGGCTCATCGTGCCGTTTATCGTCCTCGCTTTCTTCGGGACGTGTTCTCTCGTTTGGCTCGCCATTCTCGGCCAGAACACCCTCATCCGGCGTCAAGAGCAGCAAAGGCTCGAAAGCTTTTACAAAACCTTCCTCCACACTCTCGAACTTCGGGGCCAGTGGGCTGTGTCCTTGGCCTCGGGCTTTGCGCGGAACCCGGAAATCGCCAAGGCCCTGGCCGACAGAGACCGGCTGCGTCTGCTTCAGTTGTGTTATCCCGCCTATGATTTCATGAAACGTCACTACGGAATCCAGCAGTTTCATTTCGAGATCCCGCCGGGGCGCTCGTTCTTGCGCTTGCACCGGCTTTACCAATACGGCGATGAGCTGTGGACGTATCGGAAGCAGATCCAAGATGTTCTGAGAGAAAACCGGGAAGTCTACGGGCTGGAAAAGGGAGCCACCGGATACGGCATTCGCGGGGCGGTGCCCGTGTATTGGCAAGGGGAAGTGGTGGGGATTTTGGAGGTGGGCTTTTCACTGAGTGAAAAAATCCTCGAGCCCATGCGCCTCCATGGGGATGTGGACGTGAGCATTATCGCGCCTCGAGAAGGCGAGCCCGGCCAGTTCGAAGTGGTGGCTACCACGCTCACGGAGCGTTTCGATCGCCGTCACCCGGTCTATGGGGAGGTGTTTCGCCGCGGCGCTCAATCGTTCGTCAACTTGAAAGTGGGCGCTCGTCCCTACGCCCTACTCCTCAGCCCCATAGCGAACTATCAAGGAGAGACGGCGGCCTTGGTGGAACTGGGGGTGGACCGTTCCGACACGCTCGCCCTCACCGTCCGTTACCGACGCTGGATGCTGGGTCTCGGGCTCGTGGGAATGATTCTTTCCGTAGGGGCCATTTACATCATTGCCCTTGTTTTCACGCGACCCATCGATCGCATGATCGCCTTCGCCCGGGAAATCGCCATGGGCCGGGCCGTAAGACCTCTGGAACTGCGCCCTTCCGGCGAATTGGGCACCCTGGCCGACGCCCTGGACGAGATGCTTGGGTCCCTGGAAATGTCCCGGGAACAGATCAAGCTCTACGCGGCGACTCTGGAAGAAAAGGTCCAGGCCCGAACCCGGGAACTGCGCGAGTCCGAAGAGAAATACCGCACCCTGGTGGAGCGTGTCCCTCTGGTCGTTTACCGACTGGACAAAAGCGGAACCATGGTTTTCGTCAACCGCTTCATCGAGGATCTTCTGGGCATGACCCAGCAGGAGGTCCTGGAGCAGCCGAGGTTTTGGAAGGAAAAGGTCTGGTTTGAAGACCGGGACCGGATCTGGCCGCTCATGGACCAGTGTCTTCGTGAAGGTCGGGAGTTTCGGCAAGAGTACCGCGTGCGTCATCGAAACGGCCGAGCCATTTACGTTTTGGACCACGCCCTTCCCGCTCTGGATGGGGAAGGAAAAGTCCAAATGGTGGACGGGTTTCTCGTGGACGTCACCGAACGGCACGAGCTGCAGCAGCAGATCATTCAAACGGAGGAATTGAGAACGCTCAGCGAGATTTCGGCGCGCCTCGCCCACGAAATCCGAAACCCCATTGCCGTTGCAGGTGGTTTTGCGCGCCGGCTCCTGACCCGGCTTCCGGAAGACGACCCCAACCGGCAGAAGGTGCACATCATCCTCAAAGAAATGGCCCGTTTGGAGAGCATCCTGGAAAAGATCCAAGCCTATCTCAAACCGGTGGTCATTGTGCCCCAAAAAAGCGATTTCAACGCCATCGTCACCCGCGTCATCAGGGACCTCACGCCCAAATTCCAAGGCCATGGTGTGCGGTGGATCGTCCAGTTGCAGCCGGATGTGCCCCAGCTCATGCTGGATTCGGAGCTGATCCGAAAGTCTTTGGAAGTGCTTTTCGAAGCTTTGTTGAGCTATTGTTCCGCCGACGGCGGCACCCTCACCATCACGACCTCGGCAGGGCCCAACGCCGTTGTCTTCGAAGTGACGGCATGCGGCCTCCATGTCTCCGACGACGATATCGAGCACTTCTTTTACCCCTTCACCAGCCGCATGGACGAATCCCGTCTGCTCGATCTGCCTCTGGCCAAAATGATCCTCCATAGGCATCGAAGCCTGGTGCGGCTCCAGCGCAAGGGCGAAAAGGAGCTCCTGCTTTCCGTCACTCTTCCCGTCTGCTGAGCGGTCGACCGCTTTCCCGCCCCTTCCCATCACGCCCACGCTTTCCGAGAAGGGCTCATGAAAGGGGGAAGAACTTTCCCTGAAACAGCCCTTCCTTGGCCATGAAGGTCAGAAGAGCGGCGATGTTTTGTTGTTTTTCCAGTGTCCAGAGCGGGGCGACAAGCTCCTCGGGATGGGGGTCTCCCGTGACGCGCTGCACGATGACATGCGGCGGAAGGTGAGCCAGAAAAGCGGCGCACGCCCGCACGTATTCCTCCCGGGAAAGACAACGATACTGCCCCTGCCGATACCAGGACTCCAGAAGGGTGCCCCGCACCACGTACAGGACGTGAATCTTGACCCCTTGAATGTCCATACGGCCGAGAAACGCGGCCGTGGCCGTCATGTGCTCCAGGCTCTCGCCGGGAAGGCCCAAAATGACATGGGCGCAGACAGGTAACCCACGGGCTCGCGTTCTTTTCACCGCATCGACGAAGCAGGCCACGTCATGACCGCGGCGAATTTTTCTGAGCGTCCCGTCGTGAGCTGATTGCAAGCCGTATTCCAGCCACACGAGGTGTGTGCGGGAAAGATCCTGGAGGTGGTCGAGGACGGGGTCGGGGACGCAGTCCGGCCGCGTCCCGATGCTCAGCCCCACCACATCGGGATCGTTCAGGGCTTCGGCATAAAGGGCGCGAAGGGTTTCCAAAGGGGCGTAGGTGTTGGTGAAGGATTGGAAATAGGCCAAAAATTTCTTGGCCTTATAGCGACCGGCAAGATAAGATTTCGCCGCCCGGATCTGTTCCGTAATGGTGAGGCCCTTGCGGGAGGCTCCGGTGCCGGACCCTCTGGGATTGCAGTAAGCGCAGCCCGCAGTCCCCAAAGTGCCGTCGCGGTTGGGGCAGGTGAGTCCCGCATCCAGGCTGATTTTGTGGACTCGGCATCCGAAAAGGTCGCGCAGATAGCTGCTGAAATCGCGATAGGGTTTGGCATCGGGGGCCATGATGATCGAGGCTCCTTCAAAACCACGTCGGCATCACGGGCACTATAAAGGAATTTGGAAGGAAAGACGACGGTGAGTTCCCCCTATGACGTGATTGTCGTCGGCGCCGGTCACGCCGGATGCGAAGCCGCGTCGGCCGCCGCCCGCATGGGCTGCCGAACGCTCCTCCTCAGCCTTTACCTGGACACGGTGGCCCACATGCCCTGTTCCCCGTCCGTCGGCGGCATCGGCAAAGGGCATCTCGTCAAAGAAGTGGATGCCCTCGGAGGTTTGATCGCCAGGGTGACCGATCGGACCGCCATCCAGTTTCGACGGCTCAACACCAAAAAAGGCCCCGCCGTTCGCGGCACACGCACCCAAAACGACAAGGTGCGCTACCGCACCCTCATGAAACACGTGCTGGAAAAGACCCCCAACTTGGAATTGAAACAGTCTCTGGTGGAATCCCTCGTGCTGGAAGGCCGACGCCTCGTCGGGGTGATCGACCAATTGGGGGTTTTCCATGGCGCCCGCGCCGTCGTCCTGGCTACGGGGACGTTTCTCCACGGCCTCATTCACATCGGCACCGCCCACATTCCCGCCGGACGCGCCTGGGAACTGCCCTCCATCGCCTTGGCGGATCAGCTCACCCGGCTGGGGTTCGAACTGGGCCGGATGAAAACCGGCACGCCGGCCCGCCTTCACAGGCGTTCCATCGACTTCACTCAATTCAAGGAACAAGGCGGCGATCCCGATCCCCGGCCTTTTTCTCTGTTCACGGACCGCATCGAACTGCCCCAGGTTTGCTGTCACATGGGCCACACGCACCGGCGCACCCATGAGATCGTCCGAAACCACATCCACTTGTCGCCCCTTTACAACGGCACCATCAAGGGCGTGTCGGCCCGTTACTGCCCGTCTCTTGAAGACAAGATCATGAAATTTCCCCATAAAGAAGAACACCAGATCATACTGGAACCTGAAGGCCTGGACACGGAAGAAATCTATGCCAGCGGCACGGGCAACTCCTTGCCTTACGAAATCCAACTGCGCTTGATCCGGAGCATTCCCGGGTTGGAAGAGGCCGAGGTCATGCGGCCGGCTTATGCCATCGAATACGATTTCGTCCAGCCGACGCAACTCAAGCGCACCCTGGAAACCAAACGGGTGGAAGGGCTGTTCATGGCCGGTCAGATCAACGGCACCTCTGGCTACGAAGAGGCGGCGGCGCAGGGCCTGTGGGCGGGAATCAACGCCGCGCTCAAAGTGCAAGGCCGTCCCCCGTTCCTTCTGGACCGCTCCCAAGCCTACATGGGAGTCATGGTCGACGACCTGGTGACGCGGGGAACCAACGAACCATACCGGATCTTCACGTCCCGGGCCGAGTATCGCCTGTGGCTGCGGGAAGACAACGCGGATCTGCGCCTCTTGGAACTGGGCTACCAACTGGGTTTGCATTCGCGAGAGACCTTTAAGGAATTGGTGGAAAGGCGCCGTGCCTTGGGCGGAGAGCTGGAGCGGCTGCGCACGCAGAGGATTTTCCCGTCGGCGGAGGTGAACGCCTATCTTGCGTCCAAGGGGTCGGCCCCTTTGGAAGAGCCCGTGAGTTTGGACCGGCTGCTGAAGAGGCCGGAGCTGACCTACGAGGATGTGGAACATCTGGCTCCGGCGCCCAAGCCCCTGCCGGAAAGGGTGCGGGAACAGGTGGAAATCGAGTGTAAATATGAAGGGTATCTCCAGCGGCAGCAAAGAGAGATGCAGAAGTTTCGAAACTTGGAGCGGGTGCGCATTCCCGAGGATTTTTCTTATGACGACGTTCCTGGGCTTTCCAACGAGTTGCGGCAAAAACTGAGCGCCGTGCGGCCCGACAACTTGGGGCAAGCGTCGCGGATTCCCGGGATGACGCCTGCCGCGTTGTCTGTGCTCATGGTTTATGTGAAACGGCATGAGGAGGGCGAGGGCGGCCCATGAATGAATTCTCATTCATTTTTTTCTTGGCTTTTGTCGACCGGTTCGTGTAAGGTACCCGACGGCCCTCCCGCGGGACGGGGACGTAACGGCCCGCCGCAGCGGGCATCGCCGTCTTCGGGAACTCGGGCGACGTCGTGAAGGGTGAAGCGGGTTGTGACACAGGAAAAGGAGGACAGGTCGTGAACATTGTGGTGCTACTCAAGCAAACGCCGGACACGGAATCGGTTATTCGCATTGCTCCGGACGGCCAATCCATTGTGACGCAGGATCTCAAGTGGATCATCAATCCCTATGACGAATTTGCCGTGGAAGCGGCGCTTCGCCTGAAGGAAAAGCACGGCGGAACGGTGACCATCGTCAGTTGGGGGCCGCAGCGCGTGGTGGAATCCATCCGCACGGCCTTGGCCATGGGCGCCGACAAAGGTGTTCTTCTGGATGACGACACCTTGGACGGCGGCGACAGCTTGGGGGTGGCCCGGGCTTTGGCCGCGGTGGTGCAGGCCTTGCAGCCGGACATCGTCCTGTGTGGGTCTCGGGCCGTGGACTACGATTTGGCGCAACGCGGCCCCATGGTCGCCGAATTGTTGGGCTGGCCCCACCTGGGCCTGGCGGTCTCGCTGGACTCCGACGGCTCGTCGGTGACCATCGAGCGGCCCATCGAAGGGGGCAAGGTGACCATGCACGCGTCTCTTCCGGCCTTGGTCACCATGGGCGGGTCTCATGCCGTGTGGAATCCCCGCTATGCGTCTCTTCCCGGCATCATGAAGGCCAAAAAGAAGCCCTTGGAGATGAAAAAGCTGGGCGACTACGGGCTGAGCGCCGAGGAATGCGGAGCGCCGGCGGCCAAGATCCGCATGGTCTCCCTGGAAATGCCTCCGGAACGCAAGCCCGGGCGGATCATCGACGACGGGTTGGATACGGAAGGTAAGGCGGCGGCTTTGGTCAAGGCTCTCCATGAGGAAGCCAAGGTCATTTAGGATGGGGGGATCCCCGTATCGAGAGGAACGCTTGGGCAGCGTAAGGAGATAGGAAATGGCCGACTGTGTGGTATCCGTTGCTGAATTTCGTGCGGGAAATTTCCGTCGGGTCTCGTTTGAGGTGGCCAGCGAAGCGCGCAAGGTGGCCGATGCCCTGAACGTGCCCCTGTACGGCATCGCCGTGGGCGCGGGAGTGGGCGACAAAGCCAAGGAATTGGGCTGGTACGGCGTCGATAAAGTTTTTGTGGCCGATGACCCGGCCTTGGAACATTACGTGCCGGAACTCTACGTCCCGGTTATCGCTTCCATAATCGAACGGTGGAACCCGGCGGCCGTGCTTTTGCCGGCGTCGGTGGACGGCAAGGATCTCAGCGCCCGGCTGGCCGCGAGGT
This sequence comes from uncultured Desulfosoma sp., assembly GCA_937960435.1. Taxonomy (GTDB): domain Bacteria; phylum Desulfobacterota; class Syntrophobacteria; order Syntrophobacterales; family DSM-9756; genus Desulfosoma. The sequence continues at coordinate 43,117 of CALGPN010000033.1, forward strand.
TGCAAACGGGCCTGGCCCAGGACTGCATTCAGGTGGTGTGCGACGGCGGGGCCGTCAAAGCCAAAAGACCCATTTTTGCGGGAAAATGCTTGGCTTGGTGCGAATGGGCCCAAGGGGCTCTGCCGATGATTTCCTGCCGTCCCAACGTGATGGATTGCAAGGATGCCGATGCGACCCGGCAGGCGGATGTGGAAAAGGTCGCCGTGGACCTCCCCGAAGCGCGCTCGAAAGTGTTGGGTGTGGAGCTGGACACCACAGGGAAGGTGGAACTGACGGAGGCGGAAATCATCGTCTCGGGCGGTCGCGGCATGAAGGCTGCCGAAAACTTCGTCATTCTGGAGCAGCTGGCCAAAGAACTGGGAGCAGCCGTCGGGGCTTCTCGGGCGGCGGTGGATGCGGGTTGGCGTCCCCATTCGGACCAGGTGGGGCAGACGGGCAAGGTGGTCAACCCGAATCTGTATATCGCCGTGGGGATTTCCGGTGCGATCCAGCATTTGGCGGGCATGGGTTCTTCCAAGTACATCGTGGCCGTGAACAAGGATCCGGAAGCGCCCATTTTCACCAAAGCCGATTACGGCATCGTGGAAGACCTGTTCAAATTCATCCCGGCTTTTACGGAAGAAGTGCGCAAACTGAAAAGCACGTGCTGAAACGCGGCGACGCGTCTCGGCCGTGCTGCGGGCTCTTGAAGCGATCGATGATCAGGAGGGGTTCGGTGGGAGACGGCGGGAGGCCGTTTCCCGTGGACTTTTCGGCCGGGAACGCAGGCTCTTTCGCCGCGTTCCCGGCATATCGTCGCCCCGCGGAGAGTTTGATGCGGCTTCATGGAGAGCGCTGAAGGGGTGTTTGGAGGAGGGAGTGCATGGATCGCCCGTGGTATCGTCATTACAATGGAAGAGTTCCTCACGAAATTCAGTTTCCCAACCAGCCGCTGCCGGTCCTGGTGGCACGGACGGCGGAGAAATATCCCGATAATACGGCGACGGAATTTTTCGGCGCCAAACTCAGCTACAAGCAGCTCTGGGATCAGGTGCTGCGCATGGCCTCCGCGCTCAAGGCCATGGGCGTGGGCAAGGGCACCCGGGTGGCCATCATGCTCCCCAACTGCCCCCAGACCATCATTGCCTATTATGCCACGTTGTCCATCGGTGGGGTGGCCGTCATGACCAACCCCCTGTATGTGGAACGGGAAATGGAGCACCAGTGGAACGATTCGGGTTCCGAGGTGCTTTTCGTTTTGGACCATCTCTTTCCCAAAGTGGAAAAGGTCCTGCCTTCCACAAAAATCCGCAACGTGGTGGCCACCAGCCTGAGGGAATACTTGCCGTTCGTTTTCAAGCACTTGTATCCGATTAAAGCCAAAAAGCAGAATCTCTTCATGGCGGTGCCCTATGACGGCCGGCGCATCGTGAACTTTTCCGAGATTCTCGCCAAAACGTCGCCTGTGAAGGATCCATGTGAAGTGACCCTGGACGATCTCGCGTTGCTCCAATACACCGGAGGGACGACGGGTGTTTCCAAGGGGGTCATGTTGAGCCACCGAAACATCTTGGCCAATGTGCTGCAAGTGGCCGCATGGTTCCCCGATTTTCGGTGGGGCAGAGAAAGGCTTGTGGCCATTTTGCCTTTCTTTCATGTGTTCGGCATGACCGTCTGCATGAACTTTTCCCTTTACGGCGGCTGCGCCACCATTGTGGTTCCGCGATTCGACGCCGACGAATTTCTGAAACTCCTTCACAAGAGCAAGCCCACCTTGTTCCCGGGTGTGCCGACCATTTACGTCGCCCTGCTCAATCACCCGAAGGTGAAGGATTACGATTTGTCTTCCATCCGCTTTTGCATCACGGGATCGGCGCCCATGCCGGTGGAAGTGCTCACCAAGTTCGAACAGATGACTGGTTGCATCATTGTGGAAGGCTACGGCCTTTCGGAGGCTAGCCCGGTGACGCATGTAAACCCCATCAGCGGGTTGAGAAAGGCGGGGTCCATCGGGATTCCCGTGTCGAGCACCGATGCGCGGATTGTGAGCCTGGAAGACGGGGTGAGCGACGTTGGGCCGGGGCAGCCTGGGGAATTGGTTGTCAAGGGGCCGCAGGTCATGATGGGCTACTGGAACATGCCGGAAGAGACGGCGGCCACGCTGCGCGACGGCTGGTTGTACACCGGCGATATCGCCACCGTAGACGAGGACGGCTACTTTTTCATCGTGGACCGCAAAAAAGACATGATCATCGCCGGAGGCTACAACATTTATCCGAGAGAAATCGATGAAGTGCTGTATGCCCACCCCAAGGTGCTCGATGCGGTCACGGTGGGGGTCCCCGACCCGTATCGCGGGGAGACGGTGAAGGCTTTCGTCGTCCCAAAACCGGGCGAGACGGTGACGGAAGAAGAAATCATCCAGTTCTGTAAATCCAAGCTGGCGGCTTACAAGGTGCCCAAGGCGGTGGAATTTCGCGAATCGCTTCCCAAGACCATGGTGGGGAAGATCCTTCGCAAGGAACTGCGGGCGGAAGAACTGCGCAAGATGGAGGAAAAGAAATCCTCCACCAATGAATAGCCCAATCCACGGGCTCGATGGGGCGTTTCCGGGAATGGGGAAGAATTTCCCCTTCCCGGAAAACGAATCCTTTTCAGAGAAGCTCTCCTGACCGACCATTTCCTTTCGTCCAGGGCGAAGATTTTTCTCCTTGCCCGGCGATTGGGGGTTGGTGGTGTTGGGGTTCGCTGCGCTCACCCCAACCTACGGGTGATGAGGGGGGTTGTTGGGGCACCCCTTGGGGGTGCCCGTATCCCTTTTCTCCTTGACGAATCTCCCCCAAGGCCAATGTCCTGAGGTGTCCTCGATAGACGCGTGCAAGGCATACGGTCAGACGGGACCGGAACCCCGCGATGTCCATCGATCGGAACTGCTGTAAAGATCTCTCGCGTTCGTTCTTCGCTGCGGCTTTCCTTTTTTTGCTATAATGAGGTGCTCTGAAAAACATCCGCGGTTTGGGTGGAGGGCATCTTCGCATGGCTCGGAAGGACTATTACCGCATTCTCGGGGTTTCCAAGGGGGCGTCCCCGGACGAAATCCGAAAAGCCTATAGGAGACTCGCCCGTCGGCTCCATCCCGATCGAAATGAAGGGAACCCGGAGTGCGAAGAGCGTCTAAAAGAAATCAACGAAGCCTATTCGGTTCTGGGGGATCCGGAAAAGAAGAAAACCTACGATGCCGATTTTCCCCTTTCGCGCCAAAATTCACCGGCGTCGGCAAGGGATTGGGGCGGGTCTGTGAAGGACAGCCGTCGCTTCATGAGAAAAGGCCCGTGGGAAAACCTTTTGGCGCAGCTTTTTCACGAGGCTTTCGCAGATGAGCCTTTCTTCGGCTCGAGGTTTCATTATGGGCGTATGGAACCCCTGGAGCAGCGTTCCTATGGCGGGAAACGCAGCGCCGGAACCAAAGGGCCTTCCGTGGAAGTGCATATCGAGCTGGCCGAATCACGCCGACTTCAAGGCGAGGAACGGTGGATTTCTTATCGTGTGGGGGGCCGAGTGGAAACGGTCCTGGTGCGGATTCCCCCGGGTGCCGACGACGGCACGCGTCTAAGGATGGCCGGTCGCGGGGCGGAGTCTCCGGGAGGCGGTCCCCCAGGGGACCTTTATGTCGTGGTGCACGTGGTGCCCGATCCATGATGCCCAGAAAGTGCGCCGGAGTCGGGAGAGCGGCGGATAATCACGAGGAGCGCACCGTCACGATTTACCGGGCCGCAAGGGATTTTTTCCTGTTTCAAAACCTGGCTTATCCTCGCTCGGCCGCTTTGGAATGGGTGGGCAACCGTTTCAACCTCGATCGCGCGGACCGGGACATTCTGCGGCGAGGCGTCTTTTCCGAAAAAATCGCGGTGCGTCGGCTTGCCAAGCGGGTGTGCGGCACACGCTGGCGCCACCAACCCCTCTGGGTGGACGGCCACAACGTGCACATCACCGTGGAAAGTGTGGCGCTTGGGCGGCCGATGGTTCTGGCCAATGATGGGGCGCTGCGGGATGTGGCGGCCCTTTCCCGGAATTACAAACCGACGGCCGCTACGGAGATGACGGTGATGGCGGTGGCGCGCTTTCTCGAGGCTTTTCCGCCGCGTGAGGTCCACTTTCTTTTCGATGCTCCCATGAGCCGAAGCGGCGAGCTGGCGGCCCGCTACCGTGAGGCGCTCCGGCGTTTGAACCTTTCGGGCGAAGCGCGGGCGGTCCCCGTCCCGGAACGGCACTTCCCCCGCTCGGGGGCCATCGTCGCCTCGGGGGACCAAGCCGTGGTGGACGCCTGCGCCCAGTGGCTCGACCTGGCTCGATGGGTCGCGGATTTCCACGGGCTGCCCTTTTCCGGCTACGATTTTCGCTCCTTTCTTGCCTCCGAGGCGGTCGTGTGGTAGGGAGGGCGCTGTTCCGGCGCACCGAACCGATGGGCGGGCCCATGGCCGGGCCCTTCGGACATCTTCCAACGAAAGGTTGACGATTCATGGCTGTGGTGGCTCCTTTTCGCGCGCTCCGTTACAACCCCGATCACATCGATGATCTCGGCCGTGTGATCACGCCCCCCTACGACATCATCAGCCCGGCCGAACAAGACGCCTTTTACGCCCTGCACCCCTACAACATGATCCGCCTGGAGCTGGGCAAGACGGCACCGGATGACACCGAGGACAATAACGCACACACACGGGCGGCCCGCTATCTCGTGCAATGGCGCCGCGACGGGGTTTTCATGCGGGAGCCGCAACCGGCCTTTTTCCCCTACGAACTCCATTATCCTCTCGGCGACGGGCGAAAAACGCGCAAGGGCTTTTTCGGCCTTTTGCGCCTGGAAGAATTCGGTACGGGGTGTGTGCGGCCTCACGAACGCACCTTCGAAAAGGTCAAAAGCGAGCGATTGGCGCTCATGGAGCGATGCCGGGCCCATCTCAGCCCCATATTCGTGCTTTTCAGCGATCCGGAAGGGCGGGTGCGCGAGGTGCTTTTCGAGTCCGGCGTCTCGGAGGAGGCGGCCCGGTGCGCCGATTCCCAAGGAAGCGAACACCGCCTTTTTCGATTGTCGGATCCCAAACGCGTCCGCCGTGTCCATGAACTCATGGCGGACAAGGACATTTTTATCGCCGACGGCCACCATCGTTACGAGACGGCTCTCAACTACCGCCGTCTCATGATGAAGGCGCACCCCGACGCTCCCGCGGAAGCCCCTTTTCATTACGTGCTCACCTACTTTTGTCCCATGGAAGACGACGGGCTTGTGGTGCTCCCCACCCATCGGCTCCTGCCCCGGGTGGATGTCCCTTCGGCGAACGAGTTTCTAGAAAAAGGGCGGCCGTTTTTCCATGTTCTGTCCTTTCCCAGGACCGATGCGGGGCGAAAGGACTGGCACGAGAGCCTGGAAACATTCCGGGCCCGTAGGGAGACGGCCATCGGCTTTATTCATAAGGGAGATGATGCCTTCCGGGTGCTGAAAATGGATCCTTCCGCGACCCGCGCCTTTCTCACGGAAAAAGGCTTCCCCCAAGTTCTCCAGGATTTGGACGTGGTCGTGGTGGATCACCTGTTGCTTCGCGGCCTTTTGGGCCTGGACGACGCCTATCTTTCTGACGCGGAAAACATTCGGTTCTGCCATGATCGAGATGAGGCATTAGAGACGGTGTTGTCCGGGGAGGCCGTCATGGGCTTTTTCGTCAATCCCACACGGGTGGATCAAGTGCGGGACGTGGCGCGTGCGGGCTTGATCATGCCGCACAAGGCGACGTATTTTTACCCCAAGGTTTACAGCGGCCTTGTCATGCATGCCATGGACCCGGAAGACGTCGTCGAGTTGCCGACCGCCTGAAGCGAATCCACTTCCTGTCTCGTGCTCCTCTCGTCTCCGATGATCCGCCGTGGTTGCGAGATTGGTCACTCACGGACCCCTTGGAGGAGGGAAGGTGCCGTGGAGGAGAACGGGGGCGTCGCCCATGCCGAAGGGACGGCGACGACGGATCGTTTGTTCGGCGATTCTTTGGTGCTGAGTCAGGACCGCCGAGGGTACCGGTTTTCCGTGGACGCCGTCCTTTTAGCCGGGCTGACCCGCGTAAAGGCCAAGGACCGGGTGATGGAACTGGGCACCGGCTGTGGGGTGGTGATCCTCGCCTTTGCGGCACGAAACCTGGGGGCTCATTGGGAGGGGGTGGAGATCCAGCCGCGCTTGGCCGAGTTGGCCCGAAAGAACGTCGAAGCCAATGGCCTGGCCGGTCGAGTCTTTATCCATGCCATGGACTGGAAAGAGGTGCGCGAAGTTTTCGCACCCCAAGCGTTTGACCTGGTGGTGTCCAATCCTCCCTATCGCCGGGCCCTTTCGGGTAGGATCAACCCCGATGCCCAAAAGGCGACGGCGAGACATGAGATCACCGGCACCGTGCAGGACATGTTCGCCGCGGCAGCCTATCTGCTTAAGCACGGGGGCCGCTGTGCGGTCATTTATCCGGCGTCCCGATTGGATGATCTGATGGTGGCCGCCGTGGAAGCCGGCTTGCGTCCGAAACGGCTGATCCTCATCCATTCCCATGTGGAGGCGCCGGCAACGCTTGCCCACGTCGAATGCGTCAAGGGCGCCGGTCAGGAACTCCGTGTGGCGCCGCCTTTTTTTATCTACGAAAGACCCGGACGATACACCGCCGCAATGCAGCGGCTGCATCAGGGGCTTGTCGAAAACGGTGCGGAAGAGGAAACGGAAACCGAAAGGGGGTTGAGGCATGGATCTGGGTTTGAAAGGTAAGGTGGCTTTTGTGGCCGGAGCCAGTCAGGGTTTGGGGAAAGCCGTGGCCATGGAGTTGTGTCGGGAAGGAGCTAGGGTGGCCATCTGCGGGTTGGATGATCCGGAACTGCCCAAGGCCGTGGAAGACATCGCGGCGGCGACGGGCGGCGAGGTCATCGGCGTTCCGGCGGACGTGACCGTTTCAGAACAGGCAAAAAACTTTATCCGCAAGGGTTTGGATCATTTCGGGACTGTGGACATTTTGGTCAACAATGCAGGAGGTCCGCCAGCCAAGACGTTTCTCGAAATCGACGATGATCTCTGGCATTTCGGGTTTCGCTTGAACCTCATGAGCACCATCGTCATGACGCGCGAAGCCGTTCCGGTCATGATGGAGAAGCGATGGGGCCGGATCATCAACATGACGTCCGTTTCCGTCAAGCAGCCCATCGACGGGTTGATCCTTTCCAACACCATCCGATCCGGCGTCGTGGGGTTGGCCAAGACGCTTTCCAATGAATTGGCCCCATACAACATCACGGTCAACAATGTCTGTCCCGGCTATACCCTGACCGAGCGCGTGCGCAGCCTGGCCGTGGTCACAGCCCAAAAAGAAGGGAAAACGCCCGAAGAGATCATCGATCGATGGCGGGCGACCATCCCCATGGGGCGGTTGGGCACTCCCGAGGAATTTGCCGCGCTGGTAACGTTTCTGGCCTCGGACAGGGCCGGTTACATCACGGGAGCGTCCATCCACATCGACGGCGGGTATTACAAAGGGGTGATGTGAAAGGATCGACCATGAAGAGCACACGGCGGGTTCGGATTCGTTCGGTGGGGCGATATCTTCCCGAACGGAGGCTGACCAATGAAGACCTGGAAAAGATGGTGGACACCACCAACGAATGGATCGTCACGCGCACGGGCATCCGCGAACGGCGCATCTTGGACCTTGGCCTGGGCTGCTCCTATATGGCCTCCCGGGCCGCCCAGGAATGCCTGGAAAGGGCCGGCGTGGCCGCCTCCGAAGTGGATGCCATCATTGTGGGAACCGTGACGCCGGACATGTTTTTCCCATCCACAGCCTGCCTGGTCCAGAGGGCCATCGGCGCCGAAAAGGCGTGGGGTTTTGATGTGTCCGCGGGATGCTCCGGGTTTGTGTTTTCCATGACCACAGGGGTCCAGATGATCGAGTCGGGCCGATACGATAAGGTTTTGGCCATCGGCGCCGATGTGATGAGCAGCATCATCGATTACACGGACCGCAACACCTGCGTCCTTTTCGGCGATGCCGCCGGGGCGGTGCTTTTGGAGCCCTGCGAAGAGGAAGATTACGGGGTCTTGGACTTCATCCAAAGGATCGACGGAGCCGGGGAGCCGTACCTGCATATGAAAGCGGGGGGCAGCCGCCGCCCCGCCAGCATGGAAACCGTGCAGGCCCGGGAGCACTACGTCTATCAAGAGGGGAAAAAGGTCTTCAAGTTCGCCGTGACGGAAATGGCCGATGTGTCGGTCAAAATCTTGGAGCGCAACGGCCTGACGGGAAAAGATGTCAAGGTGTTCATCCCGCACCAGGCCAATTTGAGGATCATCGAGGCGTGCGCCAATCGCATGGGTCTGGACATGGACCGGGTGATCATCAACATCGACCGGTACGCCAACACCACCGGCGCCACCATCCCCCTATGCCTCTATGAAGCCACGGTGGAAAAGAATCTCCTGGAAAAGGGCGACTACCTGGTGATGTCGGCCTTCGGCGCGGGCTTTACCTGGGGAAGCATCCTCGTGCGCTGGATCTGAAAAACGGGGGCGGGCGCCCCCACATCTTTGCGGGAAGATGACAAGGCCGGGAGCCTTAAAGCCCGGCGCGGTTGAGGAAGCCCTCCCACCGTTCGTCAATGGCCTTTTGATAGGCCTCGATCTGTTCGGGCGTCATCTTCCTGAAGCGCGCCTGGGTCTTCAAGTAATCTTCGACGGGGCGTTTTCGGCGGGTCTTGGCCAGGTTGAGGCTTTTTCCCGTGAGGCGGAAAACCCCGTTTTCCAGCTCGTAGAGCACCACCACTCCCGTTTCCACGGCCAAGCGCCCGATCTTGACGGTGTCCTTGGTGGGGTAGCCCCATCCGGCAGGGCAGGGAATGGCCAAATGGATGAAGCGCGTCCCGGAAATCCCGCGAGCCTTGGAAAACTTGTCATAGAGGTCCAGTGGGTAGGAAGAGCAAGTGGTGGCCAGATACGCCGGGTGGTGGGCCTCCATGATTTGGATAAAATCCTTCTTGGGCTGTTCCTTCGGGTGCACGGGGGTGGTGGTGGTGATGGCTCCGGCGGGCGTGGCGCTGGAACGCTGGACCCCCGTGTTCATGTAAGCTTCGTTGTCGTAGCAGACGTAAATGAAATTCGTTTGCCTTTCCGCGGCACCGCTCAGAGCCTGGATGCCCATGTCGAACGTGCCCCCGTCCCCGGCCATGGCCAGGACGGTGTAATCGTCTTTTCCCAGGGCCTTTAGACCCGCGACGAGCCCCGAGGCGGAAGCGGCGGTGCCGCCGAAGACATTGTTGACGGCGTTCACCAGGACCGGTGTTTTCGGGTACATGCCGTGCAAAATGGTCAGGCAGCAGGCCGGCAGGGTGACGATGGTCTTGGGGCCCAAGGCTTTAAGCATGTGGCGGTAGGCGATGGGAAGGCCGCATCCCGCGCAGGTTCGGGTGCCGGGAAGGATGTATTCCTTTTCGGGAAGATCCAGAAGTGCTGTGGCCATGGCGTGTCCTTGTCTCAGATTTCGTTGGAGAGCCAAACGGGGTGAAGAGGGGCGTTCCCATGGCTTTCGACGCTCAGGGTCCGGCGCGCCGCTTCACACAGATCGACGGGTTTGACGTCCTTTCCCCCGAGGCCCACGATGAAATTGACGGCAATGGGCCGAGCGCCGTTCAGCCCGTAAAGGGCGGCTTTGACTTCGGTGGCCAAGGCCCCTTCCAGGCCGTAACTGATGGCTTTTTCCACCACGGCCATTCGCGGCACACGGCTCAAAGCCTCGGCCACGGCTTTGACAGGAAAAGGCCGGAAGAGGCGCAGCCCCACGACCCCGGCGCGTACCCCCTGTTCCCTCAGGAGATCGCACGCCTCGGAGGCTTCGCTGCCCAAGGAACCCATGGTCACGAAGAGAATCTCGGCATCCTCCGTGCGGTACCGATAAAGAGGGTCTTCGTAGCTTCGACCGAATCGGGCGCCGAAAGTACGGCCTTCTTCCGCGATCACGTCCAAAGCGGATTCCAGGGTTTCCTGAAGGCGCCGCCGAATGCCCATGTATCCGGGCCAGAGGCGCCCGTCCACGCCGGGGATCGGGTCGGTCATGACCACGGGGTTGATGTTGACGGGACGTTCCGGATCCAGTTCGTAGGCCGGCCGAAAGGGGGGGAGATACTCGTCCACGGCCTCTTGGTCTGGGACGTCCACGGGCATCATGGTATGGGAGAGGCGAAAGCCGTCAAAGCACACCATCACCGGCACCAGCAGCCTTTCGGCCACCTTGTAGCCCAGGATGACCTGGTCGAGGATTTCCTGGTTGTTGAGGCAATAGAACTGCATCCAACCGGTGTCCCTCTGGGCGATGCTGTCTTGCATGTCGTTGAGGATCGTCCACGGAGCCCCCAGGCCTCGGTTGGTCACCGGCATGACGATGGGCACGCGGGCTCCCGCCGCCCAGTGGAGCTGTTCGTGCATGTAGGCCAACCCGTTGGCGGCCGTCGCCGTAAAGGCCCGAGCGCCCACAAGCGAGGCGGAAATACAGACCCCCATGGCCGAATGCTCGCTTTCCACCCGGACGAATTCGGCATGAAGTTCGCCGCTTTCCACGTATTCGGAAAGCACTTCGGGAATCTTGGACTGGGGTGTGATGGGGTAAGCGGCGATGACCTGGACCCGGCACAGTTTGGCCGCCAAAGCCGCCGTTTGATTTCCCGTAAGAATTTTTGCTCCCACGACTCTTCGAACCTTTCGTTATTCCTTGCGGAATTCGTCATGCGGACCTAAGCGGTCGAAAGTGAGACCATCACATATCCACGCTGGAAGCCCAAGTCAATGGGAATCCTTCCTCATGTCCCCTTTTCGGGCGGGCACAAGGCCCGCCCCTACGGGACTTGCGGCAATGCGGCATGGGATCAGCGGATATCCCCGGAACTTCCGGGCGGGCACAAGGCCCGCCCCTACAGGCGCGGGCTTCGGGCGCGGACACACAGGTCCCCCCTTTCCGGAGCGGGCAGGGCGCGAGGGAATCATCGTGCCCATGAAGTCCTTTTTCATCCTAAGGGAGGGCGAGGCGAAAAACGGAAGGAAAAAGGCAAAAAAAAAGAGAGCAGCCACTCACGGGGCATAAACCACACGAGCCGCTCTCCTTGTCATCCCGGAGGATGGTGCGATTTACTTGGCTTTGGATGCCCGCTTGGATGCTTTGAGCGGGTTGATCTTCACCTGCTGCGTGGTCACAGGCGCTTTCACGTGAGTCGCGAAATTGCAATGACCCGTTTTCCACTTGATGCCGGGATTGGGATAGCTGGCGCAAAAACGCCCCGCCGGGACCTCGACGACCCGCTGGCATCCTTCGCACTGTTCCACCACCTGATGGCAAGTGCCCCCGTTGTACCCACAGCCCGCTTTGGTCATGAAGGCGCAGTCCGTACCCGCCTTCACCGTTTGACAAATCATGGCGATCACCTCCGTTTTCGTCTTGTGATGTTCCCTGAAAATCGGCGACATAGTACTCACGAAAATTTCACTGTCAAGCGTCATTCCCAAGAATTTTTTGAGACGGAGAAACTTTTTCGCAAAACCGAAAAATCCGGCTAACCCGTTGAGCCCTATAGTTATTTCTGAAATCCTGCCTCGACACGTGAACCCGCTGCGGAAAACATGTTAAAGTTTTTTTTAAAAAGGGCGATCTCTTCAGAGAGACCTGTGCACGATGGCGAACGCAGGGGGGCGCACAAACGCGCTGTGATGATGAACTCCATGGATCCACAAGACAAAGCAGCCGATCGGCCTTCGCTCAAACGGAACAAGATCGGGCAACTGCTTCTCGAAGCGGGGCTGATCGCGCCCAACGATCTCGAGCGCGCGTTGCAAGAACAGAGCCGCAACGGGGATCGTCTGGGAACGATACTCATTCGACAGGGCGTCCTTGAAGAGGCGACGCTCACCGAATTCTTGGCCAAACAATACCGAGTGCCTGTGGTCAACCCCGTGCGGCTCTCCGTGTCCAAGGACGTCTTGAAGATCGTCTCCCCGCAGGTCATGATCAAATATCAGGTGTTCCCTCTGGGGTTGACGGGGACGACCCTGCACCTGGCCATTTCCGATCCCGGGAATCTCTTCGCCATCGATGACATTCGTTTCATCACCCAAAAGAACATCCGCGTCCACATCGCCCCGGAAAGCCTCATCAAGAAGGCCATCGAAAACGTCCATACCGCGGGCTCCGAAGAGAGTCTCGAAGCCGTCATGGGCATGATCCGCGAAGAAGCGGATGTGGACGTCGTGGAAGGGTCCCAGGAAATCGACCTGGTCCACTTGGAAAGCGCGGCGGGCGAAGCCCCCGTGGTGAAGCTCGTCAACCTCATCCTGCTGGATGCCATCCGCAAGAAGGCCAGCGACATTCACGTGGAATGCTATGAAAAAGTCATGAGGGTGCGCTACCGCATCGACGGCCTTCTTTACGAAGTCATGCGCCCGCCTTATCAGCTCCGAAACGCCATCATCTCCAGGCTCAAGATCATGAGCCGCCTGGACATCGCGGAACGCCGACTTCCCCAGGACGGCC
>CALGPN010000034.1 GCA_937960435.1 uncultured Desulfosoma sp.
GGCCTAAACCGCCGCGGCCCCATTGAAGCGCGGAAAGGGCAAATCGCAACAGCGCTCGGAGTGTCGTTTCCGCGGCCTAAACCGCCGCGGCCCCATTGAAGCTGACCGGTTGCGGCCTCGATGTGATGAGCCCGCGTTGGATTTCCGCGATCTAAATCGCCGCGGCCCCATTGAAGCAGTCGTCGTTCGGCTCGGCCCTTACCACGTCAACGGATTTCCGCGGCCTAAATCGCCGCGGTGCTGTTGAAGCGGGATGAAAGGGTGGGGGCACCGCCGACGGCGATTGTCCTATGTCGGTAAGACGAGGCACAGAGGAATGCAGGCCGAACTTTCTTGACTCATCAACGGGGATGGCCTTCCCGGGCCCTCTGCCGCGCCTCGAGGCTTGTGTGCCGGGCCGGGGGTTGATATAGACAAGGGGAGCCGGAAACGGCAGCCGGCGTTTGCCGCGACGAACAAAAAGGGAAAGGCCAACGTGACCGCGACACTCACCGTGGCTCTGGCGCAAGTGGAGGGAAGCGGCGATCCCGCCCGAAATCTGGAAAAGGCCCGGCGATTCGCCCAATGCGCCCACGAAAGGGGGGCGGACCTCCTCGTTTTCCCCGAAATGTTCATGGGGCTTCCTTCTCAGGATCACCCACCCGTGCGCTTTGTGCGCGAGCCTAAGACGGACTTTGTGGGCGAGCTGGCCGCCATCGCCGCAGACTTCCACACGGCCGTCGTGGCAGGCGTCTGGGAGCCGTCGCCCGACATCGATCGCGTGTTCAACACCGCCGTCTTCTTTGACGCCGACGGAAGGCTGCTGGCCAAATACCGAAAACTCCACCTCTTCGATGCCCTTAGCGTCCGAGAGTCGGACACCATGGTCCCGGGGGCCGCCCCCCCGCCCATTGTGTCCCTCAAGGGCTTCCGCGTGGGTCTGGCCCTATGCTACGATCTTCGCTTCCCAGAATTGTTTCGCTTTTTGGCTGATAACGAAGCCGAATTGGTCATAATCCCTTCGGCCTGGTACCAAGGGTCCATGAAAGAAGAGCACTGGCTGACGCTGCTTCGAGCCCGGGCCATCGAGAACACCTTCTACACCGCGGGCTGCAATCTCATCGGAAAGGCGTTCTGCGGCCGAAGCACCGTCTTCGACCCCTTCGGCGTCCCCGTCGCCAGCGCCACCGAAGACGAAGACTGCCTCATCGCCCCGGTGTCCGCCGAACGCGTCCGGGCGGTTCGCGCCAAACTCCCGTCGCTTCGGCATCGTCGAAAGGATTTGTTTTGAACGAGAAAAAAAAGATCTTCTCCGCCCCAGGCCCGGAAGGCCACGGCGTCGAAACCAAAGATCGATTCGCGGGTTGCCTCCTGGGGCTCGCCTGCGGGGATGCCGTAGGAACCACCGTGGAATTCCACTCCCGAGGCACCTTCGAACCCCTCACGGATATGGTGGGCGGCGGTCCGTTCCGTCTCGAAGCGGGCCGGTGGACCGACGATACCTCCATGGCCCTGTGCCTCGCGGAAAGCCTCCTGGTATGCGACGGCTTCGACCCCCGGGACCAGATGGAGCGCTATCGGCGTTGGTACGACGAAGGCTACTGGAGTTCCACCGGGAGGTGTTTCGATATCGGCAATACCGTGCGGCGGGCTCTGGAACACTTTCGCCAAACGGGCGAACCGTTCTCGGGACCCGAGGATCCCCGTTCGGCCGGAAACGGCTGCATCATGCGATTGGCTCCCGTGCCGCTTTTTTATTTCCCCGATAAGCCCACGGCGATCCATTACGCCGGGGAAAGTTCCCGAACGACCCACGGGGCGGCCGAATGCGTGGAGGCGTGCCGCTTGTTGGCCGATATCTTGGTGAGGGCTTTGGCCGGCGAGGCGAAGGAAAAGCTTCTGCACCTGCCCGAAGACGATGTAAGGCGCCCGCCCCTTGAGCTCCAGTGCGAAAAAATTATCGCCATCGCGCGGGGCGACTTTCTCGAAAAACCCGTGGACCGGATTCGCGGCTCGGGCTATGTGGTCGAATGCCTGGAAGCCGCTCTCTATTGTTTCGCCCGGACGGAAAGCTTCGAAAAAGCCGTGCTCATGGCGGCAAACCTCGGCGATGATGCCGACACCACGGCGGCCGTCTGCGGCCAAATCGCCGGCGCCCACTACGGCGCCTCGGCCATTCCCGAGCGGTGGCTCCAACGGCTGGCCATGGCCGACCAGATCCGATCCATGGCCGAAGAGCTTTTTCAAAGATCGAACAATAGAACCGGGCCCCGAGGAAGGCCATGATCGAAATTTTGGATTTGAAAAAGCGCTACAAAACGGTCGAGGCCCTCAAAGGGGTCAGTCTTTCCGTCTCGGCCGGGGAACTTTTTGCCTACCTCGGGCCCAACGGCGCCGGCAAGACAACCACCATCCGGATCCTTACGGGACTCACCCGGCCGAGCGGCGGCCGCGCTCTCGTCGGCGGCCACGATGTGGAAAAGGAACCGCTCATGGCGAAACGGCACCAAGGGCTCGTGCCGCAGCACATCAACCTGGATGCGGAACTCACCGTGGAAGAAAACCTCCTCATCCACGGACGACTCCACAGGATGCGCACCGACGACATTCGGCATCGCATCGACGAGCTTCTGGGCTACGTGGGGCTGGACGAAAAACGCACAAGCCCGGTCAAACGCCTCTCCGGCGGTATGAAACGGCGCCTCATGATCGCCCGGGCTTTGCTCCATCGGCCCGGGGTCCTCTTTCTCGATGAACCCACCGTGGGGCTGGATCCCGCCATCCGGCGACGCATCTGGACCCTCATTAAAAAGATCCAGCAAGACGGCGTAACGGTCTTTCTCACCACCCATTACATCGAGGAGGCGGAATTTCTGGCGGATCGGGTGGCCTTCGTCGACGAGGGGCGGATTGTGGCTCTGGACGCCCCGCGGCGGCTCATGGACGCCTTGGGCCAATGGGCCGTGGATACCTACCGAGAAAACGAAATGGACACCCGATATTTTCCCGACAGGGAATCGGCCCGCCTCTACGGCGAGGAACAGCCCAACGGCTACACGCTGCGCCGCGTCAACCTGGAAGATGTCTTCCTCACCTACACGGGAAAGAAAGTCGCATGAACCGTCCGTGGCTCGCCGTCTATCTTCGGGAGATGCTCATCCTGCGCCGCCGCTTTTTTCGGCAACTCTTTTCGTGGTCCGTCGCCCCGCTCCTCTACCTTATCGCCTTCGGGTACGGCATGGGCCGTCATGTGACGATCCAAGGCGTGGATTATCTGGACTTTCTCATCCCGGGTCTGGCGGCCATGACGAGCATGACGCAGGCTTTCGCCATCGGGAGCGAAATCAACATCGCGCGGTTTTACTGGCACATTTTCGAGGAGTTCCAAGCGGCGCCCATGAGCCATGTGGAATATGTGCTCGGGGAGGTGCTCGCCGGGGTGAGCCGGGCCGTGCTGGCCGGCGGCGTCATCATCGGGTTGGGGGCCGTGTTCGGGGTGGTCTTGTCTTACAACGTGGCCTTTTGGGGCGCGTTCGTTCTGAACAGTCTGTTTTTTTCGGGGCTGGCCGTCTCCTTGGCCATGGTGGTCAAGTCCCATGCGGACCAGGCTTTCATGAACAATTTCATCATCACCCCCATGGCGTTTCTCGGAGGGACCTTTTTCCCCTTGGCCCATTTGCCGGCGTGGGCGCAGAAGATCCTTGAGTTCCTGCCCATCACCCATGCCTCTTCGGCCATGCGAACGGCCGCCCTCGGGGGCACGCCGGATGGGTTTGCGTATCTCCTTTTGGGGGCCTTGGGGGCGGCGGCCTTTGTGGGAGCCGTGTTGACCGTGGATCGGGCACGGGATTAACGGGCGGGTTTTTAGAGTCCGCGACGCCGCACCCTCGTAGGTTGGGGTGAGCGCAGCGAACCCCAACACAAAATTACCCAGCCGGGCAAACCGCCCGCGCGGGGGGAGCCGATGCCGGGCGGGCCAAGGCCCGCCCCTACAACAAAAATGTGCGATGCCGCCCCAACCGATGGTGGGACGAGCACACAAGGGAAAACGTCATGTCGGACCGTCATTTTGCCGGGCCGGACGGCGACGGAGGCGACGGGGCCGCTTTTGAAGCAAAGGCCCTCGTAGATGGCTGCACCATGTGCCGCGCCTGCGTTCGCGAATGCGCTTTTTTGCAGCGCTACGGCACGCCCGGAGATCTCGCCGGGCGATTCCTTGCGGCACAGGCCCCCCAGGAAGCGGTCAACCCCTACGCCTGCAGCCTTTGCGCCTTGTGCGGCGCAGTCTGCCCGGAAGGGCTTTCCCCCGAAAGGTTCTTTTTGGAACTGCGCCGCATGGCGGTGAGGCGCGGCTCTGTAAGCCTGCGCCCCTACGGCCGGCTCCTCGCCTATGAGGCCCGAGGCCGTTCCCCGTGGCTCGCCTGGCGCCGGATCCCTTCGGGGTGCCGGACGGTTTTTTTCCCCGGCTGCGCGCTCCCTGGAACCCATTCCCAGGCGGTCCGGCGCCTTGTGCGGGCCCTGCGCGAAGCCGACCCCTCCGTGGGAATCGTCTTGGATTGCTGCATTAAACCCTCCCACGATTTGGGACGGCACGAGTTTTTTCAAAGCGCTTTTCTTCCTCTCGTGGCCTTTCTTGAAAAACAGGGCGTCCGAAGGGTGCTCACCGCCTGCCCGAGCTGCCACAAAGTTTTTCGGACTTACGCCACGGGCCTGGAAACGGTCACCGTCTGGGAAACCGAGGGCTTAGGCCGGCTTTTGGCCGCGGGGACCGTCTCCGGCGACGTGCTCGTTCACGACCCGTGCCCGTACCGGGAGGTGCCCGAAGCTCGGGAGGCCGTCCGAAGGGCCGTGCGCCGTCTGGGTTTATCGGTTCGTGAACCGAAGAGGGCAGGTGATCGCACCCTATGTTGCGGGGAAGGCGGCGCCGTCGGTTCCGTCTCGCCGGATCTGGCCCGGCGGTGGGCTGAGCGCCGAAAGGCTGAGGCCGACGGGGGCGTCGTCGTCACGGCCTGCGCGGGATGCACCGCGTTTTTGCGGCGTTCCGGGCTGAAAGCCGTCCACCTTGCGGACTTTATCCAGGACCCGGTCCGGGCGGCCCACGGTCGGACCCTTGCGGCCGGGTCGCCCCGAACCTACTGGAACCGGTGGCGCCTCAAAAAGAGCCTCATAAAGATTTACGGCGCGCCCTGATCTTTGCTGCGGCCGTTCCAGAACGTTTTGGCGTATTGTTCCGAAAGGACCCTTCGATCCCCCACGCGGATGGTCATGCCGATGGAATCCAAATAATCGAGGATACTGATCCCACGGGTGCGACCGAAACCGAAAAGCGCCGTGCAGTCGGCGATGGTCACGCTTCCGTCTCGGAGGATTTTGGTTCGAACAATCTCTTTGACTTCTTCCAAGGCTTCCCGGGTCATGTATCGGCCGTCCCGGAGGCGCACGAGAGTTTTTTGCGCCGTGAGGTAATCCGCGATCTTTTGGACTTCCGGCCGCGGATATCGTTCGCCGTGATCGTCGCAAAAGGTGCCCACGGCGAAGGTGCGCCACCCCAGCTTCTTGGCGTAACTCAGGACTTTGTCGACGATTTCCTGCTGACGCCGCGGAAGGGCCGTCACGCGGTCCGGCAGACGGTACCCGGTGGGGTCCCGGGCTACCGTGCCGCGCGCTTCCAAATCGGCCAGAATGGATTCAGCCGTGGCGTCATCCATGGCCGTATCGACCCGGTGCCGGATTTCCTGAGGGCTTACGGCGGTTTTCAAGGGGTTTTCCGCCAGAATTTCCGAAAGGGCCCGAAAAACTTCCCGGGCGAGATGACTGTAGGAAGCCTTGGGCAGGAGGCGGTTTTCCCCGACCCGCACATAACGGCCGTCCCGGCACGCCCGTTCCACATGCTCGGCCACGGCTCGGCTCGGGAATCCCGTCGCCCGCGTGATCTCGGTGAGGCTCACGGCGCGATGCCCCGTGCGATCAAAGAGCATGTCCACGGCCCCGGGCACGTCTTCCTGCATGAGGCACCGGAGAAACGGGATGACTTTCGGGGCCTTGCGTTCCCGAAATTTTTGTCCCGAAACCTCCAGAACGACCCCTCCGCCGAGGACGGCCTCCAGGTCCACGGAGCACATGACGAAGGGGTCTCGAGATAAAGCCGCCACGGGTTTTTCCAGGCGCAGCTGGGCCAAACCCGTTTCCCCGGGGGCCAGCATGTCCCGGTCCATGAGAACGACTAGGGCGTTGTGGCAACCCGTGCCCACATGGATCTTGACCCGTGTCCGCGTGGCCAGCGGCCGGGGGGCGTGTCGCGAGATGTCCAGACAGACGTTGAGATAGAAAGCCGACGCGGCGTAGTTCGGCGTCACCAGCGCCATGCCGTGATCCAACGCGTCGGTCGGCACACCGCGCAGATTGATGCCGGCCCGCATGCCCGCTTCCACCTTGGGAACCCTTTCGTGATGGGTTTCGAGAAAGCGGGCCGTGGCCACGAGCCCGGCCGGAAGGATTTCCACGGAGTCACCTTCCGTGAGCGTTCCCGAAAGCACTGTGCCCGAGACCACCGTGCCGAATCCGGCCGCGTGGATCACGCGATCGATCCACAAACGAAAGACGGGGTGGACGGCTTCCGGTCGAGACGTTTCGGCGAGTTGTTCCAGAGCCGACAGAATTTCGCGCAGTCCGCGAAGATCCACCGCCGAAAAAGGCACAACCGGGCAGCCTTCGAGAAAGGTGCCGCGCACCAGCTCCCGGATTTCCAACTCGGCCAGTTCCAGGGTTTCCGAATCCACCAGGTCGGCTTTACTGAGCACCGTAAAGCCGGTTCCGGCGCCCATATAGCGAAGAATTTCCAGATGATCCAACGTCTGGGGCATCACGCCGTCGTCGGCGGCGACCACCAAGACCGCCGCCCCCACGGCACTCAAGCCTCGAATGGTGTTCTTTCGGAAATCCCTGTGTCCGGGCACGTCCACCAAGGCCACTCGGCGGCCGCTGGGCAAAACCAAGGGGGCTACCCCCGGTTCGATGGTCAACCCCCGGCGTTTTTCTTCCTCCAGCCGATCCGTGTCCCAGCCCGTGAGGGCCTTCACCAGGGTTGTTTTGCCGTGGTCCACATGGCCGGCGATCCCGATGGGGCATGGAACGCTCATGGTCACTCCTTCCCGGTCAGCAGCCCGTTCGACGTTCCAGCCGAGATTTCATTCGGCGGATCGCTTCGGGCACGGCTTTACGCACAATCACGGCACGCTCCATGCCGTTCCCCTGGCGGTCTTCGTCGTAACCCGGATGGTCGAGGCGGGGGACCGGAAGGTCCGCCATGGCGGCGGGTTCGTAGATGAACGGGTGCCGCGCCAGATCCAGGATCGGTTTCCGTGTCCCTTCCGAGCGATCCACCCAGCCCAGGCGGGCCATGATTTCGAACCGCGCCTGGTCCATAAGGTAAAAGTAGCCGTTCAGGAGCCGGCAAAAGCTTTCGAAAGCCTGCGCCTCAAAATCCTCTCCCCGGCCGCGTTCCTGACAGACCATGATCAAATCATGGAGCGCCGTTTGCGCTTCAGGAGTTTCCGCGCCGAAAGCCAGAAGGACGGCATCGCTCACGTCCTTCCAGGCGGTGCCGGCGTTCCATGAAGGATGTTCCGGAAAGAAACGACGCCAGGTGCGAAAGGCTCGATCCGCCAATTTTTGCCTCTTGAAATCCTCGATGAGGACGACTCGGCCCATGGGTTCCCCCGTGTCTTGGTCTATGGGGTTTGAGCCGCGGGCGGCATGCAGGAATCGGCGGAATGGGCTCTCTTACTGGGCTGCGGCTTCAAGGGGGACAGGTTCCTTGTCGGAGGGTGCAGACCCGTAGAGGGGGCCCAAGGCTCGAATGCGCTCGGTGATGTCCCGGCAGCATTGGGCGAACTGGGGTCCCATGGAGGCGGAATTGTACACCATGCCGACCCGTTCCGGATCGATCCCCAGCTCTTGGAGGATTTTTTGGACTCGGGCCACGCGCTTGGCGGCTTTGAGGTTGCCCGAAACGTAATGGCATTCCCCAGGGAGGCATCCCGACACATAGACGGCATCGGCCCCCTCTTCCAAGGGCTTCAGCAGATGCAACATGTCCACCCGTCCGGTGCAGGGCACGCGCACGATATAGACATTGGGGGGGTAGGACAACCGCATGGCGCCGGCAAGATCCGCCGCCGTGTACGAACACCATTGGCAGCAATAGAGAAGGATTCTGGGTTCGAAGTCCTGGGTGTCCGGCATGGAGGGTACTCCCGATTGGAGGGGGCAAGGGGAATCGAACCTCCTCCCGGTTGATGAGACCGGGCCGACGGGTTTGCAGCCCGCGGGGCGCCCAGCGCCGTTGCCCCCGAAAACCGTCGTCCGCTTCAGTGGGCCTTAGCGATCCCTTGCGCGCAAATGGTGCTTACGACCGAACAGACCCATATGTCAAATAGGTATTTTCGATGATCCTCGGGCGGCCTCTTCGGTTTTGGGATGGGCGGGTTTTTTCGATTCTTGCAGAGCGGCCTTGGGTGGCGTATGGTGTAGGCGAAAGATGTTTGCAAACGCAGGTGGGGAGGCACATGAGAGAGGCGACTTCGGCCGTGGAGCCGGCGATGCCCATGATTCTTTTTCGGGGCGTGAACAAGTGGTTCGGTCCTTTGCATGTGCTGAAAGACATCGATTTCACGGTGGATCCCGGCGAAGTGGTCGTCGTCTGCGGTCCCAGCGGGTCGGGCAAGAGCACCATGATCCGGTGCATCAACAAGCTGGAGCCCATTCAGAAGGGAACCATCATCGTGGACGGGATGGATCTCGCGGACCCCAAAACGGACATCACGAAGCTTCGGGCCGAGATCGGCTTCGTCTTCCAGCAATTTAACCTTTACCCGCACATGACGGCCTTGGAAAACATCACCCTGGCGCCCATGAAGGTCCGCAAGATGTCCAGACAGGATGCCGAGGACTTGGCGTTGGAAATCCTGGACAAGGTGGGGATTCGCGACAAGGCGCATCACTATCCCGCGCAGCTTTCCGGGGGCCAGCAGCAGCGTGTGGCCATCGCCCGGGGCCTGGCCATGCGGCCGAAGATCATGCTGTTCGATGAACCCACTTCGGCCTTGGACCCGGAGATGATCAACGAAGTTTTGGATGTCATGAAGAATCTGGCCAAGGAAGGCATGACCATGGTGGTGGTCACCCACGAAATGGGGTTTGCCCGGGAGGTGGCCCATCGGGTGGTGTTTATGGATGAGGGGCGTCTCATCGAAAGTGCGCCCCCGCAGGATTTCTTTTCCAACCCGCAAAACGAGCGGACCCGGTTGTTCCTGAGCAAGATTTTGTCCCATTAGAGTGGTTCGGCTTTCGGGCGCGGGGCCCGGAGCTTTGGGATGGCAGCGGTTGTTCGAGGCAACGTGGGGGAGGGATTCGATGGAGATCGCCATTCATGCGGTGGCGCCGGGACAGAGAAAAACACGGCCGGCGGATGCGGATTTGGTTTTCGGCAGAGTTTTTACCGACCACATGTTCATCATGGATTACCAAACGGGCAACGGTTGGGGAAACGCCAGGATTGTTCCCTATGGGCCTTTGTCTCTGGATCCGGCGGCCATGGTGCTCCACTACGGCCAGGGCATTTTCGAGGGTCTCAAGGCGTACCGGTGCTCCGACGGGCGCATCCACCTCTTTCGTCCTTTGGAAAACATGAAGCGGTTCAATCGGTCCGCGAAGCGCCTGTGCATGCCGGAAGTGGACGTTCAGTTTCATCTTCAGGCCATTGAGACGCTCATCCGGTTGGACGTGGACTGGGTGCCGCGAAGCAAGGGAGCGTCCCTGTACATCCGCCCCACCATGATCGCTTCCGAACCCCACTTGGGGGTGCGGCCGGCTGCGGAATACATCCACTATGTCATCACGGGCCCCGTGGGGGCGTACTACCCGGAAGGGTTTAACCCGGTCAAAATTTACGTCACGGATGAGTACGTGCGGGCCGTGCGCGGCGGTGTGGGGGAAGCCAAGACCATGGCCAACTATGCGGCGAGCCTCTACGCTCAGGAAGTGGCCAAGAAGAAAGGCTACACCCAGGTGTTGTGGCTGGACGCCGTGGAACGTCGCTACGTGGAAGAAGTGGGCACCATGAACATCTTTTTCCTCATCAAGGAGGAACTGGTCACCCCGCCCCTCGCCGGTTCCATCCTTCCCGGCGTGACGCGCGATTCCGTCATCCATTTGGCCAGACACTGGGGCCTGACGGTCCATGAACGGCCCATCACCATCGACGAAGTCATCGAAGCTGTGGCGTCGGGCGCCATGAAAGAAATCTTCGGCACGGGCACGGCCGCCGTCATTTCCCCCGTGGGCGAAGTGTGCTTCAAAGACAAGACGTACAGGGTAGCCGACGGTGGCGTCGGGGAATGGTCGAAGCGTTTTTACGACGAAATCACCGGAATCCAATACGGGGAAAAGGACGATCCCTTCGGCTGGGTCCACCGCGTGAGTCTCTGATGCGGTCGGCAAAAGAAATGTCACAAAAGATGTGGATCCGAAGGGGTTGAATTCCGTTCAGGGCGTCGTTATCATCGCATCAGGTAGGCTGACGCGATGTCGCCTTCTCCTAACCCCTCCTTGGCCTGCCCGGCTCCCCCCTCCGGCCGGGCAGGTTCTTTTTTGGCCCTGTTACAACCGCACCTGTTCCACGGAAAGAATGGCGGCATGAGCCTTCAGGGCGTTCAAGGCCTCCGGGGGCGCTTCGGTGTCCACGCGGATGATGGCCACGGCCTTGTCCCGCTCCGGCGTGCGGCTCAGGTGCATGTTGGCGATGTTCACCTGGAAATTGCCGAGGGTCGTGCCGATGAAGCCGATCACGCCGGGGATGTCTTTGTTTTGGATGATGAGGTTGATGCCTTCCAGTTCGGCTTCCAGACGGTACGAGTGCAGGCGGATGAGACGGATTTCGTTTCCGGGGAAGACGGCGCCCGTGGCCGAATGCTTTCGGCCCTTGCTTTCCACGGTGACCCGGATGAGCCCTGTGTAGCCGCGGGCTTCCGAGGTTCGGGTGGCGGTGAGCCGGATCTGGCGCTCCTGCAAGAGCATGGGGGCGTTGACCAGATTGACCTTTTCCGCCAAGATGGGATCCAAAAGCCCTTTGGCGATGCTCTGGGTCAAGGGATCCAAAGGCAACTCTTGAAGTTCCGGTCCGCTGTATTCGATCTCCACCCGTTCGATGGGCGTGCTCAGTTGGCCGTGCAGATGGCCGAGCCGTTCGGCCAGGATCATGTAGGGCCGGATGCGGTCGTATTCCCGGGCGCTGATGGACGGGAAGTTCACGGCGTTTCGGATGATGCCTCGTTTGAGGTAGTCGACGATTTGCGAGGCGATGGCTCTGGAGACATTTTCCTGGGCTTGGTAGCTGGACGCCCCCAGGTGCGGGGTGAAGATGACGTTGGGCAGAGACAGCAGGGGGCTGCCTTCGGGAGGTTCCTTGGCGAAAACGTCCAAGGCCGCCCCGCCCACGTGCCCGGAGACGAGCGCTTCGTAGAGAGCCTCTTCGTCGATGAGGCCGCCGCGGGCGCAGTTGATGATCCGCACCCCGGGTTTCATCTTGGCCAGCGTTTCCCGATTGATGAGGTTTCGGGTTTCCGCCGTCAGGGGCGTGTGAAGGGTGATGAAATCGGACTTCCGCCACAATTCGTCCAAGGGCACCCATTCGGTGCCGAGGATGGCCGCCGTTTCCGGCGTGATGTGCGGGTCGTGGGCGAGGACGTTCATTTTGAACCCCAGGGCCCGATCGGCCACGATGGTGCCGATTTTCCCTAGGCCCACGACGCCTAGGGTTTGCTGGTAAAGCTCGGTGCCCATGAAGCGCTTTTTGTCCCAGCGGCCTTCGCGCATGGACTGGGTGGCCTGGGGCACATGGCGGGCCAGGGCCAGCATCAGCGCCATGGTGTGTTCGGCCGCCGCCATGGCGTTGGCTCCGGGGGTGTTCATCACAAGGATGCCGCGCGCGCTGGCGGCCGGGACGTCGATATTGTCCACACCGGTGCCGGCCCGGCCCACGACTTTCAACCGCGGGGCGTGATCCAACAGGGCCGCGGTGACTTTGGTTCGGCTTCGCACCACCATGGCGTCACATTCCGGGAGGATTTCTCGGATTTCCTCCGGGCTGGGCTGATCCGGCGCCAGAACTTCCACATCCGGTTCGGCGCGCAGAATCTCCAAACCCTTGGCGTGCATCCCATCGCAAATGAGGATCTTCATCGGTGCGCTCTCCCCGCTTCAGCCCAGATAGGCCCTCTTGATTTCGGGATTTTGGGCCAGTTCGTGGGCCGGTCCTTCCATGACGATTCGTCCCGTTTCCAACACGTAAGCCCGATGCGCGTAGCGCAGGGCCAGATGGGCGTTTTGTTCCACCACGAGGATTGTCGTGCCCGTTTCGTTGAGTTCCTTGAGGACCCGAAACAGTTCCTGCATCAGGAGGGGAGACAAACCCATGGACGGCTCGTCCAAAAGGATCCACCGCACGCCGCTCATGAACGCCCGGCCCATGGCGAGCATCTGCTGTTCGCCGCCGCTCAGGGTGTCCGCTCTTTGATTCTTTCGGTCGGCCAGCCGGGGAAACAGGGCGAAGACCCGATCCAGGTCCTGCTTGATGGCCGCCCGGTCCTTGCGGGCGAAAGTGGCGATGTGGAGGTTTTCCATCACGGTGAGGTTTCCGAAAATGTGGCGGCCTTCCGGAACCAGCCCGATCCCGTGTGCGGCGACGACCTCGTGGGCCGGCGCGCCGATGAGGTCCGCGCCGCGAAACCGGATCGTTCCTTTGGTGACGACGGGGCCTTCCGGCGGAGGCAGCCGCATGAGGGTGTGCAGGGTGGTGGTTTTTCCGGCGCCGTTGGCGCCCAGCAAGGCCACCATCTCCCCTTCCCGCACGGTAAAGGAGATGCCGTGGAGGGCTTCGATGTTGCCGTAGCGCACGTGCAGGTCGATCACCTCAAGCATGACTCAGCTCTTCACTCCCCAGGTAGGCCTGGATCACCCTCGGGTCCTGTTTGATGGCTTCGGGCGGGCCGTCGGCGATGGTTTGCCCGAAATCCAACACCTGCACGCGTTCGCACACGCTCATCACCACCCGCATGTGATGTTCGATGAGCCAGATGGTCAAGGTGAAGGATTCGCGGATCCATCGGATGGTTTCCACCAGTTGGTCGATTTCGCCAGGGTTCATGCCGGCCGCCGGCTCATCGAGCAAAAGCAGCTTGGGCTGCGTCGCCAAAGCCCGGGCGATTTCCAACCGTCGCTGCATGCCGTAGGGAAGGTTTCCAGGCCGTTCCTGGGCGTAATGGCGCAAGCCCATGATTTCCAGAAGTTCTTCGGCGGTGCGGCGCACATGACGTTCCCGCGTCACAAAGCGGCCCGTGCGCAGCACGACGTCTCCCAGGCCGTATCCCAACCGAAAATGCTGGGCGATGCATAAGTTGTCGAAAACGGACAGGGTGTTCCACAATCGGATGTTCTGAAAGGTGCGGGCGATGCCCATGGCCGTCACGGCATGAGGGCGCAGGCCGGCGATGTCTTTATCGAGAAAGAAGATGTCGCCTTCCGTGGGTTTGTAGAAGCCGCACACCAGGTTGAACACGGTGGTTTTGCCGGCTCCGTTGGGGCCGATGAGGCCCAGGAGTTCGCCGCCTTCCAATCGGAGGTTGAAGTCGGCCACAGCCCGGAGGCCGCCGAAAAAGTGCGTGAGCCTGCGAATTTCAAGGAGCGCCATGGACGTCCCCTTTGTCCGCCGAAAACCATCGGCGCAGTCTGGGAAACACGTCGGTGAGTTCCCGGTCGCCCATGATGCCTTCCGGTCGCCACAGCATGAGCAAGATGAGCAGAAGGGGGATGACGACCCACTTGATGACCTGGAGAGGGCGAAGAACCTCCAGGATCAGGGTGAACAAAACGGCGCTCAGCACCGACCCGCTCAAAGACCCCATGCCGCCGAGATAGACCATGACCATGACTTCCGTGGATTTCATGATGGTGAAGGTGCCGGGGTTGATATAGCCCAGGATGTGGGCGAACAGGCCGCCGGCCAAACCGGCCATGCCGGAAGAAAGCATAAAGGCGGCGAGCTTCATGCGGCGCGTGTCCACCCCCATGATTTCCGCGGCGATTTCGTCGTCCCGGATGGCCACGATCCCCTTGCCGTAGGAAGACGACACGAACCGGTGCAGGACCCACACGGTAAGGCCCGTAAAGACGAGAATCCACAACATGATCCACGGGATGCGCCACACCGCTTCCATCTCTTCGATGACCTTGCGCATGCCCATGAAGCCTCGAGCGCCGCCGATGGCCTGGATGTTTTCCACCGAACTCTTGACGATGTAGTTGACCGCCAGGGTGATGATGGCCAGATAGTCCCCGCGGGTGCGAAAGGAAGGGAAGGCGACGAGCAGCCCCGCCAGGGCGGCGGCACATGCCCCGGCCAAAAGGGTCAAGGGGAAAAGATACACGGCCGAGGACGGGGAAAGCACAGGCGGACCGAACACCTTGTGGGACGTGAAAAGCCACACGTTGAGAATGGAGGACACATAGGCTCCGACGGCCATGAATCCGGCATGACCGCAGGAAAACTCCCCCATGTACCCGTTGATGAGGTTCAGCGAGCTGGACAGGATGATGTTGATGCCGATGAACATGAGGACAAGCTGGGCGTAGGCCGTGAGCATCTCATGCCCGCACACCCAAAGAATCGCCAAGGAAAACGCCGCATAAAGCCAAAGCCCGCGGTGACGTCGCATGCTCAAGTCCTGCCGTTAAATCTTGGTGGCACGGGCGACCCCGAAGAAGCCCGTGGGACGGAAGCTCAAGAAAACCAGAAGGATGCTGAAAGCGATCAAATCGCGCAGCGTGGACGGGAAGAAAGCCGCAACGAAGATTTCCACGAAACCCAAAAGGAAGCCGCCCACAAAGGCCCCTCGGATTTCGCCGATGCCGCCGATGACCGCGGCGATGAAAGCCTTCCAGCCGATGAGCGCCCCCATGTAGGGCTCCAGAACCGGATAGGCCGAGGCGAAAAGAACGCCGCCCAGGGCCGCCATGGAAGAGCCGAGGATGAACGTGAAGACGATGACGCGGTCCACGGGAATGCCCATGAGCGGCACGGCCATGCGATCGTAAGAGATGGCGCGCATGGCCATGCCCAATTTGGTTTTTCGGACCACGGCTTCCAGAAAGAAAAACACCAGCACCGTGGCGATGATGACGAGGATTTTCACGTTGGTGACCAGCACGCCGCCTAGGTCATAGACCGCAGGGGGAATCAAGGTGGGAAAACTCCGGCGGCTGGCGCCCAAAAGGGCCAGGTTGCCATTTTCCAGAAGGAGGCCGCACATGAGGGCGGTGATGACCACATAAAGGCGGGGGGCTCCCCGGCGGCGCAGCGGCCGATAGGCCACCCGTTCCAGCGTGACGCCCACAAGAGCGGTCAAGGCCATGGTGAGCAGGATGGTGAGGGCGAAGACCAGAGGGGGAGACAGGTTCGCGGGGATTTTGAAAGCGTAGGCCCCCAAGAGAAAATTGGCGACAAAGAAGCCGATATAGGCGCCCACCATGAAGATGTCCCCGTGGGCGAAATTGATGAGGAGCAAAACGCCGTAGACCAGGGTGTAGCCGAGAGCGATGAGGGCGTAAAAGCTGCCCCACTGGAGGGCGTTGAGAATGTTTTGAAGAAGCGTGTCCACAAAAACCCTGCTTTCTTGACGTTCGCGATCCCGCCATCGGCTTGGCCCCCTCCCGCTCATGAAGGCCGCCTGTTTCTTGACGGGGAGCCTCTTCTCTCAGGGGGCGGCTCGGCGCGGTGAGCATGTCCCCGTGACGGGCCGGGCGGTCCCGGACGAAGCGGGAACGCCTCTGGGGATTGGAACCGCGTCACTCCTGTTTGGGGTCGGGCTGTTTGTTCTTACGAGCCCACGGTTGAAAGCCCATGGCGAAGGGGCACGGCATGCCGTGCCCCCCAATACGCCTTCGGAATTGCTCTTTCAGGTCCCTCGAAACCCAGCGCGAAAAGGACCTGCTTCCCTTTACCGTTTTCTTTCGTCCGTCCCCGTTACGGGCACACGGACTTATAGAATTCGAAGTCGCCCTTGTCGCTGATCTTCACCACCACGGCGCATTTGATGGGATCGCCTTCGGGCGTAAAGGTCATCATGCCGGTGATGCCGTCAAAGTCTTTGATCTGGGCCAAAGCGTTTTTGACGTTTTCCCGGTCTTTTTCGAGGTTGCCGGTGAGTCCGCCCGTGTTTTGAATGGCCTGGAGAAGCAACCGGATGGCATCCCACGTGAGGGCCGCCACATCGTCCGGGATGTAGCCGTATTTGGCGTGATACTTATCGATGAATTCCTTCGTGGCGCCCTTGGCTCCCGCGGCGGCGTAATGGGTGGTGAAATACAGTCCCTTGCAGTCATCCCCGCACAGCTTCATGAGTTCCGCCGATCCCCAGCTGTCGCTGCCCATGATGGGTTTTTTCCAGCCGAGCTGATGGGCCTGTTTCACGATGAGGGGCACTTCGTCGTAGTATTGCGGCGTGAAAAGCACATCGGCGCCGGATTTGATGATGTTCGTCAACTGAGCGCTGAAATCCCGGTCTTTGGTGGTGAAGGTTTCAAAAGCCACCACGGATCCGGAACCGTGGATTTTTTCGAAGGCCTCCTTGAAATACTCGGCCAGGCCCTTGGGGTAGTCGCTGGCGATGTCATAAAGCACGGCCGCCTTTTGGGCTTGAAATTCCTCGGTGGCGAACTTGGCCGCCACAGGGCCCTGGAAAGGATCCAAGAAGCAAGCCCGGAACACATACGGGCGGTCCTTGGTCGTCTGCGGGTTGGTGGACCACGGGGAGATCATGGGGGTCTTGTACGAATTGCACACTTCGCCGGCGGGGATGGCCTGCTTGCTGGCCTGAGGGCCGATGACGGCCAGGACCTGATCCTGCGTGATGAGCTTCAAGGCGGCGGCGGTGGCCGATTCCGCCTTGGACTCGTTGTCTTCGTAGATGAACTGCAGCTTGTAGGTTTTGTCCCCGACTTTGATGCCGCCTGCGGCGTTTACTTCCGCCAAAAGGATTTCCGCCGCGTATTTCGAGCCTTCGCCGACTTTGGGAATATCGCCCGTGAGAGGGATGTTGAAACCGATTTTGATGGTGTCTGCGGCCCAGACGGCGGACACACAGCACACGACGGCCATTATGAGGAACACAAAAGACAGCGGCTTTCGTTTCGACATGGCGGACCCTCCTTGGCTTGAAAACTGACGGCATTTATGGGACATCTCCCACACGGCTCAAAACCTTGGGCTCTATAGCATAGGCGCGTACGTGCTTTCAATCACAAAGATTTTCGTTCAAAGGAGTTTCCATGCGCATTCTTGGGATTTACGGATCACCACGACCGGGCGGCAATACGGACAGAATGTTGGACGCGTTCTTGGAAGGCGCTCGGGAGGCCGGGGCCGAGGTGGACACGGTTTACGCGAGGAAACTGGCCATGCAAGGCTGCATCGGCTGCGGCGGCTGCGATGAGACGGGCCGATGCGTGGTCCAGGACGGCATGCAGGAAGTCTACCCGCTGCTGGAAGCGGCCGAGGGCATCGTCCTGGCGTCCCCGGTGTATTTTTACAATGTAACCGGCCAGGTAAAGCTCCTGATCGACCGCAGCCAGGCCTTGTTCATGCGAAAGATCCTTGCCGAGAAGGCTCAACCCCCTTCAGCCGGCCGATCTTCTTCGGCAGGAAAGCGCGGTTTTCTTCTGAGCGCGGCGGCCACCCGAGGAAAGCGCCTTTTCGATTGCGCTCGGCTCACCTTCACCTATTTCATGGATGCGCTGGGGGGGGAGATGGTCGGCGAGCTATGCTTTCGGGAACTGGAAGGGAAAAAGGACGTGGAAAAGGACCCGCAGCTCCTGGCTCGATGCCGGGCCGAAGGAACCCGCTTCGCCACACCCTGATGCCCCCCTTGCGAGGGCGACGGCCCGGGAGTCCTTCATACCGGGCAGGCTTCCTCGGCGAAAGGAAATCGGCATTGGGTGTCCAGGGTGCCGATGTAGTCGGTTACGGCGCGAAGTCCTTGGGTGCGAAGAAACCTTTCGATGCCGTCCAAAATTTCCAAGGCGGCCGTAGGGCGGACGAAATTGGCGGTGCCCACCTGAACGGCGCACGCGCCCACGACCAGAAACTCCAGGGCGTCCAGAGCCGTCCGGATGCCCCCGATGCCGATGACGGGACACGAGACGGCCCGAACCACTTCGTAAACGCAGCGCAGCGCAATGGGCTTGACGGCCGGCCCGGAAAGCCCGCCGATGATGTTGGCCAGCTTGGGCCGACGGCTGAACGGATCCACCGCCATGGCGGACACCGTGTTGATGCACGAGACAATGTCGGTTCCGGCTTCCACGACGGCCCGGGCGATCTCGGCGATGGAGGTGACATTGGGGCTGAGCTTGGTGATCAGGGGCAAGGACGTGTTCTTGCGCACTTCGGCGACCACGCGGGCGGCCGCAGCCGCGTCGGTCCCGAAGGCCATGCCGCCTTCTTTGACGTTGGGACAGCTGATGTTGATTTCCAAAGCGGCGATGCCCGCCTCAGCCGAAAGAATTCGAGCCAGCTCGCCGTATTCTTCGACGCTCTCTCCCAAAATATTGACGAGAACCACGGCGCCGCGTTTGAGAAGCGGCGGGAGTTTGTCCGTGAGGAACTTTTCCACGCCCACGTTTTCCAAACCGATGGCGTTGAGCAGCCCCGACGGGGTTTCGGCCAGCCGTGGCGGCGGATTGCCCGGGCGGGGCCTGAGGGAGATGCCTTTGACGATGACGCCGCCCAGGCGTGACAGATCCACAAAGTCGCCGAATTCCAGCCCGTAGCCGAAGGTCCCCGACGCCGTAAGCACCGGGTTGGCGAGCTTCAGAGGCCCGAGGGTGACGCGGAGGTCAGGGGCCGAGCCATGACCGGTTGGATTTTGTCCCATCGTATCCTTCCCGGATCGAACACAGGGCCGTCGGTGCACACATGGACGTAGCGTTCCGCCTGGGGGTCTTCCGGGTCCACGGCCGGAAGGGCGCATCCCAGACAGGCACCGATCCCGCAGGCCATCATGGACTCCAAAGACATTTCCACAAGGATGCCCCGGCCCGAAGCCCACCGGGCCAGGCTGACCTGCATGGGAAGGGAGCCGCACGCATAGAGGCGGTCGAGCGGCACCATGCCGGTTTCATGCCGGCGCGCCAAGGCTTCGACGACCGTGGCCTGTTCGCCGGCCGAGCCGTCGTCCGTGCTCACCACGAGGGAAACGCCGAGGCGTTTGAGCGGGCTCAGGGGAACGAGTTCCGTGCGCGTCCGAGCTCCGTAAAACACGTAAAGCTGGTCCCGGTGGTTCTTGTGGGTCTTGGCGGTGAGCTCGTCCAGCAGAGCCCAAAGGGGGGCGATGCCGATGCCGCCGGCCACCAGGGCCACGGTTTCGCCGGGCCCGGAAGGCGGTGTGAAGCCGCGCCCTAGGGGGCCCACCACGTCCAGGGTGCTTCCCGGGGGCCGCTGGGAGAGGATCCGCGTGCCTGTGCCCACAACCCGCAGCAGGATTTCGAAGAGGCCGTCGTCCTTGTGCAGGCGGTGAAAGGAAAAGGGCCGAGACAGGAGAGGATCGGAGCCTTCCGAGGCGACCCGGATCATGACGAACTGGCCCGGTCGCGCCGTGGGAACGATGCGGGGAGCGTAGAGCACCAGCCGATGGATGCCCTCGGCTTCCCTCTGTGTTTCCAAAATCTTCGCCTTTTCCAAAACCCTGGGCACGCGTGCTTACCTTCGCCGAGATCAGGTGAGGCCCACGACGGCCGCCATGCGGCCCGTGGTCTTCTCCCCGCGGTAACTGAAGTATTTATCGCGCCGGCACACGGTGCACTCCCCCGCCGTGTGAATGTTTTCGGGCCGCACGCCGCAGGCCGTGAGCTGGTGCCGGCTGACGGCCCAAAAATCAAAGTAGGTGGGCCGCACCTGAAAAGTCCAGAGGTCTCGGGGAATCTCCCTCTCGAAATGGCGGAATTCGGCGCAGCAGGGCCCGAGAGACGGGCTGATGGCGGCCAGAAGATCGGCCGGACGGCACCGAAACCGCTCCGCCATCACCCGCACGGTTGCCGCCAGGATGTTTTGGACGCTCCCGCGCCAACCGCAATGGACATTGGCGATCACCCGCCGCACCGGATCCACGAGAAACACCGCTTGGCAGTCGGCGATCTTGATCATGAGGCCCACCCCGCGAGAGGCCGTCACCATGGCGTCGGCCTGGGGGCCCAGGGCGAGACGAAAGCCGTTCTCGCACCTTGTGCGGGCCTGGCCCAGGAACGCCTCATCAACGACCACCACATGGGTGCCGTGCACTTGAGAGACGGCGACCAGGGACTCCAGCCCGACCCACGCGGCGATGCGCCGCAAGTTTTCCGTAACGGCCTCGTGGCGGTCTCCGTTGCTCAAGCCGGCGTTGAGGCTCTCATAAGGAGGCTGGCTCACGCCGCCGTGGCGCGTAAAAACCGCATGGGTGAGCCCGGGCACCGCTTCCAATGCCGGCCAAACAATAGGGTTCAACTCTCGCGGACACTCCTTTATGCGTTCCATAGATTCTGCGTTCAGCCGATCCATCCGGCACCCTTAGGATAGTGAGGCGCCCTCCGTTGTCCACTCAAAAATCGAGCAGTGCCCGCCCGGGGCCCCATTGGAAGGGCGCCGGGTCGTCGGGGAAAGATCGGCCGAGGTGGACAGGGACCGCGCGAAGTCTTAAGAGGAACGTGCGGGTAAGCATGTCGAATGTCTCCCGATTAGGGGAAAAGGAGCAGGAAGAGATGACCGAAGGATTGCAAGTGAAACCGTGCATGAAGGTGACCATCGCTTTTCAACTGAAGACCGTCTCGCCGGACGGGACGGTGAGGGAGGCGCCTCCCGGGTCCTGCACGTTCGTCTACGGCGTGGATGTGCAATACCCTTCTGTGGAAGCCGCGCTGATGAACAAGCGGGTGGGGGATCGGGTCTCGGTTTATGTGCCGCCGGAAGAGATTTTCGGTCCCTACGACCCGGAGCTGGTGCGGGAATTGCCCCGCAGCGACTACAAACCGGAGCGGCTCAAGGTCGGCAAGGTCTATCGAGAGATGCGCAATCGATCCCTGGTGGAATTCCTAGTGCGGGATCTTCGAGACGATGTCGTCGTCGCGGACTTCAACCGGCCGGGGGCGGGCACCTATGCGGAATTCGACATCGAGGTCACCGACATTTGTGAAGCCTCTCAAAAAGAATTGCGGCCGTCGTGCGCCGGGGGCGGACGGTTGGTGTTTTACCCCCAAAATTCGGCTTGACACATCGAGAAACGTCCCTGTAAACAGGGTGCTGAAGCAATCCGCGGGCAGCGGAACCGACAGGGCCGGAGGGCGAGCGTGAAAAATCGGATCGAATGCTGCTATTCCTATTATTACGGCTACGGCTACCTGAGGCGGTCTGCCCGTCGATAATGTCGACGATCCGCCGAGTCGGCCGTGGGCAGACCGCAGAGCAGGGTTTGCCCACGGCTTTTTTGTTGGGGTCGTGGGATGTTCCCACGACCTTTTTTTTCACTCTGGGTGCAGGAGGAGGACGGCATGAAGGCGAAGTCTCGATGGGTTGCAGGTGTGGTGGGCATGGCGATGGCGTTGTCCTGGGCCGCAGGCGTTTTCGCTCCGGCGCGCGCCCAAGCCGGCACGGAGCCCTACAAGGTGGGGGCGGTTTTTGCCATCACGGGAACAGCCTCTTTCCTCGGGGAACCGGAAAAGAAGACGGCTGAAATGATCGCCGAGGAGATCAACGCCCAAGGGGGGATCAACGGCCATCCTTTGCAGCTGATCATCTACGATGACGAAAGCGATGCGACCAAGAGCACCTTGGCGGTCAAAAAACTTATCAAGACGGATCAAGTGCCGGTCATCATCGGGCCGACTCAGAGCGACGCCAGCTTGGCCGTGGCCCCCATCGCCGAAGAGGCGCAAGTGCCCCTCATTTCCTGCGCCGCCAGCTACAAGATCGTGGAACCCGTCTCGGAACGCCGCTGGGTCTTCAAAGTGGCCGGATCGGACAAGCACGTGGTGGGCAAGATGTACGACTACATGAAAGCCAAAGGCATCACCAAGATCGGCATCATGACGGCTTCCACGGGATTCGGGGCCAGCGGCCGTGAGGAGCTCTTGCGTCTCGCCCCCGAATATGGCATCACCGTGCTCGCCGACGAACGCTACGGCCCCAAAGACACGGACCTCACCGCCCAGCTGACCAAGATGCGGGAAGCCAAGGTGGAAGCCATCGTCAATTGGTCCGTCGGGCCGACTCAGGTGCTGGCCGTCAAGGCGTGGCGGGACCTTAAGATGGACAACATCCCGCTGTACCAGAGCCATGGTTTCGGCAGTCGGAAAAACATCGAGCTGGCCGGCGGGGCGGCGGAGGGCGTGTTGTTGCCCTTGGCGCGCGTCAATGTGGGGCCGCTCCTTCCCGACACGCAACCGCAAAAGAAGGTGATCATGGCCTACACTCAGGCCTATGAAAAGAAGTACAACGAGCCGGTCTCCTCTTTCGGCGGTCATGCCTGGGATTCCTTGCACCTGGCCGTGGCGGCGCTCAAAGCCGTGGGACCGGACCCGGCGAAGATCCGGGACTTTCTGGAAAACACCAAGGGGTTCGTGGGGCAGCACGGCATCTTCAATTTCTCGCCCCAGGACCATAACGGGTTGAGCAAAGACGATTTGGAAATGGTCGTGGTGAAAAACGGCGATTGGGCTCTCGCCCCCTGGTAACCTGAATTCTGCGGCAAACGGAGCCGGCGTGGGGGCTGTCGCCGTGCCCGCACGCCGGCTCCAGGCCTGAATAGGCCGACGAAAGGACGCACCTTTCCATGGCGGATATTTTTCACGGCGCGGCGTGGCTCCAATACGCCCTAGGCGGTTTGACCATCGGCGCCATCTACGCCCTTGTGGCCCTCGGCTACAACATCATTTACAACGTGACGGAAATCATCAATTTCGCCCAAGGCGAATTCGTCATGTTGGGGGGGTTGTTCGGGGTTTTCTATTACCAAACCTGCGGACTGCCCCTCGGGCCGGCGTTGCTCGCAGCCGTGGCGACGGTGGCCCTCGTGGGGCTGCTCCTGGAACGCTATGTCATCCGCCGGGCACGGCACGCCACGGTTCTTTCCATGATCATCGTCACCATCGCCTTTTCCATTCTTCTCAAAGGCGGCGCCATGCTGGCCTGGGGAAAAGACCCTTACCGGCTGCCGCCCTTCAGCCGAAGCGGCGCGTTCTTGTGGCACGGCGTGGCCGTGCAACCCCAGGCGCTATGGGTCTTGGGGATCGGCGCCGTGGTCGTGGGCGCACTTACGGTGTTCTTCCGCACCTCCTTTTACGGCAAGGCCATGTTGGCCTGCGCGGACAATGCCGACGCCGCCCGTCTGACGGGCATTCCCGTGCGGACCATGGTGCTCCTGTCCTTCGGGTTGAGCGCCGCCGTGGGGGCTGTGGCCGGCGTGTCCATTTGTCCCATCACCTTGATGGAATACGACCGCGGTGCGCTTCTGGGGCTCAAAGGCTTCGGCGCGGCCGTGCTGGGCGGACTGGGCCAGTTCTACGGGGCCCTCGTGGCGGGCATCGTCCTGGGTTTGGCCGAGTCGTTCTGCGCCGGGTACGTCTCCTCAGGGTACAAGGACGCCGTCGCCCTCGTTCTTCTGATGCTGGCCTTGTTCTTCAAGCCGGAGGGCCTTTTCGGGAGTAAAGAAGCCGCCGGGCTCAAGAGGTTCTAGGGGTCATGAGTTCGCGAGAAAAGACGGCTTTTGTCGGCCTGACGGTTTTCCTGGCGGTGTTTCCGTGGGTGTCCGCCCTGTCCCGATCCTTCAGCCATTATGTGGACGTCATGATTTTTGCCGGCATTTTCAGCCTGGTGACCATCGGGTTGAGCCTCCTGATGGGGTTTGCGGGGCAGATTTCCTTGGCGCAGGCCGCTTTTTTCGGTATCGGCGCTTACGGGTCGGGGATCCTCACCGGTCACTTCCACTGGAACCCGTGGGCGGCCATGCTCGCGGGGGTGTGCGTCGCCGCCGCGGTGGCCTGGGTCGTGGGGGTGCCGGCTTTGCGGCTGAAGGGCCATTACCTGGCCATGGCCACGTTGGGCTTCGGGGTCATTGTGCACATCGTCATGAACGAAGAAGTGGACTGGACCGGCGGTCCCTCGGGGCTCGGCGGCATCCCGGGGATTCGTCTGGCCGGGCGCAAAATTTCCGGTGACGCCGCCTGGTTTTATTTGGTTTGGGCCTTTGTGCTCGCCGCCTTTCTTTTCTCCCGCCACGTGCTCCATTCACGGGTGGGCCGGGCTTTGCGGGCCATTCACGACGATGAAAAAGCCGCCGAAGCCATGGGCGTCCCCGTCTCTTCCCTCAAGGTGCAGGTTTTCGTCTACAGCGCCGTTCTGGCCGCCGTCGCCGGAAGTCTCTACGCGCACTACGTCTCCTTTCTCTCCCCCGGCTCCTTCGACCTCATGTGGTCCATCCGGTTCGTGCTGATGGTC
The DNA here is from genome assembly GCA_937960435.1 of uncultured Desulfosoma sp. Lineage (GTDB taxonomy): Bacteria > Desulfobacterota > Syntrophobacteria > Syntrophobacterales > DSM-9756 > Desulfosoma. Next base: position 24,557 of record CALGPN010000034.1, read on the forward strand.
GTCTTCGGCGGCATGCAGAGCCTGTGGGGCGCCCTGGTCGGCACGGTGCTTTTGACGTTTGTCGGCAACGAGTGGCTGCAGGTTTTTGCCGACTTCGAGATTTTGGTCTACGGCGGCATCCTTTTGGTCATGGCCCTTTTCGTCCCCCAAGGGCTGGTGGTTTGGATGGACGCTTTTTTCCGTCGAAGATCCCGCCTTCAGCCCACCCCTTCGGACGGCGGGTCGTGAACCATGGGGGACCGTGCCGTGCCGGATGCCTCTCCCGTTCTGGAATTTCATGACGTGCGCATGCACTTCGGCGGCGTGACGGCCCTCAAAGGGGTTTCCTCACGGATCCCTAAGGGCATCATCCAATCCGTCATCGGGCCCAACGGCGCCGGCAAGACGACCCTGCTCAATTGCATCAGCGGCCTGCTGACCCCTTCTTCCGGGAGCGTGGTCTTCCGGGGGGAAGCCGTCCAGGGAAAACCCCCGCATGAGATCGCCCGGCGAGGTTTGTCCCGCACGTTCCAGCATGTGGCCCTTTTCCCGCGCATGAGCGTCTGGGAAAACGTCATGGTGGGGCGTCACGCGCGGACCCGCGCGGGTTTTTGGGCGGCGGGGTTTCGGCTGCCGTTCATGCGTGCGGAGGAACGCCGCATCCGGGAAGACGCCGAAAGGTGGCTGGAATTTGTGGGCCTGCATCCCGAAAAGGACCTGCCCGCCGGAGCCCTGCCTTTGGGCAAGCAGAAAATTCTGGAAATCGCCCGAGCTCTGGCCACCGACCCCGTCCTCATTCTCTTGGACGAGCCCGCAGGAGGCCTCAACACGAGAGAGACGGAGGAACTGGGGGATTTGCTGAAAAAGATCCAAGCCAAAGGGGTGACCGTCGTTCTTGTGGAACACGACATGAATCTGGTGATGGACATTTCGGACCGCGTGCTGGTGCTCCATTTCGGTCAGGTGCTCGCCTGCGGCTCCCCCTCGGAAATCAAAGACAACCCCGAGGTCATCCAGGCCTATCTGGGAGAGGACTGGGCAGAGGCCGGCGGCGGGCTCACCGGCAATTCTTTGTCAGGCGACAGGGAAGACACGCCGTGCTGACCGTAAAAAGTCTCCATGCCCATTACGGCAACATCCACGCGCTCAAAGGGGTGTCGCTGCACGTGCGTTCCGGCGAAATCGTGGCCTTGATCGGCGCCAACGGCGCGGGCAAGACGACACTGGTCCACAGCATCTGCGGGCTCCTCAAACCCACCAAAGGATCAATCCTTTTCGAAGACAACGATTTGACCCGGTTGCCTCCCGAGACCATTGTCCGCCGAGGCATCTCGCTGGTGCCCGAGGGGCGCCAAATTTTCGCCACATTGAGCGTGGAAGCCAATCTGGAAATGGGAGCCTTCATCCATCGCAAGGATCGGGCGGGGCTGCGCCGGGACATGGACAGACTCTTGGAACGGTTTCCCGTGCTTCGCCAAAGGCGGCGCCAGCTGGCGGGGACGCTCAGCGGCGGCGAACAACAGATGCTCGCCATCTGCCGGGCCCTGATGGCCAGGCCTCGGTTTCTTCTTCTCGATGAGCCTTCCATGGGGCTGGCCCCCTTGATTGTGCGGGAAATCTTCGACATTATCCAAGAGCTGCGAGGGGAGGGGCGCACCATCCTGCTCATCGAACAGAACGCCCGCGCGGCTTTGCAAATTGCGGACCGGGGTTACGTCCTGGAAACCGGCAAGATCGTGCTCCAAGGCGAAGGCCGCGAACTCTTGGCCCATCGCGAAGTCCAGAGGGCCTATCTGGGCAAGGGGGCCAAACCCATCTGGGATGCTTAAAGACGAGGTGAGTCTTTTGAAGCCGACAGGCAACGGCCGTTGAGGGTGCAGCCATGAAACCGGAAGGGGTTTCGATTTGGGAACCGGACAAAGAATGCATGGGCGTCGAAGAGCTGCGGCAACTCCAGCTGGAGCGGCTCCAGGCGACCCTGAACCGGGTGGATCGCCACGTGGCCTTCTACCGCAAGATGTTCCGGGACATCGGCTTCGTGCCGGAAAACGACCTGGCGGACCTGGACGATCTCAAGAGGCTTCCCTTTACGACCCGAGACGACGTGAGCAACAGCTACCCTTATGAGATGTTTGCCGTCCCTTTGCGGGAGGTGGTCCGGGTCCACTCGTCTTCCGGAACATCGGTCAACCCCAGGGTTGTGGGCTACACGAAGCGGGATCTCAAGAACTGGGCCCAGTTGGTGGCGCGCATCCTGGCCTCGGCGGGCCTGACCCACGACGACGTGATCCAGGTGACCTTCGCCTACGGATTGCTCACCGGGGGTCTCGGCATTCACTACGGCGCGGAACGGTTGGGCGCGTCGGTCCTCCCCACCTCCGTGGGTCGCACCGAGCGGCAGATCAAGATCATGCAGGATTTTCGCACCACCGCCCTTGTATGCACGCCGTCCTACGCCCTCATCATTGCCGACAAGATGGACGAGCTGGGCGTGGACCCCAAGCGGCTGAGCCTGCGCCACGCCGTCTGCGCGGGAGAACCCTGGACGGAAGCCATGAGGCGGGAAATCCAGGAAAGACTTTTCGTCACGGCCACGGACAACTACGGCATCAGCGAAGTCATGGGCCCAGGCGTGGCGGGCGAATGTCTGGCGCAGCAGGGCATGCACGTCCAAGAAGACCACTTCCTCGTGGAGATCGTGGACCCCAAGACGGGCGCGCCGTGTGAGCCCGGCGAGCTGGGGGAACTGGTGATCACCACGCTGACCAAAGAAGCCTTTCCGGTCATCCGCTACCGCACGGGCGACCTGGCCCGCCTTCTGCCGGAACCGTGTGTGTGCGGGCGCACTTTCCGGCGCATCTCGCGCATTGAAGGCCGATGCGACGATGTGGTGGTCATCAAAGGCATCAACATCATCCCGGAACGCATCGGGGACGTCCTGGAACAGGTCAAGGGGGAAAGGCCCGTTTACCAGGTGGTGGTCACCCGCCAAGGCAATCTGGACCAATTGGAAATTTGGATCGAAGTGACGGAAAGGCTCTTTTTCGACAAGATGCGGGAGCAGCGCACCCTCGTGGACGACATGCGCCAGAAGGTGGCCAATTTCATCGGCATCGTCCCTCGCATCAAGCTCGTGGAAAGAGGTTCTTTGGAACGGATCGACGGGAAAGTGAAACCCTTTGTGGATCATCGACGCACATCGCAATGACGGGGAGGACGGTCGACATGCATGAATTGCTCACCGGGACTCGGGGCGAAAAGAGATTTCTTCTCGGAAACGAAGCCATTATCCGCGCGGCTCTGGAATCCGGGGTGCGGTTTGTGGCCGCCTACCCGGGAACGCCGTCTTCGGAGATCATTGACGGCTTCGCGGCCCTGGGCCCGGAAATCGGGGCCGAGGTGGAATATTCGGTCAACGAGAAGGTGTCCGTGGAAACGGCCTGCGCGGCGGCCCAGTGCGGGGTGCGCAGCCTCTGTTCCATGAAACACGTCGGATTGAATGTGGCGGCCGACGCCTTCATGACCCTGGCCTATGTGGGCGTCAAAGCCGGCATGGTCATCGTCTGCGCCGACGACCCATCGCTTCATTCCAGCCAAAACGAACAGGACAACCGCTATTACGCCAAAATGGCCGGAGTGCCCATGCTGGAACCGGCCACCCCCCAAGAAGCGAAGGACATGGTGCGGGCGGGTTACGAGTTGTCCGAGCGATACGGGATTCCCGTCCTGCTGCGCACCACCACCCGGGTCAACCATTGCCGCGGGCCGGTGTCCTTGGGCGAGATCCCTCAGGCGTCCCTGAAGGGATCTTTTACCAAAGACCCCATGAACCTGGTGGTGGTTCCCATGGTGGGGCGAAAACTGCATCTGAAACTCCTGGAAAAGCTCTCGGCGCTCCAGGAAGAAGTGGAACGCAGCCCGTTCAACACGGTGGAGGGCACCGGCCCGTGGGGTATTGTCGCCAGCGGGGTTTCCGCCCTCTATGTGCAGGACGCGGTGGACGAACTGGGAATTGCCGACCGTGTGGGGATCCTCAAACTGGGCATGACCCATCCCGTGCCGGAAAGACTCATCGGCGACTTTTTGAGCCGCATGGATGCGGTGCTTGTGGTGGAAGAATTGGAGCCGTATCTGGAAGAGGCCGTTCGGGTGAGCGCCCAAAAATGCGGGTTCCGGGGACGGATCGCCGGCAAAGAGTTCGTGCCTAGGGCCTTTGAGCTGGATACGGTCAAGGTCAAAGAGGCGCTCAGTCGGTTTTTCGGCGTTTCTTATGAGCCGCCCGAGATTTTCGCCGTGCCCGAAGATTTGCCCGCTCGACCGCCCAACCTGTGTCCCGGATGCCCCCATCGGGCGACGTTTTTCAGCGTAAGGGAGGTCTTCGGAGAGGAGGCGGTCTACCCTACGGACATCGGCTGCTATACGCTGGGGCTTCTGCCGCCTCTGCGGATGGCCGATTTTCTCATCTGCATGGGGTCCAGCGTGTCCACGGCCGGAGGGTTCAGCCGCGTGCTGGATCGGCCCGTTGTGGCCTTCATCGGGGATTCCACCTTTTTCCACAGCGGCATCACGGGGCTGATCAACGCGGTGAGCCACGACCGGAAACTGCTTCTGGTGCTCCTGGATAACGGCACCACGGCCATGACCGGCCATCAGCCTCACCCCGGCGTGTGGCTTTCGCGTGACGGCAAACAACCGCCCAAGGTGGAACTGGAGACGCTGGTGCGGGGGTGCGGCGTGCAAAACGTCGCCGTGGTCAACCCTTTGCAGGTCAAAAAGACCCAACAGGTGCTCCAAGAGATGAAAGCCGCCATGAAAGACAGGGGAGTGTCGGTGCTCATCAGCCGTTCGCCATGCCCCTTGTTCGAACGCCGAGTGCTCGGCACCAAACAGAAAGTGGTATTCCAGGTCGTGGGCGATTGCCGTCCGTGCCGGGACGACCTGGCCCGGCTGGGATGCACGGCCTTTGTGTGGACCCCGGACGATGCAGGGGAAGCCTGCGTGCGGATCAACGAAGTGCTCTGCGGGGGATGCTCCGTCTGTGCCCAGCTCTGTGACGGCATCAAACCGAAAAAGCTCACCGCCTGAAAAAGCGTTCCAGGCACGAAGGCCCGAATTGTCGGGAGATGGAGGACGATGTGGTGAAGACGAGCGAAAAAGCGCACCGAAACGGTGTGCGCCTTTTTTTTACCGGAGTCGGGGGACAGGGAACGCTCTTGGCCACTCGCCTTGTGGGGGAAGCGGCCCTGGCGGAAGGCTTGTCCGCGTTCATGAGTGAAATCCACGGCATGGCTCAGCGGGGCGGCGTGGTGGAATCGTCCGTCGTGGTCGGAAGGATTCATGCGCCCATTGTGGGTGAGGGCCAGGCGGATGTGTTGGTGGCCTTTGAGCCCCTAGAAGCGCTCAGGGCCTTGAACCGGTGCCATGCGCACACCAAAGCCGTGGTGAGCACCTCGCCCATCGTTCCGTTCACCGTGGCCGCGGGCCAAGGGACGTACCCGAACCTTGCCGATGTGCTCAAAACATTGAAAGAAAAGCTGGCGGGCGTCGTGGCCCTGGACGCGGAGGCCCTGGCCCGCGAGGCGGGTTCGGTGCGCGCCGCCAACATGGTGGTCATGGGGGCCGTGGCCGCCATGGAGGTCCTGCCGATCGGCAAGTCCACGTGGGACGCCTGCCTAAAAAAACTCTTCCCGCCAAAGCTCTACGATCTCAACCAAAAAGCCTTCGACGCGGGTTACGCCAAGGGCCGGCTGTGAGCCCCGCTGTGCGCAAAGGACGGCATCACTGTGACACACTTTGCACACCCCCTGTGCAAAAAGGGTGTTCCGCCTAGACCGCACAGCGTGTTCTCGGGTTTCAGGCCGCCGTCTCGCGGCACGGCGGCGAGCCTGGGGCGTGCCTCCTACCCTGGAATGATCTGGAATTTTAAGAAGTTAAAGTTGTACGCCCGGCTCGGGCGCCGATGGGGGCGGAAAGCTCTCTTTTCGGCATGGAATATGCTCTCTACTCAGTGTGCGGGAAGTGCTTATTGACGCCGTGAAAATTTCCGACTACATAATGGGACTTTGAAAAAGCGGGATCTTGAAATCTTCCCCATGAAGGGTCGAAAGGCATGATCATCAGTCACGAGCTTCTTGAAAAAACCTGCAAGGACATGATTGAGACGATCTTGCTGTGTTTGGATCATGCCACCAAAGGAACCGTCTACCGAATCGGTCCCATGCCGGAATTGCGTTCGGTGCGGGTGACTTCGGGGATTCGGGAACACGGCAACGGCACCATCCACTGGGGGCTTCCTGCGGTTTCCGACTACAACCCTCCCGGAAAAACCTGGGAACAGTATCGAGACCGTCCGGGCCGGGCTTTGGAGGCCATGGCGTGGTGTGTGGAGCGTCAAAAAAGCTGGACCGCGGACAACCCCTACGAAGACCAGCGCAGTGTGCGCAAACAGCTAAACGGGGAACCGGAAGACTGGCATCACATGGAGCCGGTTCTTGTGAAGAAAAGCGATCTTTACGGGGAGGACACGGCCGATCTCCAGTACCCGCTCAATTGGAAAGGTGTGCCCATCTGGCAGGACACGGACTATGTGGTGGTGGCCGTCATCAAAATTCATTTCCTGCCCCACTCCATCCAGCGGGGGGATCGGGCCACCAAGGTCATCAAAAAGCTGTCGCGCATTCTGGGAACGGAGATGTTTTCCCTGCACATTCGGGAAACCCTGAGCCAGGTGCAAAACGAGCTCGCTCAACAAAGGCTGTCGTCCTGTAACGCTTTGGCCCATGAGTTGCGCAACACCCTGATGAAGTTGAGCTTTATCTTTTCGGCCATCAACGCTGAGGTGGGGTTCCTTCGGGAGCAATGGGAAGAGGAAATCCGAAGAAGCGTCTCAGAGGTCGTCGACAAGAGCACGCTTCTTCGCCGTCTGAACGAGCTCATCGAGACTCGGCTGGCAAGCCTCAACGGCCATGCGGAACTCAAAACGCTGGGGCGCCATCTCCTCGAGGAACAGCAGGAATTCCTCGTCACGCCCCTTCTGCCGGAACAGGCGGAAAACTGGGTCCACATGAAGATTCAACCCAAGTGGGAGCGGCTCCTTTCGGAAAGTCCCGTGTGGGACGACGTGCGTGGGGAGGTGGAAGACATCCTTCACCGGCTCAAGAACGCCGTCTGGATGGGAACCGACCAGCAGGTGGCCAAGCAGTTGAAGCACCTGCCCGAAGAAGTGCGCACCCTGTGGCCTCAACTGGCCTATGTGGAATTTTCTGCGGACAAGCTGCCCCTTTTGGAACAGGTTCTGGCGCTTTTGAACCATCCCGGCATGGATGTGCCCCACAAGAAGCACACCCAAAAGGTGCTCTCCAGCCTCAAGGCTCTGGCGGAATTGATCCCGGACATGGAAACCCGCACCAACCGCATTTTGGATTTTATGCGTAACGGCTCGGAAAAAGGGCTACAGGATTATTGGCGGCCTCTAATGCGTACCGGGCCATCCCCCTCCTCGTCGGAATAACCCCGTCCCTCCCGCAGGGGACCCTCAGCCCTTGGAACTCCTTTTTGCTTCAGCCAAAGCGGCCAACAAGGCCGAAAATTCCCTCATTTTTTCCTCGGGCATCCTGTCCGGGTGCAGAGAAAAAAAGTAGCCGGGCCCCTCTTCAACGACACTATGAGAGGCGCCATCGTCGCTTAGGCCGAGGCATTCATAAGCGTGCACGGGATGGTGCAGTCCCTTGAGCGGCACGGGTCCCAAGTCTCGGGCTTGGACCTTTCCCGCGATGAGGGCGTAGGTTGCGCGGCTGATCAGGAGCTGACCCGGCTGGGCGATCTGTTGCAGCCGAGCGGCCACGTTCACCTGGGATCCGATGGCCGTGTAGTTCATCCACCGGTCCGAACCGAAACTGCCCACCACGGTGAGTCCCGTGTGAGCGGCCATGCGCACCTGAAGGACGTGCGGGTAGCCTTTGTGCGTCCATTTGTGGTTGAGTTCCCTGAGCTTGGCCTGCATGGCCGTCGCCATCCGCACACATCGGTAAGCCCCCTCGGCCGGGTCCATTTCATCGGGTGCGCCGAACAGCACCATCATCCCGTCGCCCATGAGCTTGTCCAGAGTTCCTGTATGTTGCAGGACCAGCGGGATCATCTCCTGAAAGTATTCGTTCAGCTGCTCGGCCATCTCCTCGGGTTCCATGGTATCGGTGATGGTGCTGAAACGACAGATGTCGGAAAAAAAGATGGTGATTTTCTTTCGGCTGTGACCGAAAAGGGCGCGGCCGTTGCCTTGGGAGAGATGCCGCACTAGGGGGTCGCTCACAAAAAGGGAAAGTTTTTCGTTGAGGCGCGTGATTTCACGGTCCTTTTCCCGAAGCTGGGCGAGGGATTCTTTGAGGTGAGCTTTCTGAGAGGCGAATCGATCCAAGAGGACCGCCAAGAAAACACAGACGGCAAGGAAAGCGCCGATACGGACGACTTCTCGAACGTAGTCGGGCTGGTGTCCGTGGATGCGGCTCATGACCACGAGAAGTCCCAAATACAGAAGCATGTAGTAAGCGGCGGTAAAAAGCACGCACTGGAACCGCACGTGGCCCGCGAGAAAGAAAAAGCCCATGAGCCAGCCGATGAGCATGAGGTCTCGAGCCGTGCCGACGGCGTAGAAGCCGTAGGCGGCCACCGGAGCGAAAAAAAACCAATTGGGGATGAGCACGAAATGGGGGTCGAAGGAAAACCGGGTGTCCCATCGCAAAAGGACCATGGCGCAGCCGACCCCATGGGCCAGGGTGGCCGCCGCGACAAAAATAGCCAGCTGGACGGGGGTGATGTCACTGTAGCCGAGTTTTTTCAGGAGGAGGATGGTGCCTGAGGCGACGAGCCACCCGAGGTAGGCAAGCCACAGGGCGCTGAGCTTTCTCGACCGTGCCTTCTCGGATGGGAAGCTATCCATGTTTTGGCCTCCCGTGAATCCCACTCTGAGAAATCCCCCGAAAGGCTTGCGGCTTTTAGGCACATGGCCTGAAGAGCGCTCAGCCTTCCGGTGCCTTCTTGTCCGAGCGTTTGATCACTGTGAAACGAACTTCCACACGTTCTTGAGCGGGGTCGGCGAGCTTTAGGGACGCGGGGGTGATGATGAGGGGCACGGTGAGGGATCCGGATTCCGTCAGCGTGTCCACGCGAAGCGGCGTCGTGTAAAAGGTGTGAATGCCCGCCAAAAGGGTTTTCCCGCCGACCACCTGGACCTGCGCGGGGATGACCTGCACATCGGTGATGAGCACATTGTCGGGGAGCTTTCCGGTCCAGTCCACCTGAACGGGAACGATTTTGGTGGCCGGAACGTCCAAGGTGACTTCCAGGGTCGTCGGGTTGACGCTGTTGAGAAAAAGACCCGGCGGCATCTGGATGGCGTCTTTGGTAATGGGGAAGACGTTCAGGCCTTCCACCGCCTTGGCCAGGTTGATCCGCACGGTGACTTGTTCGGGGCGCAAAGATTTGACGATGGCGCTGGAGCCGTGGAGCTGTAGATGGACCTTGTTGGCGGAGGTTTCAAGAATTTGAAACTGCGCCGGACGGTTGACGAACTCCACCGGAACGTCCATTTCCATCAACGTGTCGCGGCCTCGGGTGAACCCCAGCCAAATGGCGGTGATAATGAAGAGGGACAACACCCCGGCGACCACCAGCTTGGTCATCTCCCTTCGACGATACTGCGGGTCCCGCTGATGCAGAAGCCCCAGGTGGCCTTCCAGAATGTGCACCAGGTCCTCGGTTTGGGCGATGGGCTTGATCCAGGTGTCTTTGGCCGCGGTGACGCGCCCGCGTTCTTCGGAAACGGCCACGACCAGAGCGTCGGAGCGTTCGGCCAGGCCGGCGGCGGCCCGGTGCCTTGTGCCGTAAAAGGTGGGCAGATCCGTCCTTTGGGACAGAGGCAGGAGGACGCCCACTTCCGTCACTTTGTCTCCTTCGACGATGGCCGCGCCGTCATGGACGGGGTTTTTGGGCCAGAAGATGCTCATGAGCATCTCCGGGGACACCCGCCCATCCCAAGGGATGCCCCCATGGGTCAGTTCGCGCAGATCCTCCTTTCCGGGAAAGACCACCAGGGCGCCGATGCGCTTTTTCGCCATTTGGAAAAAAGTGTCCGCAAGAACCTGAACGGGCGATGATCTTTCTTCCAGGGGCGACCCCCACAGGAAGTTTTTCAGGTTGCGGGCCTGGAGGGCCGTGCGGATTTCGTTACGAAACACCACGATGATGATGATCGCCGCCGCGGCCGTGATGGCCTGCAGGGCCCAACTGGTGAGGATCAGCCCCAGGGAGGCGGCCAATTCCTGAATGACCCACAAGGAAGCGATACCCGCCAGGATGCGGAAGGCGTTGGTGTGCCGGAACAACACATAGACCCGAAAGAGGATGTAGCTGTTGATCAGAATATCCACCACATCCTGCCATCGGATGGAAGAGAGGACGGCGACGATGGATTTCATGAGATTTAATCCACTATGCTGAAGCGCAAAACGCTTAGCACATGCCCTTCCGCGTCAGTGATTTCCACCTTCCAAGGGCCTTTGTCCACTTCACGGAGTTTGAGCATGCTGTAAGTGGCCCAGCGCGGGGGATAGATTTTGAGCCGGATTTGGGTGGTCAAGGCGTCCCGGTGGTACCAGCGATGATAGACGACCGTCTGGGATCGCACGCCGCCGAAATCGGAAAAGCAGTAAATCTGCCCTTGAGAGACGGAAAACACCACCGCGCTATTGACGGGGTTGAGGTTTTCCAACGATTCACAGATGCCGGCTCGGGTGAGCACGAGCCCGGCGGAGGCATTTTGATCGGTGGAGGCTTTTTCTTGACCAAAGGCTGTAGCGGCGAACCCGAAAAGAAAAACCACCATCAATGGGGTCAATGCCGCGGCCGCGCGCCGCGCCCTGGGCGCGCCCGCTGGACATGGCGAGAAGCGAGCCTTAGAGGTGTCGGCAAACGGTCGGTCGCGTAGGGCCTCATGAACCATGGCGCACTTCCTTATACGAATTTTCCGCAACGACGTGCTTTTTGGATCATTTCACACCCGATGCGGTTGACAGGAAAAAGGGCGAAACGGACCCGGACCCTTTCCGATGATGTCTGACGCCGTTCAAGCTGAGCACAAAACATACCATGAAACAGGTCGCGGTCAACCCGAACGAACCCGAAGAGGGGGAATCTCCACAGGTTACAAGGATGTGAGGATGTCCAGATAGATTCGGGCGGCCGCCGCCACTTGCGCAAAAGAGACGGATTCTTCCGGCGAATGGGCTTTTTCGAGCTGTCCGGGTCCCAAAAGAATGGGTTTGACGCCTGCGCTCCACAGCGTATTGGCGTCGCTGTGGCTTCGAAAAGGCACGGGATCCCACGGCAGTTTGTGGGCTTCGAGGATCTGCCGGATCTTTTGCACGAAGGGGCTGCGTTCGGGAATATCGTAACCGGAATGGATTTCCGTAAACCGCAGGCTCGGGCTCACATGAGGGTTGTCTTCCCGGATGGACTCCGTGAGCTGCTCCAGTTCCAGAATGATTTCCCCGAGGGGAAGGGCCGGCGGCAGATGCACGTCCAGCCAGGCTTCGCAATAGTCCGGCACCACAAAACCTGCCGAGGAGCTGCTGAGGTCCCGGATGTTGGGGATGACGTCCGGCCAGTGTTCTTCCCAATAGTGAAGGAGGCGCAGCAAGAAATGGAGCAGGCTTTCCGCGGGGTGGGCGGCGCGGTTGGCCATGGAGGCATGCATCCTCTTGCCGCGGATGACGAGATGCATTTCCAGGTAGCCGTAATGGGCGAGGGAAACCTTGAGGTCCGTGGGTTCCCCGATGATGGCCCAGGGAAAGTGGTAGTCGCGCACCAGCCGCCGGGCGCCGTCCCCTTCCTCTTCTTCGCCCACCACCAGGGCCAGGGCCGCCGGAATCGGCTCCGAGGACTGGGCTGCGGCGCTGAGAAAGGCCTCGACCATGGCGGCACAGCCCCCTTTCATGTCGGCCGTGCCTAAACCCAACAGATCGCCGTCGTGCTCCTCGCAGCCGAAATCCTCGAGATCGTAAGCCGAAATCGTGTCCACGTGACCGACCAGGGCCAGTTGGATGTCTTCGTCGGGAGGAAGAACAAGGAGGTTGGAGCGGCGATCGTCCACGGGCTGGCGGATGACGGGCACATCATAGCGTTTAAGGAAGGAATAGAGAAAATCCACCACATCCTCTTCCTTCCCCGACGGGCTGTAGATGTTGACCAAGCGTTCCAGAAGACGCCGCAGTCGCGCCGGTTGGATGTCACGGCGAACGGAATGTTCCACGCAAACCTCCGGTCGAGTGGAAATTCACTTCGAAAATCGAGCGTGTTGCGTGTGAAAGAGCCATGGGTGCAGCCGGTTTCAAGGTCTTGGCCCCGCCGGGCATGCCGACTCCTTCCGAGGAGCGATGGCTTGGGCACGCCCCTTCAGGCATGCGACAGTCCAGTAATCACCAGGTGCCTTAGCCCGGCGGAGAGGTGGCCGGCGGCGCTACAGGCCGTTTCTTGGAAAGATTCACGTCGGACCGGGGTTTTTTCCGCTTTTCCTTCAGATTCAAACTGAGGTAAATGTGCTCCTTCGGATTGCCGAAGCCCATTTTCTTGAAAAAAGCGAGCGCCGTCTCATTGTCGGCTTCCGAGTCCACAAAGAGGATGCGCGCCCCTTCTTCCACGACCGTCTCTTTGAAATGCTCTAAGAGCCGCTCCGCCACGTGGGATCGTCTGAGATCGTCGCGCACGCCGAGCCACACGAGATGGGCGTATTTCCACGCCGAACGGGGCTTGGAAATGGTTGTTCCCAAGGCGAAGCCCACGATTTGGTCGTTCGTTTCCGCCACGAAACAGTAGTCCGAGTCGCTCAAGTAGAAGGAGACCACCTCGTAGGGGTCCCACGTGCGGTAGAGATTGGGCACCCGATCCGCCGTAAAGAGCTCCTCCCCCAAATGAAACACCTCCGGCAGATCGTCGATTTCCATCTGCCGAATGGTCACCGGCGGCCGCTTTTTTTTGCCGTTAGCAGCGACCCGGCTGTCCTTTTCCACTTTTTCTTTCATGCTTCATCCTTTCCGCCTTGTGAGAAAACTCATACTTTTGGATAATTCATAAAGGACGGTTTGGTCAAGTGGTTGAATTAAGTTTATTTTTGAAAAACAGAGGTGGCTCCGGCTAAGGGGACGCTTTCTTCAAAATGCTTTAAGAGGAGAGGGGGGAGAAACATGGGACGTTGGGAGAGCTTTCGGGTGCATCGTTTGATGATGAGAAGACGAAGTTGCGCGGCCTTTCTATGCGGCGCTCTCGTTTTCGTGGAGTTCGTGCACTGTGCCGATGCCAAGTTTGAAAAAAGGTCCGAAAAGGGAGCGGCCCCAAGGTCGGCCACGGTCGTCGCGGTGTTGGATGGGGATACGGTGGTGCTCGACGATGGGTCAAAGGTCCGCTACCTGGGCGTGGACACCCCCGAGATGGATCACGAGACGGGCCGTCACGCATGCTATGCCCGGGAAGCCTACGAAAGCAACAAGGCGTGGGTTCTCGGGCGAAGGGTGACCTTGGCCTACGAGGAGCCGAAGCGGGATGAACACGGCAGGCTCCTGGCTTATGTGCTGACCCCTGAAGGCATGGTGGTGAACGCGGAGCTGGTCCGGCAGGGCCTGGCTTATGTGTTCCGAGGGGCTCAGGAATTTTCCAAGTTCCCGGAGTTCCTCGCCCTACAGCGGGAAGCGGTGCTCGCGCGACGCGGGATGCATGGGGCCTGCGCGGTCCGCGAAGAAAAGGCGTATGTCGGCAATCGCCAGTCCTTCATCTTTCATCGTGCGGCCTGCCCTTTCGGCGCCAAGACGCACCCCGCTCATCGCGTCCTCTTTTCTTCCCGATGGGATGCCCTGATGGAGGGCTTCAGGCCGTGTCGCCGCTGCGCCCCCTGAGGGTGGGGAGGAAATCGGGATGACGCACCGAAAATACCCGGATCGGCCCCTGGTGGGCGTAGGGGCGGTGGTTTTCCGAAACGCCGAGGTGCTCTTGGTGCAAAGAGGGCGAGAGCCCGCCTATGGGCTCTGGTCGCTCCCAGGAGGGCTCGTCAAAGTGGGGGAGAGCCTTGAAGCGGCCGTCTGCAGGGAAGTCCTTGAAGAAACAGGGGTCGTCGTCAAAGCGCTGGATGTGGTCGCCTGCCTCGATCGCGTCATCCCGGACGATGAGGGACGGATCGCCTACCATTATGTTCTTGTGGACTTTTTGTGCGAACCGACGCACGGTGAGCCCCGGCCGGGAGGCGACGTCTTGGCGTGCGCCTATTTCGCCCTCGAAAGACTGAGTGATCTGAACCTTACCCGAGGTGCGGCAGAAATCATCCACAAGGCGCACACGGGGTCTTATCCACGTAAGCCCGCCATCTACGACCCTTCGCTCTAGTCTTTCTTTCGACTTGACAGATACGCCTTCGGACATTAAGACGGACCGGTCCGTCGCGATGAGAACGGGAAAGGATCGGGGCCGTCATGACTAAGGCGTTTCCAAACCTTGCCTTTGCTCTCAAAAGAGCAGGAAAAAAAGACAACTCCACGGACTTGGCGCATGTGCTTCGGCACATGATTTCCGCCGTGCCGGGAGACGATGTCTCCGAACGGACCTTGCGGGTTTTTGAGGCGGCCGTGAATGAGTGGGGCCATCTGCCGGCGGAATCTCGACTGCCCGCATCGGTTCTTGCCCGTACATTTCGCGCCGTGGCCGCAGAACTCGGCGCCTCAGAAGGCGATTTATTGGAAAAACTTCTTTCGACCGCACTCGAACACGCCGCGGGAGAAAAAGCCGGTCGCCACGGCGGGGAGGCGCGCCGCACGAGAGAGCGCATTCTCGCGGCGGCCCAGGAGGTCTTTTCCCAGAAGGGCTTTCACCAGGCGACCATGGACGAGATCGCCGAGCGGGCCGATGTGGGCAAAGGCACCATCTACCGCCATTTCCCCAGCAAAGAGAACCTCTTCCATCAGTTGGTCCAGATCCGCCTCAAGGAATTGGAAGCCGAGGCGGAGCGCATCTTGGACAGCGACGACGACGTTTTGTCCATGATCGAAAAATATCTCAAGATTTATTTCGAGTTCTTCGACCGCAACCAGGGATTGTACCGCGTCATGGTCCGTGAGCACCCGGATCTGGACGAAAGGCTCCAGGACCTGTACGTGGAAAAGATCATGCGCCGGATCCCGCGTCTCAAGCGCAAGATCCGGGAAGCCCGCCATCAGGACGTGCTCAAGGACGTCAACTTCCATACCGTTTTTCACGGCGTGATGGGGTTCATTCACGGCGTGATTCAGCGCTGGCTGGCGCAGGATTGCACCTATTCCCTCGTCGACGAACTGCCGACGGTGCGCGACGTGCTTTTTTACGGGTTTGTCAACAAGCCGATCACACGCAAGGAGGAAAAGACATGGACATCAACGCAATGAAGGCCAAAGTGGTGGATATCATCGCCAATCAACTGGGTGTGGAAAAAGACGTCATCACGCCTCAAGCCCATGTCGTCGATGATCTGGGCGCCGATTCCTTGGACGTGGTGGAACTCATCATGGCTTTGGAGGAAGCTTTCGATCTCGAAATCCCCGACGAAGAAGCCGAAAAAATCCGAACGGTTCAGGATATCTACGACTACATCGAAAAGATTCAGGCCGCTTAAGGTGCGGGCCCGGGGGCGGCGTTCGGCCCCCCCTCGGGCGCCGAGGATGGCGTGTGTGCTGGAGGAGCCCGTTCGGTCTGAGGGGAAAAAGGCCTTTCCGGATGGGCCCGCGAACTCTTGCGCTCCGACTGTCGAAAGGCGTCCTCCGGGGCGATCCGTTTCAGCGGTTTCTTGGCGTTTTTCGGGCTTCCGTGCCGGGATGGGGTGGATGTGGCGCTGCGCCGCCCCTACGCGTCCCCTGTGTTTTCCAAGAGTTCGCCGCTTAGGGCGGCAGCCCGCGAATTGACCAAAGTGTTCTTGATAGCCCAAAAAACGGCGCGAAAAGTGGCCTCGAAATTGGTCGGCGACACCCTGCCCAATTCGATGAACTTGATGACGATTTCCTTGGCCATCTTGAGGATCATTTCATCGTCGGCGTTCATTGTTTTTCCCCGTTTTGGTAGAGTGAGCCTGTCGGGACGGCAAAAGAAAAAAGCCTCTGCTGGTTGGAGGGAAGGCCTGACGGTCTGAGCAGAGGCTTTTTAGGCCGAAGGGCAATACCCCGGAAGGCATTCCCCCTGGCCCGGAAAACTCTTATCACGAGAGCCGGGATCAGGGCAAGAGAGGACTTTTGTCCCCCGGGAGGGACGCGACAGGCAGGTGTTCCATGACCGTAGACATCGCGATCATGATCGTGCTTTTGGCTCTTTCGGCCTTTTTTTCCGGGACGGAAACGGCCTACATGGCGGTGGACCGCATGCGTTTGCGCCAGAGGGCTCGAACCGACAGGCGGGCGCGCTTGGCGCGAAGCATCCTCAAAGAACCCGAAAAGCTCATCGCCGCCCTGCTGTTTTACAACAACCTCGTCAATGTGGCGCTATCGGCCCTGGCCACGGCCTTAGCCATCCGGATTGTGGGCGAAGGCGGAGTCTTGGCGGCCACGGCCGTCACCACCGTCTGTCTCCTTCTTTTTTCGGAAATCACTCCGAAAACCGTGGGCGTCTATTATGCGGAAAAGATTGTCCTAAGGGTCGCCCCGGTGCTTTTGTGGGGCATTCGGCTGTGCTTGCCTTTGGTCCACCTCTTGTCCCTAGCTTCCAACGGTCTCATTCGGATGGCGGGAATCCGAAAGCCCGCGCGGCGCACTCGACTGACGGAAGAAGAAATCGCCATGATCATCAAAGCCGGCACGGAAGAAGGCGCCTTGGATCAGGACAAGCAGGACATGCTCCTGGGGGTTTTGTCTTTGGAAAAGACTCAGGTGGGCGACATCGCCGTCCCCCTCCGCGATGTGGTGAGCGTGCCCCTTGATGCTTCTTATGAAGAGGTGTATCGCACCATCGCCACCCACAAATACGCCCGATACCCCGTGTATCGAGGGGATCCGGCCAACATCGTGGGATTTTTTCACGAACGGGATTTTTTCCTCAGCCCGAACGAGGAGACTTTTCAGCTCAAGGCCATCCTCCGAGCCCCGAATTTCGTCCCGGAACTGCGCAGCATCCGCCAGCAATTGCTCAATTTTAAAAAAGATCGCGCCCACCTGAGCATCGTGGTCGATGAATACGGCGCCATCACCGGTATCGTCACCATGGAAGATGTGTTGGAAGAAATCGTCGGAGAGATTGACGACGAGCATGATCCCCAGCGCCGATGGGTGCGCAAAATCGGGGACACGACCTATGTTGTGGAAGGGCGCACCCTGGTGCGGGACGTCAATCGTTGGCTCCGGATCTCGCTTCCGGAAGAGGATGTGAAGACCATCGGCGGGTTAGTCCAAAAGGAACTGGGTCGGATTCCTCAGCCGGGAGACGAGATCGTCATCCAGCCCTACCGCCTGCTTGTCCTGGAAATGCGAGGAAAGAGCGTCAAGAAAGTCCGCCTGGACGTTTTTTTCACTCCCCTGGCTTCGTAGCCGCCTGAGCTGGAATGGCCGTCGGTCCGGAAAGGCAGGCGGCTCAATCCCCACATCGGCCGACGCGGCCTCACTCTTGATAAAAAAGCGAGCCGTGCCGGAGACAAGTTCAGTTCGATTCTTTTGCCCGACCCACTGTGCATTGGATGCGGCGTGGCGCATTCCACAATTTTTTCCGGGTCTTGTATGGGCCTCAAAGGGAGTTTTTTGAATTCGAGCCGCCCCCGCGACCGAACCCTTGGGGTTCTATCGGCCAAGCCTTTGAAAAAACATGATGTTTTTGCGACAAAAAATTTTTTGAGAAAAGATTTTGGGTGCTCTTTGTGTTTGACAGAGGGGAAGGGGGGTGATAGAAGGCGCTGAGGTGGGAAAAAGTGGGCATATAGGGGGAAAAAGTGGGACTCCTCAAGACGCCGCGATTCCGAGGCCAATTCGTGGTGCGCCTGGATGAAAAAGGCCGCTTGCGGATTCCCACCAAGCTTCGGGAAACGCTCCAACAAAACTTCACCGACGGGCTGATTTTGGCCGCCGGTCCTCGGCGTCTGGACGCCTACCCTCCCGAAATCTGGGAAGTCCTGGAAGAAAAAATCTTGGCGAAGGCCGGCCTCCACGAAGACTACCGCGCCCTGATTCGCTACTACATCGCCAGCGGCGTGGAATCCGAAATCGACAAGCACGGCCGTATCCTCATCCCCACCGTGCACCGAGAACGGGCCAAGATCCAGCAAGAAGTTTTGGTGGTGGGCAGTTTGGACCACATCGAGATCTGGGACATGAACCAGTGGCGGGACCATGACAAGTGGGCCGAGAACAATTTCGAGCGTCTTACCAAGGAGGCTTTCTCTTAAGGGGCGCGCCGTGAAGGACTATTCCACGCCCGCGAGTCGCCATCGTCCCGTGTTGATGAAGGAAGCTCTGGATTTTCTCCGATGCCGATCCGGCGGCCGTTACGTAGACGTCACGGTGGGTGGCGGGGGGTATGCAGAAGCGATTCTCCAAGCCTCGGCCCCCGACGGCCTCTTGTTAGGCGTGGACTGGGACCAGGAAGCCGTGGATCGAGCTCGGCGCCGGCTCTCCGTTTATGGAAACCGCGTCATCCTCGAAAGGGCTCCCTTCGACGCGGTGCCCGATCTTTTGGCCTGGCACGGGTGGCGCGCCGTGGACGGCATTGTGGCCGACCTGGGCGTCTCTTCCGACCAACTGGACGATCCCGAGCGGGGTTTGAGTTTCCTCGAGGAGGGGCCGCTGGACATGAGATTGGATCGCACACAGCCCGTGACCGCAGCCCATCTGGTGAACACCCTTCCGGAGGAGGAGCTGGCGAGCCTGATCCGCCGGCTGGGAGAAGAGCGTTTCGCGCCGAGGATTGCGGCGGCCATCGGGGTGCGACGTCGCCAGCGGCCTTTTGAGACGACGACGGATCTGGCTCGCGTGGTGTCGGCGGTGGTTCCCCAGAGCGCCGACACACGACGCATTCATCCGGCGACTCGAACGTTTTTGGCGTTGCGGCTGGCCGTGAACCGCGAGTTGGAGGTCCTGGAGCGATTCTTGGATCGTGCCCTTGCTCTTCTTGAGCCCGGCGGGCGCTTTGTGGTGGTCACGTTCCATTCCCTGGAGGACCGGCTGGTGAAGAACGCCTTTCAGCAGTGGGCCAAATCGTGCCGTTGTCCCGCGCACGTTCCGATCTGCCGCTGCGAAGGCCGTCCCTTGGCGCGAAGCCTTACCCGAAAGCCGGTCCGTCCGGGAGACGAAGAACTGGCGGAAAATCCGAGAGCTCGAAGCGCCAAGCTTCGGGCCGTGGAAAAGCTTTCTTAGCAAGTGCGTCGTCCGAGGGTTCTCGGCAGGGCTTGCCGGGCGTCGACTCCGGAAGGCAGACGGTTCGAAAGCGTGCGTGTCCGGCTTCCGGGACGGGTTCCGACGGATTGGGACGGCGGCGGGAGGCTGACCGGATCATGCGATTCCTGGCGGTGCTTTTGGGGCTTTTCGGTGCGGGGCTTGCGGCACTTAACCTGTGGGTCCAGAGCCGGCAGGTGAGCGACAGCTACCGCATCATGCAATTGCAGCAAGAATACGCCACGTGGTTTGAAATCAAGCGACGCGTGGAATTGGAATGGGGGAGGCTGCAGGCCCCGGATCGTTTGCAGACGCTCGCTCACGGTCGTTTTCGGCTTCGGGAGGCGGGGGAGAGCGAGCGATGGTTTCTTGAAGAGCGTTGACGGCACGGGACCTTAGGGGTTTTCGAGGATTATCAGACGAAGCGGGTGCGCCATGGGTTCGTGGGAGCAGCGGACGGAAAAGAAAAGACCGGGATTTCGGTTCTGGTTGACGTGTCGTTTGCTGCAGGGCCTGGGCCTTGTGCTGTGCAGCGCCGTCCTTGGCCGTGCGTTGTACCTCCAGGTATTGGACAGCGCCAGGTGGAGAGAGATCCACATCGGTCAGGCCCAAAGCGTGGTGGACGTGCCGGTGTATCGGGGCAAGATTGTGGATCGCCGAGGTCATGACATGGCCTTGTCCATAAAATCCCCTTGTCTTTTTGCCGACGGCACGCTCGTTTCCGACCCTAAGGCGGTGGCCGAGCGGGTTGCTGCCATTGTGGGAGAGTCCGCTGCCCGAGTGGAGGAAAAGCTTCGGCAGAACAAGAAGTTCATCCGGCTTCGACGGGGACTTTCTTTGGAGGAAGTCCGGCAGGTGCAGGCGTTGAACCTTCCGGGTGTGAACATCGCTCCGGAATGGCGTCGGTTCTACCCTTTTCGACATGCCGGCGCCCATGTGGTGGGTTTTGTGGGGATCGACGGCGTTGGTTTGGAAGGGATCGAAAAGGCCTACGACGGGTTGCTGCGCCAGTCTCCGCGATCCACCACGGCGTTTCGGGACGGGGGCCGCCGCAAGATTTGGCTCAGGGAAACGCCGCCCCCTGTTCCCGAAGAACGCTATGGCTTGCAGTTGGCTTTGGACGGGTATCTCCAGTCGTTGTGTGAGCAGGCGCTGCAAAAAGCCGTGGAGAAGCATCAGGCCGCCGCCGGCCAGGTGATCCTCATGGATCCGGAAACTTTTGAAATCTTGGCCTTGGCGGTATGGCCGACGTTCGATCCCAATACTTACTCCATGCATCAGCCAGCGGAATGGCGCAACAGGGCCATCGCCGACGCTTTTGAACCGGGCAGTTCTTTTAAGACCTTTTTGTTGGCGGCCGTGCTGGATGTCCGGACGGCCAAGCCCGAAGACCGCATCTTTTGTGAAAACGGACGAATTCAGGTGGCCTCCCACACCATTCGGGACGTGCATCCTCACGGGTGGCTGACCGTCGCGGAGGTGCTCAAGTATTCGAGTAACATTGGTGCCCTGAAGTTGGCCGAGGGTCTCGGGGCCGAGCGATTTTATCGCTACCTGGACGGGCTGGGATTCGGTAAAAAGACCGGCGTCGATCTCCCCGGGGAAGTGTCGGGGATGCTTCGGCCGTTGGCGTCGTGGCGCCCCATCGACTTGGCGGTGACGGCCTTCGGACAGGGGATCGCCGTGACGAACATGCAGCTGACCGGCGCCGTGGCGGCCATCGCCAATGGGGGTGTGCTGAAGACGCCGAAAGTGGCCAAAGCCGTCGTCGGCCCTCAGGGCCGTGTGGTCAAAGTTCTCGGCCAGGATGAAGGCCGGCGCGTGTTGGCCCCGGCGACGGCGGCGAAGATGCGGGAACTCATGCAGGGCGTGGTGGAACCCGGAGGCACGGGGACCAAGGCGGCTCTCGCCCAATACACCACAGCGGGCAAGACGGGCACGGCTCAGGTGGTGGAGCCGGGGTCCCGTCACTATTCGGCGGACAAGTACACGTCCGTCTTTGTGGGTTTTGCGCCGGTCAACCGCCCTCGGCTGGTTCTATCGGTCGTGATTCATGAACCCCAGCCCGAACATTACGGCGGCGTGGTGGCGGCGCCCGTGTTTCGGGATGTGATGGAAAAGGCGCTCCCTTACCTTGGGGTGCTGCCCGACAAGAAACCGCAAGAGTTGCCGCCCACGGTGCGGATGGTTTCCACGGCGTCGGGCGAAACGGCCGCCGAAGGATCGCCGATGGCGCCGGCGGAAGACGGCTTGGTCCTGGTGCCCGATCTCCATGGGCTGTCGCTCAAGGCGGCGGTTTCCCTCTTGAAGGAATCCGGCCTGGGTGTGACCCCGCTGGGGCGGGGCCGGGTCGTGCGCCAACAGCCTGCGGGCGGAGTCTGGGTGCCGAAAGGTTCGGCCGTCAAAATTCAACTGGAAGAGGTGTCGTGAAGTCTCAGGAATCCCGAAAATACCCTGTCAAACCGCTGAGGGCATTGTTTGCCGATGTTCCGGGTGTGCGCCTCATGGCAGCGCAGGATGTGGTCGTGAGCGGACTGGTCACAGACAGTCGCAAAGTGCGCCCGGGTGACCTTTTCATCGCCTTGAGCGGGTCCCGCACGGACGGTCATCGTTTCCTCGGCGATGCCGTAAGCCGTGGAGCCAGCGCCGTGTTGGTGGAAAAGATCCCCGAAGTTTCCCTCGCCGTTCCGGTGGTCGTGGCGGAAAACACCCGAAAGGCCGCGGCGGCTGCTGCGGCTTCCTTCTTCGGCCGGCCTGTCGATCGTCTGGTCCTTGTGGGCGTCACCGGCACAAACGGCAAGACGACAACCACTCGGCTTGTGGAAAGCATCCTGAGCCATGCGGGGTTTCGTGTGGGAGTGATCGGCACCTTGGGCTATCGTTGGGGCGACGTCCACGAAAAGGCGGACATGACCACGCCGGATGCGGTGGATCTTCAGCGCATCTTTTACCGGATGGTTCGGGAGGGGGTGAGCCATGGGGTCATGGAAGTGTCGTCCCATGCTTTGGAGCTGTGCCGAGTGGACGGCGTCTTCTACGATGTGGGGGTCTTTACCAATCTGTCGCAAGACCATCTGGACTTTCACGGGTCCATGGACGCTTACTTTGCGGCCAAAAGGCGCCTTTTTTCCGACCACATCAAAGGACGACCGCTCAGGTCATGGGCCGTGGTTTTTAACAGCGACGACCCTTACGGGAAAAGGCTTGCCCGGGATTTTGGAAGCGTGGCGTGCACCTATGGCGTCGAAGACCCGGAGGCGTGCGTGCGACCCAGCCGTTGGCGGCTCGGCCCTCGCGGCATCGAAGCTACGGTGGAGACGCCTTCGGGACCTGTGTCCATCGCCTCACCCCTCATGGGCCGCCTCAATCTTTACAACATTCTGGCAGCCGTCGGCGCCGTCCAGGCCTTGGGAATCCCGCGGGAGGTCGTAGAAAAAGGCATCGGCGCCGTGACGAGCGTGGAGGGCCGACTCCAAAGGGTGGAAAATGATTGCGGCTTCGAGGTCATCGTCGATTTTGCTCATACGCCGGACGCCATGGAAAAGGCTTTGGAGTGCCTCCGCGAGTTGACGTCGGGCCGGCTGTGGGTGGTTTTCGGCTGCGGCGGCGACAGGGACCGAACCAAGCGGCCGCTCATGGGGGCCGTGGCGGGCCGATACGGCGATGTGGTGGTGATCACCAGCGACAATCCCCGAACGGAAAGCCCCGAAGCCATTGTGCGGGAAATCGAGCCGGGTGTGCGATCGACGGGAAAGGTGCCGTTTTCGTTCCAAGACCCCGTCATTCCAAAGAACGGCTACACGGTGGAAGTGGACCGCCGAAAGGCCATTGAAGCGACCATTCAGCGAGCTGAACCCGGAGACCTGGTGTTCATTGGCGGCAAAGGCCACGAGACCTACCAAATTGTGGGAACGCAGGTGCGACCTTTCGATGATCGGGTGGTGGCTCGGGACGCTTTGGCGCGCCGCAAAGAGACGGGCTCGCCGCGTTGCGCGGCGGGAGGGGGTGTGTGATGTGGACACTCGCGGAGATGGTCGAGGCCGTCCATGGGGAGGTTATGGGAATTTCCCCCAAAGAGCCTCTGGGTCGAGTGGTCACGGACACAAGAACCCTCTTGCCCAGAGATGTCTTTGTGGCCCTCAGAGGGGAGCGTTTCGACGGGCATGATTTTGTGGAACAGGCCGTGGAGCGCGGGGCTTCGGCGGTTGTCGTTCACGCGCTGGGAGGCCCGGAAAGGGTAAAAGACCGCGCCGCGGTCGTCGTCGTCTCGGACACGCTCCGGGCGCTTGGGGATTTGGCGCGTTGGGTTCGGAGGCGGTTTTCCGCCCCCGTCATCGGGATCACGGGGAGCAACGGCAAGACGAGCACCAAAGAGATGACGGCGTCGATCCTTTCCCGGAGGTTCAAGATTTTGAAAAGCCCGGGGAATTTCAACAACCTCATCGGCGTCCCGCTGACGCTTTTGGAGTTGACGGCCGATCATCAAGCGGCGGTCATCGAAATGGGCATCAACGTGGTTGGGGAAATGGAGCGGCTGGCATCCATCGCACAGCCCACCGTGGGGATCATCACCAACATTCATCCCGCCCATTTGGAAGGCCTAGGCTCGGTGCACACCATCCTTTCGGAAAAGGGAAAACTTTGGGAAGCCCTCGGCGAAAACGGCACGGCGGTGGTGAACGCCGACGACGAGCACTTGGCTTCTTTTGCCCGAACCTTGAAGTGTCGCTCCGTTCGTTATTCCGCCGTCGGGACTTCGGCGGAATTTTTTGTCGACGGCCCTGTGGCTGTCTTTGCGGGGGAAAGCTCCTTTCGCCTGGCGACCCCTTCGGGCGTGGCACCCATCCGTCTCCAGGCCATGGGGACGCATCATGTAAGAAACGCCTTGGCGGCGGCCGCGGCCGCCCATGTCCTGGGATTCTCGCTGGAAGAAATCCGAAGCGGCCTGGAAGCCTATCGCCCGGTCAAACAACGTATGAACGTGGTGGTGTTGGAAGACGGGGTGAGTCTCGTGGACGACACCTATAACGCCAACCCCGCTTCCATGGCGGAAGCCTTCCGAGCGGTCAAGGCCGCGGCTCAAGGAAAACCGCTCGCTTTGGTTCTCGGCGAAATGCGGGAACTGGGCGAAGCTTCTTCCCGCTGGCACCGCTGGGTGGGGGAGCAAGCGGCGGCGACGGAGCCGTCTCTTTTGGTCGCCCTAGGGGCGCACGCCGCCGACCTCCTTGAGGGGGCTCGAAGCGCCGGTCTTTCTTCAAACCGGTGCTTTCTCGTTTCCGACCATGAAGAAGCGGCCGGCGTGGTGCTCCGAAGGCTTCAACCGAGCCAATGGGTTCTTGTAAAGGGGTCGCGCGGCATGACCATGGAGCGGGTGGTGGAAAAAATCATGGCGGAAAAAGGGATGCAAAGGGTGGTGTCCCCATGCTGAAGCAGGAAGCGATCACCATGCGCCATGGGGAATCTTCTGAGGGACGGTCTCGAGTCGTTGTGGTGGGGCTCGGGGTGTCAGGCCAGGCGGCGTGCCAGTGGGGGCTTCGTCAGGGCTATCGTGTTTTGGGAACGGATCTTTCTCGGGACCCGCGTCTTCAGGCGGTGGTGGCGTCCCTCGAGGCCGAAGGGGTGATCGTCCGGCTGGGGGAGCACCGCTGGGAGGATTTTGTCGAGGCCGACCTTGTGGTGGTCAGCCCCGGCGTGCCGTTGGACACGGGTGTTTTGGTCGCGGCCCGAGACCGAGGCATTCCGGTCATCGGGGAATTGGAATGGGCGTGGCGTTCTCTTAGAGTTCCGACCGTTGCCGTGACGGGCACAAACGGCAAAACCACCACCACGGAACTTGTCGGCAGTCTCCTGGAAAACGCGGGCCTAAAAGTTTTCGTGGGCGGAAACATCGGCACGCCCTTAAGCGGATGGCTCGCGGACCACCACCCTGACGGGAGAATCGCCCCGTCCCTGGGGGCGGCGCTCGACTGGTGTGTTCTTGAGGTGAGCAGCTTTCAGTTGGACAGTGCACCGACTTTTGCCCCGGACATTGGAATCGTCTTAAATGTCACGCAGGATCATCTGGACCGCTACCCGGATTTTGAAGCCTATGCCGCGTCGAAGTTTTCGCTGTTTCGAGAAAACGCGCCCGTTCCCCAGACGGCCGTGATCAATGCCGACGACCCGGTGTGTCGACGATGGGCGTCGAAACTCAAGGTGCCCACGCTTTTCTTTTCCCGGCAAGATGCTTCGGCTCAGGCCTTCACGGATGGGCGTACCTTGACGGTTCGGACGCCTCACGGGGAGCCTCGCCGATTTGATCTCAGCCGCTGGGCGCTTCGAGGGGGGCATAACCTAGAAAACCTCATGGCGGCCTCTTTGGCGGCGTTGCGCTGCGGAGTCGATCCCGCCGTCGTTCAACAAACCATCGACACGTTTCGACCGTCCCCGCATCGCATGGAATGGCTGGGGACCGTCGACGGTGTGAGCTTCATCAACGATTCCAAAGGAACCAACGTCGGGGCCGTAATGAAGGCCTTGGAAAGCTGCACGTCGCCGGTGGTGCTTCTTCTTGGGGGGCGTTCCAAGAAAACGGATTTTCGCGAACTGCAACCCCTGTGCGCTGAGAAGGTGAAAGTGGTCATCGGCTTTGGAGAAACGGGGCCGCAGGCAGCCGCCGAGCTCTCGGGCTGTGTGCCGACGGTCGTCGTCAAAGACTTGGACGAAGCCTTCCAGGAGGCGGTGGCGCGCACGCGGCCTGGCGATGTGGTGCTTTTGTCGCCGGCCTGTGCTTCATTTGATCAGTATCCCAATTACGGGGCGCGAGGGGACCATTTCCGCGCCTTGTTCCAACGGTATGCGGAAAAAGCCGCGCAAAGCGGGGGCGGGCGGTAACGAGGTCATGGGTGTGGAGCGAGAGGAAGCCATCACAGGGATAGGGCCTTACGGGCCGCCCGAACGGCCTGTGGAGGAAGCGCCGTCTTTGTGGAGCTTGTCCGGGCAGATCTGGGCCGTCGTTTTGATGCTCATCGCCTTCGGCATCCTCATGATCTGGAGTGCCAGCGTGTCCACGGCGTTGCGTCAGGGCGGGGTTTTCGGCAGTGTGCCCGTCTACCCCTTGAAGCAAATGCTGTATGCCGTGGCCGGGGTGGGCTTGATCCTCTTTTTTGAGCGGTTTTCTTATCGGTTCTATCTGCCCCTGTCCAAACTCATCCTCATGGGAATGATCGTGGCCCTCTCCCTCGTGTGGATTCCGGGAATCGGGGTGGAAATCAACAAGGCGAGGCGGTGGTTCGGCATCGGATCTTTTCTGCTGCAGCCTTCCGAATACGCCAAGGTCGGCTGGGTGATTTACCTCAGCACCTACCTGACCCGAAAGAAGGACCGGCTGGATCGGATTCTTTCGGGCCTGCTCCCGTCGCTTTTGGCTCTCGGGGTGCTGTGTCTTCTCTTGCTCATGGAGCCGGACTTCGGAAGCTGCGCCATCCTGACGGCGGTCAGTTTCGTCCTGTGGACCGCGGGCGGTGTGCCTTGGCGGCATCTTTTTCTTTTCGTTCCTTTGGCAGGGGCCGGGTTGGCCGCTTTGGTGATCCATTCACCGTACCGCTTGGCTCGATTGATGGCTTTTCTGGATCCTTGGACCGATCCTTTGGACAGCGGCTACAACCTCATCCAATCCCTTATCGCCGTGGGATCCGGCGGACTTTGGGGCAAAGGGCTGGGCTCCGGCCAGCAGAAGCTCTTTTACCTGCCGGAACCGTTTACCGATTTCATCGTGGCCGTCATGGCCGAGGAACTGGGTTTTATCGGGCTTTTGTTCCTCATCGCTCTCGTCATGTTTTTCTTCTGGAGAGGCCTGCATGTGGCCTTGAAGGCCGTTGACGATCTGGGAGGCCTGCTCGCCCTGGGCATGACTTTTCTTATTGTGTTTCAAGCGTGGTTCAACATCGGGGTTGTCTTGGGTTTGTTCCCCACCAAGGGTCTGACGTGTCCTTTTTTGTCTTACGGGGGGAGTTCTCTGACGGCCAATTGCATTGCCGTGGGGATCCTCCTCAACGTCGCCCGACGAGCGAGTTCATGAGGCAACAACGTGTATAAGCGATACCAGCATATCCATTTTGTGGGCATCGGCGGCATCGGCATGAGCGGGATCGCCGAGCTGCTGCTCAATCTGGGATACCGGGTCAGCGGCTCGGACCTTCGGGAAAGCGACCTCACACGAAGGCTACGGGACTTAGGCGCATCCATTTACATCGGCCACCACGAAAGCCACGTGCACGGAGCCGACGTGGTGGTCCTGTCGTCGGCCGTTTCGGAAAACAATCCCGAGGTGTTGGCCGCCAGAAAATTGGGCAAAGTCCCCGTCATTCGCCGTGCGGAAATGCTGGCGGAGCTCATGCGGCTCAAATACGCCGTTTTGGTGGCGGGTGCCCACGGCAAGACCACGACGACCTCCATGGTTGCCACGGTGCTCGCCCGAGGCGGCCTGGATCCCACGGTGGTCATCGGCGGAAAGCTCAACGCCTGGGGCACCAACGCCAAACTCGGCGGCGGCGATTTTGTGGTGGCCGAGGCGGATGAGAGCGACGGAACCTTTTTGCTGCTGTCGCCGACCATCGCCGTGGTGACGAACATCGATTGGGAACATGTGGACTTTTATCGGGACTTAGATCACATCCGCGAAACCTTCCTACAGTTTATCAACAAGGTGCCCTTTTACGGGCAGGCCGTGCTGTGTTTGGAGGACGAAAACATTCAGCAGATTGTGCCGCGAATTCAGAAACGTTTCGTCACGTACGGCTTCTCGTCCCAGGCGGATTTCCAGGCCCGAGAGGTGACCGTGGACGGCCTGGGGACGCGCTATCGGGCTTACCATCAGAACCGGGAGTTGGGCGAAATGGTCATTCCCATTCCCGGCCGGCACAATGTCTTGAATTCTCTGGCCGCCGTTGCGGTCGGCGTGGAATTGGAATTGGACTGGGATGCCATCCGGCTCGGCATTCAGGACATGACGGGTGTGCAGCGTCGGTTTCAGATCAAAGGGGAACGGGCCGATGTGTTGGTTTTAGACGACTACGGCCATCATCCTACGGAAATCAGGGCCGTTTTGAAGGCTTTGACGGAAAGCTACCCCCATCGGCGAAAGATCGTCGTTTTTCAGCCGCACCGTTACACGCGCACCCGAGGGCTCATGGACCAGTTCGCCACGTGCTTTTACCAGTCGGACGTCCTTTTCATGACGGAAATCTACGCCGCCAGCGAGCCGCCCATTGAAGGGGTAAGCGGGCGACGGTTGGCGGAGGAAGTGGCCAAGTACGGCCATCACGACATCACTTACTGCCCGACGCTTCAAGACGTGACCCAAGCCCTGCTGGAGCGCGTGCGACCGGGGGATGTGGTGATGACGCTTGGGGCCGGAAACGTCTGGCAAGTGGGCGAATGGCTGCTGGAAAAACTGGATGCTTCCGGCGCGGCGCATGGCCAGGGAGCGACGTCGTGAGGGATTGGAAGCGCTTGACGGGCACCGTCGCGGATGTGGACGTGGAATGGGATGTGCCGGCATCCCGTTTAAACACCTTTCGCGTCGGCGGGACCGTGCGCTGCGTTGCACATCCTCGAACCGAAGGCTCTTTGAAAAACCTTCTCAAAGCCCTCAAAGCTGAAGGTCTTCCATGGTCGATTTTGGGCAACGGCAGCAATGTCCTTTTGCCCGACGGCGTTTGGGATCACATGGTGGTCCTTTTGGATCGATGCTCCGGCCGTCTCGAGTGGCCTCAAAGGGACGGACGGTCTGGGACTGTGCGGGTGGGGGCCGGGATGAAACTGGCGCAGCTTCTGAGGATGTGTGTTCGTCACGGCTGGAGCGGGTTGGAATTTCTCGCGGGGATCCCGGCCACGGTCGGCGGGGCGGTGATCATGAACGCAGGGACTCGAACCGGCTCTGTGGAAGACGTTTTGGAGCGGGTGCGGTTCCTGGACGAGACGCTTGACGAGCGGACGGCGACGCGCTCGGAGCTGTCCATGGGCTATCGGTCGGGAGGGATCCCTGGAGGCGCCGTGGTTCTGGAGGCGGAATTTCGGGTCGTGGCAGAGCATCCCCGTCTCATCGCCCAAAAGATCGCCGGGCTCATGCGGGAACGTCACCGCAGCCAACCCTGGCGGTGGCCTTCCGCAGGTTGTGTGTTCAAGAATCCGCCGGGCCGATCGGCCGGAGCGCTCATTGACCAGGCGGGATTTAAGGGGTACCGGGTCGGCGACGCAGAAGTTTCGCTGCTCCATGCCAACTGGATCGTCAACCGGGGTCGGGCCACCCGTGACGATGTGCTTTGTGTCATCCGAACTGTTCGGGACGGGGTCCGCGATCGATTCGGCGTGGATTTGGAGCTTGAAGTGCGGGTTTTGGAATGATGAGGCCCAAGAGGAACCGGTACCGCAGAGACCCGCGCCGTGTGGGCGGCCCGATTCATTGGATGTTGTTTGTCCTGGCGCTGGCGCTTCTCATGGGGGGAGTTTTGGGGCTGAGTGCCGCTTTGGCCCGAGCTTACAACGCCTTGTTGGATGCCCCTGTGCTTACGGTGGACGCCGTGGAGATCCGCGGTACGAGCAAGCTGGAGCGCAAAGTGATCTTGGACGCGCTGGGCGTACCCAAGGGGGTCAACATGCTCCGGCTGCGCTTGGATGTCCTGGCCGCTCGTCTGGAGAAACTGCCTTGGGTGCGATCCGCCCGGGTGGATTTGCAACCCAGCGGTCGACTCATCGTCACCATTGACGAACGCAAACCGAAAGCGGTGATCATGGGACAGCGCCCTCTTCTCATGGACGACGAGGGGGTTTTGTTTCTCGAGGTCAAGCCGGAAGCCTACACGGATCTTCCGTATGTGACCAAAGTGGGCGACAAAAAACCCGCTTGCGGCGACCGCCTCCCGGCCTCTTTCCTCCAGGCTTTTCAAGAACTCCTGAAAGCCCTGGAGAACTCCCCGGGCCTGAGTGTGGGGTTTGTTTCGGAAATTCTTTGGGATCCCGTGGAAGGTATCACCATTTTTGCCAACCCCAAAGGGACCCGGATTCATTTCGGCACGGGGGATTACATGCGAAAAATCCAACGCCTGCGCGCGGTGCTCAAGGCGGTGGAGCGCCGCACGGGGCTGGATGTGTTGGAGGCCGTGGATTTGTCGTATCCCGATCGGGCGTATATCCAAGGTCGGTTTCCGAAACCGCAGGGAGTTTGAACCGAGGCTTGCCTCGGGAACCTTCGGGGTCCTGAGGAGCAAGAGGGGACCATGGCGAGAAGAGATGACCTGATCGTGGGGTTGGATCTGGGGACCACCAAGGTGTGCGTCGTTGTCGGGGAGGTGACCGCCGAGGGCATCGACATTGTCGGGGTAGGCACGACGCCGTCGGTGGGCATGCGCGGCGGCGTGGTGGTGAACATCGATCAAACGGTCAATGCCATTCGCAAGGCCGTAAGCGAAGCTGAAAGAATGGCGGGGTGCCAGATCTCCTCGGTTTATGCCAGCGTCGGCGGGACGCACATCACGAGCCTCAACAGCCACGGGGTCATTGCCATCAAGAGCCGCGAGGTGACTCGAACGGATGTGGAGCGGGTTTTGGAGGCGGCCAAGGCCATTGCCATGCCTTTTGACCGGAGGGTGCTGCACGTTTTGCCGCAACAATTCATCGTGGACGATCAGGAGGGGATTCAGGATCCCTTGGGCATGTCCGGCGTTCGGCTGGAGGCCAAAGTGCACATCGTCACGGGGGCAGCCAGCGCCGTGCAGAACATTGTCAAGTGCTGCGAACGGGCGGGTCTGCATGTGTTGGACATCGTCATGGAATCTCTGGCGTCCAGTGAATCGGTTCTGGATCCCGACGAAAAGCACCTAGGGGTGGCCTTGGTGGACATGGGCGGAGGCACCACGGATGTGGCGGTGTTTCGCGAGGAGGCCATTCGGTATTCATCGGTAATCGGCCTGGGCGGCAACCACGTCACGTCGGACATTTCCGTGGGCTTGCGCACCGCCATCGACGAAGCGGAAAAAATTAAACGCCAATACGGCTGCGCCCTGATCGATCGGGTGGACCCCCAGGAAGTGATTGCCGTGGGGTCTGTGGGGGGGCAAAAACCTCGAGAGTTGGCCCGGTCCATCCTGGCGGAAATCATTGAAGCCCGCGTGGAGGAAATCCTGAAGGTCACGGAACTGGAGCTTATTCGCTCGGGCTACATGGAGTTCTTGCATGCGGGCGTCGTGCTCACAGGAGGCGTATCGTTGCTGCCGGGAATACGGGATCTGGCCGAACGAGTCTTCGACCTTCCCGTGCGTGTAGGGGTGCCTTATCGCTTTGGCGGGTTGGGGGATGTGGTGAAAAACCCCGTTTACGCCACGGCTACGGGTCTTCTGCTCTACGGACGCCGCCACGGTCCCACTGTGCGTCCGAGATCGTCGGAAGGCACGTGGTGGCAGAGGGTGTGGGGAGGCATCAAACGGCTGGTTCGAGAGTTCTAGGCGTCGGGAAAGGTCGACAGAGGCTTTAAGAACCCGCGACGCGGGCGAGTTTGGACGGGGAAACGTCAACATCACAAGGGGGAGTCGCTATGGAAAGCAAGCCGATGAATGGAGCCAAAATCAAAGTCTTAGGAATCGGGGGTGGGGGCGGCAACGCCATCAACAACATGATCGCGGCGGGCATGGAAGGCGTGGAATTCATCGCCGCCAACACCGACTTTCAAGTTCTCGAAAGAAGCAAGGCACCCGTGCGCATCCAGCTAGGGACCAACCTGACCAAAGGTTTGGGCGCCGGTGGCGATCCGGAAAAGGGGGCCAAGGCTACCGAAGAGGACCTGGACAAGGTTCGAGAGGCTCTGCAGGATAGCGATATGGTGTTCATCACGGCGGGTCTCGGCGGAGGAACCGGGACGGGTGGAGCTCCGATCATCGCCAGGGTGTGCAAAGAACTTGGGGCTTTGACGGTGGCGGTGGTGACGAAACCTTTCAGCTTCGAGGGCAAGGTGCGGCAGCGCAATGCCGAGCAAGGCCTCAAAGCTCTCGGCGAAGTGGTGGACACGCTCATCAGCATCCCTAACAACCGCCTGACCAGCCTGGCCGACCGTCGGGCGACGCTCCTTGAGATGTTCCGCAAGGCGGACGACGTGCTGCTTCATGCCGTCAAGGGCATTTCGGATCTCATCATGAATCCGGGGCTGATCAACGTGGATTTCGCCGATGTCAAGACGGTCATGAGCGAAATGGGGCTGGCCATGATGGGCACGGGGGTGGCCAAAGGAGAAAACCGCGCGGCCATGGCGGCCCAGATGGCCATTTCCAGTCCTCTGCTGGAAGACATTTCCATCCACGGGGCACGAGCCGCCCTCATCAACATTTGTGCAGGCCCGGATCTTGCCATGTACGAGTTTGAAGAAGCGTCCACGATCATTTATAACGAGGTGGACAACGAGGCGCAGATCATTCTCGGCACGACCATCGACGAATCCATGGGCGATGAGCTGCGGGTGACGGTCATCGCCACAGGCATCGGGCAGCCGAAGCAGCAGGCCAAACGCGAGATGTCTCGGATGGCGCGAATCCGACCGGAACCGGCGACGGAACCCGTGATGCCCCATGTGCCCGAGACCATGGTGCTGCCCACGGCGGCGAACGCGCCGATTCGGGATGACCTGATCCTGGAAGAGCGGCCCAAGAGGCGCAGCTTTTTCAAAAGACTCACGGGAGGAGCGGTCGACGAGGAAGACTGGAACATTCCCACCTTCATTCGCAAGCAAGCCGACTGAGGTCGTTCGGCTTTCCGTGGCATGACTCCCCGTCCTGCATGACCGAGGGCGGCGACGGCGCGGCGAGCGCTCTGGGTTCGCGGTGTCGTCCCGTCTCTCGGAAACGGGTCCATGAGACCCTCTCTTTCGGGCAGGGGGTACAGCGCGGGTTGGGCTTCCGGCTGCCGAGGGCTTGGCGCGGGAGTGTTCCCTTCGGGATCGTCGGCCCCGCACGGCCATGAGCTGGAAGCAAAGGCGTCTGTCCCAGCAACGGCTTTCCAAAGAGAAATCCATCCTCTCCTGGAACGCGGGAGGATCGGTCCGCATCGTCCTCGCTTTTCCCAACACCTATTGGGTTGGGATGTCCAACCTTGGCTTCCAAACAGCCTACCGCCTCTTTAACCGAATTCCTGACGTGACGTGTGAAAGGGTCTTTTATCCCGACCCCGAGGTCATCCCGGCATGTCGCTCCGGCCGGGAACGACTGGCGT
The DNA here is from genome assembly GCA_937960435.1 of uncultured Desulfosoma sp. GTDB lineage: Bacteria > Desulfobacterota > Syntrophobacteria > Syntrophobacterales > DSM-9756 > Desulfosoma. Next base: position 58,180 of record CALGPN010000034.1, read on the forward strand.
CTTTCGAGTCTGCGCGCCCTCTGACGGACTTTCATTTGATCGCCTTTTCGGTCTCTTTTGAAAACGACTACCCGGCGGTTCTTGAAATGCTCCATTGGGCGGGACTCGCCCTGAGAAGCGCGGAGCGGCACCCGAGAGACCCTCTGGTCGCTGCAGGCGGTGTCGCCGTCTTCCTCAACCCGGAGCCTTTGGCCCCCTTTATGGATTTTTTCTTCATTGGAGAAGCGGAAGGCCTGGTGGAGCCGTTCGTGCGGACGTGGAAGGATGCGGGGGGGGGGCGGGAGCTTTCGCGGGAGGACGTGGGGCAAGCGCTTGCGGAACGGTGTGCCGGCATTTACGTGCCGCGGTTTTACACGCCGCGCTACGGCCCGAGCGGCGTCCTCGAGGCGGTGGAACGAACGGGGAAGGTCCCTCGCCGAATCCACGCCCTCAAGGCCCATCCCGGCACGACACTCCCGGCTCATTCGGTCATCGTGACGGAAGAAACCGAATTTTCCGACACCGCCCTCATCGAAATCGGTCGAGGATGCGGCCGCGGATGCCGTTTTTGTGCGGCCGGCTTTGTCTATCGACCTCCTCGTTTTCATGACGTCTCCTCGATCGAATCCATCGTGGACAGGTGGCTGCCGCACACCTCGAGGATCGGCCTTGTCAGCCCTGCCGTCTCCGACCATCCACAGATGGACGTGTTGTGCCGACGCCTTGTGGAACGCGGCGTCCAGGTGCATTTTTCCTCCTTGAGGGCCGACAAGGTGTCTCCGGATATCGTGACGGCTTTGGGAGAAAGCGCTCTCAAAGGGGCGGCCGTGGCGCCTGAGGCGGGATCCGAGCGCCTGCGGGCGGTCATCGGCAAGAGTCTTACGGACGAGGATGTTCTTACGGCGGCGGAACGCCTCACCGATTACGGCATTGCTCAACTCAAGCTCTATTTTATGATCGGGTTGCCTTCGGAGACGCGTGAAGATTTGGCGGCTATCGTCGATCTTATCAAAAGGCTCAAACATCGTGTGCTGGAGCGCAGCCGAGGGCGGAAAAAGATGGGGGTGATCACCCTAAGCATCCACTCTTTTGTGCCCAAGCCTTTTACGCCTTTTCAATGGGCGGCCTTCGCCGGCGTCGGGGAGCTCAAGACCAAGGCAAAATGGCTGCAACAGGCTTTGGGCAAAGTGCCCAATGTGCGGGTGCACTTCGATCTGCCCAAATGGTCCTACATCCAGGCGCTTCTTGCGCGGGGGGACCGGAGGGTGGCGGACCTCTTGGAGAAAACGGTCTTGGGGAACATGAGTTGGGCTCAAGCCGCAAAGACCTCGGTGCTCAACCCGGATTTCTGGGTGATGCGGGAAAGGGGCTCTGAGGAACTCTTTCCGTGGGAGATCGTGGACCACGGGCTGAAGAGATCCTTTCTCCGGGCCCAGTACGAACAAGCGCTCCAGGGTCTTCCTTCCGAACCGTGTCCCCAAGAGCCTGAGTGCCGCACCTGCGGCGTCTGTGTGCGTTCGGCCGCGCCATCAGCGACTCAAGGGGGTCAAGAGGGGACGTCGTCTTGACGATTTCTGTGCCGGGTTTTCACGGACAATGATAAAGTGTTCGATGCGGTGCCCCTGAATGCCCGCAAAAACGCCCGGCGGCATGAATGTGCGCAGGACGTGGAAATTTTCAGCGTTGGAAGGGAAAGACCATGGCATCAGAGCGCAATGACTATTACGCGATCCTAGGGGTTTCCCCCGAGGCGTCTCCGGAAGAGATCAAAAAGGCTTTCCGAAAGTTGGCTCTGGAAACCCACCCCGACCGAAACCCGGGGGATCCTGCGGCGGAAGAACGGTTCAAAAAAATCAACGAAGCCTACGGTGTGTTGTCCGATCCCCAGAAAAGGGCCGAATACGATCGGTATCGGTCCATGGGGTTCCATAGTGGGGCAGCGTATGGACCTTCGGGGTTCGGCTACAGCCAGGAAGACATCTTCCGCGATTTTTTCACAAGCCGCCAGGCTCAGGAAATTTTTGCGGAAATGCGACGAGAATTCGAGCGAATGGGATTTCGTTTCGATGACGGTTTCCTGAACAACATGTTTTTCGGGGGAAAAACCTTTGTCTTTCGCACCACCATGTGGAGTGGGCCCGAAGGTGTACGCATGTCCCGCTACACCACTCGCTCTGAAAGCCCATTCGGCGGGCGTCCGGGCACCGGCGACACCTCATCGCCGCAAAAGGCTTCCTTGGTTGTTCCCATCCTCAAAATGGGCGCCTCGCTGCTCTTTCAAGCGGGTAAGAGTCTGGGGCGTCGTCTGGCGCGCAAGGCTCTGGAATGGGTGGGGCTTGACGGCAAGGACACCCCGGGAACTCTGAACGGCGCCGGGGGAGCCGATGTGGTCTATCGGCTGACCATCGATCTCGAGGAGGCCCTTCACGGGACGGTCATGGAAGTGGCCTTGCCCCATCTCAACAACAAGCGGGTGGCCGTCAGGATTCCGCCAGGCGTTTCCAGCGGAACCCGGCTGAGGTTGAAAAATCTCGGGAAAACAGTGGAACGCCGGGGCGCTCCGATCCGGGGGGACGCGTACATCGAGCTTCGGGTTGAGGGCCAGTAGAGGGAGCGGTTCAGAGCGCGGGTCACAGGGGTGAGGAGTGTTCTAGACGAAAGGAGCGAGTCCGATGCTGGAACTTATCCGAAAGGGTCTCCTGGCCAGTTTGGGGGCTGTGGTCATGACGAAAGAAAGGGTGGAAAAAGCCACCAAGTCTTTGGTCGAGGAAGGCAAACTTTCCAGGGAAGAGGCTGACAATCTGGCCGAGGAACTCATCCGCAGCGGTGAGCGCCAGTGGGAGGAGATCCAGACCTCATTGAGCGAAAACCTCAAGAAAGCTGTGGAACGGGTGGATGTGGCGCGGCGCAGCGAACTCGATGCGTTGAAAGATCGCGTCGAGAACCTGGAAAAGCGTCTGGCCATGCTGGAAGAACGCCTGGGTGGGGCGTAAAGCCGCCAGGTCGCAAAACACCCGGCGCCTGTGAGGGGGCGGTGTGGATTTCAAAACCATCATGCACCTGGGGCGTTTCAAGGACATCGCCGTCATCCTTTTCCGGTACGGGTTTGACGATGTCTTGAACCGGCTCGGCTTTCCCACGCGCTATTTGCCGGGATCCCGCCATCCCTTGGACGCCGAAACGACCACTTTCGAAAGAATTCGTCGAGCCCTGGAAGACTTGGGGCCGACGTTCGTCAAGTTCGGCCAGATGATGAGTCTTCGGCCGGATCTCCTGCCCTATCCCCTCATTCAAGAATTGAGAAAGCTCCGGGAAGATGTCGCCCCTGTGCCTTTCCCGGGAATCTGCTCGGTGGTCGAGAAATCCCTGGAAAGCCCCCTGGAGGAAATTTTCTCCCACTTCGAAGAAGAACCTTTAGCTTCGGCGTCCATGGCCCAAGTCCACCGGGCCGTGTTGGCCTCGTCGAAACAACCCGTGGCGGTCAAGGTGCAGAGGCCCGGGATCGGCCAAATCATCCGCAAGGACTTGTATATCCTGGAGGTTGTGGCCCACGAAATCCACGAAAGGCTGGAGGATTTTCGGGTCTATGAGCTTCCCAACCTGGCCCGGGAGCTGCGGCGCACCATGATGCGCGAGCTGGATTTCACGCGGGAGGCGCGAAACATCCGCATCTTCCGCGCCAACTTTCGAAACCTCACCCGTTGTTTCGCCCCCCGTGTTTTTGATGCCTATGTGCGGCGTCACGTCCTCACCATGGAACTCATCCAGGGCCGGCGTCTTTCCCATGTCATGGCTGAAGCCGAGGACGCCGAGCGGCACGATCTGGCCCGTCTCGGCTTGCAGGCCATGGTCAAGCAGATCTTGGAAGATGGGTTCTTCCATGCGGATCCCCACCCCGGAAACATCCTGGTGACCGGCGACCGGTCCATCTGTTTGTTGGATTGGGGCATGGTGGGACGGTTGAGTCGGGACATCCGCTATGAGCTGATCGATCTCATCCATGCCATTGTGGAGAAGGACAGCGAGCGGGTTTTGGAGATCGTTTTGGACTTTGCCCGGGGCAGTTCCCTCGAACACCGCTCTTTGATCCACCGCGAGATTTTGGATCTTCTCGATGCCTACCACGGCCTCCCGTTGGAACAGATCGACCTCGGCTCGCTTTTGATGGACATAGCCACCATGCTGCGGGAATACAAACTCCATTTGCCTTCGGACCTGGCCATGATGATCCGCGCGCTCATCACCGCCGAAGGCACGGCTCGGGAGTTGTGCCCCGATCTCAATGTCATCGAGGAGGCCGAGGATCTCGTGAAGCGCCTCGCCATGGAGCGCTGGAGGCCGCCCGAGCTGCTTCGAGGGCTTCGGCGCACGCTGCGCCATTTGGCCATGATGCAACGCGACGTTCCCCCGCGGGTTCTCCAGATTTTGGACAAGATGCAGCGAGGGGAATTGAACGTGCGTTTTCAGCATGAAAACTTGGGGGATCTGCGGCGCACGCTGGACAGCATTTCCAACCGGCTGACCCTGGGGCTCATCATCGCCGCCATGATTATCGGCTCCTCCATGATCATCACAACGGGTGTGGCGCCCTTTCTATTCGGCTATCCCGCTCTGGGCATCATCGGCTATCTCGTCTCCGGCCTCTTTGGTCTGTGGCTCATCGTGACCATTCTTCGTTCCCGCCGCTATTGAGCCCCGATCGAGCGCGTGCCTCATGAAACTTCAGCCGGCTCAAACGAAAGAGGGCCCTTCCGGGCCCTCTGCCTGAGAATCATTTCGGGGACGTCCCGGGATCTTTCAGTAACTGCAGGATGAGCCGCAGGAACTGCCGCACCCGCCCCCACCGCCGATGGGAACTTCGGAAAGAACTCGAAATCCCGAAACCATGCCCTGATCGATAAAATCCACCGTGATCGACTTGGTGAGCTCAAGCAATTGGCGGTTCACGACCATCGTGAAGCCGTTGATCTTGAAAACCTCATCCGCGTTCGTAGGTTCATCCAGAACCATGGCCAGAGCGGGGCCGCTTCACCCGCCCTGCTGAAGAAAGATTCGAATGGGATGAATCGCCTTGTCCTGAAAGTACTCCTTGAGAACTTGTTCCGCTTTCGGTGTCATGTGAACCATTGGCCGCTCCTTTTGCTTAAAGGCTTTTTCTTTCACCTAGGCACGCCGTGAGGCGGTGTCAATTGACGTGAGGGCGCACCTTAGCAACAAATGGTCAATTTGAGAAGCCTGATGCGGGACGATTCACCGGTTCGGCGCCGATGCCGCGGAGGTTGTCTCCGCCGGGCCCGTGGAGCTAGGATGGCACGGTCGGAGGACAACGCGCCGGGAAGCGACAAAGAGCTTTGGGGGTGTCGGTGGAAGACGTTGAGTGGAAGCGCACGTTATGGATCATGTTCACGGCTCAGCTGCTTTCTGCCGTGGGATTCTCGGTGATCTTTCCTTTTCTGCCGCTTTACGTGCAGGCCTTGGGCTCGGTCTGGCACTGGGATGTCAAGCTCCTGGCGGGGTTGGTCTTTTCTTCCCAGGCCCTGACCATGATGGTCGCCTCCCCCGTGTGGGGCGGCTTGGCCGACCGGTTCGGGCGCAAACTCATGGTGGAGCGATCCCTTTTCGGGGGCGCCGTGGTCCTGGCGGCCATGGCGTTTGTCCGTTCCGCCGAGGAGCTGGTGGCCCTGCGGGCTCTTCAAGGCTTGATCACCGGAACCATTTCCGCCGCCAACGCGTTGGTGGCGGCCGCGGTCCCGCGCCAACGCATCGGGTATGCCATGGGCGTCATGCAATTGGGATTGACCGGCGGCATTGCTGTGGGCCCGCTTCTGGGGGGAGTGCTTGCCGACACGGTGGGCTATCGGTCCGCCTTTCTTGTCACCGGGGGGCTTTTGGCCGCGGCCGGCGTGTTGGTTGCAGCCGGGGTTCGAGAGGGTTTCCAGCCTCCTGAAAGGGCGTCCCTGGCAGATGTTTCCCTCGGGCTGTGGCGCTCGTGGCGAACCATCCTGCAGCGCCGCGGCGTGGCCATGGCCTACGGACTTCGTTTTTTTGCCTATCTCGGGCGCATGATGATCATTCCCATCGCCCCCTTCTTTGTCCAAACGCTTTTGGCGCCCGAGGCATCGGTGAACACGTTCACGGGCCTTCTCTTTGCGGTGGTGGCGTTCATGGGCGCCGTGTCGGCCGTCTTCTGGGGCCGGCTCGGGGATCGGATCGGCCATGAAAAAGTGTTGGTCACCTGCGCGGTGTTAGGCGGCTTGGCGTACCTGCCTCAAAGCCTGGTGCAACAGGCGTGGCAGCTCCTGGCTCTGCAGGCGCTGTGCGGTTTGGCTTTAGGCGGCACTCTGCCTTCGACCAGTTCTCTTCTGGCGGCCTATACGGCCCAAGGGGAAGAAGGGTCCGTGTACGGTTTGGATAGTTCCGTCGTTTCAGGTTCACGCGCTGTGGCGCCGCTCCTGGGAGCGGCCGTCGCGGGCGGTTTCGGTCTTCGGGCCACGTTTACGGCGACGGGGATCCTTTTCTTCTTCATGGCGTTTCTGGCGCTGTGGAAGCTTCCATCCCCGCGCAGACCCCGCCCGGTTCCGGCTCCCTTGGAGGGAGATCTCTCATGAGGATGCACGAGACATGGGAGAAGCGTTTTTCGACCGGCGCCTTCGGAGGCTCCCCAAGAGAATCACGAAGGATCCCGAAAGGACGGCCTTTTATGCCGCCAATGCGGCGAAAGCGTGGAGGATGATTTCATCGTCCCCTTTTTGGAGTGTGCGCACATCCATGAGGAACCGATCCGATTCGATGCGGCCGATAATGGGCGGGTTGTGAGCTCTGAGCCGCTCTTCCAATCGCGCGGCGCTCCACCGGGGCGACGCCACGGCCACCACAAAAGTGGGCAGGTTTCTCTCGGGCAAGGCGCCTCCACCCACCTGAGAGGTGCTTTCCAGGACGTGCACATCCCATTGATGAGCCCCACCGTTCAGGTCTCGGATGCCCTGCGCCAAGCGGTGCGCCGCCTCTTTCAAGGTTTCCAGGGGCCTGGCGATCATTTCCAGGGTGGGAATGCGGCGCCACGCCGTCGGCTCGTCGCGATACAAGCGCAAGGTGGCCTCCAGAGCCGCCAAAGTCATTTTGTCCACCCTAAGGGCGCGGGTCAGGGGGTTTTTCTTGCATTGGGCGATGAGCTCCTGACGGCCGAGGATGATGCCGGCTTGGGGGCCTCCCAGCAGTTTGTCGCCGCTGAAAGTGACCACATCCACACCCGCCCTGACGGCTTCCTGAGCGGTGGGTTCTCGAGGCAGTCCCAGCGGGGAGACGTCCACCAGGGAACCGCTTCCCAGGTCCTCCGCCACGAGGAGGTTGCGGCGTCGAGCCAGGCACACCAGGTCTTCCAAGGGGACTTCGGCTGTAAAACCGATCAGGCGATAGTTGCTGCAGTGCACTTTCATCAAAAGGCGGGTGCGTTCGCCGATGGCGTTTTCGTAATCGTGGAGGTGGGTTCGGTTTGTGCATCCCACTTCACGAAGAATGGCCCCGCTGGCCGCCATGACGTCGGGGATTCGGAAAGAGCCCCCGATTTCCACTAGCTGTCCCCGGGAAACGATGACCTCCCGCTCCTTGGCCAAGGTGTTCAAGACCAAGAAGACGGCGGCGGCGTTGTTGTTGACGACGAGCGCGGCTTCGGCCCCCGTGATTTCCCGAAGAATCGCCTCCGCGTGCACATAGCGCGATCCTCGCCGCCCCCGGGACAGGTCGTATTCCAGGTTGGAGTAACTGCGGCACACCATCTGGAGCCTTTGGATCGCCTCTTCTGCCAAGAGGGAACGTCCCAGGTTGGTGTGGACCACAATGCCCGTGGCGTTGACCACCGGCTGCAAGGTGAACGCGTTTTTTTTCGCGCAGAGGACCAAAGACTGCTGCACCACAAGATCCGGGGAGGGCGGTTCGGCCGACGGGCCGTCGGAGGGGGAAAGCAAACGGTGCCGCACCGATTCCAGCGTCTCACGGAGGCTTTCCACCACGATTTTTCTGGGAACATGCTGGAGTGTTTCTTGGATTTGCGGATGCTTGAGAAGCTCATCCACGCTCGGGAGCTTGCGGAGTCGATCTTGGATCGTGCGGCCTTCCTCGTTCGCCATTGTCCCTCTCCAGATTCACGGTGGTCTTCAGGGTCCCATCCCCCTGAAATGTGAAAGGGATTATAGCGGATCCGCTGCGCCGGGGAAATTCTCTTGCGCTCTTGAAGTCTATTGGGCCGTTTGCTCGTCGCACAGTCTTTGGAATGGGGGACGGGCTTCGTCTTTACCCCAAAGCGGATCGGGATTATTGTGGAGCCAAAACACGAAGGGAGGTTTTGAAAGGCTTTGAATTTCAGTCCTGCGCCACAAATGGGAAAAGAGCGTGAAGGCGTTTCTCGAGCGGAACATTCCTTTTCCGCTTCGCATCTTACGGAGATTCTTCGAAAAAGTTCCGGACCTTTGTCCCTATCGAACATGCCGTCTTCGGCGCTCGCCTTGTGGACGGCACACTTGGCCGACAACCTCAAAAGGCCTGTGATCGTGATCACGGCCACGGACCGCGAGGCGGCGTCCCTTGCGGAGGAAATCCGCTTTTTCCAAGAGCCTCTTCGGACCCCCGACCCCTTGAGCCGAAGGCTCCATGTTTTCCCTTCCCGATCCGGGCACCAGGCTCAGGTTTTGGGCAAAATGGAGCACACCGCCCACCGGTTGGAAACCCTGTGGAGTTTGAGGAGTCTAAACAAGCCGTTCATTGTGGTGACTTCCGCGGCGGCGGTTTTGGAAAAAGTAATCCCTCCGGCGGCTCTCATGGAGGCCGGTGAATATCGGGTTGTGGGCGAGACGGTGGATGTGGAAGCTTTAGTGCGGCGTTTGGTCGCCGCGGGCTATTATCCCACGGCCCTGGTGGAAGAATACGGGGATTTCAGTCGGCGTGGCGGAGTCCTGGACATTTACGTGCCCCTCTACGCTTGGCCCGTGCGTCTGGAATTTTCCGGGGACGTCTTGGAATCCATCCGCCTCTTCCATCCCGGCACACAACGGTCCTTGGCATCCCTCCAAGAAGTGGTCGTGTCTCCGGCCTCCGAGGTCGTCTTCGATGAAGCCGCCCGCGAGCGGGCTCGAGCCGTCCTCATGGAAGACGTGCACCGGGGGCGGGTGAGCCCCTCTTTGGGCAATGTCTGGCTCGAAAGATTGGAGCAGGGCCACCAGCCTGCGGCGTTCGAAGCGGTTCTTTCGGTTTTCTATGAAGAGCTTTCCACCTTTTTCGATTACCTGCCTCGGGAAGCCGTGTTGGTGTGGTCCGATTACGGGGCGCTGAAAAAAGAGCTGCACGAAATCTACGGCCGTATCCTCTGGGAACAGGGCCGACAGGAAGGCGACGATCCATGGCGGCGTCCCGTAGAAGAGCTTTTCCTGGCCCCCGAAACCGTGGAGACGGCCGCGCAGAGTTTTCAAAACGTTTGGATCGACGCCATGGCGGACCGAAAGGAGGCGGCGATCCACCACGACGTGGGGGTGGAGACTCAAAGCGAGTTGTGTTTGGCTCTCAAATCCCATCCCAGGAGGGAAAGGCTTCTGGAGCCGTTGGTTCAACGCATTCTGGCGTGGCAGGATCATGGTTTGGCGACCGTCATCGTCAGTGAGGGGCCGGAGCAGTCCAAGCGGCTCAAAGAACTCCTCGCCCACTATGGACTCGACACGACCGGATCCGTTCGGGGATGGGATCTGGTGCGTCCCCGCACACCCGAAGGCCGGGAGCTGGCGCTGGCCGTTGGGTCGATCCGCTCAGGCTTTGTGTGGCCGGGGCAGCACCTGGCGGTGGTTTCGGAGACGGAACTCTTCGGCAGGCGGCGTGTGCGGCCTCGAGGAAAAAAGAGCCTCACGGGGCTGTTTCTCAGCTCCTTTGAAGATCTGCACGAAGGGGATTTGGTGGTTCATGTGGACCACGGCATCGGGGTCTACCGGGGTCTCGTGCACCTTACCGTCGGGCAGCTGGAAAGCGATTTTCTCCAGCTGGACTACCAAGACGGCGATCGTTTGTATGTCCCGGTGGATAAGTTGCATAAGGTGCAGAAATACCTGGGCGTGGAAGGCGCCGAGGTCCGCGTGGATAAATTGGGCGGCAAGGCGTGGGAAGCCGCGAAGAAAAAAGCCCGTGAATCGGCCGAAAGGGTGGCCGAGGAATTGCTCAAGATTTATGCCCTGCGCCAAATCCGAGAGGGTACGGCGTTCAGCCCACCGGACAGTCTGTACCGGGAATTTGAGGCCACATTTCCTTTCGATGAAACCCCGGATCAGATGCGGGCCATTGAAGATGTTTTGCAGGACATGTGCTCCCGCCGCCCCATGGATCGGCTCGTGTGCGGGGATGTGGGATACGGCAAGACGGAAGTGGCCCTGCGGGCGGCATTCAAAGCGGCCATGGACGGCAAACAGGTGGCCATGCTCACCCCGACCACCGTTTTGGCCGAGCAGCACTACGCCACATTTCAGGAACGCCTCAAAGATTTTCCCGTCACCGTGGACGTGCTCAGTCGTTTCCGAACCCCATCGGAACAAAAACGCATCCTGGAGCGATTGCGCTCCGGACAACTGGACATCATCATCGGCACCCATCGGCTTCTGCAAAAAGACGTTGTCTTCAAAGATTTGGGTCTGCTCATCATCGATGAGGAGCAGCGTTTCGGAGTGCGGCATAAAGAGCGCATTAAAGAACTACGGGTTGCGGTGGATGTGCTGACCTTGACGGCGACGCCCATCCCGAGAACACTTCACATGGCCCTGACGGGAATCCGCGACCTGAGCACCATCGAAACCCCCCCGCAGGACCGCAAGGCCGTGGAAACGGTGGTCTGCCCTTTCGAAGAATCGACCATTCGCGAGGCCATTACGCGAGAACTGCGGCGCGGCGGGCAAGTGTTCTTCGTGCACAATCATGTGCAAACCATTTTGCGCATGGCCGACAAGATCCGGTCCCTGGTTCCGGAAGCCCGCGTGGAGGTGGCGCACGGGCAGATGAAGGAGCGGGACTTGGAAAAGATCATGATGGATTTCGTGCACAAAAAGGTGGATGTGCTGGTCTGCACGACCATCATCGAGTCCGGCTTGGACATCCCGGCGGCCAACACCATCTTGATCCATCGGGCGGATAAAATGGGACTGGCCCAAATCTACCAGCTGCGCGGACGGGTCGGCCGATCGGCGGAACAGGCGTACGCCTATCTCCTCATCCCCGGAGAACACCTGGTGACTCGGGATGCGCAGAAAAGACTTCGGGCCCTCATGGACTTCAGCGAGCTGGGTTCAGGCTTCAAGATCGCCCTGAACGATCTCCAAATCCGAGGCGGCGGTACGATTTTGGGCTCCGCGCAGTCCGGACACATCGCCTCCGTGGGCTATGAGCTCTACCTGGAGCTTTTGGAAGAAACGATCCGAAAGATGAAAGGCGAGGCGGTGGAGGAGGAGTTTCCCGATCCCGAAATCGCCATCCCCGTGGCGGCCTATGTGCCGTCCCACTTCATGCCCGTAGCCGACCATAGGCTTGTGGCCTATAAGCGCCTGTCCGGGGCCAAAAGCCAGGAAGAAATCGACGACATCGCCAAAGAATGGCGCGATCGATTCGGGCCTTTGCCCGATGAGGCCAAAGCGCTTCTGGTGCTTGCTCGAGTGCGGCTCCTATTGAAAAGCTTACGCATCACCCGCCTGGAAGGAACCGATACGGTCATGACGTGCATTTTTGCCGAACCCGTGCCGTGGGGCTCGGTCGTCGAGACACTTTCCGATGCCAAATGCTTTGTTTCCATGCACGGGGAACGCAAGATGACGGTGGAACTGGAGGCACGGTCGACCTTGGCGGCGTTGGTGCGGTTGAAAAGAGTCTTGCAAGCCCTTGAGGATCATGTTAGAGACCTTAGTCAATTCAATAGGTTAGTTTCACCTCGTTCTTCCCTTTCGGAAACTTTCGGGGGAGGAAGCGGGGAGCGGTCCCCCTGAGCGGAAAGGATGTAAGGCGCGATGAGACGCGGTTTTGTCGGGGCGGTAGCCTTGGGTTTGTGGCTGGCAGGTTCCCTCTTGGGCGTTGCCGAGCCGGTCCGGGCCAAGACGGTGGACTGGATCGTGGCGGTGGTCAACGACGAGGTGATTCTCAACAGTGAGCTCCAGCGCCGGGTCGAGGGCGTGCTCAAGGCCGCCGAGCAACTTCGGGACGCGCCGCCTCTAGGCTCTGTGGATTCGTTGCGCAAGGAGGTCTTGCGCCAGATGATCCGGGAAAAACTGACGGCTCAGGAAGTGGCCCGGCTCAAAATCTCCGTGAGTGATACGGAAGTGGAAGAAGCTGTGGAGTCCGTCCAAAAAGCCAACAATGTGACTCGTCAGCAATTGGAGGCGATGCTCAAGCAAGAGGGGCGCACCCTGGACCAGTTCAAGAAGATGATCCGTCAGGATTTGGAAAGAGCTCGGCTGATCGAAAGGGTGTTGAAATCCAAGACCGTGATCACCGACGACCAAGTCCAAGCCGCCTTAAGCCGTCAGGTGCGGAGCCCGGATGAGGAGCGCCATTTGGCGGTCATCTTTCTTTCGGCGCCATCCGCGCCCGAAGCGCGACAAACGGTCCGTCTCAAGGCTCAGGAAATTTTGAACCGCATCCGAAAAGGGGAAAATTTCGCCAATCTGGCCCGCGCCTATTCTCAAGGTCCCGGCGCCCAGGACGGCGGAGATATCGGCAGGATCAAAGCCAAAGACATGGCCCCCGGGTTGGAGCAGGCCACCCGGGACCTGGAGCCCGGTCAGGTGAGCGATGTTCTCGAATCGGCCAACGGCTTCTATGTGGTGAAGCTTCTTGACGTCAAAAGGCCCAATCCGGGCGCCGTCGACGAGAGGGTTAAAGAAAAGGTGCGTCGGGAACTGTTTCAAATGGAAGTGAACAAGAAATATGATCAGTGGATTCGGGATCTGGAGGCGAAATCGTTTATCCAGATCCATCTGGATCCCCCGGCGTCCGGATCCTAATCATCATGTCCACGACCGTCTTTCGCCGTGAGAGGAAAGGATTTCCATGGAGTCTTTGAAGGATATCGGGGCTTTTCTCGAAAGTGAGCGGAAGCGGCAACAAATCAGTCTTGAAAAGCTTTCCCGACATACGCGGATCAGTGTGCGGGTGCTGCAAGCTTTGGAGGCGGGGGAGTATGAGGTCATCGGGACCCCTTTGTTGATCCGAGGGTTTCTCAAGATCTATTGCGAAGCTCTGGGAGTGGATCCACGCCCGATTCTCGAGGAGTACGGTTCGGACATCCGCCGCTACGACAACGAAGGGGAACGCCTGAGACGCTTTCAGTCTTGGATGAAAGGGACCCACAAGAAAAGCGGTGCTTTTCTGGTTTTTTTTCTGGTGTTGGCCTTCAGCGTCACGCTGGCGGGACTGTGGGCGGTGTGGTGGCCGAAGTATCAAATGAAGAAAGCGGCCCTATCTCAGGCGTCCCGGGAAGCCGCCTACCCGCAGCAAGAGCTTCCCGGCGATCTCGCTTTGAAAAGAGGCGACGAGGAGCTGAGCGGCGGATCTGCTGAAGAGCGGGCAGGGGCCCCGGGGGTGTTGCCGGAGCAGGAAAGCCCTGCCCCGCTTGCCGACGGCGCGGTGCCGGCTCCGGCTGATCGACTTGCGGAGGAAACCCCAGGGGAAAAACCCAAAGGGGATGGTGCGGGACAAGCGGCTCGGGCAATGCCGGGGCGGACGGCGGTCGACACGCCGCTTAAGCAAGCCGGAAAAGAAACGGAATCGATCTCGGAAACGGCTGTACCATCGACTCCGGGGCACATCTTGCGCATTGTGGCCGACGAAGAAGCGTGGATTCAGGTGCAGGCCGACGACGGAAAGCCTCAGAATCGCATCCTCAAACCGGGAGAGAGCATCCAGTGGACTCTTTCTCGTTCCGCACAGTTATGGACGGGCAACGCCGGCGGCATCCGCGTTTTATGGGATGGAAGGCCCCTCAAACCCCTGGGGAAAAGGGGCGAGGTGCTGCGGGTGAAACTTCCTGATCCCCGTTACCTGGAAAACCCTTAAACCCCCATGACCGTTGTCGAATCAGAAGCGGTGGTCCTTTGCGCCTGCGATTACGGCGAATCGGACCGCATCGTGACCTTTTTCAGTTTGGAATGGGGTTTGGTCCGAGCCATGGCCAAGGGGGCCCGTCGCAGCCGCAAACGCTTTGTCCACGCTTTTGAACCCAACAGTGTGGTGCAGTTGGGCCTTGGGCGGCGTCGGACTCTTTCCTGGGTGGAATCATGCCGATTGGTGGAAGGACACTTGGCTTTGCGCACGGATCCTTTGCGCTGGGCCTATGCGGGCCTTCTCCTGGAAACGACGCTGCGGCTCAACCCGGAAAATATGCCCAGCCCGCCGTTTTACACCCTGCTTCGTGGGGCGCTCGAACGTCTCGGAACCGATCGGGACCCCGCCAATGTGGCGGCGCTCTTCCTCGTGCGAGCCCTGCGTATTCTCGGAACTCTGCCGTCCCTGGAAAGGTGTGTCCAGTGCGGGGCCACCATCGAAGAGGCTTCATTTTGGAAATTGTCGCTCGAAACGGGACGGTTTTCTTGCGGCGCCCATGGCGCGGCCGCCGAGGAGGGCATCGCCCTCGACAAGGGTTCCGCCGCCCTGTTTCAATCGATGCTCCGGGCGCCTGTGGAAAAGATCTGGCGGTTCCGTCTGCGAAAGGGGGTCGCGGCTGACGTCATCCACGCCGTGTGCACGTGGGTGGAACATCACACGGCGCAGCGTCTAAAGAGCCGGCGTTTGTTGGATCGCATGGCAAACGGTTCGGAAGGCGGCACGCGATTCCCCCGATCCTCGGCGCTGATTCCATCTCCCTGAGGGCCCTTGAGTTCCGTGGGGACGTGCCGGGAAGAAAAAGGAAAGGGTTGTGCCGAAGCCCGTCTGGCTTGGCTCCCGCTCGCGGAGAGCCGTTACCGGTCGCGCTTTTCGGCGAAGGGTCTGGGGGATTTGGCGTCTTGATCAGGAGTGAGGCTCCATGGAGTGGATGCGCCACTTCGAGGCCATAGCCGCAAGCGCGCCGTGGTTTGGCGTTCTGCTCTCCTTTGTCGGGGGGGTCCTGGCGGGATTCACGCCGTGCTCTTATCCCATGATTCCCATCACCGTAGCCTTTGTGGGCAGCCGGGCGCAAGGCAGCCGGGTCAAAGGCTTTCTTCTTTCCGCCATTTACGTTTCCGGGATGGCGTTGGTCTATTCGGCCTTGGGGTTGATCGCGGCGCTCACAGGACGCCTTTTCGGCTCCCTGACCATGAATCCATGGGTGTATCTGGCGGTAGGGAACCTGTGTTTGGTCTTCGCGTTGATCATGCTGGAGGTGATCCCGATGCCGTCTCCCGCTTTTCTCTCCCAAGTGAGAGTTCGTCACATCCCGGGTCGGGATGCGCTTTCGAGCCTTCTTGTGGGAGGGACCTCGGCTTTGATTGTGGGGCCGTGTACGACGCCGATCCTCGGGACCTTGTTGACTCTGGTGGCGACGGGAAAAAGCTTGCTGTGGGGCGCGCTCATGCTTTTCGCCTTTGCGTACGGCATGGGCGTGCTGGTCATTGTGGTGGGAACGTTCACCGGGCTTCTGGCCTCCTTGCCTCGATCCGGCATATGGATGCGAAGGATTCAGCGCTTTTTCGCCCTGATCATGATCGGAGCGGCGGAATACTTTTTCATCAAAGCAGGAGAAATGTGGCTGTGAATAATCATCAACGACGAGGAGTTTTGGCACTGGGTTTGGCGATTCTTCTGATGGTGGCGACATCGGCCTTCGGCCAGTCCCTGGTGGATACGGTCATGAGTCTGGTTGGGACCAAAGGGTCTTCGGAACCCGTGGACTTTGATCTCCCCAGCACCGACGATACCCGGGTGCGGCTCAGTGATTATCGCGGCAAGAAACCCGTGCTGCTGTACTTTTGGGCCATTTGGTGCCCGGCGTGTCAAGCCGTCAAGCCGGAAGTGGCCAAACTGCGTGCCAGGATCCGGGAAGAGCAGCTGGAAATCTTGGCCGTCAATGTGGGCGCGGGCGATTCCTTTGAGCGCGTCCAACGTTACCAAAAGGCCCATCCCATGCCGTTCAAGGTGCTCTATGACGGCGACGGAGCGGCCATGAAGGCTTTTGAGGTGCGCGGCGTCCCGCTCTTTGTCATTGTGGACAAAAACGGGGCGATCGTCTATCGTGACCATCAACTGCCTTCGGACATACAACGCTTCATCCAATAACATCAAGGCATAGGCGGGATTTCATGAAAGACATCCTCACCATCATTATGGCTGGCGGGCGGGGCGAGAGGCTCATGCCCCTGACACGAGACCGCTGCAAGCCGGCCGTTCCTTTCGGTGGCATCTACCGCTTGATTGACATTCCATTGAGCAATTGCGTGAATTCCCAGCTCTACAAGATTTTGGTCTTTACGCAATACAAATCCCAATCCCTAGTGGATCATCTCGAGGACGGCTGGAATATCTTTTCCGGCGCTTTGGGGCACTTTTTGCGCATCGTGGCGCCTCAACAGCGCCTGGGTGAGGACTGGTACCGAGGAACCGCCGATTCGGTGCGGCAAAACCTCTACCTTATCGAAAGGGAGCAGCCCCGGCATGTGCTCATTCTTTCGGGCGATCACGTGTACAAGATGGATTATTCCATTTTTCGGCGCTTCCATGAGGAGAAAGACGCGGATGTCACGGTGAGCCTCCTTGAGGTGGATCGGGCGACAGGGTCATCTTTCGGGATCGCCGAAGTGGACCAGGACCTGCGCATCTGCGGTTTCGAGGAGAAGCCCAAGGATCCCAAACCCATGCCCGACGATCCCTCCCGCTGTCTGGCTTCCATGGGGATTTATCTTTTCAAGCGAGAGGTGCTCCTGAGGGTCTTGAAAGAGAGCGACGACGAGGATTTCGGCAGAGACATCATCCCTCGACTGGTGCGGGAAGGAAAGGTCTATGCCTATCCCTATCGGCGTTATAACCTCATCAAGGACGATGTACCGGTTTACGATCCGGAGGTCGGCTACCGTTTCAAGACGCAAGATCCTACCCGCGATTCGAGCTACTGGCGGGATGTGGGCAGCTTGGACGCTTACTGGAATGCGAACATGGACCTGACGGGGCGGAGTCCCTTTTTCAACCTTTACGGGCGCCGATGGCCCATGCGCGGCCTGCAACGCCAGGTGCCGCCGGCTAAATTCGTGGTGTCCCGATCCGATCAAGACGCCCAGCGCACCGGCACCGCCAAGGATTCCGTCGTTCCTCACGGCTGCTTGATCAGCGGCGGCATCGTGCGCCATTCCGTCTTGTCTTACAACGTGATCGTCAACAGCTATGCCGAGGTGGATGAATCCGTCATCATGGATAATGTGGAAATCGGCCACCACTGCCGGATCAAGAAAGCCATCATCGATAAGGACAATGTGATTCCCCCTTATACCGAAATCGGTGTCTCTCCTCAGGAGGACCGCACACGCTTCGTGGTCACACCGCGAGGCATCACCGTGGTGCCGCGAGGGGCCTTCCCCAGGGAGTAACTGAGCCACCTTCAAGGGCGGGGGCAACGCTTTCAGAGCTTACCCGAGGGGAGAGTGGTTCCGGTGCGGCCTTATTTTGTCGTCTCTGGAGAAGAGGGAGGATCTTCCGGTCAGGTCATGAAAGAGGCGAGCAAGAAATTTTCTTTTGATGGACTCCTGTCTGGGGATCTTCCACGGATTTTTCCACCAATCGCACGGCCTTCAGACTGTCCACGGCTTTCCAGGAGGATTCGGTCCCGACGATTACGGTCCCTGCGGCCATGGCTCCGTAGATTGTAATCTGCGGCCGATCCCTTTTGGATGCGGCCCACTGGAGCAGTGCCCGCAGTTCCTCTTCCAAGTCGGCAAGATCACGAGCGCATTGAGCTCGCCGGTCCACGAGGCGGGTAAGCGACGCCTTGAGGGCATCCTGGACGCGAAAGAGCTTTTCGACTTTCTGGTCCGCTTCCTGGACCGCCAGCTGCAGCGCCTCTATGCGCGCTTTCACGGAGGCCCTTTCCGCTGCGTTCGCCTTTTCTTCCTCGAGGCGGCGGATTTCCAGAAGATTTCTGTCCTGAAACTGCACCGTCTTCCCGATGGCCAACTCCACGGCGCTCAAGGCTTTCCGCTGTCGGCTTTCCACATTCTTCAGTCGTTGAGCGTGATCCTTAAGATGCTGGATCCTTTCTCGCAAGGCGTCCGTTTTTCTTTTCAAAATGGGATCTTCACCGATGACGAGCCGGCATCCTTTGGACTTTTCCGATCCCACGTGTTGGACGATGATTTTTTGTGAGGCTGCAATGTGCGAAGAGAGCACCGTGGCAGTGGGAGCCAAGAGGGCCCCCGAGGTTTCAATGACGCTGTCGACGATGCTTGAGGAAACGGCCACGTCTCCGCACGCGCGCACCGTGCCTCCCGTGATGTGCCGCGCCTTCACATGCCCTTCCGCATAAATGGTGGAGTGGATCACCCCGCCGGAAATCACGACGTTGCCTTCGGCGATAATTTCGGCCCCTTGAATTTCCGAAGCGAAGACCGAAGCCCCTTTAACACGAAATCCGGGGGTGACGCTTCCTGAGATTTTGATATCTCCGTCGAAGGTCACATGGCCGGTTTTCAGATCCACATCCCCTGTGATCTCCAGTTCCGAATGGACGCTGATCTTCCCGTCCGCGGTGATTTGAGGGCGGCCGGATCGAGCGGCCAGGACTCGGGTGCCGTCGTCGGAACGCACGGCACCTTTGCCGCAGCGCAGGAGGATGTCCGATGGTTTTGGAGGCGCCACAGCCTGACCGAAGACATTCGTGCCGGGAAGCCCCGGAACCGGCGGGATCTTTTCGGCAAGCACATCTCCTTCCCGAACCAGGGGGATTTCACCGCGGTCTCGAAAATCGATGGATCCCCCCTGGCGGAGCCGGCCGACCTTCAGAGGGTCCGTGTCAAAATAGTAGCGCACCGAGGCATCCTGGCCGGGTTGCGGAGGGCGACCTCGAGCCGCCACAATGGATCCTTTGGAAGCGGGTTTGGCAAGAAGATCTCGGACGGTATCGGGAGACAGACTGATTCCGAAACAGATTCCACGGCGGGCAAACATCGCGCGCAGGTCCTCTTCCGTTACGTCCGGCGGCGGCTTTTTGGTCCAGAGAAGCAAGGCCTCCATGCGATCGGCGGAAACACTGACATCGAAAAACTGTTCCAGGAAATCCAGGCGCTCTGAAGGAACGGAAAAATCCCCTGAAGCGGCCGCCGGAGCAGGTCCCGCCTCGACCTGAGGTGTCGTTGCCCCCATGAAAGAGTCTTTCAGGGCCTGAATGCCACTGAGGTCCAAAATACCTTCCTCGAGAAGGACCTGCTCGATGGGATAGTATTTTTTCTCCCGCTTGAACAGCTCCATCTGCCGGGCAAGAACTCTCTTTTCATCGCGAGGTAGAAAGAACCCCTTGGTGACGCCATGGGAGAGCAAAGGTTTCTCCCGTTCCCGGCGCTGAAGAAAATTCTGGAGCCTCAACAAGGCTTTCATCTGGGATGGGTTGAGCACGCCCATGTCCACGAGCACTTCCCCCAGCGGCTTTTTCTTGCCCTCTTGGGCCAGCGCCCTTTGGGTTTGGAGTGCCTTTCGGACGGTTTCCTCGGTCGCGAAGCCGTAATGGATCGCCAGCTTGCCGAGCAAAAGGGAAGGATTCCCGCTCTGGGCTTTGCCTTCAGAAGCCATGGGTGTGCTTTCACTCAGGGTTGAGGCATTGCCGCACCAAGTTTGCTAAGGCTACAAAAATGCTACACCGTCGTCAAGCAATTGACACAGAAAAAAACTAAGAAAACGGCCTTTTCAGGCCGTTTCCGGCACAGGAGGAGTTTGGCGCTCCGTCTTGGTCGCTTGCTCGAAATGATAGGCCGCTTTGAGGACGGTCGCTTCACCGAGATGCGGGCCGAGGATTTGCAAACCTATGGGCAGGCCCGCGCTCGTGTAGCCGCAAGGGAGGGAAAGTCCCGGGAGGCCGGCAAGGCTCGCCGGCAAAGTGAAGATGTCGTTAAGGTACATCTGAAGGGGATTATCCGTCTTCTCGCCGATCTTGAAGGCGGGCGTCGGCGAGACTGGCCCGATGAGAACGTCGCACTTTTGGAACGCCTCCGTGAAATCGCGGCGAATGAGTGTGCGGACCTGGGAAGCTTTGCGATAATAGGCGTCGTAGTAGCCGGCCGACAGGCAGTAGGTTCCCAGCATAATGCGCCGTTTGACTTCCGCACCGAATCCTCGGCTGCGGGATTCCTTGTAGAGGGTCATGAGGTCGCGTGCTTCCGCGAAGCGGTATCCGTACTTGACGCCGTCGTAACGAGCCAGGTTGGAGCTGGCTTCAGCCGGTGCGATGATGTAATAGGCGGCCACGCCGTATTCGGTATGCGGCAGGGAAACCTCCACGAGTTCTGCCCCCAGGTCCCGGAAGATGCGGCAGGCTTTAGAGGTTGCTTCCGCGACCTCGGGATCCGTTCCTTCCATGAAATATTCTTTGGGCATGCCGATGCGAAGCCCTGTGATGGGGGCTTCCAAAGCCGCCGTGTAATCTTCTGCGGGATGATCCACGGAGGTGGAGTCTTTGGGGTCGTGTCCTGCGATGACGGAAAGGAGGAGAGCCGCATCGCGAACGTCTTTGGTCATGGGCCCCACTTGATCCAGCGAAGAGGCGAAAGCGACGAGGCCGTAGCGCGAAACCCGGCCGTAGGTGGGCTTGAGCCCCACGATGCCGCAAAAGGACGCAGGCTGACGGATCGATCCGCCGGTATCCGTACCCAGAGCCGCGGCACACAGATCGGCCGCCACAGCCGCCGCCGACCCACCGCTGGATCCGCCGGGTACCCGATCCGGGTCCCATGGGTTCCTCACCGGCCCGAAAGCGGAGTTTTCGTTGGACGATCCCATGGCGAATTCATCCATGTTCGTCTTGCCGAGCAAGACGGCGCCCGAAGATTTCAGCCGGGTGACGACCGTGGCGTCGTAAGGGGGGATGAAATTTTCCAGGATCTTCGACCCACACGTGGTGCGAATGCCCTCCGTGCACAAGACGTCTTTGACGGCGATGGGAACGCCGGCCAAGGGGGAGGCCGTGAGGTCCTTTCGGCTGTTGTCGTAGTCGCGTGCATCTTTTAAAGCTTGATCGGCCGTGACGGTCAAAAAACAGCAAAGGTGTGGGTTCAGCCGTTCGATGCGCTCCAGATAGGCACGAACCGCTTCCGACACGCTCAACTTTTTGGCCAAAAGGGCTTCGCGCAGTTCATGGATGGTCATATGGGTCACGGAAGCCATGAGCAGCCTTTCCCTTTCCGTTTCGGAGCTTAGATGACCTTGGGGACGATGAAATTGACGCCGTCGCTGTGCGGCGCGTTGGCCAGCGCCCGATCTCGATCCAGGGAGTCCGTCACCTGATCCGAGCGGAACACGTTTTCCAGCGGGATGGCGTGGGTCGTGGGAGGCACGTCGGACGTGTCCACTTCATTGAGTTTTTCCATGTATTCCAGGATCATGTTCAGATGCCGGGTCATGGCCGATTCTTCTTGAGGGTCTAGGCGAAGCCGGGCCAATTCGGCCACATGGCGGACTTCTTCTCGGCTGATCTTCTCCACGGGGGCATCCTTCCTCAAGGTGTCGTCGTCTTTTGACAAAGCTAAACTATCATAAAGGGGGGCCGCCTCACAAGGATGGGTTGCAGTCGGCCCCCGTTGCCTCTAAGATTCGCGGCGACGATTGTTCTCTACAAATGGCAAGAAAACCCATAAAGGACGGCACATGGAATTCGGACTTACCCAGCCGCAGAAGGAAGCCGTGGAATCCATCGGTCGGCCCGTTTTGGTCGCCGCCGGGGCCGGGAGCGGCAAAACACGGACGCTGACCGCCAAGATCGCCTATCTGGTGAACGTCTTGGGCTACGATCCCGTGCGCATTCTGGCCATCACCTTCACCAACAAGGCCGCCGAAGAAATGAAGCGGCGCCTGGAAGCCATGACGGGGCGGCCTCCTCAGGCTTTCCCCTGGGTGCGGACGTTTCACAGCGCCTGCTTTCAACTGCTCAAGGAACACTGCGAACTTTTGGGCTACAGCCGCCCTTTGAGCATTCACTCCGAATATCAGCAGCGGGTGGACATGAAAAAAGCCCTGGCCGAACTGGACATCGATGCCGCCTACCTCAACGCCTATCGCGCCGCCGTCTCCCGAGCGAAAAACAGCGATGACCCTCGAGGCTATCTCGCGGCACCGTCTCGGCTGCCTCGGGTGCACGAGGTCTTTGACCTCTACAACCACATTCTCGCGCAGCACAACGCCGTGGACTTTGACGACATCTTGTCCTTGACCCGTGAGTTGCTCACCAAGGACGAAACGGTCCGGCGCCGATGTCAGGATCTCTTCGACTACGTCCTTGTGGACGAGTTCCAGGACTCCAACGCCGTCCAATGCCGCATCATGGACCTTTTGCTGCGGGACGGCAATCTCACCGTAGTCGGGGACGACTACCAAAGCATCTACCAATTCCGAGGGGCCGACCCGTCTTTTTTCATCCATTTCCCGAAAAATTACCCTCAGGCCAAGGTGGTGCGGCTGGAGGAAAACTTTCGCTCCACACGCCCTATCGTGGCGGCCGCGGAAGCCCTCATCACCAAGAATGTGTCCCGCATCGACAAGAAATGCTTCAGCCGCCGGGAGGGCAAGCCCGTGGAAGTGCGCCGTTTTCTCAGCGACGACCACGAGGCGCAATGGGTGGCGGAGAAATGCCGCGCCATTCACGTGGCGCACGGGACGCCCTTTCGAGAGATGGCGGTGCTGTATCGCACCAAGTTCTGCTCGATGGTTTTGGAAAGGGCCATGCGGCAAAAAGGGGTACCTTACACCATGATGGGCGGCCGCGGCTTTTTCGAGCGCCGCGAGGTGCAGGACATCCATGCGTATCTCATGAGCGCACTCAACCCCCGAGACGATGTGGCCTTTGAGCGTATCCTCAACGTGCCCCGAAGAGGGTTGGGCAGTGCAACCTTGAAAAAGATTCTCGCTACCGGCGGTTCCGGGACACCGCTTCAGGAAAAATGCCGCCGGGCCCTGGAAAGGGGGCTCCTCGGCAAAAAGGTCGCCGTCGCTTTGGAAGAACTCTTGGCCCTGCTGGGACGCCTCCGCCATCTCAAACCCCATGAGGCCATCCGGGCGGTCATCGAGGGGTGCCGCTACGAAGAGTATCTGCGGGCGGTGAGCGAGGGGGAGGAGGATTTCATTTCCCGGATGGAAAACATCGAGCAAATGATCCATGCGGCCCGCGAGGCCACGGACGTGGAAACCTATCTGGAAGCGTGTGCGCTGATTCGCGAGGACCAGGACGATGCGGAAACCGGACACGGTGTGCGGCTGGCCACGTTTCATGCGGCCAAGGGGTTGGAGTTTCGCATTGTTTTCGTGGTCGGCGTGGAAGAGGGCCTGCTCCCTCATTGGCGATCCGTCCA
This sequence comes from uncultured Desulfosoma sp., assembly GCA_937960435.1. Lineage (GTDB taxonomy): Bacteria > Desulfobacterota > Syntrophobacteria > Syntrophobacterales > DSM-9756 > Desulfosoma. The sequence continues at coordinate 81,675 of CALGPN010000034.1, forward strand.
GGGGCAGGCATTGGCCGGCGCCGGCCCGGTCGAGGAAAGTGTGCAGGGCATCGAAGAGGAGCGGCGCCTTTTCTATGTGGCCATGACTCGAGCCGCCGAGGAACTCTATGTTTCCCACGCCATGGCCCGAAAAGGCGATCTGGCCAAGCCCAGCCGCTTTTTGGCGGAACTTCCCGAAGAGTGCGTCGTGCGCCGAAGCTGGTAAGGCAAGGAGGCGGAAAGATGGGATGGAAAGCGGCCACATTCAACGTGAACGGGGTGCGGGCGCGTCTCGACCATCTTCAAGAATGGATTCCGCAGCAGCAGCCGGACGTGCTATGCTTGCAGGAGACCAAATGCCAGGATGCGGCGTTCCCCCACAAGGTTTTTGAGGACTTGGGGTACCGATGCCTGGTCAAGGGCGAGAAGGCCTATAACGGCGTGGCCGTTCTCACGCGGGACATTCCGGAATCGGCCATCACGGCGGCGGACGATCCCGTGCTGGATAAAGAGGCGCGTTTTCTCGCCGTGAAGGTTCGCGGCGTGTGGGTGGTCAATACCTATGTGCCTCAGGGAAAGTCGCCGGACGATCCGGCCTTTCGCTTCAAGCTGGATTTTTTGGATCGCACGCTCCGGTGGATCCGAGATTGCTTCTCCCCGAAGACGCCTTTGATCTGGACGGGCGACATCAACGTGGCGCCTGGCCCCATGGATGTTTTCGATCCCGAACGCTTGGACGGAGAGGTGGGATTTCACCCTGAAGAACGCGCCAAGTTGGATGAAGTCCTGGCCTGGGGCCTGGTGGATCTTTTCCGCCGCCTTCATCCGGACGAAAAGCAATTCACCTTTTGGGACTATCGGTTGCCGAAAAGCTTCGAGCGCAACTTGGGATGGCGTCTGGATCACCTGCTCGTGACGGAGCCCGTGGCGGAGGTGTGCGAGGAATGCTTTGTCGATACCTCTTTGCGGGCGAAACCCAAACCCAGCGACCACACCCCCGTGGTGGCCGTCTTTGCGTTGTCTCGCCTCACAGGGGAGGCGTAGCCTATGAGGCTCGGTGTGTCCACATCGTGGGCGGCCGGCAGCGTCACCCACGGCCGAGATCTTGTGGAACGCTGCAAGGCCCTGGATGTCGACGGGTTGGAACTGGACTATCGCCTTCCTCCGCCCATGTTCCATCAGGTAAAAGCGGCCTTGAAGGGATCGGGCCTGAAGGTGGTGAGTCTCCACAACTTTTGCCCGATCCCGGATCCGGTCCCGTGGGACCGGGTGAGCGCCGAACCCTTTCTATTGAGCCACCCTGATCGGGAAGAACGAGTTCGTGCCGTCCGATGGACGATCCGGACCATGGAGCAGGCACACGAGCTGGAAGCCCGTGTGGTGGTGCTGCACTGCGGCTGCGTGGTCATGGATCCGGAATGGGATCGCCTCAAGGCCTTGTGGGAAGCTGAAGGATCCCACGGGGAAGGACTGCGCACGCTGATGGCGCGAAAGATTCGAGAGCGTCAAGCGAGCGCCGCCCCTCATGTGGACGGTCTGCTGTGGAGCCTGGACCGGTTGGCTCGGGAGGCGGAACGGCTCCATGTCGTCCTCGGCTTGGAGAACCGGGCCCATTATCACGAACTGCCGGGCCCGGAAGATTACCCGGTGATTTTTGACGCCTTGGAAGGAGCCCCCTTGGGGTACTGGCATGATACGGGACACGGGCACCTCATGAAAGTTTTCGGCTGGGGCGATCCCACAGATCTGTTGAGCGCATGGACGCCCAAGCTCTTGGGCGTGCACCTCCACGATGCGGAAGGGCTGAACGATCATCTGCCGCCGGGGTCCGGCACCATCCCTCTCGGAAAGATCCTGCGCACCGTCCGAGAGGCGGGGTGCCCGGTGATTGTGGAACTGAGGCCGGGCACGACGGAGCGGGATCTTTGCAAGGGTCTCGATTGTGCTCGACGGCTGTGGCACACGGCGGAGACCGAACCGGAGGGCGACGATGCAGGATCACAGGATTCCCGTCTTTACCCATGATGAGTTTCTCGAATCCTACACCAAGGATCCCGCGGCAGCACCGGGTCGCCTGGAAGCGATCCGACGGGCCATCGCGGATATCGCCGAATTCCACGAAGTTCTACCGGCCTCTTGGGAAGATCTGCGTCGAGTCCACACGGAACGGCATATTCAAGAGGTGATCCGAGAAGGGCTCGACCGCGTGGCTTCCCTCGCTGCGGGCGGAGCCGTGATGGCCGCTCTGGAAGGCCTCAAAAGACCGGCATTCGCCCTCATCCGGCCTCCGGGCCATCACGCGTCGGCCGACAGCGCCTGGGGCTTTTGTTACTACAACAATGTGGCCGTGGCCTTGGAACATCTCAGGCATCTCGGCCATATCGAAACGGCCTACGTCCTGGATTTCGATCTCCATTACGGAGACGGGACGGTAAATATCCTTGGAGAAAAGGGCTATGCGGCCATCCTCAACCCCCAAACCGAAAATCGCTTGGAATATTTGCGGCTTGTGGAACACGATCTAGGGGCCGTGCGCGCGGACATCATCGCCGTCTCGGCGGGTTTTGACGCCCACCAGCTTGACTGGGGCGGCGTGCTGCTCACTGAGGATTACCATACCATCGGCGCCCTGGTCCGGGAGGCCTGCACGCGGTTGGGAATCGGGTGCTTTGCCGTCTTGGAAGGGGGATACAACCACGCCGTTCTGGGCACGAACGTCCGAGCCTTCCTCTTGGGCTTGATGGGGGCGCCCCGATGATCGGCCGGAGAACTTTCGGCCTTCTGTGGTTGTGGCTCTTTGTGGGTGCCGTGGGCGCCGCCTTCGGCGGCCTTCCGGACACGGTGAACGCGGTTCGACGGTCCATCGTTGCCGTGGGCACCTATCAGGCGATAAGGCGGCCCCCGTCGGTTTTTCTCGGCACCGGATTCGCCGTGGCCGACGGCCGGCACATCCTCACCAACGTCCATGTGCTTCCGGAAAAGGTGGACAAGGCGCACCGGGAAGCTCTGGTGGCTTTTGTGGGCCGAGGCGCCGAGGTGCAGGTTCGGGAGCTGGAGGAGGTCCTCCGGGACGAGGTGCACGACGTGGTGCTGCTGCGCTTCCGCGGGGAAGCGCTTCCCGCGTTGAAATTGGACGCCGCCTCGGCGCGAGAAGGGCAAGAGATCGCCTTTACCGGATTTCCCATCGGGATGGTTCTGGGGCTTTACCCGGTGACGCATCGGGGCATCATTTCGGCGGTGAGCCCCATGGCCATTCCGGTCAAATCGGGCCAGGCCCTCAGTGGGGACCTGGTCCAGCGCCTCAAGGACGCTTTCGACGTCTATCAGCTGGACGCCACGGCCTATCCGGGAAACAGCGGAAGCCCCGTGTTTTGCCCGGAGACGGGTCGCGTCCTCGGCATCGTCAACAAGGTCCTGCTTACCCATGGCAAGGAAAAGGCCCTGGAGGCTCCCAGCGGCATCACCTTCGCCGTTCCCATCACCCACGCGGTGGACCTCATGAAAAGGGCCGGCCTGTCTCCTTGAGCCGCACCAGATCCCCGAAGCGGAACGATCCGGGACCGATGGATATGGCTTCAGGCGTCCTCGGATTCCGTGGATCGGTAGACGAACACATAATCCATGTCGTTGACCACAACGGTCACATCGGCTCCGCGAGACTGAGCGTACACAAGCCACGCCGGTTTGGAAGGTTCGCAGCATTCCACATTGGGTGAAAACACCCCGCGGAGACGGTCGTACCATGCGAGCAGCATGGGGTTTGTCGAGCGCTTCGCCGCTTCCCGGTCGGCCAGACGGCGGGCGTGCTCGAAGGAGAGGTTTTCCGTGCGGTCGATCACGTCGACGACGTTTTCCAACATGGATCGTTCTACAGGGATACATGTTCCGGCGGAAGTGGGCGTCATGGGAGGAGATCCTTTCTGGGTGCAACCGGGGGCAAAGGTCAGTGCACCACATCTTCGTTTTCAAAAACTCGGCGAGAGTCCTTTTCGGCGGTTTCCATCGCGTCAATCCAGCCTTGAACCCGATCGCCTCCATAGGCCGTTTTCCATGCCTCCAGGATGGCTTGCACGGGGATGTCGGCAAACTCGCCGTGATAGGCCACATATTCCATAAACTTTTGTTGATGCTTGTTGTACGGATGAAACAAAGAGTCGCTTCGGCCGTCAAACGCCAGAGGCTCGGTCCCATGCCGGAGGCACAGTTCCTTGTTGAAGGCCGGCGTGGCTTTGACCCAACGCCCTTCCAAGAAAAGGTCCGTGTAGCCGTGGAAGACGAAGAGATTGGATCCCAGGTACTCCAACAGTTGCTTTGTGGCCAAGTGGTTCTTGACGGTGGCGAAACCGATGCGGGCGGGAATGCCCTGGGACCGGGCCGCGGCGCACAGAAGCCCCGCTTTGGGAATACAGAAACTTCGGCCCCGCCGGAGGACTTCGCTGGCCTGATAATGTTCGGGCTTGTAAAAGGGGCTGTATGGGTCGTAGCGGATGCCGTCCCGAACGGCTTCGTACAGGCGGACGGCCTTTTCCACGGGGGTGGACGCGTCCCGGACCGCCTCACGCGCGAAAGACAGCACCCGCGGATGATCCCAGTCCAAAATGGCTGTCGGCTGCAGGTATTGTTGCATCATCGCATGGGTCTCCCCTCTTTGTGCCTTGAACATCGGTAGATTCCCTCATGGGGCTCCGGTTTTTTCCCGGATCATTTCGACATAAACGGCAATGTCCACATCCTTTCCGATGAGTCCCTTGCGGAAGAACTCGCCGTTTCCGACCCCGAAAGCCAAACGATCGATCATGAGATGGGCTTCAAACCCGGCAATTTCCTTTGTCGCATCGAACGGATGCGACCGGGTGCCGAAGAAAGTGAACGGCAGATCCAACGGCCGGCTGACGTTTTTGATGGTGAGCGTTCCCCGGGCGATAAACCGGCCGGGTGTGTCGCCCCGCAGGATTTCGCGGCTGACGAATGTCAGCACCGGATACTTTTCCGCGTCGAAGAATTCCTCCGAAAGCAAATGGGCATCCCGTTTTTCCACTCGGGTGTTGAGGCTTTTGACCGGGATGGTCACTTCGACAAAACCTTTTTCCGGCTGCGAAGGGTCGAACATTACCGAGCCGTTTACCTCGTCGAAGGTACCCGCGACTTTCGCCAAAATGTGTTGGATCGTAAACGCCACAGTGGTGTGGGGGGGATCAAAAGTCCAGGCATGGTTCCCGGCGGCTGCCATCCCCTGAAAAGTCAAAAGGATCCATGCCGCGGCCAGGGCTAAACGTTTTTTGCTCATCGAAACCTCCTGAGGCGTTCATGGGGTCAAGCCATCCACTTGCCGCCGAAATGTCGGATGGGCTGAAAGTTCTAAGATCGTTAAAAAGCTAGTGCTTTTTTCAAGGGAGGTCCAGTGGGGGGGTGGTTTTTCTCTGAAGCGGGAGGAATCGAAACCCCTGCGAGGCGGAGCCGCTCAGGCGCATTTCCCGATACGGCGCCTCGACACGCGGCCGCCTGATAACGGCCGAGGCAAAAGCCTGCCCCGTCGGGGCGGAGGGCTGAAGGGCTGAGTGGAATGGAGGTGACAGGTTCACGGCAACATGCTAAGAATACGGCGGAAAACACACCCGAGGGCCGCACAGGCCCTCGGGGCCGTCTGGTGAAAGCTCAAGAAAGGTGAACGACGAGATGACAACGGTCATGCCCGAAGGGGAAGCCATCCGCAAAGCCGTCAAGTGGGTCTCGTGCAGCATCCAGGAGTCCCCGAATAAACCCGTGCAAAAGATCGTCCATGAAGCGATCCTCCGCTTTGACCTCTCTCCCATCGAGGCGCAGTTTCTGTTGGACTTTTACAGCGCCAAAGGAAGAGCCGAGCCCTAACTTGTGAACGAGCCCCGGAATCCGTCGAGGCCGCTTTTTCAGCACACGTGGGCCAAGGCCACGGGGCGCTGTGCGTGAATTTTCAAGCGCCAATGGCTGAAGCAGCCCAAATGGCAGACCACTTTGACGGTAACGAACTTCTGCCGGCACGGAAACCATACTTCCTCGCTGGCGGCAGGCTTGCCGCAGCGGCGGCAGAACCACTGATAGCCGGCGATGAACCGCTGGTGGCTCGGATCGAGGCTCAGCCGAAATCGGTGGAACAGTTCGTCGCGGTTGTCCCCGGTGAGCGAAGGCGTGGGCTCTTCCGCGGACGAGCAGTTTGTGCGGAAAAAGTCGTCCACAAAGAGATTTTCCGACGTTTCACAACGACAGTTTGTGCAGCTTCGACCGGTTTGCATGGCGAGTCCTCCTTTGCGACAGGGCAATGGAGGCGCTCCGCGAGTGCCGGGTCTTGGTTTGAAAGGTGCGGGAGAGGTGATGTGAGCGCAAGGAGCGGCCGAACGTCAGAGCTTCATTGGCTTCGGGTGTGAATTCGCCCGAGAGCGAGCTTGCGGGCCGCCCAGACGCTTACGGCCGATCCCAGGGCCCACAGGAGCAGGGTCCCAAACCAAGCCAAAACACCCAGGGGTGTCTCCATGTCTTGTCTCCTTTCTGTGACGGCACGCCCCGAAGGGCGCCCCGGCCCAGTGCCGGTGGTTTTCGAATTCTCGCAAATTTTTGCCTTTCATTTCCGGAATCGGCGTTTCGGACGCAAAACATGAAGGATAAATGTCCTGGAAACGGGTTGCCAGGAAACGGCGAATTTGCGATCTTGGCTCGTGTTTTTCGGGATGGCCCCAGAAAAAGGCGAGAACCCCCATGGACCACAGCCAGATTGTCAGCTTCCTTTTCGAGAAGCTGCTCGCGAACGCGGCGCACCTCGCCGCCAACCTGCGAAACTACACCATCGGCTTCAGCCCCAACATGCGAGAGGTGCTCGAAAAGTTCGACTTCGACAACACGATCAGCAAGCTTGACGAGGCGGGCCTTATTTTCCAGGTGCTCGAACGCTTCAAGAACGTCGATCTCCACCCGGACAAGGTCGACAACCGGACGATGGGCACGATCATCGAGGAGCTGATCTGGAAGTTCAATGAGGCGCTGAACGAAAATCCGGGCGAGCACTTCACCCCGCGCGATGTCGTGCACCTCATGGAGTACCTGATGCTCGCCGGTGACGAGCAACCCATCCGCCGTACGGGGATCGTGTGCACGGTCTATGATCCATGCTGCGACTCGGGCGGCATGCTCATGATCACCAAGGAGCACATCACCGTCGGCTGGCGGCGAAACGGCGAGATCATCCGACCGCCGATCAACGCCGAAGCCGACATCCACCTCTTCAGCCAGGAAGTGAACCCGGAGACCTGGGCCGTCTCGAAGTCCGACCTGTTCATGAAAGACCCGACCGGCCGCGACGCGGACAACATCGCTTACGGAAGTAATCTCTCGAACGACCGCCACGCGGGCCGGCGCTTCGACTACCTGATCGCCAACCCGCCGTACGGCAAGGACTGGAAGCGCGACGAGGACGCGGTGCGCGCCGAGCACGAGCGGGGCGCCGCGGGCCGCTTCGGCCCCGGGCTCCCGCGCATCAGCGACGGGCAGCTTCTTTTCCTGCTGCACATGCTCTCACACATGAAAGACCCCAAGGAGGGCGGCTCGCGCATGGCCATCATCAGGAACGGCTCACCGCTCTTTACCGGCGATGCTGGCAGCGGCGAAAGCGAGAGCCGCCGCTACATTGTGGAAAATGACCTGCTCGAGGCGCTCATCGCGCTGTTCGAGCAGCTCTTCTACAACACGGGAATCGCCACCTATGTGTGGGTCGTGACGAACCGCAAGCTCCCCGAGCGCAAGGGCAAGGTACAGCTCATCGACGCCAGCTGGTTCTGGGTTCCCATGCGCAAGACCCGGGGCGACAAGCGGCGCGAGATCCCGCCCGAGCGGGCGCAGGACATCGTAAAGATCCTCACCGACTTCAAGGACGGCGACACGCGCCGGATCGTCAAGAACGGCAAGGAGGAAGAAGTGGTCGTGAGCCGTATATTCCCGACCACCCACTTCGGCTTCCGCAAGATCATGGTGGAACGGCCACTCAGGCTCAACTTCCAGGCCACACCCGAGCGCATCGCGCGTCTGGACGAGGAAAAGGGCTTCCAGGCGCTTGCGCAGTCCAAGAAGAAAGGCGCGGCCAAGCCGATGAAGAGGCCGCGGGCCGCAGGCTCCAGGAGGCGATCCGCAAGCTGCTCGGCACGCTGCCTGGCACGCTGTTTAAAGGTCGGGAAGAATTCGAGCGGGCCCTCGGCACCGCCGCCATGGAGGCCGCCCTGAAGATTCCGGCCCCGGCCCGCAAGGCGATTCTCTCGGCGCTCTCGGAGCGCGACGATTCGGCCGCCTTTTGCAAAGACAAGGACGGCCACTCCGAGCCCGACCCGGAGCTGCGCAACACCGAAAGCGTGCCGCTCCCTTCGGGCGATGATCCCGCGGATGCCGAGGGCGTACCGGCGAGCGTGCGGGCCTTCTTCGAGCGCGAGGTCAAGCCCCATGTCCCGGACGCCTGGATCGACGCGGCGAGGCGCAACCGCAAGGACGGGAAGGTCGGCCTCGTCGGCTACGAGATCAACTTCCACCGCTACTTCTACCGCTACAGTCCACCCCGGCGGCTTGAAGAGATCGAGGCCGACATCCGTGCCATCGAGGCGGACATCGTGCGGATGCTGGCGGAGATGACAGGAGGAAATAGATGATCACCGCGAGTTTCGATAGCACCAAGACGCCTCTTCAGGAACTGCTCGCGCGGGCTCACAAGGGCTTACTGCAGCTACCGGACTTTCAGCGCGGTTGGGTCTGGGATGACGACCGGATCCGAAGTCTGCTTGCCAGCGTTTCGGTTTCGTTCCCAATAGGCGCCGTGATGCTCCTGCAGACCGGCGGCGAGCACGTGCGGTTCAAGCCGCGCCCCTTGGCCGGCACAAACCCGAATCTCTGCGAAGTTGCCCCCGAGACGCTAATCCTCGACGGTCAGCAGCGCCTCACTTCGCTCTACATGGCGCTCATGAGCGGTTCTGCCGTGGAGACCAAAGACTCGAAAGGTAAGCCCATCCGTCGTTGGTACTACCTCGACATGAAAAAAGCGTTGGCCAACGACGACGACCGTGAGGACGCGGTGCTGAGCATCCCCGAAGACCTCCAACTGAAGTCCTTCGGCGGGGAGGTGGTGCTCGACCTGACAACGCCGGAGCGTGAGTACGCCGAGGACCTCTTCCCGGTCAATCGCATCTTCGAGAGCGCTGGATGGCGCCAGGCCTACAACAAATACTGGAACTACGCGACGGAAAAGATCCAACTCTATGACGCCTTTGAACGGGAGGTCATCAAGCGTTTCGAGCAATACCAGGTGCCGGTCATCGAACTCAAAAGGGAGACTCCAAAGGAGGCCGTCTGTCTCGTCTTCGAGCGCGTCAACACGGGAGGCGTCGCGCTCAACGTGTTCGAGCTCCTCACAGCCTCCTTCGCCGCCGATGACTTTCCTCTGCGCGACGACTGGAACCGGCGCGAGCAGCGCTTGAAGGGCCGGCATCCCGTCTTGGGCCATCTTCAGAGCGACGACTTCCTGCAGGCAATGTCGTTGCTCGTCACGCAGAACAAGCGGCGGGAGACGGGGAGCCGTGCTGTTACGTCAGACGGCGCGCCGGGCATCAGTTGCAAACGCAAGGACATCCTAAAATTGGAAGTTGCCGACTGGTGCGCGTGGGCCGACCGTGTCGAGGAGGGCTTTGTGAGGGCCGCACGCTTTTTGCATGGGCAGAAGATTTTCAAGGCTCGGGACTTGCCCTATCGCACGCAGCTTGTGCCGCTCGCCGCGATCTTCGTGGAGCTCGGGAAAGACGGCGAGACCGAGGGCGCACGGCAAAAGATCGCTCTCTGGTACTGGTGCGGCGTATTTGGCGAACTCTACGGCAGCGCCATCGAGACCCGCTTTGCCCGTGACCTGCCTGAAGTTGTGGCGTGGGTGAGAGAGGAAGCCGGCGAGCCGGTCACGGTGCGGGAAGCGAATTTTCAGCCAGGCCGCCTTCTGACTTTACGGACGCGGAACAGCGCAGCCTACAAGGGGCTTTACGCGCTTCTCATGCGCGACGGCTGTCGCGACCTCCGTACCGGCGAGCCCATCGAGGCTCAGACCTTCTTCGACGACAAAGTGGACATTCACCACATCTTCCCCGAAAACTGGTGCAAGAAGGAACGAATCGACACGGGGATCTCCAACAGCATTATCAACAAGACCGCGCTCGCTGCCCGCACCAACCGCCAGATCGGCGGCCGCGCTCCGTCGAAGTACCTGCGCGCGATCGAGGAGTCCGCCGGCGTCAGCCCGGCGAAGATGGATGAGTTTCTTCGGTCACATTGCATTGCGCCGGAGCACCTGCGCACCGATAATTTCTGGGAGTTCTTTGCCGCCCGGGCAGAGGAGTTGCTCCAGCGCATCGAAGCCGCGACGAGGAAGACCATCACGCGCGACGCGGCGCTCTTCCGTGCCGGCATCGTGCCCGAGGCCTATGACGAGGGGCCGCCGGAGTGGGATGCCGAAGAAGCGCTGGAGGATGCGGCGTCGTGAAGGATGAAGGCGGAAGGATGAGCGCGGAACGACTGCGGCGGTTCAAGCCCTGCCCGGCCTATAAGGACTCCGGCGTCGAGTGGCTAGGGGAGATCCCGGCCCATTGGCAGGTGAAGCCGAATTTCGCCATGTTCTCGCAGAGAGATGAACGAGGACGTGATGATCTGCCGATACTGGAGGTGTCTATCTCTACAGGCGTCCGCGTGCAGGAGTTCTCCGACGGTAAGATCGAGCATCGATCTGACGACATGGGTGCCTACAAGGTCGCCCGATCGGGCGACATCGCCTTCAACAAAATGCGAATGTGGCAAGGCGCCGTGGGCATGGCACCAGTTAGCGGCCTTGTTAGTCCCGACTACATCGTGGCGACGCCACGCGAAGGAGTGGATCCGCGGTACTACGCCGCGCTCTTCCGAACACCGCTCTACATGGCGGAAGTCTGCCGATGGTCTCACGGGATCGTCGACGATCGCAATCGTCTCTATTGGGAAGAGTTCAAGGCACTTAGGTCGCCTGTGCCATTGGCAGGTGAGCAGCGGGCCATGGCCGACTTCCTAGACCGAGATACGGCGAGGATCGATGCCCTCGTCGCCAAGGTCCGCGAGGCCATCGAGTGGCTCAAGGAGTACCGCACCGCGCTCATCTCCGCCGCGGTGACGGGCAAGATCGACGTGCGAAAGGAGGTGGCGACATGAGCCGCGTCGCGGTGCGGCCGGAGCTATTGCGCTGGGCAGTCGAGCGCTCAGGACGGAGTTTCGCGGGGCTCACCGCGAAGTTCCCGCGGCTCGCCGCGTGGGAGCGGGGCGACACACAGCCGACGTTGAAGCAGCTCGAGCAGTTCGCCAAGGCAACCCATACGCCGATCGGCTGCCTCTTCCTGCGCGAGCCTCCGGTTGAGCGCGTGCCGATCCCGGACTTTCGCACGCTACCGGGCGTGCGCCGCGACCGGCCGAGCCCGGACCTCCTGGACACGCTCTACCTCTGCCAGCAGCGCCAGGAGTGGTACCGCGAGTTCGCGCGCACGATGGGCGAAGGGCCGCTCGGCTTCGTCGGCTCGGCGCGTATAGAGGACGATGTCGTCGCGACCGCTGCGGCGATGCGCCAAGCGCTCGGCTTCGATCTCACCGAACGCCGGCGGATGCCCACCTGGACCGAGGCGCTGCGCCGCTTCATCGAGCAGGCGGACGGGCTGGGCGTGCTTGTGATGGTGAGCGGCGTCGTGGGCAGCAACAACCGCCGCAAGCTCGACCCGGACGAGTTCCGAGGCTTTGCGCTGGCCGACCCGCTTGCGCCGCTCGTCTTCGTGAATGGCGCCGACATTAAGGCGGCGCAGATGTTCACACTGGCCCACGAGCTGGCGCACATCTGGCTCGGCCAGTCGGCGCTCTCGGATGTCTCGCCCGCCTCTGCGCCGTCGCAGCGTGTCGAAGCCTGGTGCAACCGTGTCGCGGCCGAGCTCCTCGTACCGCTCGCCGCGCTGCGCGAAGCGCTGCCGCGTGGGGACGCGCTCGACGCAGTGGCTGGGCTCGCGCGGCACTTCAAGGTCAGCACGCTCGTCATCCTGCGCCGGCTGCTCGACGCCCAACGCCTGTCGCGGGAGGCGTTCGAAGCCGCATACGAAGCCGAACTCGAGCGCCTGCGGGCACAGCCGAAGACGAGCGGGGGCGACTTTTACCTCACACTCGGCGCGCGCACCGGCAAGACCTTCGCCCGGGCACTGGTGATCAGCACCCTCGAGGGACACACCTCGTTTACCGAAGCCTTGCGGCTGCTTGGGTTCAAGAAGATGGCCACCTTTCGCGAGCTGAGCGAGAGCCTCGGGGTAAGCTTCTGATGGCTTACCTGCTCGACGCCGACGTTTTCATCCGGGCCAAGAACTTGCACTACGGCCTCGATTTCTGCCCGGCCTTCTGGGAGTGGCTCATTGTGCAGAACGGCGCCGGCCGCCTATTTAGCATCGAGAAGGTGGGCGACGAGTTGCTGGCCTTGGATGACGAGCTCTCGGCCTGGGCGAGCACGCGCGGGGCGGCGTTACCTCATTCAGCACTCGGCCGGAAGCGGCAAGAGCTTCACCATTGCCTGGCTTGCCCACCAGCTCGCGACCCTCAACGATGCTTCCGACCGGCGCGTTCTCGACTCCATTGTGGTCGTCACCGATCGGCGCGTCCTCGACCGCCAGCTCCAGAGGACCATGCGCCAGTTCGAGCAGACGCTGGGAGTGGTTGAGAACATCGACACCACCAGCCGTCAGCTCAAGGAGGCGCTCGAGTCCGGCAAGACGATCATCGTCACGACGCTCCAGAAGTTCCCGGTGATCGCCCAAGAGATCGGGGAGCTTCCGGGCAGGCGCTTCGCCGTGATCGTGGACAAGGCCCATTCCTCCCAGTTGGGTAAAAGCACGAAAAGCATGAAGGCCGTGCTGAGTTCCCGATCGCTTGAAGAAGCCGAACGGGAGGAAGCCGGTGCGGCCACACCCGAGGAGGAGCTGGAGAGGCGGATCCTCGCCGACATGGAAAAACGCCGGCGGCTGGCCAACGTTTCCACCTTCGCCTTCACCGCGACACCCAAACCCAAGACACTCGAGCTCTTCGGAGAACAGCGCAAGGACGGAACCATTGGCCCGTTCCACCTCTACAGCATGCGGCAGGCAATTGAAGAGGGCTTCATCCTCGATGTGCTCGCGAACTACAACACCTACAAGGCTTAGTGGCGGCTCTTAAAGAAGATCAAGGACGACCCGCGCTACGACAAGAAAAAGGCCGAGTCTTTGCTCAAGTGTTTCGTCGAGCTGCACCCCCACGCCATCAACGAGAAAGTGCGGATCATGATCGAGCACTTCGCGTCGCAGGTGAAACACGAGATCGGCGGGAAGGCCAAGGCCATGATCGTGACGCGCTCGCGCCTCCATGCTGTGCGATATAAGCTGGCGGTAGATCGCTACCTTGCCGAGCGCAACTACCCGTTCAAGGCGCTGGTGGCGTTTTCCGGGACGGTCGGGGACGGTGGCAAGGACTACACCGAGTCGGGGATGAACGCCTTCTTAGAGGCGCAGACCGCCAGGGTCTTTGAGCGCCCCGAGTACCGGTTCCTGATCGTGGCGAACAAGTTCCAGACCGGCTTCGATCAGCCGCTGCTTCACACCATGTACGTCGACAAAAAGCTCGGCGGCGTCAACGCGGTGCAGACACTGTCCCGGCTCAACCGCACCCACCCGGAGAAGAAGGGCACAATGGTGCCCGACTTCGCTAACGACGCGGAGGAGATCCGCGCCGCGTTCGAGCCGTACTATGAGACGTCACTTCTTTCCGAGGCCACCGATCCGAACCTGCTTTACGAGATCCAGAGCCGCCTTGCCGCCTTCCCCGTTTACAGCGAATCCGATGTGAACGCCTTCGCCAAGATCTACTTCAACCCCAGGGCGACACAAGACCGGCTCGACGCGGTTCTCGCACCGGTGGTCCAAGGCTTCCGAGAGATGGCGGATGAGGAGCGCGGATTTCCGCGGCCAGCTCACCGATTACATCCGGCTGTACGCCTTCCTCGCCCAGGTGCTCGCCTTTGCCGACGCCGATCTCGAAACGCTCTAAGTCTTCGCACGGCACCTGCAACGGTTTTTCCCGCCCACCGCGATGCGCTGCCCTACGAGGTGCAGCACAACATCGACATGGAGTCCTTCAGAATCCAGCAGACCGGCAGCGGCCGGATCGCACTCGAGCGCAAGGCGGGCGTCCTGGAGCCCGTGGGCACAAAGGGCGCGTACGGCACGGCGCGGAGGAGCTGGAAGCATTGTCGCGTATCATCGCGGAACTCAATGAGCGCTTCGGCTTGAACCTCGGTCCCGAGCATCGTGTTACGCTCGGGCAGATGATGGAAAAACTCGATCAGGACCCGGCACTTGACGCCGCGGCGCGCGTCAACACGCGCGAGAATGTGCGGCTGACCTTCGACCAGAAGGTGGAGCAGGTGATCCAGGAGATCGTGGAGTTGAATTTTGAGCTTTATAAACGGACAATGGACGACCGGGCCTTCTGCGAGGCGCTGAAGAACTTCCTTTTCGACCAATATCTGCGCACCCACCGCACAGCCGAAGAGCTCGTCAAGCGGAACCCGTCGACGACACTTGAATTCGCGCCCGCCCTCCTCTGGAACCCTAAAGAATATCGGCAGGACGACCAGGTGACATATGAAGTGCTCAAGACCCTCGCCGCGTTCCTGAACACCGAGGGGGTAGACCCCCTGTTGGGGGTCGCTGCAGAGGGTTCGATTGTGGGCATCGAGCGCGACGGCTTCGAGACCGAAGACGGCTTCATGGAACATCTGGTCCAGGCCGTGCGCAACGCGCTGGGCGATCGCGCCGCCACCTGTATCGACCGGAAGACGCAGGTCGTGCACGATAGGGCCGTCTGCGTCGTGAGTTGCCGCCGCAGCCCAGAGCCCGTGTTGCTGAAGTGGAGGGGGATGGAGATTAACGTCGCCGGCAACTTCTTTGTGCGAAAAGGTCTCACGATGGTCAGTTTGCCCCCCGACAGCATTCAGGAGTACATCAAGAAACGATTCGGTACGAAGGTGAGCGACCGGAACGCCAAAACGTAAAGGAGGAGAAGAGGCGAACGACCGCATTTCAGGAACTTCGAGGCGTTGCGGCCACAGGACTTTAGGAAATAACACCCCCTTTTTCCCCACCACCCCTTGGAGGCGTTTGCAAATGGCTTGTTCTGACGCATTATACCCTACACCTTATATATTACAAAATCTCTTGTAGTTCCTCAGTTGTAAACTCTTTTTGAAGTATGGTAAGAACCTCATTATATGCTGACTCATGTTGTTGAGCAAGTGTTCTTATCATAACTTTTACCATCTCGATATTATTTTGAGCAGAATATTTGATAATTTGTTGACAGATTGAAAAAATCATTCCATTTCGGCTTAAGACCGCATTCGAGAGTAGTACGGTTCCTAAAATTTTTCCAACTGCGATCAAATTGATTCCATACATACATCACACTCCACTAATATAATTGTCAAAGTCCTTAGAACTTAGCATATTATTAGTGAAAATTTCGAACAGGGTTCTGATCATGGTTCGATACATTTGCTTTGTT
>CALGPN010000035.1 GCA_937960435.1 uncultured Desulfosoma sp.
TGGGGTTCGCTGCGCTCACCCCAACCTACGGGCTACGGGCTACGGGCTCACCCCAACCTACGGGTGATGGGGGATTGTAGGGGCACCCCTTGTGGGTGCCCGTAGGCTCATCCCAACCTACATGGAGGGGGCGGTGGGGGCCCGCTTTAGGGGCGCAGATCCATGTCCTTGAGCTTGTAGAGAAGCGTTCGGTAGCTGATTTTGAGGATCTTGGCGGCTTCGCGCCGGTTCCAGTTCACTTCCCGAAGGACGTACTCCAAGATGGCCCGTTCCACGCGTTCGACGGCTCGATCCCGAATTTCCTTTAAAGACGGGAAACTTCGGCCGCTGTCGATGATGGCCTGAACCTCTTGCGTGGCTTTGAGGACAATGGCGTCTTCGGCGGGACGGGGACCGTTCCCCTGCACACGCTCAGGGATGGGTTCTTCCATGGATTGCTGGATTTCTGTCTCGATTTCATCCGAATTGCGAAGGACGAAAAGTCTCTTGAGGTAGTTTTCCAGTTCTCGCACGTTTCCCGGCCAATGATAGGCGCGGAAAAGTTTCATGAGCCGATCGGAAATGGGGTAGGGATCGAGGCCGTGTTCCTTTTTAAAAACCTTGGTGAAAAAGTGGATCAGCGGCTCCAGGTCTTCCTTGCGCTCTCTTAACGGCGGCACCGGAATGCTGATGGTGTTGATCCGGTAATAAAGGTCTTCGCGAAAACGGCCACGCTGAATCTCCGTTTCCAGATTGATGTTGGTGGCCGCAATGACCCGCGCCCGGTTTTGGATTTCCTGATTTCCCCCGATGCGGGGAAACTTCATGTCCTGAAGCACCTGCAGGAGCTTGGCCTGCATGGGTAAAGGGATCTCGCCGATTTCATCCAAAAAGATGCTTCCCTCTCCCGCCGCTTCAAATTTACCCCTCTTGAGGCGGTCCGCCCCCGTAAAGGCCCCCTTTTCATAGCCGAAAAGTTCCGACTCAATCAGTTCGCCGGGCAGCGCCGCGCAGTTCACTTTCAGAAAAGGCTGTTCGCGGCGTCTCGAATGGTAATGAAGTGCCCGGGCGACGAGTTCTTTACCGACGCCGCTTTCGCCGGTGATGAGGACCGTCAGGTTCACGTCCGCCACGCGGCGGATCAGTTGGCGGATTTTTTCGATGGACGGGCTGATGCCGATGATCTGCGGTTCCGTCACGGCCCGATTGTATCCTCTCTTCGACGGGTGAATCGCCGTTTCGCCAACCCTTCACCCGATGAAACTCGTCTCATGTTCCGGGCTGATCTCACCCGCGGTCCAGAAGGGTCTCCACGGCGGTGGCCAGATCCTTCAGATCAAAGGGCTTGGACAGCACCCGATCGGCATGTTCCTCTTGCGCCAGCTTTTCCGGGGAATTCCCGTAACCCGTGATGCACACCACCGGCACTTCCGGTGAGCGTTCTTTACTCAGTTTGACCAGGCCGATCCCGCTCACGTAAGGAAGCATCACATCGACGATGATAAGGTCGAAGGGCTCCCGATCCATGCATTCCATGCCTTCCAGGCCGTCGGAAGCCTGCACCACCTGGTGCCCCACTTCCTGCAGGAACGCACTGAGCAGTTCCCTCAACCCATCGTCGTCTTCTATCACCAAAATTTTCGCCATCTGCGAGTGGTCCCCTCCATAAAAGGGGTTGCGCCGTGATTGACCGCGAGCTCGACCGCCGAACGGCCCGCATTGGACCGATGCAGCCTTTATTTTGCTTCAGCCTACTCCCCTCCGCCTCTGCGTGTCAACGGGAAAGCGCTCGGGGTGCGCAAAAAATTGCATATTCAAAGAGCCCATGGCCGGGGACGCGGCGTGTTGCCGCAGAGGACTCGCAGCATACGGGGATGGATATTTTTTGCGTGTTTATGGGGAAAACGCAGGTTCGAAGGCGGCGAAGAGGCGAAAGGTTTGGGAGGAAGAAAGTCGGGGGGATCAAGAATCGGGAACAACACTGCACAGGGGTATGCAAAAAGGTGATCGATTCTCTCGGATTCAGGGAGATGAAAGCGCCATGTCGCTCCGCCATGACGGGTCGATAGTGGGGGACCCGAGAGCATGGTTCCCAACGCGGGGCTCAGGGAAGCCGAGGATCCGCCGAAAAGGTGGGGTTGTAAAGGAGGGGGCGTCGCTCAAGGGTAGGGATAACGGTCCACCGGGACCCGTCCCAAGAGGCATGGAGGGCGCCGTGAAGGTCGGTGCGGAAAACGGGAACGGCCCTTTCCCGAAGCCGCTGCAAGACGGACAAGGCGGGAAAACCGAAGGGATTGTCGAAACCGCAGGAAATGAACACGGCCCGCGGGGCCGACCTGTTCAGGAGCGACTCACTGGTGGATGAGGCGCTTCCGTGATGGGGAGCCACCACTAGCCACTGGTCTTCGGCAAAGTTCCAGCGATCCAGCAGGGACTGTTCGGTCCCCGTCCCGATATCACCCGGAAGAAGCACGGCCGCCTTGCCGCAAGTGACGGCCAAAACCAGGGAGACTTCGTTCAGGTCCTTTCCGTCCCAGACGTTGCGCACAAAGGATGCGGCGGGATGCAAAACTTTCAAGCGGCATGCCCCCAAAGCGCCCAGATCCACGGTGCCGTTAGGGTCTTCTCTGCTCTGCACGAGCGTGTGCAGGGTGGGAATACCCCGTCGAGCCGCCACAGCCGTCAGGGTGGATCCCGATAGACTCCGGGCGCCGAGGCCCGTTTCCACGTAGCGGCCCACGGGAAAGGTCTCCAGAATATAACGAAGCCCGTTTCGATGGTCGGGGTGATCGTGGCTCAATACGACCGCATCGAGGCGCCGAACTCCCATAGCCCACAGGGCCCGTGCCACCACATGGCGGCCGACATCGAAGGAGTCGTCATAAAACCCCCCTCCATCCACGAGCATGGCGGCATCGGGTGGGCATCGCACCAAGGTGGCGGAACCTTGCCCCACATCGAGAACGGTAACTTCAAACAGGTTTTCCTTTGGCGGCGTCGATGCCCACGGCCCAGAGACGGCGAAAAGAACCCCTAGGGCGGCCAGGGCCGCCGAAGCCCAAAGCTTTTTCGAAAGAGGCATGGAAAAAGCCCAAAGGATGAGCCCGGCATAGAACCCCATCACGGCGGTAAGAGATATCGGCCCCAGGAAGGCGAAGGCATAAGGGAGGGCGGCAAAGCTCTCGATAAGCCGAAGCACAGTGCGCAGAACCCAGCCGATGGGAAGGAGCGCCATCGGGGCGAAGGAAGGCACGAGCGCGGAGATTCCCAGGGCGGCCAAACCCGGCGGCAGCACGGCCAAAGCGAGAAAAGGCACAATGATCGTATTGGCGGCGAGGCCTGCCAAGGAGATGCCCTGAAAATGGTAGGCCGTGAGAGGCGCCACAGCCAGAGAGGCCGCCAAGGAGACTAAAAAGGCGTCCAGGAACAGGCGTCCTAAAGGAGTCAACTTTTTCGGCAGATGCGAGATGATACGCTGAGCCCGCCCCCGCCACGGAGGGTACAAAAAACCCAAGCCCGCCACGGCTGCAAAAGATAGTTGAAACGAAGGGCGGAAAAGATGGTTCGGATCGGCCCATAAAATGAGCCCAGCGGCGGCGCTCAGAAGCGACAGAGGGTCCGGCCTTCGATAGAGCGCCATAGCCACGGCCGCCGCAGCCAGCATGATGAGCGCTCTTTGGGTCGGCACGGCAAAGCCCGCCACCAACGCATAAACCGCAGCGGCCGCGCACCCGGCCCACCAGGCGAGATGGACGTCGGGGATTCTCAGGAGCACCTGCGGCCAAAAAAAGCGAAGGCTCAACTGAGCCAGCCGAAAGGCGGCCCAGGCCGCCAGTCCCACATGGAGCCCGGAGATGGCCAAAAGGTGCACAACGCCCGCTCTTTGAAAGTGATCATGAATCGGGCGGGGGACGGCGCCGCGATAACCGAGAAAAAGGGCCTGGGCCAGAGCCCCTTCAGGTCCCGTGAGGTTTTTGACCAGAAGGGAGCGAAGATGACCTCTAAAGGCATCCACCGCACCGAAAAAAGCGGCTCCCGCGCGAGAAACGCCTATGGTGAAAGGGTCGGCAGACACCCAAAAAATGTCGCTTTTGGTGGAGGCGCGGGCGAAGATGCCGCGGCGGGCCATTTCCGCCACGTAATCGTATCGGCCGGGGTTTTCGAAGTTGGTCAGCGGGCGAAGCACAAGAGGCATTTCCACCACATCCCCCGCTTTCCAAGAACGCACCAGCGTGCCCACAGAGACTCGAACGCCGATGGGCGGAAGGCCCGTGAACACTGTCTCAGGCTGTTGGGTTCGGGCCGCGGAAGATAAGTTCGTGTGGTGATCGGTCCGTGGGGGGGAGCCGGAGGGGTTGGGCTTTTCCGCCACGGATAAAAGAGTGACGGGAAAGACCGTCTTTTCGGCATAAACTTCGGGAAAAGGTTTGATAAGGACGCGGTAGCGCCGTTCCGTCCCATCCAAAAGCACCGCGGCGGATGGGGGCGGGACGGCTTTTTTTTCGGCGCGAACCCACAGAAACCACCCGAAAGCCGCTGCGGCAAGACACAGGAAGGCGGCGGCGCTCATGCGGCCAAGCCGCGTGGCGCTTTTGGGTCCCCGGGCCACCGCCAGGCCGACGGCCGTCAAAATGAGCGAGATCACCAGAGGGGGCACGGCCAGAGGCAGACCGAGAAGGCGCGCACAGGCGATCCCCGCGGCCAAAGAGACAACCAAGGGGACCAAAGGCCGAGATCCCAACCCCGTGCTTGAAGACATGCCCGCCCTCGCGATGATTTGCACCGCCGTCCCAAAACCTTTTGCGCCTTGTCACATTATTCCTTTTCCCTCCAAATGCGGGCGCCGACGGCTTGGAACTTGCCGTCCAGGTTTTCGTAGCCGCGCTCCAGGTGATAGATGCGGCTCACATGGGTTCGGCCTCGAGCGGCCAGGCCCGCCAGAACCAAGGATGCGGACGCCCGAAGATCGGTGGCCATGACCGGGGCGCCGGAAAGAAAGGGGACGCCGCGGACGACGGCGCTTCGACCGTCCAGAACGATATCGGCCCCCAGCCGCCGCAGTTCGCTCACATGCATGAACCGATTCTCGAAAATCTGCTCCTTGATCACACTCACCCCTTGGGCCAAGGTCATGAGCGCCATGAACTGAGCTTGCATGTCGGTGGGAAAACCCGGATAGGGCCACGTGGTGGCATTGACGCTTCCGATGGGCCCTTGGGGGGCTTCGGCCGTCAGGGTTTCCCCGTCGGAGGTGATGATCATTCCGGCATCGCGAAGTTTGCGAATCACGGCGTCCACATGGTCCGGGCGGCAGTTTTTGAGCCGCAGACGGCCTCCCGTGATGCCCGCAGCCACAAGGTAGGTGCCCGTCTCAATGCGGTCGGGGATCACGCGGTGTGAACCCGCCTGAAGGAATTCCACTCCTTGAATGCGCACGATCGCCGTGCCTACGCCGGTGATGCGGGCGCCCATGGCCGTGAGGTAATCGGCCAAATCCACCACCTCGGGTTCCCGAGCCGCGTTTTCCAGAATTGTTTCGCCTTCGGCCAGACAAGCGGCCATCATGAGGTTTTCCGTGCCGGTGACCGTCACCTGGTCGAAGGTAAAGTCGGTGCCTCGAAGCCGTTCACAACGCACATGCACATAGCCGCCTTCCAGGTGCACCTGGGCTCCCATGGCCTGGAGCCCTCGAAGATGGAGGTCGATGGGTCGGGCCCCGATGGCGCAACCTCCGGGCAGGGACACTCGAGCCTGCCCGTAACGGGCGGCGAGCGGTCCTAAGACCAGCACGGAGGCCCGCATGGTCTTGACCAATTCGTAGGGCGCTTCCGGGCGGGTGATGTGGGACGTGTCAATGGTCAAGACGTCCTGATGCTCGGTCTTGGCGCCCATGTGTTGCAGGAGCCGTTCCATGGTGCGGATGTCTCGAAGTCGGGGCACGTTGGTAAAGACATGGCGGCCCGGGGCCAAAAGAGATGCGGCCATGAGGGGCAGGGCCGCGTTTTTGGCGCCGCTGATGGGGATGTCGCCGTGAAGCGGGACGCCGCCTTCGATAACCAATTTGTCCATAACATTTCCTTTGTTTGAGCGGACGGGCGCGAAGCGACTCCGGCCGCCTGGGAGAATGGGCGCGAACCCACGGGTCCGCCCTGACATACCTCGAGGCCCAGTTTGCCCAAGGGATTGACTTTGTGCAAGAGGATGCGCGTAAAGCCTTTGCAGCCGCGTGGAAGAGCGGGAACGGTCACATGGGTCGTCAGCTTTTACCGGCGTCTGCCTCAGGTGCTGCGCGAACGCGGGAAGACATAGAGGGGCATGTGCGGGCACAGCTGTGCGTGCTAACCCTCGGCGGCTGCGGGGAGCGCAATTCGGGTCTCCCCGGGCGTTTGGATGAAGCGGGTGCCGAAAGAGGCAGGGGCCCTCTGTCCCATGACTTTTTAGGAGCTTAAGGCTTTCACGATTCGGAGCACTCTTTGTTTCCCTCCATAGTCCTTGTGGGCGGAAACGAGATGTCCCGCTCCCAGGGATTCGGCCGTATTCTGCAACTCTTGGGCTTGTGCGGATCCCATTTCCATGAGCAGAACACCGCCGGGGCGAAGGAGCGGCACCGCCTCGCGAAGAAGACGGGCGGGAAGCTGAGTTCCTTCCGGGCCGCCGCCCAGAAGGGCGACGCGAGGCTCGAAGCGCGTAATTTCCGGAGACAGGCCGGCCCATTCCGCATCACCGATGTAGGGCGGATTGGCGCAAATGAGCTGAAAGGGCGGGGGCATGAGCCGAAACGGGGACGCGAGATCGCATCGGACGAAATCGATGCGATCGGCCACGGCGTGGCGGGCGGCGTTCCGGCGAGCCAAATGAAGGGCTTCTTCCGAGATGTCGCAGGCGACGACACTCCACCGGGGCCTCTCTTTGGCCAGAGCGATGGCGACGGCTCCGGATCCGGTCCCGATGTCCAGAGCGCGAAGAGGGGTGTCCGGGAAAGCTTCCAAGGCCAGTTCGACGAGCCGTTCCGTTTCCGGCCGGGGGATGAGCGCGGCCGGGGTTACTTCCAGCTCAAGGGACCAGAATTCCTGACGTCCGGTGATGTATTGAACGGGTTCCCGGGCGGCGCGCCGTTGGATCAGAGCGCGGTAGCGGGCGAGTTCTTCGGGGTCGAGAGGCTGGTCATAGCGCAGGTAAAGATCCATGCGGCGCATCCCCAAGGCGTGGGCCAGAAGCACCTCGGCGTCCGAACGGGGTTGTTCCAAGCCTTTGCGGCGGAAATAGTCGGTCGTCCACTGGATCACCTTGAGGATTGTCCAGGTTTGTTGGCTCATGACCGTGCTGCTTTCGCCGGGCGGTGCCTCGGTGCCCGCTGCGAGGGAGGTTCGGGTCCCTCACTCAGGATATCTCCGCCCGACCGATCCGCTCGAGAGCCCCTCTACCCGTCGCCCTCTTGCAAGGCCTGGGCTTGGGCGGCCGCGATGAGCGGGTCGATGATGTCGTCCAGGGCGCCCATCATGACCTCTTCCAGTTTGTAGAGCGTGAGGTTGATGCGGTGGTCGGTGACGCGGTTTTGCGGGAAGTTGTACGTGCGAATCCGTTCGCTGCGGTCTCCGGTGCCCACTTGGCTTTTGCGTTCCTGGGCGATTTTTGCTTCCTGTTCCGACCTCATCATGTCCAGCAGGCGCGCCCGGAGCACCTTCATGGCCTTGGCCTTGTTTTTGTGCTGGGATTTTTCGTCCTGGCAGATAACCACAAGCCCCGTGGGAATGTGCGTGATGCGCACGGCCGAATCGGTGGTGTTTACGCTCTGCCCCCCCGGCCCGGAGGATCGAAACACATCCACACGAAGATCGTTGGGGTCGATTTCCACATCCACTTCTTCGGCCTCCGGCAGCACGGCGACGGTTACGGCCGACGTGTGGATGCGCCCCTGGCTTTCCGTTTCGGGCACGCGCTGCACCCGATGCACGCCCCGTTCGAATTTCAAGCGGCTGAAGGCCCCCGCGCCGTTGATGGCGGCGATCACTTCCTTGAAACCGCCGATGCCGGTCGGGTGCACATCCAAAAGTTCCACTTTCCAGCCGCGGTTTTCCGCATAGCGCGAGTACATGCGGAAGAGATCCGCGGCGAACAGAGCCGCCTCATCTCCACCCGTCCCCGCGCGGATCTCCAGAATGACGTTCTTCTCGTCGTTGGGGTCCTTGGGGACGAGCATGCGTTTGAGTTCCTGCTCGGTCTGTTCGAGCTCGCTCCGCAGACGGTTCAGGTCTTCCCGGATGAGTTCTCGCATTTCCGGGTCGTCTTCTTTGCGCAGAAGATCCTGGTTGGCTTCGATTTCTTCCTGGGCTTTGCGGTAACGCCGCAGGGCTTCCACCAAGGGGCTCAGATCGGAATGCTCCTTGGCGACCTTCTGGTAATCCTTTGGCTGACTCAACAGCTCGGGGTCGCTCAGAAGCTTTTCCAGTTCGGCGTACCGTTCTTCCACACCGGCCAGTCTTTCTAACATGGCGGTCTTTCATCCCTTTCGAAGGGCATAAAAAACCCGGACACTCTTCCATACCCTTGGAGCGTCGTGGCCCAAAGGGGGAGGATCCGGGCAACGGGATCTAACGGTTGTCTTCCGCTTTTTCTTGGTTCTTGTGATACTGCTCGTATTTTTTCATGAACCGTTCGATACGCCCGCCCGTGTCCACGAGTTTCTGCTTTCCCGTGAAAAACGGGTGGCACTTGGAACAGATTTCCACGCGGATGTCTTTTTTCGTGGAACCTGTCTGGATTTCATTGCCGCACGCGCAGCGGATCACCGTTTGGAAATATTGCGGATGAATGTCCTTTTTCATGATCGCCTCCGTTTGGGGTCTTCCGTCAAGAGCCCCTAAGTATAGCCACAAGAGGGCACGGTTCAAGAATTTTTTTTGATTGGCGGCGCACCCCGGGCGAATGTGTTCTTTGAGAAAGTCTCGGCACCGTCCGTGTGATGCTTACGGCCTACCGGTTCATGGATGCCAGAAAATCCGCGTTGTCTTTCGTCCCTTGCATCTTATCCAGCAGGAATTCCATGGCGTCGATGGGATTGAGGGGCGAAAGGAGTTTTCGGAGGATCCAGATGCGGTTCAAGTCTTCAGGCGGCAGGAGGAGTTCTTCCTTGCGGGTGCCGGACTTGTTGATGTCGATGGCCGGGAAGATGCGCCGATCGGCCAGTTTCCGATCCAGATGGATTTCCATGTTGCCGGTGCCTTTGAATTCTTCGAAGATCACTTCGTCCATTCGGCTTCCCGTGTCGATGAGGGCCGTGGCGATGATGGTCAGGCTACCGCCTTGTTCGATATTGCGGGCGGCCCCGAAAAAGCGCTTGGGCCGGTGGAGTGCGTTGGAATCCAAGCCGCCCGAAAGAATTTTGCCGCTGGGCGGCACCACCGTGTTGTAGGCTCGCGCGAGCCGCGTGATGCTGTCCAGCAGGATGACCACATCGCGGCGGTGTTCCACGAGCCGTTTGGCCTTTTCGATGACCATTTCCGCCACCTGCACATGCCGCTGGGCCGGTTCGTCGAAGGTGGAACTCACCACTTCGGCCCGGACGTTGCGTTCCATGTCCGTGACTTCTTCCGGGCGCTCGTCGATGAGAAGGACGATGAGGTAGGCGTCCCGGTGGTTCTTGGCGACGGCGTTGGCGATGTTTTGCAGGAGCATGGTCTTGCCCGTGCGGGGCGGGGCGACGATGAGCCCGCGCTGGCCGAAGCCAACCGGGGTGAGGAGGTCCATGACCCGCGTGGAATAGTTGTCCGATGTGGTTTCCAGGTTGATGCGCCGATCGGGGTAGATGGGCGTGAGGTTGTCGAAAAGGATCTTGTCCTTGGCCACTTCGGGTTCTTCGAAGTTGACCGCTTCGACTTTGAGCAGCGCGAAATAGCGTTCATTGTCCTTGGGCGGCCGGATCTGGCCCGAAATGGTATCGCCCGTGCGCAGGTTGAACCGCCGGATTTGGGACGGGCTGACATAGATGTCGTCCGGGCCGGGCAGGTAGTTGTAGTCCTGGGTGCGGAGAAACCCGAAGCCGTCCGGCAGGATTTCCAGGACGCCTTCTCCGTAGATGAGGCCGCTCATTTCGGCCTGGGCCTGCAGGATGGCGAAGATCAAGTCCTGCTTGCGCATGGACGTAGCCCCTTCGATCTGAAGGGCCCGTGCCAAGGCGACCAGTTCCTTGATGTTTCGCCTCTTGAGTTCCACCAGGTTCATTTCCCGATGGCTCAAGGCCTCCTTCTTGGCTGCCGCGCTCGCGCCCCCCGTGCTGCTGTTATTGTTTTCCGCCATGGCTCCTTTCCTTTTCCCCGCCGTTAAAATCCCAACCGGGTCCAAATGCTTTTGCCGTCCCCTTGGCGGCTGATGCATTCGCGGCAGTCGGCGAGAATCTTTTCGATTTCCTTTTGATAGCCCAACTTTTCCACCGCTTGCGGGTATTCTTCCTGAAGGCGCGTCAAGCGCTGCTCGGCCGCGCGATACTTGCCCATGCGATAATACATGCGGGCGATTCGAAACTCATGAGCCGCAATGCGCTTTTCGCATTCCAGAATTTGGGCCTTGGCTTTGGCCGCGTATTCCGTGCCGGGGTAGACTTCAATGAGTCTTTGAAAGGTTTCCATGGCCTTGCGCGTTTGATCTTGATCCCGGTCCATGGACGGTGAGATGAGATACTGGCTCATGCCGAGCTGATACAGCACGTAGGGGATGACTTCGTTGCGGGGGTGAAGCCGCACGAACTCTTCATAGGCCAAAGCGGCTTCTTCATAGTTTTTCTTGTAAAAGTGGGCGTCTCCGATTTTCAGTTCCGCCAGGATGGCGTATTTGCTGTAGGGGTAACGCTCTTTAAGCTTTTGGAACGATTCCAAGGCCTTGCCGTACTTCTTGGCGCGCATGGCTTCCGTCCCTTCCCAGGCCAGTTGTTCCGGTGTGCGCTCGACGGCGTCGCCGGAATCGAACAGGTCGTCGAAATAGTAGCTGAGAAGGTTCGTGCCGCACCCGGTGAGGAGCACCATGCACAGCGAAAGCGCTGTCATGAGGCGTGCAGCGGATCGCGGAAAGGAGGTCTGCGCTACGTGTTTCATGGGAGTGGACTCCATGGCCGAAGGATCGACGGTCCCTTATCCGTGGTGAGCGAGCGATTCGATGTAACGCCCGGCGCTGAAGGCGGCCGTGGCCCCGTCGCCGACGGCGGTGACGATCTGGCGGAGGCTTTTGGCGCGAACGTCCCCGGCGGCGAAAACCCCGGGGACGGATGTGGCCATGTGGTCATCGGTGATGACGAATCCCAGGGGATCTCGCCGAACGCTTTCCGGGAGCCAATGGGTGTTGGGAATGAGGCCGACGAAGATAAAAACGCCCGAAACATCGAGCTGGGAGGTGTCGTTGGAGAGGACGTCCTGTAAGGCCAGATGCGTCACGCCTTGGGGCCCGCCGTGAATGGCCGTCACCACCTGATTCCAATGGATGGTGATCTTGGGGTTGGCGAGGGCCTCTTCCTGGATGACTTTGATGGCGCGCAGAGTGTCCCGACGGTGGATGATGTGGACCTGAGAGGCGAATTTGGTCAGATAGATGGCTTCTTCCACCGCCGTGTCCCCGCCGCCCACCACGGCCACGATTTCGTTGCGGTAAAAAGGGCCGTCACAGATGGCGCAGTACGAAACCCCCCGGCCCGTGAATTCGGCCTCGCCTTTAACTTCAAGTTTCCTCGGCGCACAACCTGTGGCGATGACGACCGATTTGGCATGAACGAGACCCTCGGCGGTGTGCACCACTTTGATCGCCCCGGAGGCGTCCAGGGAGGTCACTTCACTGCTGCGGTGTTCCATGCCGAAACGCACCGCTTGGGCCTTAAAAAGTTCCGTGAGTTCGAACGTGGTGATCCCTTCGGGAAAACCCGGGTAATTGTCCACTTTTTCGTACGTGAGGAGCTGACCGCCCAACCCGATCCGTTCCAGAAGAAGGGTTTTGTACCGGGCCCGGCACGCGTAGAGAGCCGCCGTCAATCCGGCCGGCCCTCCACCTACGATGACCATGTCGTAGAGTTCAGGTGTTGTCATGGAAGATCGGTACGCATCCGTGAAGTGCGTTCATGGGCCCGGTGAGGGGCCCATGGCGGTCTGGGTTGTCGAAAGCGGGAGAATTAGGAAACCACCTTGTCCACCGCAGCGGCGATCTGGGATTTGGCGACGGCGCCCGTGATCTGTTCCGTGACGTTGCCGTTTTTGAAAATGATCAGGGTCGGGATGGCTCGAATGCCGAACCGGGCCGGCGTGTTGGGGTTTTCATCCACGTTGCACTTGGCGACTTTCAGTTTCCCCGAGTATTCGGCGGAAAGTTCGTCGATCACCGGCGCGATGGCTCGACACGGCCCGCACCACGGTGCCCAGAAATCCACAAGAACGGGGATGCTGGATTGGAGCACTTCCTGCTCGAAACTGTTGTCGGTGATTTCAATAATGTTCTTTCCAGCCATGTGTGCACGCCTCCCTGGAAATTGTACCGGCAGTCCGTTGGGGCCGTCTTCCGATTGATCCCTATTTGACCACATTGGTCATAATGGGGCGACTATAAACCACCGTGTTTTTTTTTGTCAACGTTCGCCGGAGCCCCGCCTCCATATTCGTGGGCGCGAGCCCGTTGGATGCGTCCTCCCCAAGCACCTTGCGGTTTAAGCCCCCACGCGTCGGG
The DNA here is from genome assembly GCA_937960435.1 of uncultured Desulfosoma sp. Taxonomy (GTDB): domain Bacteria; phylum Desulfobacterota; class Syntrophobacteria; order Syntrophobacterales; family DSM-9756; genus Desulfosoma. The sequence continues at coordinate 12,676 of CALGPN010000035.1, forward strand.
GCAAACCGGCGTGCCGGCCCTGACTCGGCCCCCCCGCTTCGCCGTCCCGAGGAAGCACCCTTTATGGACCCTACCGACCTCTCGACCCTTTGTCCACTTGAAAATCACCGCCCTCCCGGATTACTCATGAACCGAAAAAACCTCAACGCTTCTAATCCGCACACCGTGCCTCACGCCTCGGGAGCTTCCCAATGGCCAAAGACAAAACCGTTTTTCAATGCCTGGAATGCGGCTACGAGAGTCCCAAATGGCTGGGGCGTTGCCCGGGGTGCCACGCCTGGAACACGCTTCAGGAAGCGGTGAAAGCCGGCCCCACGTCTTCCCGCGCCAAAGGCCGGGCTTCCTCCGTTGAACCCCTCCGCCTTTTCGATATCCCCGTGCTCGGCGAAATGCGCCTCAAAACCGGCTTGGACGAATGGGATCGGGTCCTGGGGGGCGGCCTGGTGCCGGGATCCGTCATCCTCCTTGCCGGAGATCCCGGAATCGGCAAATCCACCTTGCTCCTCCAAGCGCTGGGCCGCATGGCCCGGATCGGCCCCGTCCTCTATGTTTCGGGCGAAGAAAGCCTTGCCCAAATCAAACTCCGCGCCCAACGCCTCGGCCTGGAACACACGAACGATCTGTGGGTTCTTGCCGAAACCGGCCTGGAAGCGCTGGAGCCCGCTTTGGAGAAACAGCCGCCGGCCGTTCTCGCCGTGGATTCCATCCAGACCATGCGGTTGGATCTTTTGGAAAGCGCCCCGGGGTCCGTGTCCCAAGTGAGGGAATCGGCGGCATGGCTGCAGCGCCTGGCCAAAGAAAAGAACATCGGGGTTTTCCTTGTGGGCCACGTGACCAAAGAGGGCATTGTGGCCGGTCCGCGCGTCTTGGAACACTTGGTGGATGCGGTCCTCTACCTGGAAGGGGACCGGAGCCACACCTTTCGGCTTCTTCGCGCCGTCAAAAACCGGTTCGGTTCCACCAATGAAATCGGTGTGTTCGAAATGAAGGAAACGGGTTTGGAGCAGGTGCCGAACCCGTCGAGGTTCCTTTTGGCCGAGCGGCCCAGGGGTGTTTCCGGGTCCGTGGTGGTCTGCGCCATGGAGGGCACACGACCCATTCTCGTGGAAGTGCAAGCGCTGGTTTCGTCCAGCGGCTGGGCTCAGCCGAGGCGCACCTTCATGGGCGTGGACGCCAACCGCGTCTCTTTGCTGCTGGCCGTGCTGGAAAAAAAAGCGGGATTCAGCTTTCTTCAACAGGATGTGTTCGTCAATGTGGCAGGCGGCGTCAAGCTCACGGAAACCGCCGCGGATCTTGCTGTGGTCTTGGCCTTGGTCAGCAGCGCCATGGATGTTCCCTTGCCGGAGGATCTCGTGGCGTGGGGGGAGGTGGGGCTCTCTGGAGAAGTGCGCGGGGTGGGGCATGCGGCAAAGCGGTTGGCCGAAGCCATCTCTTTAGGATTCGGTACCGTTGTGTGCCCGCGCGGCAATCAGGAACAGCTCGCAGCACACGATCCCCACGGGGTGTGTCTCGGGGTGCGCTCCGTGCGCGAAGCCGTCAAGCACCTGTTTGAATGAACCTCCCGGGAGCCCAGGCGTCGCGCCCCTTTTTCGTTCGAAGTTGGAACCTCGCGCTCTCGCGGGTCCCCTAGGCCGGGGGCGGCGCTTCCAGAGCCCTTCGGATGCCGCGCGTGAACGGCTTGCGGATGATCCCCACTTCGGTGATGATTCCCGTAATGAGCCGATGCGGGGTGACGTCGAAGGCCGGATTTTCCGCCTTCATGCCGCGAGGTGCCACCAGACGCCCGTAAAAATGGGTCACTTCTTTGGGGTCCCGCTGTTCGATGGGGATGCCCGCCCCGTTGGGCAACGTGGGATCGATGGTGGAACGGGGCGCTGCGACGTAAAAAGGCACGCCGTGGGCATTGGCCAACACGGCCAGCATGTACGTCCCGATTTTGTTGGCGGTGTCCCCGTTGGCGGCGATGCGATCCGCCCCGACGATCACCACGTCGATCTTGCGCTGCTGCATGAGGCTTCCGGCGGCGTTGTCGGTGATGAGGGTACAGGGGATCTTTTCCGTCATGAGCTCATAGGCCGTGAGGCGGCTGCCCTGAAGGAACGGCCGGGTTTCGCAGCATGTCACGTGAATGGACGGATCGACGGCGAAGGCGGCGCGCACGACCCCCAAGGCGGTCCCGTAATCCCCTGTGGCCAGGGCCCCTGCATTGCAATAGGTCAAGATTCGACCCCCCTTGGGCACAACCTCGGCGCCCCATCGCCCGATGGCTTCGTTGAAGCGGACGTCCTCGGCGAGGATTTCTTCCGATTTTCGGCGAATGAGCCGCTGCAGTTCGGGCACGTCGGCGCCGGGGTTTTCGATGACCACGGCGAAAACCGCATCCACGGCCCAGCTCAAATTGTTCCCGGTGGGGCGGGCGGCCCGGATCCGGTGGCACAGATGGGTGAATTTTCGCCGAAAGGTGGCGACATCGGCGGCCGTGAGCGTGCGGGCCCCTAAGGCGGCGGCCATGGCCCCGGCGATCCCTACGGCGGGCGCGCCGCGTATGGCCATGGTTTTAATGGCCCGGATGACTTCGTCAGGGGTGGTGCAGCGAAGCACCTTGTGCTTGTGCGGCAAAAGCCTCTGGTCGACGATCATGACGACGTCCCCGTCCCACCAAATGGGCCGAAGCGATGAACCGGGCATAGGATACTCCTTGGTGTTCGTTAAACCCACTCCCGGGGGAAAAGGTTCCTCTAGGCAAAGAGTCGGCCCATTCCCTAGGCTCCTGAAAGCTTTTCTTTCAGGATCCGATTGACGAGCTGGGGATTGGCTTTGCCCCGGGTTTTTTGCATGACCTGGCCGACGAAAAATCCCATCAATTTTTCTTTCCCTTGACGGTAGGCTTCCACTTCCTTGGGGTTTTCTTGGAGGACCTGATCAATCACGGCCACCAGAGCCCCTTCGTCGCTCACCTGGCGCAGGCCCTTTTCTTCCACAATCCGGGACGGCGGCGCTCCTGTTTCATACATGTCCTTGAAAACCGATTTGGCGATTTTGCCGCTGATGACGTTTCGGTCCATGAGCTGCAGCAGTTCCGCAAGGTGTTTGGGCGGCACGGGACACCGGTCCATATCCCGATCGTCCCGTTTGAGCTCACGCAGCAGCTCGCTCATGATCCAATTACTCACCGTCTTGGGCTGGGGAAAATCGGTCAGGACGGCTTCGAAGTAATCCGCCACATCTTTGGATGCAGTGAGAACCTCCGCGTCGTAGGCGGGCAGTTCGTACTGAGTGATGAAGCGCTCCCGTTTGGCGTCGGGAAGTTCGGGAAGGCTTCGACGTACGGCCTCGATCCATTCCGTGTCGATGGCCAGCGGCACCAGGTCGGGGTCGGGGAAATAGCGGTAGTCGTGGGCTTCTTCCTTGCCGCGCATGCTGACCGTCACTCCTCGACCCGCATCCCACAAGCGGGTTTCCTGAACCACGGCCTCGCCTTTATCCAGAAGGGCGCGCTGCCGGCGCACCTCGAATTCCAGGGCGCGCTGCACGTTTCGGAAAGAATTCATGTTCTTGAGTTCCGTCTTGACGCCCAAGGCCGTACCGCCGGAAGGGCGAAGGCTGATATTGGCGTCGCAGCGGAAGCTCCCTTCTTCCATGTTCCCGTCGCAAATTTCCAAGTAACGCAGGATGTCCCGAAGCGTTCTCAAGTACGCGGCGGCTTCTTCCGGGCTGCGGATGTCGGGCTCACTGACGATTTCGATCAGAGGCACGCCCGTGCGATTGAAATCCACGTAGCTCAGCGGCTGGGTTTCGTCGTGGATGAGTTTTCCCGCATCTTCTTCCATGTGGATGCGGGTGATGCCGATCCGGCGTGTTCCCGCCTCCGTGTGCACGTCCACCCACCCCCCTGTGGCCAGGGGCTCTTCATATTGGGAAATTTGGTAATTCTTCGGGAGATCCGGATAGAAGTAGTTCTTCCGCGCAAATCGGCAGCGGGACGCAATCCGGCAGTGGGTGGCCAAGGCCATTTTCATGGCGTATTCGACGACGGTGCGGTTCAGAACGGGGAGCACCCCCGGCATACCCAGGCACACGGGGCAGGTGTGCGTGTTGGGAGCGGCCCCGAAGGCCGTGGAACACCCGCAAAAGATCTTGCTTTTCGTCTGAAGTTGCGCATGCACTTCCAGTCCGATGACGGTCTCCCATTCCATGATCGCGCCTCGCAGGACAATCGGTTTGACGAGGAGGAAAATCTCCGCCCGACGCTTTTCCACCGCCCCTTTTAGCACCGATCGGGGGATTCGTGAAGTCGTGAAATCGTGAAGTCGTGAAGTCGTGAAGTCGTGAAGTCGTGAAGTCGTGAAATCGTGAAATCGTGA
>CALGPN010000036.1 GCA_937960435.1 uncultured Desulfosoma sp.
TGACGACGAACGCATCCAACAGCACACCAGTAAATCGCCCCCACAGCGAAAGCCATTGATCCCGTATCATCCGTCCCGCGTCATTCAGATGCATCACCCCGTCGACGATATTCCCGAATAGGCACAGTCGACCCTGAACGACAACGGTGACGAAATACGCCCCGGTCCAGGAATAATCATACCCCTTGAGACGGAGGCTGCGGCGGGTGGAGCGGCCGGAGGTTCGCCCGTCCAGATCGGGCCTCATCTCTTATCTCCCTCAAAAACCTTTGCCCAACCTTAATCGGCAACGCGCCGGAAATGAGCCTGAGCAACAACGCGTCCATCGTTCCGACCTGCGACCCTGAGGCATCCGTTTGTCACACCTAGGAAACCCCGGGCACCCCGGCATGTCCAAGGCACAGCGCCGGCCGGCCCGTCCGCACCGCCTTGAGCGAGATGGGGCGTGCCCCGCCCGGTTCAAGTCACTTGGCCGGCATGCCGAAGGTATGTTCCGGGCCGGGAAAGGTGCCCGATTCCACCTCTTGGCGGTATCGGCTCACGGCTTCCAGAAGCCTTTGTCCCAGCTGGTCGTATTGCTTGACGAAACGCGGGACAAACCGGTCGAAAAGCCCCACGAGGTCGTGCAGGACAAGAACCTGGCCGTCACAGGCCGGTCCGGCGCCGATGCCGATGGTCGGGATAGGCACGGCTTCCGTGATGCGTTGAGCCACAGCCGCCGGGATGGCCTCCAAAACCAAGCTGAAACAACCGGCCTGGGCGAGGGCGACGGCGTCTTCCACCAGTTTTTTGGCCGCCTCTTCATCTTTTCCCTGAACTTTGAAGCCACCCAGTATGGCGATGCTTTGCGGCGTCAAACCCAAGTGGCCTTGGACCGGGATGCCTGCCTCCACGATGGCTTCCACCTGTTTGAGCACCGAGGCCCCTCCTTCCAGCTTGACGGCCTGAGCCCGCCCCTCCTTGAGGAAACGGCCGGCGTTTTCCACCGCCTGCGCTACACTCACCTGATAGGACAAAAAAGGCATGTCGCCGATGACGAGCGCCCGCTTGGCGCCTCGAACCACCGCACGGGTGTGATGAAGCATCTCGTCCATGGTGACCGAGAGGGTGTCTTCGTGGCCCAGCATGACCATGGCGAGAGAATCCCCGACAAGGATCATGTCCACCCCGGCCCGATCCACCCAGACGGCCGTGCAGTAGTCGTAGGCGGTCAGCATGGTAAGCTTTCTTTTCCCCTTGGCCGCCATGATCCCCGGAACCGTCACCTTCGGTTCAGCCTTAACCGCTTGGCTCTGCTTTGTGCTTTCCGTCGCCATACGTCAGCTCCCTGATTTTCACCAGTTGCGTCAGCGTCCAATTGACGGGGGCGGTCAAACCGTGCCGCAGGGCGTAGCGGACCACAACCCCGTTGATGGCGTCGATTTCCGTGGGCCGAAAATTTTCCACGTCCTGGCGCATGGATGAGCGGTTTGACGCGGTAGCCTGCGCAACGCTCAAGACTCGATCCACCATATCGTCCGGCAGAACGGCCCCTTCCGCCCGGGCCACCGTTACCGCTTCCATGACCGCCGCCTCACAGAGCTTTCGGGCCGGATCCAGCGCGGCCACACGCCCGTTGTCGATCCCGCACAGCGCCGTGACGGCGTTGATGCCCACGTTGACGCACAGCTTCTGCCACAGGAGGTTTCGGATGTCGTGGCGATAGGAGGCTTCCAAGCCTGCGGCGGCAAAAAGTTGCAAGAGGCTCGACACCCCGGCCGGCTCATTTCCTGATAGGCTTCCGAAAGACGTCGGTCCCACACCGCCATGGCGGACCACGCCCGGCGCCACTTTCGTCGCCCCTTGGGCCGTCACCCCCACAAGGACGCGGTGGGCGCCCACGAGCTCCGCGAGGATCTCCCCGTTTCCCATGCCGTTTTGCAAGCTGAGAAAAACGGTGTGGGGCGCGATGGATTCAGGATGCACAAGGCGTAGAGCCTGTTTCGTGGCATAACTTTTCACCATGACCAGCACCAGATCGGCAGGCGCGTCCCACACCGCGGGTTCGCACACGGCATCCAATCGAACTGTTTTCTCTTCGCCGTTGAGCTCCACCAGGCGCAACCCGCGGCTGCGGATCGCCTCCACATGGACCGCATCCACATCCAACAGAAGAACCGGGGCTCCGGCGGCCGCAAACCGCGCCCCGAAAAGGCATCCCATGGCTCCGGCCCCGACGACCATGACCCGCATCATTGCCTTACCCCTCCCTCGAAAACGAGGCCCACACCCTTTGAAGGACTTCCCTCACGCGCCGTGATCCCCGACATTCCGTGCATGGGCAAACGGCACCCATGCCACCGACGGCATCCTTCGAGTCACATTGATACCCCGTCCGGTCTCAGGTGTCTTTGGGCGCATGTTTGCTTTCCATCGACGGCGTCCGTCCGGCCACATTGACACACCTCGCTTTATGGGGCAAGGGCTTGCGGCCCAGGTGTCCCGCCCGGCTCACAGCCCAGAAGGAGTAAACCCTTTGCCGAGTCCGATGATCCAATGGAATGTCGAGAGCGATCCTTGAGGAGGGAGGAGAGGACATGAGAAAGATCACGATCACGGCTCTTCTGCTTTCGGCGATGACGGCCTTTTGGGCCGTTCCGGCGGCTCAGGCGCATAAACCCAAGCACCACACGGTGTACCACTATGCGCCGTGTCCGCCGCCCGCCGTGGTGCATCATTACTATCCGTACGCCAGGTACCGGTACGCGCCGCCCCCACCGCCGCCGCGAAGAGTGGATGTGTATCATCACTACTATTCGTGCTATCCTGTGTGCGGCTATGATCCGGCTCCGCGAAGGCCGTATGTGGGAGGTTACGTGGGGGATGCCGGATGGTCCTTGATTTTCGAGACGGGCGGTCGCTGGTAGGATGTCTCCCAAGGCGGCATGGCCCGGGCTGCTGGACCCCGCACGGAAGGCGCTTTTGTGACGCAAAGCATGTTGCCGCCGTCTCCTGACCACGAGCCGAGGCCCGACCGGATCGACGAGCCTCGAGACAAAGGCAACGGAGCGGACCGAGGAGACGGCGACGAATTCGGCCTGATTCTCAAAGCCCAGGCCGGCGACCCGAGCGCCATGGACGCTCTGATCGCCGCCTACCAGCCCATGGTCTTCTCCCTTGCTTACCCGCTGTGCGGGTTCGACCGGGATGAGGCCATGGATGTGACTCAGGAAACCCTGATCCAGGTCTTCCGAAAGATCGGCCAATTCGAAGGGCGCTCAACCCTCGGCACCTGGATCCGCCGCATCGCCGTCAACACGAGTCTCCTCGCCCTGAAACGAAAAAGGCGACGGCTCCAGTTCATCATCCCGTGGCGCCTTTTCGAAAAAGACGAAGACGACGAACGGCCGTTCGACATGCCGGCGGAAGACAATGCTTCGGAAAACGACCCCTTGGAAGCTCTTTCGACCAAGGAATTGCAGAGGGATGTGCGCAAGGCCATGGAAGGCCTCTCGGAAAAACAGAGGACCGTTTTCGTCCTCAAGGTGTTCGAGGAAATGACCATCGCAGAAATCGCCGACATGACGGGCATGGCCCTCGGCACGGTCAAAACCCATCTCTTCCGAGCCACTCGGACGGTGCGGGATCGGCTGACGGCCATGGGTTACGGCACGGATTCCTGGGAGACAACGTCATGAGCGGATGCAAGGAATTTGAAGAGACTCTCATCCTGGATGTTTTCGGGGAGCTGGATCCGGAGCGGCGGTCCCAATGGGCGGCCCATGCGGCAGCCTGCCCCTCGTGCCGCGCACAGCGCGAACGGCTTGCCCGGATGATCCATCAGCTCAAATCGGCCGCCGCACCGGCGCCCCTCAGCCCGCACGAAGCCGCCCAGATGAACGCCCGCATTCGATGGGCTCTGAAAAACAACGGTCGACCCACCCAACCGACACCAAGGACGCCATTCTGGAAAGGTTTCGGCCCCAAACCCGCATGGGCCTTTGGCATCCTTTTGTGCCTCGTCTTGGCCGTGAGCGGCGTCCAATGGAAAGGACCTTTCCAAAAGGCTCAGGAGTCGAGCCGTCCCGTGCCGGTTATGATCCCGGCAGCCCAAGAGGCCTCCGATCGGGCTCAAACAGAACCGGGATCCGCGTCCACGGCGGCGGCGCCTTCGTCGGACGAAAAACTCGTGGCCGTCATGTTCGAGGCTCCGTCTCCCGAAGAGGATCTGCCGGAGCAAGACCGGGAAATTCTCGAAAATCTTGATTTTCTAAAAGAGATGGACACCATCAAAAAACTCGTTAATGCGGTGGACCAGGACGGGTCCCCCACCGAATCATCGGGACCGTCGGATGCCGATCGGCAGCCCATGTCGCTGGATCCTCGGAATCCTTCTTATGCGTGAGCCAGTGTCCGAAAAGCTCTGGATAAACATCCGGAAAGCGGCGCCGATCGCCGTGGCGCTTGCCTTTACCCTGGGCTTTTCCCTGGGAAACGGCCACTCGGCGTCCCAGCCTTCCGTCCCCGAAAAGATTTTGAGAACCCTCCCGACGCCCGGTACAGCATCCCTCGTCCGGCCTTGGGGCACACTCTATGCCAAACGGCCCGAAAACCAGGAACAAGGCTGGACGCCTTTTTCGGCCCCGCAGGGGCGCCGCGTCGTGCCTCCCCAGTATCAAGAATGGCAGTCCATGCCCCCGCAAGAAAAAGACAACTTAAGACACCGCTTCGAAGAATACCGAAAGCTTCCTCCCCAAGACCAAGAGCTCTACCGGCAGCGTTACCGGCAATGGCAACAGATCCCTCCGGAAGACCGGCGACGGATCGAGTCCGACATTCAGAGATGGAACGAATTGTCGCCGGAGCAGCGCGAGGCCATCCGGCGGCTTTTCAACAGGTAGGAGAGCCCAGCGATGAAAGTTCTTAGGGCTTCCCGCATGGAACGGTGCATCGGATGCTATTCGTGCGCCTTGGCGTGCGCGAGGTTGGTCCACCGATGCCTTTCCTGGTGGCATTCGGGAATACGCATCCGGAGTTCCGGGGGCCTCAGCACGGGGTTTGACGCTCAACTGTGTCTTGCGTGCGACCCGGCGCCATGTGCCGCCGTCTGCCCGACAGGCGCTTTTTCCCAGCGGTCCGGAGGCGGCGTGAAGGTGAAAAAGAGCTTGTGTATCCGGTGTGGGGCCTGCGCCGAAGCCTGCCCGGTGGATGCCGTCTGGATGGATCCCGAAACCCATGAACCCATTGTGTGTCTCCACTGTGGCCGCTGCACGGCTTTCTGCCCCCATGAATGCCTGGAAATGGTCGCCGTGGAGCCAAAGGAGCGAAGCTCTCAGGAGGGCGCGCCGTGAAGGAAACCTTCCGCGTTCTCGTGGTGGATTTGGAAACGGGCCGAGGAAACCCCACGGAATTCGGCGACCCGCAGGAACACTTAGGGGGAAGCGGCCTGGCGGCGGCTCTTTTTGAAGCCTACGGCGACCCGTCGGCCCCGTGGGACGATCCCCGGCAGCCCTTGATTTTTGCCGTGGGGCCGCTGACGGGCTATTTCCCGCTCATGAGCAAGGTCGTCCTGGGGTTCAAATCGCCGTACCACAACCAATACGCGGAAAGTCACGCCGGTGGGCGGCTGGCGCTGGCGTTACGGTTTTCCGGCTACGACGCCCTGGTCATCCAAGGAGCGGCGCCCCGGCCCACTCTGCTCACTGTGGGAAGCCGGGAAATGCGCCTCTGGGACGCCCACTACCTCTGGGGCATGGACATTTTCACCACAGGCAAATGGGTGCGAAAGATCCATCAGGGCGGGGGCGGACACCGCAGCATCCTGAGGATCGGCCCGGCAGGGGAAAATCAAGTGCCCATCGCCGCCATCAATGTGGATACCTATCGCCATTTCGGGCGGTTGGGGTGCGGCGCGGCCATGGGGCGAAAGCGCCTGAAAGCCGTTCTCGTCTCGGGGGATGTCAGCGCTCCCGTTCCGGCATCCAAGGACTACGCGGCGCTTTTCAAAGCCGTTTATCAAGAAGCCGTGGCCTCCCCCGTCATGCGCAAGTACCACGACCTGGGCACCCCGGAAAATATCCTGCCGCTGAACGCCTTAAGTGCCTTGCCGTGGCGAAACCTCCAAGCTACCCAGGACCCGAACGCCGAAGCCGTTTCGGGAGAACGGTTCGCCCGGGACATGCTGCTGCGCCAGACGGCCTGCGCCGGCTGCCCCGTCGGATGCATTCATATCGGCCTTTTGCGGGAACGCTTCGGCGAAGAACATGAATACCTCTATCGGCAAGTGTCTTATGATCATGAACCGTTGTTCGGGCTCGGGCCCATGCTGGGCGTGACCGATCCCGGAGAGGTGTTGCGGCTGTTGGAATTTGTGGAACGTTTCGGCCTGGATGCCATCAGCGCAGGGGGATGCCTCGCTTGGGCGACGGAAGCGTCGGATCGGGGCGTTGTGGACGAGAAAGAGACACTGGTGCCGCTTCGGTTCGGAGCGGCCGACGCCTACGAGCAGGCTCTGGCCCATCTGGCTTTGGGGACCAACGAGTTCTACCGCGCTTTGGGCCGAGGCGCTCTGCATGCGGCGTCCCGTTTGGGCGGCACGGATTACGCCTGTGTGCTGGGACAAGAGATGGCCGGGTACGCCACCGGCGAAGTGTTTTTCGTCTCCCAGGCTTACGGCTTTCGCCATTCGCATTTGGACAGCGCCGGCTACAGCTACGACCAAGATGTCACAGAGAAAAACGTCGATGACGCTCTGACTTTCCTCCTTGACGAAGAACGCCGTCGGGTCGCGCTCACCTGCATGGTTTCATGCCTCTTTGCCCGAAAACTCTACCCCGAAGAGCGGCTGCAGGAAGCCTTGGAGGTTCTGGGTTACGGTGAGGTGGCCCGCAATCTTCCGGCCCTGTCGGAAAAAGTGCGCGCCGCTCGATGGCGTCTTCGGTTCCGCACGGGCTTCGACCCCGATGGGATCTCCCTGCCCAAGCGGTTTTACGAAGTCCGAACCTGGAAAGGACCCGTGGACGGCGTCTTTATGGACACCCTTGCCGCCGCTTACAAAAAGGCCCTTCGGCACCTGGCCGGCCGGGAACCCTAGCCTCTTTCAGGAAAAGGCATCCGCCGCGTCGGTCACCGGAAGAGACGAAGGAACATGGGGCATTGGAGGGTCCCGGGGTCAATCCCCGGCGATGTCTCGGGTGTCGATCGGGGCCCCGCTCTTCTGTTCGGCCGCGGCCCGGCCGCACGCTCCCCCGGCGGGTCGGAAACCTGCGATATCGGCGAAAACGCGCCCGCCGCGCTAGGGCCTTCCGGGGAATCCGCCTACGAAAGAGGCTCGCCCTCGTAGGCCTCCACGGCCTTGCGCAGCCGGTCGGGAACCGGTACGGGCCGGCGCCCGCCCTTTTCCACCGCTACGGCCACAATTCGCCCGGTGGTGATCAGCTCGTCGGTATCCGCCTTATAAATGGCGAACTGGAACGTGAAACTGGTTCGACCGATGTGGGTGATGCGCGCATGGACGTGGAGCACCTCGTCGAACCGGGCGCTTCCTTTGAAGGTGCACTGGGTTTCGACGTAGAAAAAGTCGAACCCGTCTTCCAGCATCGCGTCGTAACCATAGCCGATTGCCTTGAGATAGTCCGTGAGGCCTTGGTCGAAATAGACGAGATAATTAGAAAAGAAGACGTGGCCCTGGGCGTCTGTGTCCGCGTAGCGCACCCGGACCGGCGTAAAAAACTTGTCCTTCTCGCTCATGGAGGGCTCCTCGGGAAATCTTCGGCTCAGTGGACCTCGACACGCTCAACCCATCCCCACCTCGGAAAAAGCGGCTCCGGAAACCCATTAGCACACCTGTGGAAAGCATGTCGAGCTCGCGCCGTCCGGCAGTGCCGTTTTTGGAGCATCGGGAAAAGGTTTCCTGATGCCGCCGTGAATCTTTCCATGCTATAGGAAGCCAAGTTCTTCACGTTCCGGTGTCTTGCGCTTCCCTTCCGTGCGGAGGAAGCGGCGTCTCGCATCGCCCATTTCCCTCACCCTTTCCTGGGGCTTCGGCCCTGCACAAGGAGGACCGGCCATGGCGTATCCGTTTCGAAACCTCGTGTTTGAAGGCGGCGGCATGAAGGGCATCGCCTATGTGGGCGCCCTGCAGGTCTTGGAAGAGAAAAACATCCTTGCCCAGATTGTCCGGGTCGGGGGCACGTCGGCGGGGGCCATTACCGCCGTCATGGTGGGATTGAACTATACCCCTACGGAAATCTGGGACGCCGTGAGTTCCATGGATTTCAAAAAGTTCATGGACGACGACTTCGGGGTCGTGCGGGATCTCAACCGACTCGTCCATGAATTCGGCTGGTACAAAGGCAACGCCTTTCGCAAATGGATCGGCGAAATCATCGCCCAAAAGACGGGAAACGCCGATGCCACTTTTCTGCAGGTGCAGCAGCAAAAGGCCGCCAAAGGCTTCCGGGACATGTATTTCATGGGAACCAACATTTCCACGCACTATGGCGAAGTCTTCTCCCACGAGCACACCCCCCGCACGTGCATTGCCGACGCCGTGCGCATCTCCATGTCCATCCCACTCTTTTTCACGGCGCGGCGCAGTCCCCGCGGCGATGTCTATGTAGACGGCGGCGTGCTCGACAATTACCCCATCAAGATCTTCGACCGCATGCGCTACCTCGACCCGGCCGTAGCGGACACCCACGGCCGCATGACGGATTACTACAGCCGGCACAACCGCGCCTTGCAACGCAAGGGAATCGACGTGAGTCCTTATATTTACAACCGGGAAACCTTGGGCTTTCGGCTGGATTCGGCCCGAGAGATCGCCGTCTTCCGAGACCAGGCGGAACCCGCGGCCGAGACCGTGGACGATTTCTTCTCTTATTGCTTCAACCTGCTTCAGACCCTCCTGAACGCCCAATCCAACTACCATCTCCATAACGACGACTGGCACCGAACCATTTACATCGACAGCCTGGGCGTGAAGACCACCGACTTCAAAATATCCAAGGCGCGCCAAAACGCCCTGGTCGATTCGGGCCGCAAGGGCACGGAAGCCTACTTTGCCTGGTACGACGACCCGGCCAGCGAACCCGCCAACCGCCCGAGCTCATGAAGGCGCACGCGGAACTCCCCTTCACTGGTCGAAAGAGAAAAGGGGATGAAGGGGGCCGAAACGTCTTGTGCTTGACGTCGTCGGACCGGCTGTCGCCTTATGCGGCGGCCGCCGCATGAAAAACCCTTGATCTTGATGGGTGAGGCGGGCATTTAATCTTAACCGGGCATGAGAGCCGCAAACTTTGCCGGAGGGCGCCATGCACTCCTTAATTCCTCAAAAGCCCCAGCATCCCGCGCGCGTTGTCGGCCTGAAGGTGGAAAACTTCCGCGCGTTGCGCAAGTTCGAACTCAAAGAACTAAGCCCTCTAACGGTCTTGATGGGACCTAACGGCAGCGGGAAGTCCACGGTCTTCGATGTTTTCGCTTTTCTCTCGGAGTGTTTCGAGGCGGGGTTGCGCCGAGCATGGGACCGACGAGGAAGAGCCAAGGAACTCAAAACGCGCGACAGCGAAGGGCCTGTCGTCATTGAAATTAGGTACAAAGAACCAAACTATCCTCTTATTACGTATCGGCTTGCCGTGGACGAGCGGCGAGGAAAACCGATTGTGGTAGAAGAGTGGCTGCAGTGGCGCCGTGGGCGTCGCGGCAAGCCTTTTCGTTTCCTCGAGTACCGCGAGGGCAAGGGCAGGGCCGTCAGCGGCGAAAAGCCCGACAAAGAAGACAAGCGCGTCGAAACCTCTCTCAGTTCTCCGGATCTTCTGGCCGTCAACGCTCTAGGCCAACTCGCCGAACACCCGCGTGTGGCCGCGCTTCGGGATTTTATCACGGGATGGTATGTGTCTTATCTTTCCGCGGAAAGCGCTCGAGGCCAACCCGAGGCGGGCCCACAGGAACGGCTCACCAAGAGCGGGGACAACCTTGCCAATGTGATTCAGTACTTGGCAGAACAATACCCGGAAAGGCTGGAGGGGATCTTCGACATATTGCGCCGAAGGGTGCCGCACATTGAAAAAGTGATAGCGGACACAATGCCCGACGGACGGTTGCTGCTACAGATTAAAGACGCGCCTTTCAAAGATCCGGTCCTTGCCCGTTTTGCTTCGGACGGCACCCTTAAGATGCTGGCTTACCTTGTTCTTCTTAACGACCCTACGCCACCGCCCTTCATTGGCATCGAAGAGCCGGAAAACTTTCTGCATCCGCGTCTGCTTCCTGAGTTGGCTGAAGAATGTCGGATGGCCACGGAGCGCACTCAAATTTTGGCCACAACCCACTCACCTTTTTTCCTCAATGCGCTGAAACCGGAAGAAGTTTGGGTGCTCTGGCGGGATAATCTTGGACACACCCAGGCCCGGCGAGCGGCCGATATCCCTAACGTAAAGTCGTTTGTGGCTCAGGGTGCCCAGATGGGCTACCTCTGGATGGAAGGCTATTTCGGCGTCGGTGATCCTCTGATCAACCAAGGGATGCCCAATCATCTTACGGGGCAAGGGTGATCATGGACAGTCCTCACCTCGAACTGCTTGTGGAGGAAGCCTCCATGGAAGCCTTCCTCCGGGCATTGCTCCCGAGATGCTTACCCGCCGAAGTCACCTTTAACATCCATGTTTTCCAAGGCAAATTCGATTTATTAAAGCATCTTGAGAATCGGCTGCGCGGCTACGCCTCCTGGATTCCGCCCCACTGGCGCATCATCGTCGTTTTAGACTGTGACGACGATGACTGCTACCAACTCAAGGCCAAAATGGAAAAATGCGCAGAAAATGCGGGGCTGCGCACCCGATCGCACGGCCTGAAGTCCAATTGGCACGTGGTTAACCGCATCGCCGTTGAGGAACTGGAAGCGTGGTATTTCGGGGACTGGGAAGCGGTCATCGCGGCATACCCTCGTGTGCCCAAGAGGGTCGTCCAACAAACGAAATACCGAAATCCGGATAAAATTGCGGGCGGCACGTGGCAAGCTTTCGAAAGGGTCCTGCAACGCCACGGTTATTTCGCCGGGGGCCTTCCCAAGATTGAGGTCGCCCGAGCCGTAGGCGGCCGATATGACCCACGCCGCAGTCGCTCTCCCAGCTTCGCCGTGTTTCACACGGCCGTCCTTGAAGCGGCGGGCTGCCGCTTTTAAAGGGCTGTGGAAGGGAGGTTCCTGAATCGGGCCATCCGTTTATAACTCTCCGCCTCGGCTTGCGGCAAAACGCCATGGCGGCCCAATATTCGAAACGCTTCGCTGTAGGAAGCCGGCTCCTCAAAGCCTTCCTCGGCAATGATGTGATGCGCGAGATCGATACAGGCCTCCACAAGAATATGCAGGGTTCTTTCCACAAACCGGCGGGCTCTCGGATCGCGCTGGTAGACCTCCCACGTAATGTCGTCCGATGTCCGAAGAAGTCGTACATTTTCCAGGATATCGCCGCACATCCTCTGGATTGTGTCGATCATCTCCCACACACACAATCGCTGGGCATAAAATAAAGTCGGTCCAAGCGGAAAGCTTCCAGGACCCCCTTTAACCAAAATAAATTCCATGTCGTCCCCACCGTCTTGTCCAAGCAGCAGGCGCCAGCGCCGCAGTGCAGAGCCAAGACATCTTATCCTTGACTTTCGTGAGCGGTTGGCCATTGTGAGCGGGAACCCTCAAAAACAAGGAGGAGCCCGCCATGGTCCACACGCGTCGGTATCGCGCGCTGTTTTCCTCGGATTGGAGTGAGTGCCTCGCCCCGAGCGGCCCTTTTGACTGCATTTTTTTCAATTACCCTGCATTGAAAGACCCGCTCACAAAGGTTTTTCGCCAGTACACGTCCAACCAAATCACGCTGGGGGAGGCCATTCGGCAGATTGAGGCCCTAATGCCCGGGCCGGTCACGGAAAACATGATGGACGCCTATCTGGAGGCGAGCTACGGCACTTACCCCGGTGCCGCCGAATTCATCCGATGGTGCGACGAAAATGACATCCTCTTCATGCTGAACACCACGGGCATGAAAGGCTATTATCAGAGGGTCCTAGCCAAAGGGCTCCTGCCCCATGTGCCCGCCTTGTCCGCCCACCCCTTTATCGGCTATTCGGAAAGCCCCACAGACCCCGAGATTTTCTTTCCCTTGATGGAGATTCAGGACAAAGCGGCCAATTCCGCCGCCGTGGCCGAAAGATACGGGATCCCGCCGGGACGCATCATCGTCATGGGAGACAGCGGCGGCGACGGCCCTCACTTCGCCTGGGGCGCTCAAGTGAACGCTTTGCTCATCGCCAGCCGCCCGAAACCGTCCATCGAAAAGTATTGCGCGGATCGGGCGATCACGATCCACCATCGCATCGGCACCGCCGAAGAACCACACCAGGGGAATTTTATGGAAATGGTCCCGTGGGTGAAAGACTACTTGAGGTTTTAGAACACGATTGAAAAAAGGAGCGGCATTTCCAAAACACGGGTGAGACGGCTGTCGGCAGCCTATAAAAGAGCCGCATGCGGGGCTCCGCCTGTGCGCCGCCAAGCCCCTGTGAAGATTTCCCGAAAGACAAAAATCGGCCGGACATCGGAAAAGAGTGAAGCGCCGGCCGTCTGAAAAATTCATGGGGCGGACACAAAGGTCCGCCTTTACTACGGTTAGCGTGCCTCAGGCGGACAGGCAGGTTCGAGCCCACAGGCTTGGGCGGCCACGGCTGGGAAGAAGCCCGGCGGGTCTTGCCGAGAGGGAGGCAGCCGAAGAGCAGGCCTGCGGGGTGTGCCTTCAGAATCGGCACCGAGGGCGGCAATTCCACCGGGTTTCGGCAGGTTGCCCCCTCTTCTGTGAGGGCGCCTTCTGAGGGCGCCCATTCCCCTCGCTACACCGACCCCCAGGGTCGGGCGCATCGCGTTCGTAGAGGTGCGCCTTGTCGCCATCGCCGGAATTCCCCATGGCCGGGGATTCCCAAGCGCTAGGAACTGGGCCTCCGCTCTGTAGGGGCGCGCCTCGTGCGCGCCCGCAATTCCCCCGAGGCCGCTGAGGGATGAGGACGGAGAAGCTCCTACCCCCACGGGTGTGAGGGCGCGCCTCGTGCGCGCCCTTAGTCATTCGAAATCTGGAAATCTTGTGTAGGAGCCACGATCGTCCGGACGAAAAGGGCTAGATGGATGCTGGCCCCAGAGAAGACGGGCGGCCACGCCCGTCTCCATTTCCGGAACGTGAGGCACGGGGCCCAAGAGGCCGAAAATTGGAGGCCGCCCCGCTGGGGGCGAAAAGCTAAATAACCCCACAGGCTTTCAGGCGCTCCAATTGGGAGCGTCCCAGGCCCAGAAGACGGCAGTAGACGGCTTCGTTGTCGGCGCCCACGGGACGACACGCCCACTTGATCCTCGGCGGTGTTCCGGTCATCTTCCACACGGGGCCCTGCAGGGATAGTTCGCCGTAAACCGGGTCGTAAACCTTTCGAAAGACGCCCCGATCCCACCAGTTTCGTTCCTCGAAGGTCTGGGACGGCCGGCACACCTTGCCCGTGACCACGGCGGCGGCCCGGCCCTCCTTCTTCGCCGTGGCTTCGGCGACCTTGTCGATGACTTCATCCACGGTGTATTGCAGGCTCCATTCCTCCAAAATCCGCTGCAGAGCCTCCTCGCTTTCGTAGCTCGTCCGTTTCAAGAAGGTGGAAAACCGAGGATCCTGCACCAGTTCCGGTCGGCCGATGATCTCCATCAAGGTGGCGAAGGCTTCCTCATTGTAAGCGGCCATGAAAGTGTAACCGTCCTTGCACTGGATGAAGGTGTATGGAAAAACCGACGGGTCGAAGTTCCCCAGCCGTTCCTTGACGCCTCCGCCCATGTGGTACCAGCCCATGTTGTAATCGATAAACTTCATGATGCATTCGGCCCCGGAAACATCCACCATTTGCCCCTTGCCCGACTGCCGTCGGTATACAAGGGCGGCTAAAGTCCCGTAGGCGGCGAAGAGGCCCTCGGCATACCAACCGTACCAGCTGCCCGTCTTGGTCGGGACGGCATGAACCGATCGGTTTGCGTCCTCCGGTTCGCCGTTGATGTAGACAAGGCCGGAATAGGCCTGGTTGGCGATTTCCGAAGCCTGGCGGCCTTCCCGGGCTTTCGGTCCGAACTGACCGTAGGTGTGGAGCGCCGCGTAGATAAGGCGCGGGTTCATGTCGCGCACCTGACGGTATCCGATGCCCAAGCTGTCCAAAAAGCCGGGTTCGAAGGTTTCGATGACCACATCCGCATGGACGACTAGCTGCCTGAAAAGGTCGCGGCCTTCTTCGTCCTCCAGGTCCAGGGTGATGTGATGTTTGTTTCGCCCTTCCACCAAGTAGGCCAAACCCGTGCCCTCGTGCATGAGTCCGAAGGGGCTGAATTCCCGGGCCGGGTCTCCTCCAGGGGGTTCGATGCGGATGACCCGGGCGCCCAGTTCGGCCAGGATGGAGGAAGCCACCAGCCCTCCGAAAGAGGCGTAACTGAGATCCAACACCAGGAGATCGTCCAGGGCTTCCGGGTGCTGGGACGCTTTTCGCGGATCGCTTTGGGACTTGGCCCATTCATACCAGTTCAAGGAAGTGTTTTCGTTCATGGTCTGCCCTTTCTCCTTCACGCCACAGGAGGCCGGATGTGCATTGGTCTGCGCTGCCCCGTTCCACTAGAAAAACCGTCCCGTGGAGCCGTCCCAATTTTCCGGCGGTTTGGCGCCGATGCGGTCCGCCCACGCTCCGACGATCCCCTCGTCTGTAAGGGCCTTGACGGTTTCCGGGTCCAAGCCCAAAAGATTTCGGAAAACATAGTCGTTGTGGAACCCGACGGGTTTGGCGATCCAGCGCATGCGCCCCGGCGTTTCCGAAAGTTTGGGTCCGGGGCCGTATTCCACCACGGTCCCGTAAAGAGGGTCTTCGAACTCCCAGACGGCTTTGCGAAACCGCAAATGCTCGTCTTCGTAATGATCGCGGGCCGAGGCCACCCGCTGGGCGGAAAAACCGTGCCGGCGGCCCGAATCTTCCACCTGGCGCACCGTGCATCCTGAAGCCCACAGGGACAGGCGTTCGTAGATCCTGTCTCGATTCTCATCTTTAAGGCGACCGGCCAGGGTTTCCAGCGTCTCATCTTCAAGGAAGTCCTCAGCATCCATGGCGTCGCACAGCCCCTGAAACGAGCCGTCGTCCACGGCGGAAACGGCGACGAACCCGTCTTTGCAGCGAAACACCCCAGACGGGACCATGGCGACGTCCACATTGCCGTTGCGGCGCCGTTCCTTCCCGAA
Organism: uncultured Desulfosoma sp.; assembly: GCA_937960435.1. Lineage (GTDB taxonomy): Bacteria > Desulfobacterota > Syntrophobacteria > Syntrophobacterales > DSM-9756 > Desulfosoma. The sequence continues at coordinate 15,267 of CALGPN010000036.1, forward strand.
AAGGCTCCACAGCAGCCATGTCCAGTCCTGGATCCGAATGAGGCTTTCCCCCTGTGAGACGTCGATCATTTGGCCCGATCCCGTTTTGTCTCGCGCGTACAGAGCTGCCAAGATCCCCAGGGTGGCGAAAAGCGCCCCCGTGTAGTCGCCGATCCAGATGCCGATCTTGAGAGGGGGCCGCCCCGGAAAACCCGTTGTGGCCGAAAATCCGCTCATGGCCTGGGATGTCGCGTCATAGGACGGCCGATCCCGATAAGCGCTCCATTGCCCGAAACCGCTGTTGGCTTGATAGATCAACCGAGGGTTCACTTCCTTGAGCTGCCGATAGCCCACGCCCCAGCGGTCCATGGTACCGGGGCGGAAGTTTTCGACCAAAACGTCCGAACGGGCCACGAGCTGCTTTAAAAGCTCGGCCCCCTTCGGCTTACGAATGTCGATGGCCACATGGTATTTATTGTGATTCATGTGGGTGAAAGCAGGAGACATGTTTTGATAAAAAAAACCTCGAGGCGCCACGTAGCGCATGAGGTCCCCCACGCCGGGAAGTTCAATTTTGATCACTTCGGCACCGAGGTCCGCCAGCAGGTCCGCCGTCACGGGGCCGAAGACGCGGGTACACAGCTCCAGGACGCGGACACCTTTCAGGGCCTCCGGTTTGGCGAAAACGTTCTGAGGGTCGAACAGCTTCTCGGTCCAGTCGAAGTAGTTTTCCGTCTCCATGGGTCGCTCCTCCGAGGGTCTTTTGTCTTGTGCGCATCAGGCCATCTCACGCCGTTCCGATCCATCACGGCCCGATGTTCCTATAGCAGGCCCAAGGCGGTCCCCCAGAGGAAACCCCGTGCCCCTTCTCAGGGGCCGTCTCGGTCGGTCGGGGCACCCACGAACCCCAAACGTTGCGCCGAAGCTGGTCCAGGTCACCCGTTCGGACCTCGGGGGTGTCGCCTGAGCGTTCTTTGCACTTCTTCTAAGGGTGGCGGACCCAGAGCATGACGAGCTTCATCAGCAGGGGCGTGACCACGGCCGTGGCGATCCCGTTGAGGCATATGGCCAACCCGCCAGCCGCTCCCTGGGCTTCCCCCTCTTCCACGGCCCGGGCCGTGCCGATCCCATGGGAGGCCGCCCCCATGGCGAGGCCGAAGGCCACGGGCTGTCGTACCCCGCATAAACGCAACACCCCCGGGCCGATGACGGCGCCGAGGATTCCCGTGGCGATAACAATGGCCGCCGTCAAGGGCGGGATGCCCCCGATCTTTTCCGCAATACCCATGGCAATGGGCGTTGTCACCGATTTCGGCGCCAGAGACGCCACCACGGGACCCGATGCGCCCAACAGGGCCGCCGTTCCCGCAGCGCTCAGCACCCCCACCACCGCGGCCACGCCGATGGAAACCCCAATGGCACGACCCCGTTTTCGAATCTCTTCCATCTGCAGGTAAAGGGGAACGCCCAGGGCCACCACGGCGGGGCCCAGAAAGAAACTGATGATCTGGCCGCCTTGGAAGTAGTCCTCGTAGCGAAGGCCCGTCAGCCTCAAAAAGGCCATGAGACCCAAGATGGCCAGCAAAACGGGGTTGAGCCAGAAATACTTGAACCGAAGGTAAAGGCGTTGGGCGCCGTAAAAGGCAAGAAAGGTGATAAAGACAGAAAACGCCTTAGAGGTGAAAAAAGCCATCAGGACCGCTCCATCTTTTGCATGACCCATCCGACCACCACCAGCACCACCACCGTGCTCACCACGTAGGCGACGACCAAAGGGAACCATTCGCGGGCCAAGAGATCCAAGTAGAGAAGGAGGCCCACACCCGGAGGCACAAAGAAAAAGGCCATGTTTTGCACCAAAAGGTCCGCGGCGGGTTTGACGCTCTTGACATCCACCCAGCCCCGACACAAGGATACGGTCAGAAGCATCATGCCGATGACGTTTCCGGGGATCGGCAGTCCAAAGACGAAACTCACCAAATCGCCCAACGCAAGAAAGCCGAAGATGAGACACAGGCTTTGGATCAACATGCCGTTACGGGGCCTTGCGCGATCGGAAGAAATCCAACACGAATCCGATGTGGCGCCTCATGGCGTTGAGGGCCTCTTCGCTGTCCCTGTGCCTGATGGCTTCATAGATCGCCGTGTGTTGTTCCACGATTCGTGGAAGATTGGCCGGGTCCTCGTAGAGTTTCTGCAAGTTCATGCGAATGCCGTAAAAGAGAAAATCATAAAGGCTTCGCATCACCTTGACCTGGACGGGATTGCGACTGGCGTAGGCCACGGCCATGTGAAAGCTGATGTCCGGTTCATGCCCCAGACCCCCGGCGGCAATATCGGCTTTCATAGCTTCGAGGCTAGTGCGCAGGTGTTCTATATCCCGATCGTCGGCCCGATTGGCGGCCAAAGCCGCCGCCGTGCATTCCAAGCCCATGCGCACCTCCAGAATGTGCTCCAACGTCACATCCTCGCCCTCCATAAAGGTCGCCATGGGGTTTTCATGAAGCGGGTCCAGGCTGCGCACGAAGGTGCCTTGCCCGTGGCGCTGCTCCACCAAGTTCATGACGTTGAGCTGGTTGATGGCTTCCCGGACCGTAGGACGGCTGACGTGAAGTTGGCGCGCCAACTCCCGCTCCGACGGCAACCTCTCCCCGGGCTTCAAAAACCCCCGGTAGATGAGCTCGGTCAATTGCTGGGCCACTTCATCGGCCACACGCTTGGGCTTGATGGGCTTAACGGGAAGAGTCGTCACGGTCCCAAACTTTCGGCGTAAATTTCTATGGCATGTCGCACCTGCACGGCATCCCCGGCTTGACTCAGACGATCGTGAAACTGAATCATGCAGGCCGGACAGCCCGTGGTCAAGATATGGGCCCCCGTCGCCGCGACCATGTCTCTTTTCCTACGACCCACTCGAGACGACAAGTCGTAATGTTCCAGGCTGAAACTGCCGCCTAGGCCGCAACACCAATCGGACTGGGCCATTTCCACAAGACGGATCCCTGAACAGGATTTGAGAAGCCGCCGGGGTTCCTCGAACACTCCGAGGGATTTCTTGAGGTGGCACGGGTCGTGGTAGGTCACGGCAACGGCGTCGGAGCTCGGCACGGCCTCGACCGGGTGAAGCCCTAGACGGCGGATGAGGAATTCGTGAATGTCCATGGTCTTTTCGCTCAGTCTTCGCACACGTTCCCCCATGGGAGAGCCGTCGTCGGAAAAAAGCACGGGCCAAACTTTGCGGATGGTGGAGGTGCAGGTGGCGCAGGACGTCACCAAGACATCGAAGCGATCCACGGGAAACCGGTCCAGGTTGTGTCGCACAAGCTTCTTAAAGGCCGTCATGTCCCCCGAAGAGGCTGCGGGAATCCCGCAGCATGCTTGATTGTCGGGAAGGTAGACGCCGACTTCGTGTGAGCGAAGCACCTTGAGGGTAGCCCGGGCGACGGAAGGGAAAATCTTGTCGATGAGACACCCGACAAAAAAGCCGACCTTGATGCCTGAAGTACCCGGGGGAGTCTCCAGCGCAGGCAGTTCGGCATGAAAGGGTTTGAGGGCTAAAGGTTTAATGTGCCGATCCCCTAACAAAGGGGTTGTAAACCGGGCGCACGATGTGCCGAGGACTTCGTTGGCGGGTTCGGTAAAAAGATCCTGAAACCGAGCGGCCCATTCGGTCACCTTGTCGAAAAAGGCGGGATTGGCCAGAATGCCGCGAAGAATGAGCTTCTTGACCGGCGAGAGCCCCATGTAACCGGCGAGAATGGCCCGGGCTTTCAGGAAAATGTCCAGGACCTTGACCCCGCTGGGACAATTGGCTGCGCAGGATCCGCAAAGCAAACAGCGGTTGAGCCGCTCGGAAACCCCTTTGGGATCGCGGAACATTTCCTTGGAAAGTCCCTCCAGCAGGGCCAACTTCCCGCGCGCCACATCAGCCTCGCGGCCCGTTTCGGCATATAGAGGGCAAACGGCTTGGCACATGCCGCAGCGCATGCACACCACCATCTGGTCTTCCAATTCCCGCACAAGCCGGGCCAGATCTTTCATGCCGGCCATCTCACGCCTCCCCGATCACCTTGCCGGGATTCAAAATGTTTTTGGGATCCAGGGCTCGTTTGATGCGACGAGCGTACTCCAGGGTCGCTCGCGTGGTTTCCTTTTCCATGAAGGGGGCCTTGGCCAAGCCGATCCCATGTTCCCCGGACAGGGTGCCGCCCATGGCTAGGGCTCGATCAAAGATTTCTTCCACGGCCCGTTCCACGCGGTGCCATTCCTCGCTGTTGCGCCGATCGGTGAGGATCGTGGGATGGAGGTTCCCGTCCCCGGCATGACCGAAGGTGCCGATGGTCAAGTTGTACTTGGCGGCGATGTCCTGGATCGCTTGGACCATGTCCGGGATGCGGCTTCGAGGCACCGTGGCATCTTCCAAAACCACCGTGGGTTTGAGCTTGGCGAGGGCGGAGAGGGCTGCGCGGCGCGCTTCCCACACCTTGTCCCGTTCCTGAGGCGTTTGCGCCACTCGAAGCCGCTGCGCCCCCAACTTTCGACAGATGGCTTCCACCTTGGCGGCGTCCTCTTCCACCTGGGCCGGGTGACCGTCCACTTCAATGAGGAGCAGGGCGGCGGCATCGGTGGGAAGGCCGGCTCGGGAAAAAGATTCTACGGCGCGGATGGTGAAATTGTCGAGAAATTCCAAGGTTGCGGGGACGATCTTTTCGGCGATGATGGTCGCCACCGTCTGGGAGGCTCCGGAGACGGCATCAAAGACGGCCATCATGGATTTTCGATGCTGGGGCTGGGGAATGAGCTTGAGAAGGATCTTGAAAATGACCCCGAGGGTGCCTTCCGAACCCACGAGAAGGGACGCCAGATTGTATCCGGTGACACACTTGACGGTGCGCGCGCCCGTTTTGACGACGTTACCTTCGACGTCGAAAAATTCCAGGCCCATGACATAATCCCGCGTGACCCCGTATTTCAGTCCGCGCAGACCTCCCGCATTTTCCGCCACGTTGCCTCCCAAAGTGGAGACGGCCTGGCTCCCGGGGTCCGGTGGGTAAAAAAGGCCGCGGGCTTCCGCCGCGGCGGCGAATTTGGCCGTGATGACCCCGGGTTCCACCACGGCGTAGAGGTCTTCCGCGTTGATTTCCAAAATGCGGTTTAAGGCATTGGTGAGCACCACCACTCCTTGGGCTTTGGGAATGGTGCCCCCGCTCAGATTGGTGCCGGCGCCGCGAACGGTCAGGGGAACGGCGTTTTCGTGACAGAGCCGGACCACATGCCCGAGACTCTCAGCCGTAAGGGGCCTCACCACGGCGGCGGGGACCACCGCATCGAGCACCGCCGCATCGTAGGCGTACACCGCCCGATCCGCCTCGTCTAAGAAGACATTGTCCTTGCCCACGGCTTCCATCAAAGCGTTGACGAAACTTGCCGAGATCATCGTGGACTCCTCCATGAATCGGCCCGCCTCAGCACCAAACGGGCGCGGGGGAATGGGGAACGTCCGGGCCGCCGCAGCCTGAGAGCCGGCGGGGTGGTAAGTGGTAAGGCCATAAGACATGAGCACCAATTGGGATGGCGGTGACGGCCCGTCGCTTCAGAGCCTACCAGCCTCTTTCGGCTTTTGCAAGGCCTTTGTGAAATTTTTTCTTGACATCGCCGGGGAGCCTGTGCCAAGTATGTGGTCAAGCCATCAGCCGGATAAAAACTCGTGGCGCATCATCCGTGTCGGCGTGGGCTCCGATTTCCATGTTCTGGGGAAAAAGGGGCTCGGAACTCGCCCCCCTTTCCCCGCCGCTCCCCCTCATCCTCCCGCCGCGCTCCGCGGACCCGTCGACCGATAGAAAATCCTTGAAAGGGGGTGGGAGTTCCAACCGGCCGCACAGGGTTTTTAACCTTTTCCGAACCCTCGAACCGGAAAGCGTACGGTCCCAAAAGATGACAAGTTTCCACAAAGGAATTTCTTTCGACACAACCGAGCAAAGGAGAAGGTGCCATGAAGCGCTGGGCAACGGGAACCATGGTTTGTGTTTTGGCGATTTTTCTGGCTCTGGGAACGGCTCTGGCCGCCAAAGAACAACGCGGCAAGTTCGCGGAAGACCCACGCCACGAAGTGGCCAAAAAGGTGGATTTCAAACCCTCCGACAAGACCTATCGCTGGAAGATGGTCATGCCCTGGACCAAGGGCCTTTTGTTCTACGACATCGCCCAACACTTTGCCGACAGTGTCCGGTTGGCCTCCGCCGGCCGTTTGGACATCAAGATCTTTTCCGCCGACGAATTGGTGCCGGCCATGCAGACCTTCGACGCCGTCGCGCAAGGCACCGCGGAAGTGGGCCATGACTGGCCGGGCTATTGGAAGGGCAAAAACGAAGCCTTCGTGGCCTTTGCTTCCGTCCCCTTCGGGTTGGATGCCGAAGGCTACAACATCTGGCTCTATGAAAAGGGCGGTTTGGAAATGATGCAGGAACTCTACGGCCGTTTCGGCCTGCACGCTCTGCCCTGCGGCCAGGTGGGCCAGGAAATGGGCCTTTTCTCCAACAAACGCGCCACCAAAATGGAAGACTTCAAGGGCCTGCGCGTGCGCACCCCCGGTTGGTACATGGACATCATGAACATGCTGGGCGCTTCCGTGAGCCCTCTTCCCGGCGGTGAAGTCTATCTGGCCCTGGAACGCGGCGTCATCGACGCGGCCGAATTCTCCTCCCCGGCCATCAACTATCCCATGGGTTTCGACGAAGTCACCAAGTATTCCATCCAGCCGGGCGTCCATCAGCCGGGATGTCAGTGCGCCGTGTTTTTCAACAAGAAGGCCTGGGACGAGCTGCCGCAAGACCTCAAATGGATCGTGCAGCTTGCGGCCATGGAAACCCAGCTGTGGAGCTACAACTGGGTCAATGCCCTGAACGCCAAGGCCATTCAGGAATTTAAGAAGCGCATCGAATTCGTCCGCATGGATACGGACACCCTCGTCCAATTCCGCAAAACCACCAAACAGTACCTGGATTCTTTGAAGGAAAAATACCCGGATGTGAAAAAGGTTTTGGATTCCCAGGAAGCCTTCATCGAGGAATACGCCGTTTGGCGTGACGCCCGAAGCGGCGCGACCCCGTGGCCTTATGAAATTTACATTTCGGGGCGGGTCACCGAATAAGGCTCCTTGGTCTGCAACCTCTGGAATGTGAAAGGGATCCGGCGATCCCTGGGGGGCCGCCGGATCCCTCAGCGGAGATCCCCGTTATGGCCAATCCATTCAGCTCTTTCATCGACGGTTTCGTCGACCGCCAAGGTCGGCTGTGTTCTCTGTTGATCCTTCCCTTGTGCGGGGTTGTCATCTATGAAGTCGTCATGCGCTATGTTCTTAACGCCCCCACCATTTGGGGCTTTGAAATGACCACCTTTCTTTACGGTTTGCATTACATGTTGGGCTTGGCCTACACCGAACTCAACAACGGCCACGTGAAGGTAGATATCCTCACCGCTCGCATCAAGAAAAAGCCCGCTACGATTCTTTCCATCGTCACGAGCCTGGTGATCTTCGTGCCCGTCCTGAGCCTGCTCACTTACGGGACGTGGCTTTTCGCCATTAAGTCCACAAAAATGTTGGAAAAAAACCCCACCAGCTGGGCTCCACCCATCTGGCCCATCAAGATTCTCATGGCGATGAGCTTCACGTTTTTGTTGCTTCAAGGCCTTTCCAAACTGTTTCAAGACATCGCGTCTCTAAAAAGCCGTTCCTAACCCCTGTGTCGAGGTGACGTCCCATGAGTCCTGAAGTACTCACCGTGGCCATGTTCGGCACCCTGGTGGTGGCCGTGGCCTTGGGCCATCCGCTGGCATATACCCTGGCGGGCGTGGCCACACTGTTCGGTCTCATCGATAACGGTTTCAATGTCCAGATGCTTTTCAACATGTATGCCAATCAATGTTGGGGGATCATGGACAACTACGTGCTGGTGGCCATTCCTCTTTTCATCTTCATGGCCCAGCTTCTGGATCGTTCCAAAGTCGCCGAGAAACTTTTTGAATCCCTCTACATCGTGCTGGGCTCGGTCAAAGGCGGGCTCGGGTTGGCCGTGGTGGTGGTCTGCACGGTCTTTGCCGCCACCACAGGCATCATCGGCGCTTCCGTCGTGGCCATGGGGCTTCTGGCGGCACCTGCCCTCGTGGAAAAAGGCTACGACAAGGCCATGACCTCGGGCATCATCTGCGCCGCCGGCACCCTGGGCATCCTCATTCCTCCGAGCATCATGATGGTTGTCTACGGCGGCCTCACGGGTCTCAAAGAAACCTCCGTGGGGAACCTCTTTGCCGGCGCCGTCATCCCCGGGCTCATTCTCTCCGGCCTCTACTTCATCTACATCCTGATCCGCTGCACCATCAACCCGAAGATGGGCCCTCCCATCAGCAAGGAAGAAGCGGGACGCTATTCCGGGGCTCAGAAAATGGCCATGACGATGAAGTCTTTGGTGCCCCCTCTGGCTTTGATTTTTATGGTCATGGGAACCATTTTGGGCGGCGTGGCCACCCCCACGGAAGCCGCTGGCTTGGGAGCTCTCGGCGCCTTCATCCTGGCCGTGGCCAACCGCAAACTCACCTGGAAGGTCCTTAAGGAATCCAGTTATGCCACACTGCGCACCACCGCCATGGTCATGATGCTCTTTATCGGCGGCAAATTTTTCAGCGCCGTCTTCCTCCGCATGGGGGGAGGCGATGTGGTGGCGGATTTGCTCATCGGTTCGGGTTTAAGCAAGTGGACCATCGTCTTTATCATGATGCTCATCGTTTTCATCATGGGCATGTTTGTGGACTGGGCGGCCATTCTCCTGGTCACGGTGCCTATTTTCATGCCCATTCTTTTGGAGCTGGAAATCGATCCTCTCTGGTTTTCCATGCTCATGTGCGTGAATCTTCAAACCTCCTTTCTCACGCCGCCTTTCGGTTACGCGCTTTTTTACTTTGCCGGCGTCGCCCCCAAGGGCTACGACATGATGACCATTTACAAGGGAATTATTCCCTTTGTGGTTTTGCAGCTCATAGGCCTCCTCGTGATTTCGTTCTTTCCAGGAACCGTGACCTGGCTGCCCGATCTCTTCTTCGGTCGATGACATCATGGGCCTCAAAGGAAAAGACCGAGACCTCGGGGCTGCGGGAGGGAAACGAAGAAAAGGAAGCGAAGGGTATATTTCATGCCGGGCGGGACGGGTACGAACCGCCCCGTCGCCGCGAACAGGAGCTATTCGATGAACGATCAAGACCTGGTGGAACTCATGAGCGGGAAGGCGCAGGCGGTGCAAACGGTGGTCCGCCTGTGCGCCCATTGGGACGAGGTGGTGACGTACACTCTGGATCTCACCGCCTCCCAGGGCGGATCGTCCGTCGCACCCTGGGGCCTTCCCGACCAGGCTCGGGACCGCCTCATCCAAGGGGCCGCGCACAAGGGTCTTCGCGTCCTGGATCCTCCTTTTCGCCGGCATTTGGAACAAATCCATACGGCGCTCACCCCGGTGGACTGGGGCGTCGCCGAAACAGGCACCCTGGTTCTGGATTCCACTTCGGAAGATCTTCGCCTCGCCACCATGCTCTCCGAAACCCACGTGGCCGTGCTCCCGAAAGAGCGCCTTCGGAGATCTTCTTTTGACGTGGCCGAAGCCATGAAGGCCTGGCACATGGATCCCCCCCGCTATGTGGCCTTCATCTCCGGAGCCAGCCGTACGGCGGACATCGAAAGGGTCCTCACCATCGGGGTGCATGGGCCGCAGCACCTGCACCTTCTCATTCTCAAGGAGGCCGACGCATGACAACGCACACGCCTCACGATATCAAAACTTATCGCCAAAGGCTTCGCCACGCTCTGGACAACGCCTTCCTTCGGCAAACCCTCGATACGTTCGCCGCGGCTTACCGGGAATCCCGAGCCAAAGCCTTTGAAGGCATCGACTTGGAATCCCTCATCGACGACATTGCCCGCCGCAAGGCTTCGGCACTGCCGCGATTGGAGGAACTGTTCGCCCAGTTCAAAGCGCGAGCGGAAGCCGCCGGTGCCGTGGTGCATTCCGCCAAGACGGCGCAGGAAGCCAACGAACTGATCGCCGCCATCGCGAGGGAAAACGGGGTCCGGAAGATCATCAAGTCCAAGTCCATGACGGCGGAAGAGACATTTCTCAACGCCCATCTGGAACGACACGGTTTTCACGTCACGGAAACGGACCTGGGGGAATGGATCATCCAGTTGCGACGTGAGGGCCCTTCGCACATGGTGCTTCCCGCCATTCATCTTTCCCGGCATCAGGTGGCGGAACTCTTTGAAAAGGTCACCGGGGAAAAACAGAACCCCGACGACATCGAACAAATGGTGAAGGTGGCCCGACGCACTTTGCGCCGGGCCTATCTGGAAGCCGATATGGGGATTTCCGGAGCCAATTTTGCCGTGGCCGAATCCGGCACTTTGGGCCTGGTGACCAACGAAGGCAACGGTCGGCTGGTGACCACCCTTCCCCGAGTCCATGTGGCCCTCGTGGGCTATGACAAGCTCGTGCCCGACCTGGAAACCGCTTTGACCATTTTGAAAGCCCTGCCGCGAAACGCCACGGGCCAAATCATTTCCACGTACGTCACATGGATTACGGGAGCGGTGCCGTGCGATGCCTCGTTAAGCGGACGAAAAATCCTGCACATTATTTTCCTGGACAACGGCCGATTGCAACTGGCCAAAGACCCGGTCTTTTCCCAAGCCTTGCAATGCGTGCGATGCGGGGCCTGTGCCAACGTGTGCCCCATCTACCGCCTGGTGGGGGGGCACAACTACGGCCATGTCTACATCGGCGCCATCGGGTTGATCCTCACGGCCTTTTACCACGGCACGGAAAACGCTCGGGCTTTGGTGATGAACTGCCTCAACTGTCAGTCCTGCAAAGCGGTGTGCCCGGCCGGCATCGATTTGCCGTATCTCATCAAGAACGCCGTGCGCCATGTTCTGGACCAGGAAGGCCGTCGGCCCATCAAGAACGTGGTGCTTGCCAAGGTTCTCAAGGACCGGAAACTCTTTCACTTTCTTTTGCGGCGCGCCTCCCTGGTTCAAAAACCTTTGGCGGGAAAGGCCCCTCTCATTCGGCATCTGCCGCTTTTTTTCGACAAGGCCCACGGTTTTCGAAGCCTTCCGGTGATCCAAGCCGTGCCGCTCCGCGACCGATGGGAGCGGCTGCAGCCTCAAGTCAGTGATCCCGCCATGCGGGTCACCTTGTTCGGGGGGTGCTTGACGGATTTCGTCTATCCGGAACAGGCGGAAGCCGCGCTGCCCATCCTGGCGGATCACGGCGTGGCCGTCGATTACCCCATGGCTCAGACTTGTTGCGGTCTTCCGGCGCTCATGGCCGCCGAAAAGGAGACGGCTCGCGACGTGGCCTTGCAGAACGTGCGAGCGGTGGATGTGGACCAAACCGATTGGATTCTCACCTTGTGCGCCTCGTGCGGATCGCACATGAAGGAAAATTATCCCAAGCTCCTAGGTGATGACCCTGTGTGGGGCCAAAGGGTGCGGGCTTTTGCAGAGAAAGTCATCGATTTTAGCTCGTTCCTCAAAGACGTGCTGAAGGTCTCCTCCGATGCGTTTATGCCGTCTCACGAAAAAACCGCTTACCATGCCCCGTGTCATCTGTGCCGGGGTCTGAAAGTGGTGGAAGCGCCGCGGGATCTGCTGAAGACAGCCGGGTTGGATTATGTGCCTTCCCGGGACGAAGACGTGTGTTGCGGCTTCGGGGGGTCCTATTCCTTGGAATTTCCGGAAATTTCGGCGGAACTGTTGAAGCGCAAGTTGGATGCCGTCGAGAGCGCGGGGGCCCGGATGCTGGTGACGGACTGCCCGGGCTGTGTGCTTCAGCTTCGAGGCGGCGCCGACAAACAGGCCCGCTCGTTCCGTGTTTGCCATATCGCCGAAGCCGTGGCCCGCGCGTATCGAGGCAAGACGGACGAGGCATTAAAGTTTCTTTAGGGCTTCGCGGGCTTCTTCGGCCCTCACGTAAATATGCGGGGCCACCCCGCGCTTGGCCAAGGCATCGCCGAGTTTCATCCGCAAAAAGGCGCTGGTGGTGTAACGGGTGACCCCTGAGTAGTAGTGATCGACCAGGTATTTGACCATGTCTGTGTAGGGATCCACAACGTCGGGGAAAATGGTGAAGTTGTCATAATTGACAATGGCATACACCCTGTGCCCCACGGGTTTGAGGATTCTTTCCACGGCCTCCCGAATGATTTCCACCTCTTCCAGAGTCTTGACGCTGAAGCCTTCGAAATTTACGAAAAAGAGATTTTCTTCGGGATCGTAGACGAGGCGTTGTTCCAGGGGCAAAGAGAGCAAGTCCGCTTTGAGATCCATGGGTTCGTCCCAAAAGATTCGATCGTCCATGAGACGGGGCGTGCCTCGGAGGATCGGCGTAAAATCCATCTGAGCCAGGATGTCGCGATCCAGGTCCACACCGGGGGCGATTTCCACAAGTTCCATGCCCTCTTCCGTAAGGGCGAAAACACACCGTTCGGTCACGTAGAGCACGGGTTTCTTGCGCCGAGCGGCATAGGCGCCGCTAAAGGTCACGTGTTCCACTTGGGAAACAAATTTTTTGGCTCGTCCCTCTTGCAGAATGCGCAGCATGCCATCTTCAACGGCGACTTTGAGCCCCCCTGCCGTAAAGGTGCCCATGAACACGACCTTTTTGGAGTTCTGGCTGATGTTGATGAACCCTCCAGCCCCGGCGATCTTGGGGCCGAATTTGCTCACATTGACGTTGCCCGAAGCATCCGCTTGCGCCATACCGAGAAAGGCCATGTCCAAACCGCCGCCGTCATAGAAATCGAATTGGGCCGGCTGGTCAATCACCGCATCGGTGTTGACGGCCGCGCCGAAGTTCAGACCCCCGGCGGGCATGCCGCCGATCACCCCCGGTTCGGCCGTGAGGGTCAGAAACTCCAGGATCTTTTCCTCCACGGCGACATTGGCCACCCCCTCCGGCATGCCGATCCCCAGGTTGACCACACTATTGGCTTTGAGTTCGAAGGCGGCCCGACGGGCAATGATTTTTCTCTCATCGAGAGGAATGGAAGGCACGGTGGTCATGGGGACGCGAATTTCGCAGGAAAAGGCAGGATTATAGGGCGCGGCGAAGGTTTGCCAGTGGTTTTCCAGAGACGCCACCACGATGCAGTCCACCAAAATACCGGGGATTTTGACTTGACGCGCGTTAAGGGTTCCTCGCTCTGCGATGCGTTCCACCTGCGCAATGACGAAGCCGCCGCTGTTGTGTGCCGCCGTGGCCAAAGACAGGGTTTCCAGGGTCAGAGCTTCCCTTTCCATGGTGATGTTGCCGTCGGTGTCCGCCGTCGTTCCGCGAATGATGGCCACGTGAATGGGAAAGGTCTTGTAGGCGAGAATCTCCTCACCGTCGATGACCATGAGTTCCACCAGATCCTCTGTGGTGATCTCGTTGAGCTTTCCGCCGCCGTTTCTTGGGTCCACAAAGGTCCCCAGGCCGACGGTGGTGAGCGTTCGCGGTTTTTTGGCAGCGATGTCCCGGTACATGTGCGTGATCACCCCTTGGGGCAGATTGTAGGCCTCGATCTTGTTTTCCATGGCCAGGCGCTGCAGTTTGGGCACCAAGCCCCAGTGGCCTCCCACAACCCGTTTGATGAGGCCCTCGTGCCCGAGGTGGTTGAGGCCACGATCTTTTCCGTCACCCTGACCGGCCGCATAAAAGAGGGTGAGGTTCCTCGGCTTTCCCGTTTCTAGAAAGCGCTTTTCCAAGGCAATGGCCACTTCTTCGGCGAATCCCGTGCCCACAAAACCACCGGTCGCCACCGTGTCTCCGTCACGAATGACTTGGACGGCCTCCTGAGCGCTGACGATCTTGCCCTTGGGCGTCCTTTGAGGAGGGTAAGGAGAAAGAAAAGGATGGGTTCCGGAAACGATCTGATCCGTCATGTCGGCTCCTTCTATGCTTTGTGTCGAAAGCCATGCAACGACCTTAAACGCGCCGTGCCCCGGATGGGGAAACAGACAAACCATGAGATTTTAGGAAAAGACGAAGCCCAATGGGGTCCTGATAGAGGTGCGACACCAAACCCAGGGCAGTAGCCGCGTCCACATTCTCTTGCGCATCGTCCACAAAGAGGACCTCCTGGGGACGCACTTTCAGCCGATCCAGAACCAATTCGTAGGCCTCCTTAGAGGGTTTGCGCACGCCTTCTTCCGCAGAACAAAAGACGGCGTCCAACATCGCCAGCACCCCCCATCGCTTCAACCACGATGATAACCCTCGAGGAGCGTTCGATAAAACCGCCAAGGACACCTGCCCGTAGAGGTTGCGAATCATGTCGATGACCGGCGCGTTGGGTCTTTCGTCCCCATCGTAACGGGCTCGGAAAGCCTCCACGGCCTGAGGATCATGCAGACCAAGTCGAGGCCCGATGATCCGCCAGTAGTCATCGAGGCTTCGGCGCCCCAAAAGGGTGTCTTCCCACACGGGATCGTCAAACATGATGCGGTTGAGACTCCCCGCGGGCAGCTTGAGCTCTTTTTCGTAGCTTTCAAAAAGAGACGGGGGTTTGGGCGCGGAGATCACCCGCCCAAAATCGAACAACACCACGCGCGGTCGGTTCCGCACCTTGTCATCCTTTTTTAACGGCTTTAATTTTATGGGCACGCAAACGCCAAAACCTGGAAGAGGCAGAGTTCATCGAAATGAACCAATTGACCCATCCGCATGGGCCGCCTCCCATGCCGTCAGGAATTTTAGTCCTCATGGGATCGGGGGAATTGTCCGCCAGTATGGTGGAAGTCCACAAATCCCTTCTTCGAACCAGACGTCCCGATTCATCGGCCGTATTTATCGACACCCCGGCCGGATTTCAACTGAATGTGGAAGAGATTTCTCAACGGGCTCAAGAGTACTTCCAGTCCCGTGTCGGCCGTCCTTTGCTTGTGGTCTCTCTGAAATCCCGCCAGGAAATGGACACGGTCCAAGGTCGCCAAGCCTTGAAGCGATTGCAGCAGGCCGATTACATCCTCATGGGTCCCGGAAGCCCCACTTACGCCGCTCGACACTGGATCGGTTCGCCGGTGCCCAACCTTCTTCGATCCCGGTTGGCCGACGGGGCGATCATCACCGCCAGTAGCGCCGCCGCCCTCAGTATCGGCTGGAAGACGCTTCCCGTTTATGAGATCTACAAAGTCGGTATGGATTTGCACTGGACGGACGGGATCGACCTCTTGGAACCCTGGGGACTGCGCCTGGTCATCGTCCCGCACTGGAACAATGCGGAAGGCGGTACGCACGACACCCGCTTTTGCTACATGGGCAAGGCACGGTTTCAGGTTTTGGAGAGCCTGCTTCCCGACGAAGCCATGGTGGTTGGCATCGACGAGCATACGGCCCTCATTTTGGATTTCGCGCAAAGAGTCGCCGCCGTTCGCGGTGTGGGCACCGTGACTTTGAGAAAAGTCTCCATTATGCATGAAAAGGTGTTTTCCTCTGGAGACACTTTCCCCTTGGATCTTCTGTGGACTTTAAGCTCCGAGGCTGCGAAAGTGCCGGACGATTTCGAGCGGTTCCAAGACTCGGCGGCGGATCCATCCGTCGCTTTAGTCAAAGACTTGGAAAATCCCGCGCAGCCGGGGGCCACGCCTGCACTGGAAGATTTTTGGAAGACGCTTCGCCACTCCGAAGATCTTCTGGATCGTGGTCTCAAAAACCGCGATGCAGGAGAAACGGCGCGAGCTTTGCTGGATTTGGACCGACTCTTGTGGCACGCTTCGATCCACGGTGCGCCTCCGGACGACATTTCCCAAGGCCGTGAAGTTTTCCGAGAATGGCTGGTCCAGACGGCTCAGCGTCTGGTTTTGTCTCCCGAGGACAAACGGAAGGTTTTGGAACCTCTCGTGGAAGACCTGGTGCAGCTCAGACAACGGTTTCGACAAAAACACCTGTGGGATGCCGCCGATGCCTTGCGCGACCTTCTTGCCGCTCAAGGCGTCGTCGTCGAAGATACGCCCTCGGGCCCGCGTCGGCGTTGGGTTGATGGGGAAGGATAAGGTCGTGGGAAGGGAATGGGCTGAAACGGCGGTCACCATCTCCGATCAACTGGATCCCCTATGGCACACGTGGCGAAACGCCCGCCATCTGTTCAACGGCTGTCCTTTGTTTGTCACGCCGCCGTGGCTGAACGCTTGGCACAACACTCTAGGCCGCGACACCTCATTGAGCCTTTTGATCGTCCATGGCCCCGGCGGCGTGGAAGGCTATGCCCCTTTGAAGGTCTTTCAAGGGGTCGGTTGTTTTGCCGGGGATCCCGAGGTGTGCGATTACTTTGACGTGGTCGCCACGCGGGGAAAAGAAGATGTCGTGTGCCGAGCGCTTCTCCAAGCGGCCCGTCAAGCGGGTGTGAGAGCTCTGGATCTTTTCCCGGTGCGGCCCACCTCGGCGGTCATCACCCACATGGTCCCCCTGTGCCGCGCTTTGGGATACACCCTGTCCGTGGAACGCACCGATGTCACGGTGGAAATGCCTCTCGACGGGTCTTGGGAAGGGTACCTCCGAAGCCTCAATGGAAAACAACGTCACGAAGTGCGCCGAAAAATGCGTCGGCTGCAAGAGGCCGGTTCCGTCGACTTTCGGGTCATCACCTCAGCGGACGGACTGGAACCGTCTCTGCACGTTTTCTTCGACCTCTTTCAAAGGAATCGCGACGACAAGGCGCAGTTTTTGACCCCACCCGTCAAGGCCTACCTGGAAACCCTCTGCCGCAGCATGGCTCGGGAAGGCATGCTTCGCCTTTCCGTCCTTTCCCTGAATGCATCTCCCGTAGCGTCGGCTCTCTGTTTTGACGATGCTCAAGCCCTGTTCCTTTACAACAACGGCTATGATGCCGCTTTCGCCGCTCTCAGCGTCGGGCTCATGCATACCGTCTTCACCATCAAAGACGCCGTGGAGCTTGGGCGCACACGGTATGAATTCCTGCGCGGTGACGAAAACTACAAAATTCGATTGGGAGGAAGGGAAGTCCCCTTGTATCGCGTGCGGATCTCTTTAAACACGCCTGAGGGAATCCTCTGAAAAACGGAAAGTACATGCCCATGGGCCATCGGTTCCCGTTTTCGTCACGAAAACCCGTGGAAACGGATCGACATCAAAGTGCTCGACCGCTTCGTATCGCCATGATCTGTGCCCATTCCAACCCGCTGGGCCCTCTTGGACGCCGAGATACGGGAGGCATGAGCGTCTACATTCGGGAAATGTCTCGAGCCTTGGCTTCCCTGGGGCATATGGTGGATCTCTTCGTGGGAGAACCCTTGGACGGGTCGAGTTTTCAAAAGACTGATGACTCCGCGGAAGCCCTGTATCGGCATTTAGGACCGAATGTTCATTGGGTCTCCGTGCCGTGCCCGACCACGGCCCCTCAAGATCCCGGCGAACAAATCAAAACGGCGACAGCTTTTCGCCGAGCCCTCCTGACGGCGTCCCGATATTCGGTCGTACGGACGAAGGCTTCGGCTTTCCCCGCCGAGCCACATGGCCCATGCCGGGCCTGGGCCGAGGCGAAGGAACGCCCCTTCGACATTGTCTTCAGTCATTATTGGCTTTCAGGACTAGCCGGCCTGACCACGGCGAAAACCCTGGACGTGCCGCATGTGATGATGTTTCACACCTTGGCCCGCTCCAAGGCTGAAGCTTTGGGGCGGCCCGTGGATGGTTCTTGCCGCCTCTGTGCTGAACACTGGCTGGCCTCCCAAAGTCATGGCCTGCTGGCCCCCACCAATGCGGAAAAGGAATCTCTCGTCACCCAATACGGCGTTTCCCCTTACCGCATCGCCGTGGTCCCGTGCGGCGTGGATGGAAATCTCTTCCGACCCAAAGACCGCGATTCGGCCCGTCGAGATCTTGGGCTCCCTCTGGATGAAGTGGTCTACCTTTTCGTCGGTCGCCTCGATCCCATCAAAGGTTTGGACCGCCTTCTCGAGGCCTTTGCCCGGCTTCCCCGTTCCGTGCCGGCACGATTGCTGGTGGTGGGCGGAGATGCTTCCGAAAAAAAATCTCTTGAAACCTTGCACGACATCGTCAAAGACAGGGGCATCTCTCAGCGAGTGAACTTTTCGGGTCGAGTGGAACAGGCTCGGCTTCCGGAATTTTACGCCGCCGCCGATGCCCTGATGATTGCTTCCCATTACGAAAGCTTTTGCCTGGTGGCTTTGGAAGCCCTGGCCTCGGGAAGACCCGTGGTGGGGCCTCCCGTAGGGGTCTTGCCGGAAGTGCTGTCCGAACCGAAAGCCGGCGTACTCCTTCGAGACAACAGCCCCGAAGAACTCCTTCGAGGGCTCACGGCCATCGCCAGGGACCGCCGAGAAACCAGCAGGTATTCCGGCGCGGTGTGCCGCCAAATTGCTCAGCGTTACTCGTGGCACCGGGTGGCTCAGGATTTGGCCCGTACCTTGGCCGATCTTGTGAATTCCAAGGGGATTTCCGCAGCTTTAAGGAGAGACATAGCCAATGGATCCCGTTTATGCTCTCGTTGTGGCAGCGCATCCGGACGATCCTGAATTCGGCGCCGCAGGCACCGTCGCCAAATGGACACGCGAAGGGAAAAAGGTCGCCTACGTCATTTGCACGGACGGGGACAAGGGGACAAACGACCGGTCCATGGACCCCGAGGAACTGGCCCGCATCCGCCAGGAGGAGCAGCAGGCGGCCGCCCGTGTTCTCGGGGTTCAGGATGTGGTGTTTTTGCACTACCCGGACCAAGGCTTGGAGGACACCCCAGAGTTTCGCAAGGAGGTGGTGCGATGGATCCGGCATTTTCGGCCGACCATCGTGCTCTCTTCGGACCCGTACCGACGTTACCTCTGGCATCGGGACCATCGCATCGTCGGCCAGGTGGTCATGGACGCTCTGTTTCCTTACGCTCGGGACCATCTCGCCTACCCCGACCTCCTGGCCCAGGGGTTGGAACCCCATAAGGTCAAGGAAGCCTGGTTTTGGGCGGCCGAAGACATCAATCACCGGGAAGATATCAGCGAAACCTTCGACATCAAGATCGCGGCCCTGCAGCGCCATGCCAGCCAATGGAACGCTCATCCCGTGCGGGACATCCGCGCGTGGGTGGAAGAACGGTTTCGAAAAGCCGCCCAGGGGACCCCTTACACCTATGCGGAAGGATTTCACCGGGTGCTTTTGCCCGACTGATCTCCTCGGTCCAGACATCGGCCCAGGGCGCCGAGCGTTGGCTTAACTGCACAAAAAAGCCGCTGCGCAGACGAAAGAACGGGGCGGCCCTGTCACAAGACGCAACCTCTCTGGGTCCAGCCGTTAAGG
The DNA here is from genome assembly GCA_937960435.1 of uncultured Desulfosoma sp. Taxonomy (GTDB): domain Bacteria; phylum Desulfobacterota; class Syntrophobacteria; order Syntrophobacterales; family DSM-9756; genus Desulfosoma. Next base: position 34,595 of record CALGPN010000036.1, read on the forward strand.
CTGTTCGAGGAGGCGCAAACCCTTTTGTGCCGATTCGGCAGGAATTCCCAACGTGCCGAAACAATGAGATCACGGCTCAAGCCGCGGGCACGTTTTAGGGCAACAATCAATCAAAGTCGCCAAGAGGGTGATAGGCCTTTTTCAACCACATTCCGGTGGGGCTCGCTGGAGTGTAGATGAACGATGGAAGATCACCTCAGAAAATGACGAACAATATCGGCCACGGGACCGGCCCAGTCGCTGAGCACCTTCACCCCCCGGCGCTCCAAAAAGGCCCGGGCCCGTTTTTCAATGGCCCCGCACACGAGCACTTGGGCGCCGAGGGCCAGCACCTTTTCCAGCTTTTGCTGCAGGGACTGTTCCACCACCTGCAAAGGGACATGAAGGCGCACACGGCCTTCGTGAATGACGTAAAAGAGAATTTCCCGCGCCGCGGAAAAATGCGGCGCCACATCGGGCCCAAAGCTCAGAATGGCCAGTTTCAAAAAACCGCTTTCAGAGGAGGGGATGAAACCAAACACGAAGCCCTCCCGTTTAGGAAATGCCGTAGCGCTTCATTTTCCTCCACAAAGTCGCCCGGCTGATGCCCAATTCCTGAGCCGCCTTGATGCGGTTGCCTTTGACCCGGCGCAGTACCCATCGAATGGTGCGCTCTTCGGACGAAGCCAGCGGAGAGAGTTCACTGTTTTCCTGGCGCTGGCGTACTTTGCGCACCATATCCATGGGCAGGTGTTTTGCTTCGATGGTTGTGCCGGAACAAAGCACACAGGCATGCTCCACGATGTTTTCCAGCTCCCTGACATTCCCGGGGAAGTCGTAATTCATCAAAAGGGCCAGGGCTTGATCGGAAAAATCGCGGATGTTTTTTCCCGAAACGGCGTTGTGCTTTCTCAGGATGTGGCGGGCCAACAAGGGAATGTCCTCCCGCCGTTCCGCCAGAGTGGGCAGACGAATGCCGATGACGTTGAGCCGGTAAAAGAGATCGGCTCGAAAAGTCCCCGCTTCCACCTGTTGTTCTAAGTCCACGTTGGTGGCAGCCACAATCCGCACATCGGCAGAGACCGGTTCTGTGGCTCCCAAAGGCACAAAAACCCGTTCTTCCAGGAACCTCAGGAGCTTCACCTGAAGGGCCGGCGACATGCACCCCACTTCGTCGAGAAAGAGGGTGCCGCCATCGGCGGCCTGCAACCGCCCCGGTTTGTCTTTTTTGGCGTCGGTAAAAGCCCCCTTGCGATATCCAAAAAGCTCCGATTCCAAGAGGCTGTCCGGGATTGCACCGCAGTTGAGCTTCACAAAGGGGCCGTCGCGGCGTGGACTGAGTTGATGGATGATCCGCGCCAACATGCTCTTTCCCGTACCGCTTGCTCCTTGGATCAAAACCGTGCTGTGGCTTTCCGCCACCACGGGCAAGAATTCCAAAATTTCCTGCATGACCGGGTTCTTGCTGACGACTTCGCCGAAGTGGTACGAGCCATTGAGGACTCTGCGCAAGTCTTCTTCGACGCTGCAATCCCGAACCACTTCCACCGCCGCCACCACCTGCCCCTGACTGTCTTTGATCGGCGAAATGGAAATACTTACGGGGATTTCACGCCCCTCACGAGTCACGATACTCGCGGAACGATCACGAACGGCTTGAGCCGTTTGAAAAACAACTTCGAGAGGACATTGCGTCAGACACAGGTTGGAACGCAAAATATCGTAGCAGGGTCGTCCTAGAGCTTCGTCGACACGAAAACCCGTCAGGTGCGCAGCGGCTTTGTTGAAGAAATCCACGATGCGCCGATCCTTGAGCACCATAAAGACGGCGTCGTCGATGCTGTCCAAGATCAAGCAACACGTATTGCCGTCTTTGACCAAGGAGCAAAGCAGCGGCACACGCTCCGACAGGTCATGAGGATCTCGATCGTTCATGCTCAAAAGCTTTCGTTCCAAGATGTCGATCCGGGACAGCCCCTCGGGGAGGGCCCTCGCCGAAGGGCCGGTCCCTTAAATCTCAAGGATCGATGTTTCTCGAGACGTTCATTCAGCTTCGCCAGCCGCTCCGACTCATGATCGCCGACGGTTTTTGTTGAAGGATCCCGATGCCCCCATCTTTCCCAACGACCCTCGAGCCATCCCAACGGTCCGTCCCCCCCAAGCTCGTCGGCCACGAACCGCCCACTCCAAACTTTTGGGCTGCCCATTGCTTGAAAGTTTCAGACTAAACCTTTGATTCGGCAAAAAAGTCCCCCGGGTTTTGCGGGCATCATCACGGAGGGATTTCCGTCAGTGCCCGGTCCTGAAAACCTCGTCCTCCAGGCTGTGCTTCTTTTTCCCTACTCAAGGTTCGAAGCCTCCTGAGATGCTCCACATAAGCTTTCCGCACAAACGGCCGAAATCGCCTCAGAGAAGCACGCCCCATCCTCCGGACCTCATGGGTGAGAGCCCCAAGGACGGCTTCGTTGGTCCATCCGTTGTTGAGAGCGAGGAGAACGCGGTCGACGAGTTCATAGGGGCCCAAAAAGTCTTCGTCCCGAACCCCCCCGAATCCGGGCGATGGGCTTTGTTCCAGAAGAAAGCCGGGAAGATTGAGAAACCGGGCGAGACGTCGAACTTGAAACTTGTAAAGGTCGGCCAAGGGGGCCCAATGCCCGAAACGGATGTCATCAACGCCCTGTTCGACAAAGTAGCCCAATTCCCGCTCCGTCCGGTTGGCGCAGTTGACGATGGCGGCCCCGAGGTCGGCTGCGAGAGTTTCCAAAATCGCGCGCCGCACGCGATGGGCCATGAGAAGGCGTTCGTAGTGGCGATGAAGCCACGTCCCATTGTGGGAACCTTTAAGACGCCCCATGAGAGCCCAGAGTATGCTTTTCGGTGCCATACGAACGAGCGCAACCATCCCCCCTACGGTGACCCAATAGGGGGGGAGGTGAAGCGGTTTTTCACGCTCAATGATTTCATTCGTAATATCGATGGATTTCAATTCGGCTCCGAGGTCTTTGTAGAGCTTCGGATTGTAATGTTCTCCTCGGAGCCGCCGATCGATCATTTGCACCGCCAAGACCCGTACCCCTGCCGTTACGCTCAAGGCGGTGCACACCGCACTGTCCAGCCCCCCGCTCGCCCCTAGAATCACCATTCCAAATGTGCCGGCGGATACCTCGTCGTGGATCTTCCGCTTCCACGAGCTCACGAACTCCGCTTCCCACGGCCCCGGCGGCCCGTCAAGAATCATCGATCCGCCGGCTTTGTTTTCAACAGGCTTCACGCAGCCGAACCTCTCGTTCCCACTCCGGATCCAAGACTTCCTGCAGACGACAATCGTAGTCGATGAATCGCTGCAGATACGCGTCGTCTTCGATGGCACCGGCGGCTTCCGCGTTGAGAGCTCGCGCCTGCGTCTTCGTGATGATGGTTCGGGCGGCCGCATGATGATCGCGGATAGGACACGGTCGAAAGAGATTCTGCACCCGTTCCGGAGGTTGATGGTATCCGTATTCCCCCTGCCAGGACCGGATTTCCCTGAAAAGCGGAGACTTCAGAGCTTCTGTAAGACTCAAGCCCTTTTCGTAGAGTTCGTAAACGTTGTCCAAGTAATAGGGGAAGAACACACATGGGGCGATGTTCCCGTTCCAGTCCACATGGAGGTAGCCTCCGGGACGACCGGCCGCGATACAGCCCAAGGATAAAACGCCGCCGTTCCAAAAGTCGACGTAGAAATATCCTTTTTCCTTCAAGATATGGAGCTCCCTCTGCAACATCCACAGTCGCTGCTCGGGAGTGACCAGGAGATCAAAAGAAGCATCTCGGCCGATGGGCATATATTGAAAGATCCAGCCGTAAAGAGCGCCTTGCTCTTCAAAGAAGAAATCCAAGAAACGGTCCGAAAGGATCTGCTCGGCATTGCGCCGCGTGGCCGTTACCGAAATCCCGAAAGGAACCCCTGCTTCACGCAAAAACCTCATGGCTTGCAAAATTTTCGCAAAAGTGCCTTTGCCTCGCCGAGCATCCGTTTCTTCCTCAAAACCTTCGACGGAAATGGCCGGAGTGACGTTGCCCGCCTGCGCCAGTCGATCCGCAAGGGTTTCGTTGATGAGCGTCCCATTGGTAAAGGAGAGGAAATACTGATCGGGATGTCGGGCGATGATCTGGACAAGGTCCATGCCGTCACTCCGGTAAAGAAAGGGCTCGCCTCCTGAGATGACGGTAAAATGGGATCCCCACGCTTCCGCCTTTTCTTGAAGGATGCGCTGAAAGACAGCACCATCCAAAGATTTGGAAAAACGGGAACGATCCCCTGCGTAGCATCCCAGGCACCGGAGGTTGCAGTTTTCGGTGGGGCTGATGACCAGAAAGCTCGGCGGTTCAAACCCATGAACGGCGGCAAAGGCCCGAATTTTTTCCGGATCGCCCAGGACAAACCTTTCCACAAAGGTCTCCGTCAGCATGGTCAGGGGCTTGTGGGAAATCAGTCCCCTTTGGGCGCCTCGAGCCCCGGCATAAAGCAGGTTCTTCATGCCGATGAAGCGCAGTTGTTGGACCTGATGGGGCCGACCTTCGGGGTTTTCCACAACGATGTAATCATACAAGGACTTTTCGAGAAACTTCATCGTGTAAGGGCGAAACCGATCGTTCCTCAACCCGAAGCCCAAAAGCCCCCTCTTGACTTTTTCCCGGAGAGTTCGCCGCGTCATTTGAGCCGACATAACCGAACCTCCTTTCCTCGCGTGAAACTTTCTAAGGTACTGCATTTATAAGCATCACGTCGACGTTGCTCAAGTGCAACAGTCTCACACTATACGTTTCACTTCTGAGACACTTAGCGGCTCTTTTCCCCCTTGCCAAAAAGCTGCGGCGGCGCCCGCTCATGCCGATCCCTTGAAAGGGTCTCTGGAATGCGAGAAAGGATTTGGCTTCTGCTTGGGTTCCCGATGTGCGGCTTTCCGGTCCTGAGCGGACCTCAAAAAACCGGGATCGAGTCTCGGCGCGTCCCTTTCGATTTCATTCAAACGCCCCTTCGCCTCACGCCCCCGTCCTACGGTGAACTTGGTGAATGCCGTAAACGGCAGCGCTCCACAAGGCTTTCCCCCATCGCGGTTTCTCGAGGAAGGCATCACCACCCCGAGGTGTGCATGGAGGAAGCCTCCTCGCCTCCTCCTCTTAGAGCCCCTGACCCCACGCGCCTCCCTCAGCTCTCCCGATATGGGGAATGCGCCCTTTTCAACCATTTTTTAAGCAAAACACATGCCGGATCTTTGGAACCTTACGGAAAAAGCGATCCCCGTTTCGTCAAGCCCCTTGTGCCGGGGCCGCATCGCCAAAGCAACGCCGTTCGGCCCCATCGGCAACTTACGGAAAAATCAGACAGGTTCGGAAAAAACTGCGCCGCCGCGGCTTTCAAAGCACCGCCGCATGGCTGCCATCGACCGTGAATGAGCCGAAAAAGGGTGTCGTTTTTTAGCTTTTTGACGGGTGAGGAATCACTCGTTCCAGACCACGTCCCCGCAGAGATTTTCCGGGTAGCCCCGACGAAGAAACGCCATGAAAGCTCTTCGTTCATACCCCACGTTGGTCGGAGCGCCATGACCAGGAAACACGAGGACGGTATCCGATAGGGTAAAGATTTGCCGCTTAAGAGAATCCAGAATTTGGCGGAAAGCCTCGGGAGTTTCCGTTCGCCCCGGCCCGTTGGGAAAAAGCGTGTCTCCGGAAAAGAGCACATTCTGGAAGGAAAGACAGAGACTCCCGGGCGTGTGGCCCGGAGTGTGAAGGAGACGCACGCTCAAGGACCCCAAAAGAATATCCCCGTCCTCGTGGAACAGCCCGCGAGGGCTCACGGGAAGTCGAGGCGCATCCAGAGCGTGAACCCAGACGGCAACACCCGTTTTTTCCACGAGACTCTTCAGCCCCTGCGTGTGATCGCCGTGGCCGTGGGTGATCACCACGGCGCTCAGAGGCCCCTGGAAGGGGATGGTGTCGATCCCCAGGGGCGCGTCAATCAGCAGCACGCTCCCCGTTTTCCGGCATACCAGCTCATAGGCATTCACCGCGTAAGGGCCCAAGGTGTAGCGCGTGACCAGGGCATCCCCCAGAGTCAACAAAACACCGTCTTTCAGCCCCATATCTTATCCTTTTCACTCCCCAAGCATCCCCGGAACGGTTTACCCAGGAACCCTTTCATGGCTCCCCTGCGGCGGGGATCACGCCTCAGGCCGTTTCGGGCAAAAGAGGCAGCCCATCCAGGGAAGGAACCAGATCGGCAACCATTCGTTCTAGAGCGCGGACAAGCTCTGCCCGGCCGTGAAAAGACACCTCGCCCGTTTTGCGCACCTTGACCTCATAGGTTTGCTGCTTCAACCCTCGCTGGCTCACCACGACGCGAAGGGGTATGCCCAGGAGATCCGCGTCCTTGAGCTTCACTCCGGGAGATTCATCCCTGTCGTCGTAGAGCACCTCCCAGCGGGTTCGAAGATCTTCATACAAAGCTTCCGCCGCGGCATCCACTTCGGGGCTTTTGCCCAAGGTCGTGAGGATCACTTGGAACGGGGCAATAGTCACCGGCCAGATGATGCCGGCATCGTCGTGCCATTGTTCCACGGCCGAGGCCATGAGCCGCTCCACGCCGATGCCGTAGCAGCCCATGACCACGCGATGATTGTCGCCGTCGGTCCCGAGATAGGTCACATCCATGGTGTCGGGCGCCGTGTATTTGGTCCCCAATTTGAAAGTGTGTCCGAGTTCGATTCCCCGGCGGATTTCCAACCGGCCTCGGCCGCACACGGCACAGGGATCCCCGGGGCGCACTTCGGCGATATCGGCCCGGTCCTGGATCTGAAAATCCCGACCCGGGAGCACGTTTTTCACGTGGACATCCACCGCATTGCCGCCGGCGACGTAGAGGGTCCGGTCACCCACGGAGGTATCGACGACCACGCGCACACTTTTGTCCGAAAGCCCTACGGGAGACAAGAAGCCGCCGTGCAGGCCGTGGCGCTCCAGGAGCTCCTCGGAGGCCATCTCCAGGCGCACGGCCTTCAGGTGGTTGGTGAGCTTGGTGGGGGAAATGGCGAAGTCGCCGCGAACAACCCCCAACACCAGTCGGCCGTCCGCCTCGTAAGCCACGGTCTTTAAGAAATGGTCCTCGGCGGTGTGGAAGAAATCCATGAGCTGGGCAATGGTTTTGACGCCGGGCGTGGAGACTTTTTCCATTATCGGCGGATCCTCCGGAAGATCGTCCACGGGCGGCTTGATCCCCACCGCCTTCTCCGTGTTGGCTCGATAGTCACATTGTGTGCAGACCACAAACTGATCCTCGCCGTACGCCGACTCCAGCATAAACTCATGGGATCCCGTACCGCCCATGATGCCGGTGTCCGCTTCGATGGGTACGGCATTGAGGCCGCAGCGGGCGAAAATTCGCAGGTAGGCATTGTAGATTCGCGGGTAATACCGATCCAAGTCGTCGAAGTCGGGATGAAAGCTGTAGGCGTCCTTCATCTGGAATTCGCGCACTCGCAGCAGCCCCGCTCGAGGTCTCGCTTCGTCTCGAATTTTGGTCTGAATCTGGTAGAGCATCACCGGAAGATCCCGATAAGAGCGCAGGAATTTCTTGGCGATGTCCGTGACGATTTCTTCGTGGGTCATGGCCAGCACGAATTCCCGCTGACGTCGGTCGCGGATGCGAAAGAGTTCCTGCCCGATGTCGAAATAACGCTTGGTGGCTTTCCACAGTTCCGCGGGGTTGAGGACGGGCATGGTCACTTCCAGGCCGTCGATGCCGTCCATTTCCTCCCGAATGATCTTTTTGACCTTTTCGGCCACCCGGTGGCCCAAAGGCAGCAACGAATAGATGCCGGCCGCGGCCGGGTAGATGTAGGATCCCCGGAGCAGCAAAATGTGGGACGGGGTTTCCGCTTCCTTGGGCACTTCGTATTGCGTGTGGATAAACGAGCGGCTATAGCGCATGGGCTGGACCTCCTTTGGGGCGGCTAAAAACTTTCCGTTATTTATTAAGGCGTTAGACCTTACCACGGGAGCCTTCCCCCTCACAACTTGAAAACACCGCGTGCACTTCCGACTTGGCCGAAAGTCCCCCAGTTGTTATGAAGCGATTCGATTGACTCGGCCATCCCCCGAAAAAAGGAGTTCATGAAAAGCATGTCGCCCGATCATCCCTTTGTTGCCCAACCGCCCGCCGACGCGCAATCCCCGGCATCCTGGCCCGTGGATGTGCTTCGAGAAAACGTGCTGGCCTACGTGGAGGCTTTGAGGCAGGACCCCGAAAACCGGGTGCCTCCGGAACGCGTCGTCCTGCAATTGACCCAGGACCCCGATTTCCAGGCCGTTTTAAAAACCTGGGACGGCCTTGACGGTGCAAGTCGCGTCTCGGCATGGAAAAAGGTGCTCGGTTTGGCCGAACACCATGCCCGGGAAGTCCTGCCGGCATGCGTCATGTGCGGGGAATGCTGCCGCATGGGCAGCCCTACCTTGCACATGGACGATTTGGAACTGCTCCAGAAAGGGGCCATCCCCTGGGAAGCGGTCTATGCTTTGCGGCGGGGCGAGCCCGTCCATTCCCCGTTCAAGAAAGACCTTTTCTTCTTGCTGGACGAACGGCTCAAGGTGCGGGAAAAGCCCGGAACGAAAGAATGCCTGTTCTTGGACGGCGAATCCCGGCGTTGCCTCATCTATGCGGACCGCCCCCTCCAATGCCGTGCCCAGGCCTGCTGGGATCCGGCGCCCGCGGAAGATTTGAGCAAACAACCCTACCTTACCCGACGGGATATTTTTAAGGACGTGGAGCTGCTTCTGGAAGTCATGGCCGAACACGATCGCCGCTGCCGTTTCGATCAACTGGCGGCCGCCTTTTCGGAAATGGAGGCCTCCAAGGGAGCTTCGGTGGACCGGGTCCTCCATCTTTTGGCTTACGAAGACCATTTCCGCACCTTTATGGGAGAAAAATTGGGCATTCCGGCCGACCAGCTCGAACTGGTCTTCGGCCGCAGTTTCGCTTGCCTCGCCCAGCTTTTCGGCTACCGGGTAGACACCGAACCCGACGGCACACGCCTCCTGGTGCCGGATCGGGAACCGTCCGCCGAGAATCGGTGAGGCCGTCGATTCGGCATCTCGGCACTCAAAAACTCAAAAAAGGCGGCAGGTGCCGGGAGGGTTCCATGCTTTTTGATCCGAAGGCATGGGCCCGACCGGACGGCGACCTCAGGCCCGGCTCGGTGGGGCCCAATCCTCGTTTATCGATAACTTTCAGAACGAGGAGCGCTACGATTGGCAGGTCGATCCAGCTCGTCGCGCTTTGACGGCCCGGTGGGCCGGCGCTCGCACGTCCACAGGGCGGCCCTGCTTTGAAATTGTCCGAGCTTGAATGGACTCGGCAAACCTCCAGGAGACCCTTCCTTCATTCCCCCATAAACCCAGCATGCGCCTTAACTCCTAAATGACAAAGGCGATGAACTGCGCAGGATCGGTGCGACAGCCGAAAATCCTTGATCGTCAGTCACGAAACAGTCCGCGATTTTATTTTTCATCGTGCCATGCAACGCCGTGTCGCGCCAAGCACGCAGAACGAGGCCCGTGCCGCACACCTGATGCTTTGCCGGGAAACACTTGGAATGGACCCTGGGGATGTGAGACGCGCGGTCCCCCTCAGAAATGGTGTCTGCATGCCCATGGTTCCGTTCGCGGGTGAAATCCGTGGCGTTTTCAGTCACATCAAGTTTTTCGAAGCTCCACCACAATCGCCTCCGGGAAGGGCGTGAGCGCCTTCTGCAGCCGGATCGGTGTATGAGATCGGATCGGCCTCCACCAAAAAACGGCTGCGAGTAGAGGCTTAAGGGCGCGCATGGCGGTAAGACCCGACGACCAGGGAAGGCCAACCCCCGTATCTCCAGAAATGGTCAGGCACGGGGTAATTTCTGGCGCACACAAGGTGCGCCCCTACAGAACGGGGGCCAACCCATCCAACCTCGGGAATCCCCGGCATGGGGGAACGTGGGATGCTCCCGTAGAGATGCCCCCACCAATATGGCTGTCGAATCGAGGAGCGTTGGAAATCGCTCGGAGAACCCCGCATGAGGCGGAGTCGGGCCACAGGGGCGGAATCGACGCCCCGGGCGTTATGGACCGTCTCACGGGGAAGGGAGACGAAACGGCGCGTAGCATACCCGGCCGCCAACCTTTGTGGCTTTGGCCAGTTCCAGGTGGCGCAGCACGGCCAAATCCGCCCGGAAAGCGCTTTCATCGATCCCCAGCTTTTCCAGAATTGTTTCCAAAGGCGCCGGTCCGTTTTCCTCGAGAAGTTGCAAGATCTTTCTCTGCCGATCCGTCAGGGCGCCTTGCCCCTCTCCCGTTTTCTTG
>CALGPN010000037.1 GCA_937960435.1 uncultured Desulfosoma sp.
CCCCAACCTACGGATTGTACGTTATTCGGGTAGTGGGGGCTAGGAAGAAGGCGGGGATTCCTCGATGATTTGGGGAACGAGCTCGCCCGCTTTGCCGAGAAGACTCACGTTAAAGGCCCGGCTGTAGGGAGTGGGCTCCAGGTTGATTTCCACCACGAAGGCGCCGTGCTGCTGAGCGTAGAGTCCCATGGAGGCCGCTGGCTGGACCACCCCCGACGTGCCGATAACCACCATGACATCGCAGCGTTCCAGGTTGTCGTAAGCGGTCTGAAGCACGTGAGAGTCGAGAGATTCGCCGAACCACACCACGTCGGGGCGCAGCATGGCGCCGCAGGCCTCGCAGTAAGGAGGATAAGGAATGGGGAGGCGCCGGTCCTCGCTTTTCCGGCCGCATCCACAGCACCGAACCCACCAGATGTTGCCGTGGAGTTCCACCACGGCTCGCGAACCGGCGGCCTGATGGAGTCCGTCGATATTCTGGGTAAGCAGAACGAAATCGGGCGTCCGATTTTCCAGGGTGACAAGAGCCATGTGGGCGGCGTTGGGTTTCAGCGGAGCCAGCACCTGGCGGCGGTAGTTGTAAAATTCCCACACAAGCTGGGGATTTCGAGCAAACGCCTCCGGTGTGGCCAAGTCCGTGGCTCGGTATTCCCGCCACAGCCCCCCCGCCCCGCGAAACGTCGGCACGCCCGATTCCGCCGATATGCCGGCCCCTGTGAGCACCAAAACCCGCCGGGCCTGCCGGATTTTTTCCCGAACCAGTTCGATATTCTTCGCCACTTGATCCGGTCGACTCACAACTCGCCTCCCTCGTCCAGGGATTGCAAAATGTCGTAAATATCCAGCCCGCGGCGCCGAAATCCCTCCAGGCCATAGACCATGTTGGCCTCCAACACCCACCATCGGCCATGAGCATGGCAAATATCCAGACCCACCTCGTCAAACCGGCACACCTTCACCGTCCATCGAGCAAAGTCCAAGGCCTCGTCAGGAACGGCGTCAAAGCATATGGCCCCGCCACGAGATACATTGTTTCGAAATTCCCCGGGCCTCGCGATGCGCCAATAAGCGTGGACAACACGACCGGCAATCAGCACCACGCGAAGATCCCGATCGATGGGAAGGTATTCCTGAATATAGGCCGGGTGGTGGTCGGCCAAATATCGGCGCAGGTCCTCTTCCGTTCGGACCAACCAGACGCCTTCCCCCTGGGAGGACCCCACCGGGTTTTTCGCGATCATGGGAAAGGAGAAATCGCCCAGGATCCTGGAAAGTCTCTTTCTACCGTAATAGAGCCGCGTGCGGGGATGAGGGACTTCCAGTAACTGAAACAGAGCCGTTTGGCGGATCTTGTGCCCCATGAAGCCATAGTAGTTTTGAGGGAAAACCTTTTTACCCAGAGACCGGAAAAGATCCTCGTAGAGGCGGCTGGGATAGTAAACGACGGGGCTTTGCAGCAAGTTGTCGCGAATCTCTTCCGGATAATCCAGCCAATTGGGCTGGACGCCGATGCACCGAAAGGAGGGGCACCGGCGTAGACGCTTGCCCAAGGAAAGACGCTTTTGGGAGACTTCGGGATTTTCCTCTTGTTCGGAAGACATTGTGGCCTCGCCAAGCCCTTGAGTTCAGCGTGGAAAGTCGCCTCGAGGGCGGCCGGGATTTTTCGGTTCCTTACGCCCTCGAATTTTATGTGACACACGGGCGGTTCGCGTGTCAAAATTTTTGCGATTCACCCTCTCAACCGAAAGGAGTAGCGCCATGGTGCGCATTGTCGCCTTGTACGGAAGCCCCAGAAGATCCGGGAACACTTCCACCTTGCTCAACCATGCCGTCGAAGGCGCTCGGGAGGCAGGAGCGGCCGTAGAGTGCTTCTACCTCAGGGACCTTAAGATTTCTCCGTGTCTGGAACTCTACGGCTGCAAAAAATCCGGCCGCTGCGTCATTGAAGATGATTTCCACAAGGTAGCGGAAGCCGTCTCGGGCGCTCACGGGATCATGCTCGCCTCGCCTATTTTCTTTTATACCGTTTCCGCTCACACAAAAATTTTCATGGACCGGTGCCAATCCCTTTGGGTCAAGCGCTATTGGATTGACGGCATTCCTTTCGGGTCCAAGGACTACCCCCGGCGGGGGTTTTTTATTGCGGCGGGAGCGACGCACGGCAAGAAACTCTTTGACGGGGTGCTGCTCACGGTTCGGTACTTTTTCGACGCCGTCGGCGCCGATCTCTGGGGAAGTCTTCTGGTTCGCGGGGTCGATGCCGAAGGCGACATTCTGAAGCGGCCCGAAGACTTGATTGCCGCTCGGGAAAAGGGTAAAGAGTTCGCCCGGGTGTTGTCCGGGTGTTGAGCGGGGGTTCGGGTTGCAGGTGAAATTCAGGTGTTGGGGTTCGCTGCGCTCACCCCAACCTACGGCTGGCTGGGTTTCAGGCGGAAATGATTTAGATTGGCATGGTCGCCACCTTCGCCTGAGCCTTCAACGGTGCGGGTTAAGGGCTGGGATGAGTGAGGCGAGCCTCAGGTAGCGGTGGCAAGGAACAGAGAGAGCCAAGGGTTTCGTAAAGGGTCGGTCGGGGTTGTGAAGCGGATGATGGAAGAGAGAAGCCAGAAAGCTTTTGTTGTTCTCAACAGCATTTTCGTCGGCAGCCTGGTCATCGCCTCGGTTTTGGCCAGCAAGATCATCACGGTTTTCGGCATGGTGGTCCCCGCCGGGGTGCTCGCCTACTGCATCACCTTCGTGGTCACCGACGTCGTGAGCGAACTGTGGGGACGAGACAAAGCCAACACGGTGGTCTTGGGCGGCTTTGTGGCGCTCCTTTTTTCTTTGTTCTTGGTGCGCCTCGCCCTGCTGTGGCCGCCCGCCGCTTTTTGGCCGCACGATTCGGCCTTTCGAACCATTCTGGACAGCACCTCGCGGATCATCGTCGCCTCGTTCAGCGCCTATCTTCTGAGCCAATACCATGACGTGTGGGCCTTTCACCTGCTGCGGCGGCTGACGGGCGGGAGGCACCTCTGGATCCGAAACAACGTCTCCACAGCCGTCTCCCAGCTCATCGACACCGTGGTTTTCATCACCGTCGCCTTCTATGGTGTCATGCCCGTGACCCCTTTGATTTTGGGCCAATGGGTTCTCAAACTCACCATCGCCCTTCTGGACACCCCCGTCATCTACTTCGTCGTCTGGCTCCTGAAAAACCGCCGGTGGGCTCCACCGGAGCCCGCTTTTTCCCAATCGGCGGTGCAGTGAGGGACCTGTGAGCCGCCGCGGGCCGGAACAGCCCCATGGGCGGGATGCGGGGAACGCTTTCCGGCTGCTTAAGCCTCTGGCGGGCCGATACGTGTGGCGGCTTGCGGCCGGCTTTCTCTGCCTCGCCGTTGTCGACGTCCTCCAGCTGTGGATTCCCCGCGTGATGAAGCACGCCGTGGACGGCGTCTCGGCCGGCGAAGACACGGCCCTCCTTGTTCGACGCGCGGCCCAGATCGTTGGCCTGGCCCTGCTCATCGCCGTCCTGAGGTATTTCTGGCGATTCTTTCTCTTGGGTTTTTCCCGGCTCTTGGAAAGAGATATCCGGCAGGAAATGGTGAGCCATGTGCTCACACTGGATCGCACCGCCCTTCATCGCCGAAGCACGGGGGACATCCTCGCCCTTTCGGGCAACGATCTCGCCTCGGTGCAGCTTGCCGCCGGCATGGGTCTGGTGGCTTTTGTGGATGCGGTGTTCATGAGCGTCGCCGCTTTGGCGTTCATGGCCGCCCTGCATGGTCGATTGACCGCCATTGCCGTCGCTCCCCTCCCCCTTTTGGCCCTTTTGACCCGATCCCTCTCGGGGAAGCTGCACCGCCGCTTCGTCCAGGTTCAAGAAAAATTTTCCGAACTCACGGAATGCGCCCGAACCACTCTCGCCTCCATCCGCCTCTTCAAGGCCTACAATCAGGAAGAAGCCCAGACGGCGCGCTTCGATGCCCTAGGGCGGGCTTACGTGCACCACAACCTCAAGGCGGCCATGGTCCAAGGGACGCTCTTCCCCTTTGCCGGCCTGGTGGGCAACGCCAGCATGGTGTTGGTACTCTATTTCGGCGGCCGCCTCACCATGGAGCGGACCATCAGCCCCGGGGATTTCGTGGCCTTTATCGCCTACCTCCACCTGCTCACCTGGCCCATGATGGCCTTCGGATGGGTCGCCAACCTATTCCAGAGGGGCCTCACCAGCCTCAATCGCATCCGGGATCTTCTTTCGGACCGCCCAGCTCTGCAGGACCCCTGCGCTCCTGTTGCCGCGCCTCCTCCTCCCTTGACGCTCCGACTGCATGAATGCACTTTTGCCTACCCGGGCATGGAAAAACCTGTGCTGCGCCAATGCTCCATCACACTGGGACCCGGCATCACCGGCCTGATCGGTCCCACGGGTTCGGGTAAATCCACGCTGTGCCAAATCCTCACCCGCCTTTATCCCGTTCCCGACGGGACCTACACCGTGAACGGAATCGACGTCAACCGAATGCGTGTGGCCGACGTCCGGTCTCTGATCGCCTACGTCCCTCAGGACGGCGTCCTTTTTTCCGACACCATCGCCGCCAACATCGCCTTGGGGAAACCCGATGCCACGGAGAGGGAAATTCACGAGGCGGCTCGCGCCACGGCCATCCATGAAGAAATCCTCGCCATGGAAGCCGGCTATGAAACACGCATCGGGGAAAAGGGGGTGCGCCTCTCCGGCGGCCAGCGCCAAAGGATCGCTTTGGCGCGGGCCCTTCTTGTCGATCGCCCCATTCTCATCATCGACGACGGGCTCTCGGCCGTGGATGCGGAAACCGAACAAATCATTTTGCGGCACTTGGCCCAATATGGCCGCCATAGAATCTGCCTTGTCATTTCCCACAGGATCGCCCAACTTCTGGACGCCCATCGCCTCCTCGTCATGGAAGACGGCCGGGTCGTCGACGCCGGGAGCCACGACGAGCTGTTGGAGAGAAACGCCTTTTATCGAACGATCCATGAGCACCAAACCCGCATGTCGTGCATGGAATAACGCGCTATGCATTACGGCTATGGATACTTCGAAGAGGCTCATCTGGGGCGCATAAGAGACATAAGGCTGTGGAGGCGCCTCATGGAAGTCCTCCGGCCTTACTGGAAGCCGATTCTCGGAGCGGTCGTCCTCTCCTTGCTCATTTCGGCCGCAGGACTGGCCATCCCCTCCGTGGTACGAACGGGCGTGGACGGCTATATCACGCGCGAGGCCCTGGCCTTGACGGAACGTCTTCGCGGCCTGCGTCAGGTGTCTTTCATTTTCATCGGGCTCATGGCCGTCGGCTTTGCGGCTAATTTCTTTCAAGTCGTCCTATTGGAGTGGGCTGGCCAGCGGGTGATGCACGCCCTTCGCCAGCGCCTTTTTCATCACGTGGTTCATCTGGATGTGGCCTTTTTCAATGCGCATCCTGTGGGCAAACTGACCACCCGGCTCACCAACGACATTCAAAACATGCACGAGGCCATGACTTCGGTCGTGGTCACCGTCTTTAACGACCTCATTCAGCTTTTCGGCATCCTGGCGATTTTGTTTTGGTTGGATTGGCGTCTCACAGGGCTCCTGTGCACCGTCATCCCCATCGTTTTGGCGGCGACCTGGTGGTTCAGCCGTTTGGCCCGGGAATCCTTTCGAGATCTTCGCACGCGCTTGGCACGGATGAACGCCTTTTTGCAGGAAGTCCTCGGCGGTCTTTCCGTCATCCAGACTTTTCAACGGGAAAAGGATACCGCCGCCCGCTTCGAAGAACTCAACGGCGCCCATCTCCGGGCCGCCTTTCGCCAGATCCACATCTTTGGTTTTTTCATGCCGTTCATTGAAGTCATGCATTCATCGGCCGTCGCCCTCATGATCTGGTTCGGCGGAGGGGAAATCGTCCGAGATCGGATGTCCTTGGGGACGTTGATCGCCTTCTTGTCCTATGTGCGCCTCTGTTTTCAGCCTTTGCGGGAACTGTCCCAGAAATACTCCATCGTGCAGTCCGCTCTGGCGTCGGCGGAGCGTATTTTTGAGCTTCTGGACACCCGCCCGGCGGGGCCGGATTTCTCCGCCGCCGTGAGGCTCCCTCATGTGCGAGGGGCTCTCACCTTTGACCGGGTCTCCTTTGCCTATGATTCCGGCCGCCCCGTGCTCCAGAACATCACCTTTCACATCGAGCCGGGGGAAACCGTCGCGGTGGTCGGCGCCACCGGGGCCGGCAAAACCACATTGATCAATTTGTTGGAACGCTTCTATGAGCCCTCCGACGGGTGCATTCTTCTCGACGGGCATGACATCCGAGACCTGGACGTGCATTGGCTGCGGCGGCAGATCGGACTTGTCATGCAAGACGTGTTCCTCGTTCCCGGTACCCTTCGCCAAAACATTTGCCTGGACCTCTCCTTGGACCCGCGTGCGCTGGAACGTGTCGTGGCACACGCTCGCCTCGACTCCGTCGTGGCCCGTCTGCCTCAAGGGCTCGACACCCCCATCGGCCCCGGCGGGATCGACCTCTCTGCGGGGCAAAAGCAGCTTCTCGCCTTCGCCCGGGTGTTGGCCCGGGACCCCAAGATCCTTATCCTTGACGAAGCCACTTCCAATGTGGATTCATCCACGGAATGGGAGGTGGAAAAAGCCTTGCAAGATGTTTTGGCGGGCCGCACGGGAATCGTCATTGCGCACCGGCTGTCGACGGTTCGAAGAGCGTCCCGGATTTTCGTCCTAGAAGGGGGGAGATTGGTGGAAACCGGAAGTCACGAGGACCTGATCCGAAAGGACGGCCTGTACGCCCGACTGCTCCGGTTGAGTCTCGCCTGCATTCCAACACACGAGAACAGTGTGTCACGGGAATCCCACGAACCGCAAACCGCGAAATAGAGGAGCATGGTATGACAGTACAAGGGCTCAAGAATCGGCTTATCTTCCCCGTGGTGGGGTTCATGATCATGGGGCTTCTGGGGTCGAGCGCCGCTCAGCCTCCGGTGAGCAACATGGGAGGGTGGGAAAAAGGGGGGGCATACGATCGCCTTTATAACGCTCAGGAATTGGACAAGATCAAGGGCACGGTCGTGAAGATTCAGGAAGTGACCCCTATGGAAGGCATGAGCCCCGGGGTGGCTTTGATGGTCGAGGACAAGGACGGAACCAAGGCCTTGGTGCATCTGGGCCCGCGCTGGTTTATCGACCCGAAAACCATGGGCATCCAGGTCGGGGACACGGTCAAGATCACGGGCTGCTGGGCGGATATTAAGGGTCAGGAAGTCTTCATGGCATCGAAAGTCAAGAAAGGCGACCAGTTCGAATTCAAAGTGCGTCTCACCAAGGACGGCACCCCGTTTTGGACCATGAGCCCCGAGGAACTGGCCAAAGAGCGCGCCGCCGATTAGCGCCATGTGGACTTTTCTCCTCGTTTTCCTCACCGTCTATACGGGCATGCATGCGGTGTTCTATCACCGCGTGCATGTGCTTTTTGCCGATCGCAAAGAACTTTTGTTCGCCTTTACGGCCTTCCTCGCCCTCATGATCCTATCCCCTATATTCTGCCGTGTTTTGGAACGCGGCGGATGGGAAACCCAAGCGCGCCTTTTGGCTCATGTAGGGTACCCCTGGATGGGGTTTTTGTTTTTGGCGTTCTGGTGTTCGTTGGTCCTCGGCGCCTTCAATGGGGTACTCTGGGGACTTCATCGCTACGCCGGCTTGGACGTCACCCGCATCCCGGAAAAACCGTCCGCCGTTTTGGTGCTCGTCACGGCAGGGGCCCTCACCCTTTATGGCGCTTTCGAAGCCCGGAACATTCGCATTGAACGGATTCGCCTGGAAACGGAAAAGCTTCCCCCTCACATGCCGCGCATTGTCGTGGCCCAAATTTCCGACGTGCATCTGGGGCTCAACGGGCGGGAAGCCCGTGTCGAGAGGATCCTCCAGGCCGTCCAAGCCGTCAATCCGGATCTGCTCGTTTCCACTGGGGATTTGGTGGACGGGGCGCCCCATTCCTTGGAACCGTTGCTTGCGCTGTTCCAAAAGGTCCGGCCGCCTCTAGGCAAAGTGGCCATTGTGGGAAATCACGAATACTATGTGGGTCTCCAAGGAGCCTCAGAGTGGACACGGCGGGCCGGTTTCACGCTGCTCAGGGATCATGCCACCACCGTGGCGGGCGTTCTCAACGTGGTGGGCGCGGACGACACCTGGAAAGACCGTCCCGAGACGGAATCCGCCCTGCTTCAAGCGGCACCCAACGGCCTGTTCACCTTGTATTTGAAGCACAGACCCCAGATATGCCCGGAAACCGTCGGCCTTTTCGACCTCCAGCTTTCCGGACATACGCATCGAGGCCAGATTTTCCCCTTCTCCCTTTTCGTCGCCCTGATGTATCCTTTTTTTAACGGCACATACGACGTGGGCAAGGGATCCATGCTTCACACGAGCCGCGGCACGGGCACTTGGGGACCGCCGATCCGGGTGCTGGCTCCGCCGGAACTGACCGTAGTCGAAATTGTCCGAAAGGACTGAGTCCGGCGGCTCCACTCACTTGGACGGAGTCCTTGGCATTCAGAAGCTTCTCGAAAACACGGGGGGTCTCGCCATGGACAAAAACCGATGGCTGTATCTCACGGGCGCGTTACTTTACGTCAACTTCACGGCCCTGCTCATTCTGGGACTCCTGCTGAAATTCGCCATCCCCACCGGGCGGCTCGCCGGGGGATCGCCCCCTCGGTTTCTGGGCGTCGCCCGCCACAGTTGGGCCGATGTGCATGGCACATTGGGGATTTTGTTTGTGGTGCTCGTCGGGATCCACATCGCACTTAACTGGACCTGGGTCGTCAACTCCTCAAAACGCTACTTCCAAGACAAGTGGGCGAAGGCCCTTTTGATTCTCAGCGCGGTGTGGGTGCCCGTCATTTTCGTCGGCTGGATCGTATCGCGGTTCTAGGGTGTGGAGCGTTGGGGTTCGCTGCGCTCACCCCAACCTACGAATCTACGACTCTGGGGTTGCAGGCTGTTCGGCGGCTGTCGAGCGTTGGGGTTCGCTGCGCTCACCCCAACCTACGAATCCGCATGGGGCCCTAGAAGACGATGCCGTCGTCACTCCAGCGAAAAGTTTCCCCGTTGAGTACAAGTTTTTCCTTGGCGAACCACAAGGCATCCCCTTCCTTCTTGTCTCCTTTGGGCTCTTCAGGGTTCCCCGAAGCGTTCTGCTCGGTGCGCCCGGCATCGGCGAAAAGGAACCTGGAGTATTTCACGATCTTCGCGACCTGCTTTTCCGATGGGACGATCGTGGCCGCGAAGACCATTTCAATCTTATAGTCTTCTTTAGCGCCTCGGTCCTCGGCAAGCTTTTCCCGCCACAGGGACACGACAATCCGGGCCTGTCTCCGGTTCTTTATGAACTTCTTTGTCGACAGCACATCCTTGAACGTCAGGACGCTGACTTCGGGATGGTTGCGAAGCGGGGTCACTTCTGACGGCTGAAACGTGTGCTCCCCCTCGTCATCCATGAGACGCAGGTGCACCGTGAGGTTGTCGGCCATCCATCGGCTCGGCAAAAGCAGCGCCAGATTATCTCCGCGAAAGACGTTAAGGGGATTAAGCATGGATTTGTTTTCGGCCAGCAGGAGCACATGGTCGAACTCCCCTTGGATCCGGCGCAGGATGTCCCGGTTGCGCAGTTGCCCGTAGAGCCACAGGACATCGTAATTTTTAACTTTATCGTTCTTGAGGATGGCATCCATGATGCGGTCGAACACGTCGCTTCGCGCTTTAAGCAACAGAGCCGGCCCCATGGCGCGCATCATTTCGGGATCCTCGATGAACGCCAAATACCCGTTGTCTAGGTTCCTCAGGATCAGGCGGCCGGCCGTGTCTGTGTCCCCGAGACGCGCGTAATGCAGGGCGGCAAAAAGGATATTGCCCCAATCTTCGTCGTCCGAATTGGCCAGGACCACGTCGAGATCACGCCGGATTTGGGCCGGTGAGGCACTTTGAACGGTAAGCATGATCCTGTGCATGGCGGTGGATGCCGCGAAGGGGTCTTTTCTCAAGATTCCTTGATGGATGTTCTGAAACTGGGTGAAGCAAAAGAGCGCCTCCTGGGCGTTACCCATTTCGTAGGCGGACTGCCCCCGATAGTACCAGTAGGGGGGGAACTTTTGAAAGGCGCTCTCCAGCCGCTCCAGCTTGCGGTATCGGCGCTCGATGTCCGGTTCCTTAAGAATGGCCGTGTAGTCGCTGAGTTGCTTTTCATTGAGGCGCCATTCGTCGGGCAGCTGGTATCGCCGCATGAGGTCCCAGGAATATTTGAGCAACTTCTTGTAGAAATTGTTGAGGCCTTGGAGGGTAGCCGCCTCGATTTTCCAGGCCGCCTCTTCCCGTTCCTTCTTGTACTCGTCCAACCTGTCCCGATAGTTGAAGTAGAAGGAGCCCACGTTGAGCATGGCATTGAGAACGCCCATGTAGGGATTGAGCAGCAGGTCCGTTTCGAGGATCCTTTTTCTCAGACGCTTTTTCAGTTCGGTCTGGACGTTCTTTTCGTAGGTGCGAGACAGCGCGGCGCGTTCGTGTTCTTGGATTTTGGAGCTGGTGAGGAGGTCCATGAGTTCCTGCAACAGGCTGATGATGTCGGCGTCCGGGATTTTGTTGAGATTCAAGTTGTTGATGATCGTGTTGTATTCCTGGTCCAGCACCACTTTGTCGTTGTACGTGATGATGTGAGTCAAGGAGACGGCGATCTGGTTCAACGCCTGGAGAACCTGCAGCTGAACGTCAACATCCTGCCCTTGTCCGGTGACCGGCAGGGGCGGGCCGACATCCGAAAACGCCGCCGGTACCGCCGAAAACACCGCAAGGGAGAAAAGGACACCTCGAAAGCCCAACCCGATTTTCCGCCGAAGACCGCGGATGTTGCCTTTTCCGGTTCGCAAGACCTTCATCTTCTTCACGCTCCCACACGTTCAAGAAATCCCCTCGCTTTGGGACGAAACCACCCCGAGGGGCACATGTACCATAAGTGCGCCGAAGACCGCCAGTGCGAGCCCTTGCGGGGAAGCACCGGCCTTGACGAATCGTATGGCGTTCTCTTAGTATGAACTAATCTTCACAAAAGGCATGGACCGGTTCCGTGGGGAACAGAGCGCGACAGGGAAAGGAGGCGGAGATGGTCTTTCGTACTGCGGGGATTGAAGTGGCACCGTGGGTGCCACCGTTGGTCGCCTTCGTCATTTCTTTTTTCACGTCCATGGGAGGGGTTTCCGGGGCGTTTCTCCTGCTGCCTTTTCAAATGTCGTTTCTCGGCTATACGCACCCTTCGGTCAGCGCCACCAACCAGCTTTTTAATATCGTCGCCATTCCCAGTGGGGTCTATCGCTATTGGAAGGAAGGCCGGATGGTCTGGCCCTTGACCTGGGTCGTGGTCATCGGCACGCTGCCGGGCGTCCTTATTGGCGCCGTCGTCCGGGTGGCCTATCTGCCGAACCCGAAGAATTTTAAGCTTTTTGCCGCCGCCGTGTTGCTCTACATCGGCCTGAGGATGGTGCAGGATCTGGTCAAAGCAAACACCGGGACCCCGTCGAAAGCTGATGCGGAAAAGAGGTTCCAGGAAATGGTACGCCGCCACCGGGCCATGGCCTCCCAATCCGGCGGGCAATCCCTTCAGCCGCTGCCGTCGGTGAAAGTGACCCATTTCAATACCCGCCGGCTCGGTTACACGTTTTATGAAGAATCCTACGATGTGCCGTTTTGGGGGATCTTCGCCCTGGCCTTCATCGTGGGCATTGTAGGCGGCATTTACGGCATCGGCGGCGGGGCGATCATCGCGCCTTTCTTTGTCACCTTTTTCAAACTCCCGGTGTACACGGTAGCCGGAGCAGCCCTCATGGGCACCTTTGTCACCTCCGTGGCCGGCGTGGCCTTCTATCAAGCCCTGGCCCCCTTTTACCCCACCATGTCCGTGGCCCCGGACTGGCTCCTCGGCGTCCTTTTCGGCGTCGGCGGGATGGCGGGCATGTATCTGGGCGCACGATGCCAAAAATACGTTCCGGCCAAAGCCATCAAATGGATGTTGGCCGCCATCATCGTCTTCACGGCCGTAAAATACATCGTAGGCTTTTTCCAATGAACACGCACCCCCGCGCGAGGCGAGGTGGGGAGCTGCGGAACCTGGGCTATTGACATAGGGAACAGTTCTTTGTATATGACCTCCACATGATCAAGGCAATGAAGTCTGCCTGAACCGCCCCTGCCCGAACGGCGGGGATGATGACTTCTCCACGGCGAGGGGTTGTCAAAAGGTGGCAACCGCCATTCGGCGTGAGGTTCGCGTTCAGGCATGTCGCTGTTTTTCCTGACAAAGACCCCACCCGCATGGCGGCTGGGGTTTTTTGATTTGATGCCAACATCATCAGGAGGTCGCGGGGATGCTGGAACGATATCGACAGATGCAGGCCCGGCTTCTGAAAGTCTTGGAAGACATCCGGAACCTGAAAAAAAATGATTCCGACGATGTCTTCGTCGGCCAAGTGGACGAATTGGCGGAAAAAGTTCGCCAAAGTGCCTTTTACCTTGTGGTCCTCGGTGAATTCAAACGAGGCAAAAGCACCCTCGTCAACGCCATCCTTAAAGATAACATCCTCCCTACCGCCGTGGTGCCGCTCACATCCATCGTGACCATGATCCGCTACGGCCCCGAGGAAGAAATTCTCGTGCGGTTCAAAGACGGCAAAACCCAAACCATCGATCGACGTCATCTGGTCGACTATGTCACCGAAAGAGGCAACCCGGATAATGCCAAAGGCGTGAACCGCGTGGAAATCGCCTATCCGGCGGAAACCCTTCGCGGCGGCGTCCACCTCATCGACACACCGGGGGTGGGCTCGATTTTCGAGACGAACACGCAGGCCACATACGACTTCTTGCCCAAAGTGGATGCGGCCCTCTTTCTCTTTACGGTGGATCCCCCCATCAGCCAATCGGAGTTGGCGTTTTTGCGCGACGTGCGCCAATATGTCAGCAAGATCTTTTTTGTCCAAAACAAGATCGACTACGTGGATCCCGAAGATCGTGAAGAGTCCCTGGAATTTTCCAAACAGGTGCTCAAGGGCGTCATCCAGGACGGGGAAATTCGAATCTTGCCCCTTTCCGCCAAGCTGGCCCTGGAAGGACGGCTCAAGGAAGACCGCGAGAAAATCGCCCAAAGCTACTTTCCTCAGCTGGAAGAAGTCCTGACGCACTTTCTTACCCAGGAAAAGGGCCGTGTGCTCCTTCAATCCGCCACCCAGTCGGCCCGAAAGATGTTGAATGATGTAGAGTTTTCCGTCCAGCTGGAGCAGAAAGCCATTGAGATGCCGCTTCAGGATCTTGAACAGAGAATCGCCCTCTTCCAGAAAGAACTTCAAAAGATTCGGAGGGACCGCGAAGAGAACAGCTATTATTTTGAAGCCGAAATCAAACGGATCATGGCGTGGCTGGACCGAGAACTGAAGCGCCTGCAAAAGGACCATTTGCCGGAACTCATGGAACAGCTGCGCCAAGAGGGGGAAAAGAACCAACATTTGCCCGTTTCCCGATATGTGGAAAAGATGGAGAGCGTGCTCAACGAAGGGATCGTCCGCACCTTCGACGACTGGATCGTCAATGAGGAAAAGGCCCTGAACGAAGAATTCGCTCGGGTCTCCCGCCAATACTCGGACCGGACCAACCAAGTTATTGAACGCCTCATTCAGGCTTCCGCCAAACTTTTCGACATCCCCTTCGAAACCATTCAAACGGATGAGTGTTTGCGGGCCGACAGCCGGTTTTATTATCTTTTGGGAGATCCTCCGCGATTTTTCGACATCGCGGGCGCAGTGGATTTCTTTTCCCGAAAACTCATGCCTACAAGTTTTTCTCAAAAAAGGGTTTTAAGCAACCTCATGAAAAAACTGCCGGAGCGGATCGATGCCAACTGCGGCCGGGTCCGTTCCGATTTCATGCGTCGTCTCCAAGAGAGCTTTCTCACTTTCCGATGGAACTTGAATGCCAAGATCGACACTACGGCCCAGGGCATTCAAGACGCCCTGGAAAAGGCCGTGGCTATGCAAAAGGCCGGAGCGGTCGAAAGGGATCAGAAGATCGCCTTGCTCAACCAAAAAATGCGGACCATCGCTGCCATCAAAGAGGAACTGCGTCAAATGGCGCAACAGATTTCCACAGGAGATGCGGAAGAAGCTCAAATGGGCATGATGTGCTCCAGCACCGTCCGGGTGTAAGGATTGGGTTCCATTGCCTCACCGCAACCTAAAGCGGTGGAGAAAAGAAAGGATTTTCATGGGTCTCTGTTGGGGTTCGCTTCGCTCACCCCAACCTACACGGGTAAAGTAAGGGAGGATTTTCGGAGCCTTAAGTTGGGGTTCGCTTCGCTCACCCAATCAACGCCAGTGAAGATAGGGGAGGATTTTTATGGCCATTAGTTTGGCTTTGATCATCGTCCTAGGGCTTGGCGCCGATTACGTTTTCAAAAAGCTGAAGCTGCCGGGGCTCGTGGGCATGCTGCTGGTAGGCATTTTGGTGGGACCCTATGTCTTGGGACTCATGCGCCCCGAGATGATGCAAGTATCCGCGGATTTTCGAAAAATCGCTCTGATCGTCATCCTCCTTCGTGCCGGCTTTGAACTGCATCGGGACACGCTCAACCGGGTCGGCCGCGCGGCCTTGACCATGAGCGCCGTGCCCGCCATTTTCGAAATTCTCGGCGTCATGCTGGTCGCCCCCAAATGGCTGGGAATAAGCCTTTTGGAAGCGGCCATCCTCGGCGCCATCTTAGGGGCCGTGTCCCCTGCCGTCGTCGTCCCCCTCATGATCGACTACATGGATCGTGGCCTGGGAACGAAAAAGGGGGTTCCCACCTTGATTCTCGGCGCGTCCTCGGTGGACGACGTTTTCGTCATCGTTCTTTTCACAATTTTCCTCGGCATGTACGGCGGCGGCAAGGTGAATATCTGGGCAAAGCTCGCCGAAATTCCCATTTCCATCGTCCTGGGCATTCTTGTGGGAGCCATCCCCGGCTATCTTCTCTACAAACTTTTCGTAACTTATGATTGGAAACCGCCCAAAAGGACGCTTCTCGTCCTCGGGGTGTCCATTGTACTCACGTGGATCGAATCGGCCGTGGAACATTGGGTCCCGGTGGCAAGCCTGCTCGGGGTTATGGCCATCGGGTTCGTCATCCTCGAAAAGGCCGAACCCATCGCCCACCTCATTTCTCAAAAGCTCAAAAAGCTCTGGGTCTTCGCCGAACTGCTCCTCTTCGTCCTCGTAGGGGCTCAGGTGAATATCCACGTGGCGTGGAAGGCGGGGCTTGCCGGCACCGCGGTCATTTTCGTCGGCCTCATCTTTCGCAGCATCGGCACGTGGGTCTCATTGTTGGGAACGCCGCTGAATTGGAAAGAAAAACTCTTTTGCGTCGTCGCCTACATTCCCAAGGCCACCGTCCAGGCGGCCATCGGCGCCGTGCCCATGGCCGCCGGCGTCGCCTCCGGTGAAGTCATCCTGGCCGTGGCCGTCTTGTCCATCATCCTCACCGCCCCTCTGGGCGCCATCGGGATCATACTTATAGGGGACAAATGCTTGGACAAAGGGGACGTAAGCCCCTATCGGTTCAAAGAACTGCGGGCCAAGTTGGATCTTCCACGCGTCGGCGAACGTGTGCGCAGCAAGCGCTATGGCACCGTGTGGAAAATTATCGAAGAAAAAGAAACTTGGATCCCTGTCCCGGCACACTTAGGCGGATCGGTGTTTCCCGACGGCAAAATGCCGGCCATCGTCATTCGCTTTTGGAAGGAAGAAAGCGCCAAGGGGCCGGGTACCGGAAAAACCATGACGTACCGCTACAGCCAGCTGGACCCTTCCTTCCAGGAGCATTGGGAAGTGCTCTACGACTGGTAGCGATTCAGCTCGCTGCAAGCACGCCGTGCACCCACCGCTCCAGTGTTGGCGCATCCATAGCGCCGGAACGGCGCGCCACCTCACGCCCGTTCTTAAAAATCACCACAGTGGGAATGCTTCGAATTCCGTAGCGTGAGGCTAAACTTGGCTCTTCCTCCGTGTTGACCTTGAGAAACCGCACGCGCGGCTCCAGACGCCGCGCCGCCGATTCGAAGGCCGGCGCCATCATGCGACATGGACCGCACCACGGCGCCCAAAAATCCACCACCACAGGAATGTGCGAACGGCTCACCTGCTTTTCGAAAGCCGAAGCGTTCACGGCGATAGGGTGCCCCGCAAACAGCGCCGCCGAACATCGGCCGCACTTGGGAACCGCACCCACGCGGTTCCCGTCTACCCGATTGACCGCCTCACATTCAGGACAGACGACATGCACCACCTCTGACATTGTCGTATTCACCTCCTGCACTTTTTGCGTCGATGCTTTCACCGACTAAATTAGGAAGCTTCCGAGCCTTCGTAAAGACGCCCCTTGACAACAGGCCCGAGCAATGACTTATGCCAATGGAGGGAGGAAAGCGCCATGGAAAACCCAAAGGAAAATTTCTGGAGACTTCGCCTGGAAGCTTTGAAAGGGAAACTGGAAAAAAACAACTTTACCGTGGATGTGGTGGACCGTTTGGAGGAGGCGCGAGAACTGGTTTTGGGAAAGATCCTTTCGGCGCGGAACCCAAAATCCGTCTCCTGGGGCGGATCCATGACGTTCGTCTCCTGCGGTCTTTACGAGGTTTTGCGCACCCGAAAGGACCTGGAGGTCATCGACACCTTCGAAAAAGGGGTCCCTTTTGAAGAAATGCTGGAGCGCCGTCGGCGGGCTCTCCTTGTTGACCTTTTCTTTACCGGCACCAATGCGGTGACCGAACAAGGTCATTTGGTCAATCTGGATATGTACGGCAATCGAGTGGCGGCGCTCACCTTCGGCCCCCGAGCCGTGGTCGTTCTCATCGGCCGAAACAAGATTGTCCCCGATCTGGAAAGCGCTTTCCATCGAGTCAAGGAATACGCCGCGCCCATCAACGCCATGCGCCTGGATAAGAAAACCCCGTGCGTCAAGACCGGCGTGTGCCAAGACTGCTCAAGCCCCGAGAGAATTTGCAACCATTGGACCGTCACGGCCAAGTGCTTCCCTAAGGGACGGATCCACATCGTGCTGATCAACCAGGACTGCGGGATTTAGCCCGTGCAGCGAACGGCTGGGGATCGCCGAAGATGGCGCTCAACACCCCCTGAACTCGAAGCGACCCTGGAAGTTCAGGGGACCGAGAATAGGTCAAAACTCCCACAGTGGTTGAGTCCGGTAAATTTCGACCGGCCGTGTCCTGCCGCGGGACTTTTTCGCAAGGGTGTCAAAGAGAAAACGAAAACCCCAGAACACATCGTCACAGAGATTGGAGCCTCGGACAATGGAAAAAGCCGACGTGGTGATCATCGGAACCGGCCCCGCCGGTCTTCAGGCGGCCATTCATGCGGCCCGAAAGAGAGTGAGAACGGTTGTGGTGGGCAAAACGGCCAAAAGCAGCGCCTGGCGAGCCCATGTGGAAAACTTTTGCTGCATGCCCCACACGACGGGGCAAGAAATGCTCATTCAGGGGCGGCGCCAAGCCGAACAATTTGGGGCCTTGTTTGTGGATGAAGATGTGGTTGGGCTTGAAAAGCAGGACGATGTTTTCCTCGTCCATCTGGAATCGGGCCGGGACTTGGAGGCGCGGGCCTTAGTTTTGGCCATGGGCATTTCTCGCAAAAAGTTGGGTGTCCCCGGGGAAAAGGAATTGTTGGGCAAGGGGGTGAGCTATTGTGTGGAGTGCGACGCCAATTTTTTCCGCGGCGTTCCCGTAGCCGTGGTGGGGTGCGAAAGCGCCGCCGTTTCGGGAGCCCTCATCCTGCTTTTTACCGCCTCCGAAGTGCATCTCGTGTGCGAGAGGCTCCAAGTGGCGAACACGTTGGCTGAAAAGCTTCGGGAAAGCGCCGTTCAGGTGCACGAGGGCCTCACGGTGATCCGGATCGAAGGCACGGACGCGGTGAAAGGCCTTGTCCTCGATGACGGGACGCATCTTCCCGTGGAGGGCGTTTTTATCGAATTGGGCGCCAAGGGCGCCCTGGAACTGGCCACGGCCTTGGGGGTGGATCTCGATCCCGAAAGCTTTCAGTACATCCTTACCAACAAAAAACAGGAGACCAACGTACCCGGAGTTTACGCCGCCGGCGACATTTGCGGGCCGCCATGGCAGATCGCCAAGGCGGTCGGGGAAGGCTGCGTGGCCGGCCTTGAAGCGGCGGACTATGTGCGCCGGCACCTCAGCAAGACGGCGCCTTAACCGCGTTCGCACGACATCAAAATTCTGGTGGGGATTGTCGCATATCCTCATGGGCCAGGAAACGACGGTTCATGAGGCCCTTGTCGGCCGAGTACCCGTATGAGTCTCTCAGAAGGCCCACGAAATGGTGCTTGAGCGGGAGTTCGCGCATCGCTTCGGCGTCTTATGCAGATCAAAGGGTTCCGTCGCAGGGCATAAGGCCTTCCCCTGGAGCACAGGCACAAGTTATGCCGAAAAGCCCGGGGGCGGAGCGGCAGGTTCGGTGCAGGGAGCCGCAAGAAGTCGGGGAATCGTCCGGGCGCGGTATCGGAAAATCCAGGCGATGAGCGCCCCGATTCCGGGGCCGGCCCATTC
Organism: uncultured Desulfosoma sp.; assembly: GCA_937960435.1. Lineage (GTDB taxonomy): Bacteria > Desulfobacterota > Syntrophobacteria > Syntrophobacterales > DSM-9756 > Desulfosoma. Next base: position 18,649 of record CALGPN010000037.1, read on the forward strand.
TCCCACGGGATACAAGGGCAGGGCCCACTGTACCCGGTCTTCCATCCACACACCGCCCCCGCACGGCTCAAATGTATGCGTGTGCAGCCACAAACGGTATGGGCCACGAATTTGCTCATCCACGAAGCGCCTTGGAGGTTCCCAGACGGCAATGCGCGTCGTCCAGCCGAAGGGGATCCCGAAAAGCCTCAGCCGGTAGTCGATGATCGTCCCGGCTCCCATGGGGATGGGCAAAGGCGTGAGAATCCGAAAATGGAGTGCCGGCGGGGTGATGCGTTCCAGATTGGCCGCATCGGCAAAGAAGGGAAACACGCGATCGAGGGAATGGCGCAGCAAAATGCGCGTCGCAAAGGTTCTGACCCGCATGCCTAGGGCGCGCCCGCCGACTGGAGGGCTCTCGACCGGGGGCCGCCGGCCCTCAAAGGAACGGGGGATCCCCGGATGGTTTCCGGGAACCGCTGAAGGAAATAGGAAGAACCCCTCGCGGCTCGGCAAGGAGGCGGAACGAATGGAAGAGTTCTTGAAGGAATTTCCCGTGGTCATCGAACTTCCCGTCGTCTGGGGTGAGATGGACGCTTTCCGGCACGTGAACAACGTGGTCTACTTCCGCTATTTCGAAACGGCCCGAATCGCCTACTTTCGGGCAATGAATTACATGGAAATCATGGAGGAAACAGGCATGGGCCCGATTCTCGCCTCGGCCCAATGCCGCTATAGATTCCCCCTCACCTACCCGGACACGGTTTCCGTGGGAGCTCGCGTCACCGACCTGGAAACAGACCGCTTCCTCATGGTCTATCGCATCGTGAGCCACCGGCATCGGCGGATCGCCGCCGAAGGGGACGCTGTGGTCGTGTCCTACGACTATCGAAACCGGACCAAAGCGCCCCTGCCCGATGTGGTGCGCCGTTATATTCTCGAACTGGAAAAGAAAACCTCCGAACGGCTTTCCGAAAACGCCCCGCATGAGGGCTGATTCCCTAAGCCTGAGGGCCGCGCGCCGCTCAGATGTGACGCCGGGCCTCCCGGGAAACATTCCTTTTCCGAAGCCCCGGCGCCGGTGGACTCCGGGACGCTCGCGCGTCCCCGGTGTCATCTCTCTTTCGGCCCGGTTATCCGGCCTCGGCGATTTGGGTTGAAATTACCCCGTAGGGCAACGCCACGGTGGCTTTCAAAAGCACTGTGGGGTGGTCCACCGCGGTCCAGATACGGGCCGAAGATTTTTCCAAAACGTGGGGTTTTCCGGAAACCACCTTCACTTTCACGTCCCAGAACTCGGCGGTCTGATTCCCAGCCGGTGTGGCGACATCTTCGCGCCCAGCGGGAATCATGCGCACCTCGAACACCCTCTTGCCGTCCGTGATGGACAGGGAGGACGGCCTCTGCGCCGCCCCGAGAAAACGGTAGACGCCCCCCAGAGGATCGACGGTTCCTGCAGGGACGGGCATGGTTCGCCGATGCCTCCCATTCTTGAACACTTCCACGCCGGCATTCTTTTCGCCGAAAATCAGGAGCTCCGTGTTTGGCTTGGCGCGCCCTGCCCGGGTTTCTTCCCAATACCGCAAAGCCCCGAGGCTTTCGGCGAGAAGCCGGGATTCGGCGTCGATTTTCATGGGGTAGACGGCGTCCATGAGCGATTCGGTTCGACCGGCCAACATCACCAGGGCTTCGTCTCCTGCCCGGGCGACCCGCAGGGTGACTTTTCCTGCAGGCATGCCGTTCCAAAAAATGCTATACGAGAAACTTCGGGGAGAGCTGCCGGATGTTGAAGCGTTTTCCACCGAGCGTGCCTCGGGGGACGTCGCGAGCATGAAAAGGACTGCCAGCGCCAGGAGGACCGCATCATGTCCGTAACCCGGCTTGTGTTGACCACAGCGGCTTTTTACGGAATCTATTGCGGGCTTCTTTTCGTTTTTCAACGCCATCTCATCTTCCCCGCCCTTTTTGTGGGCAGTCCTCAATTTCCTTCTCCTTCGACGCCCATGGAACGCCTCTGGGTGGACATTCCCGGCGCTCGCGTGGAAGGTTGGCTCCTGCTGAGCCCCACTGCTGAAGGGAAGCGAAAACCGCTTGTTTTGTTCGCCCATGGGAACGGCGAACTTATCGACATCTGGCCGGAGACCTTTCAGAGCCTCACCCGGCGCGGTCTCCACGTGCTTCTCGTGGAATATCCCGGCTACGGCCGATCCACGGGAAAACCGTCCCAGAAATCCATCACCGAAGCGCTTTGCGCCGCTTATGACCGGATCGTCGCTCGGTCGGACGTGGATCCTTCCCGGATTATTCTCATGGGCCGATCCATCGGAGGCGGCGCCGCATGCGCCGTGGCGGCCGAAAGACCTTCGGCGGCCCTCGTTCTCCTGTCCACCTTTACGAGCCTGCGTCCTTTCGCCCGCCGGTACTTGGCGCCGAGCTTTCTCCTCCGCGACCCCTTTGACAACCTAGCGGTCGTGTCGTCTTACCGTGGCCCCGTGCTCATCGTGCATGGAAAACATGACACCGTGGTCCCTTACAGCCATGGGAAGGCCCTGGCCGAAGCCGCCCCTTCGGGCCGGCTCATCACGTACGACGCCGATCATAACGACTGTCCCCCGGACTGGGAAGTTTTCTTCGATGCGCTGACGGACTTTCTTAAGGGCGTGCATGTGCTTTGAAGGTTTAAAGCGATTCCCGCCATGCCCGCCCCCGTGGATCGACTTTTCTCCTTCGAAAATTCGGGCTTTCTGAGTATAAGAAATACAAAAGCTTTCCAGGCAAGAGGTGATTCAGCTCCTTAGGCCACTCCCACGACCGCCCCCTCATGGAAAGAGGCTGCCATGGACTGGAACCTTTTCTCCCTCAAGGTTTTTTCGGAAGTCGCTCGGCAGAAGAATTTTACGAAGGCGGCAAAAATCTTGGGACTGACCCAACCGGCTGTGAGCCTTCAGGTGCAGAACCTGGAAAAACAATTGGGCTGTCCCCTGTTGATTCGAAACAGGACGGGCGAGATGACGCTTACGGAAGCAGGTCAAGTGGTTTTGCGCTATATGGAAAACATTGAAAGAGTTTTTCAGAATCTTCGAAGAGACCTGGAACCCTGGAGCTCGGCCCGGAACCAGGTGGCCATCGGCTGCTGCTGCATCGCCGGCGAGCACATCGTGCCCTCTTACACGGTGGCTTTTCGCCGTATTCGGCCCAACACTACGGTGCAATGTCACGTGGGACGATGCGTCGACATATTCGGCCGCGTTCTCGACGGTTCCCTGGATGTGGCCATTGCGGGCATCCCGCCCCGCGACCCTCGGCTCGTGCATGTGCCCTTCGTCCAAATGCCTTTAGCATGCTTTGAAGCCCGACGGGACTCTTCACGACGGCGCCTGTCCATCAAAGACCTGATTTTGGAACCTGTGGTCCTTCGCGAGGAGGGCTCTGGAACCCGAGTCGCCTTTGCAAAATTTCTCGAACAGCACGGCCTGGCCCTGGATAGGTGCCCTATTGCCGCCACCTCTGAAAGCAACGAAGCCCTCAAGGAAATGGTCGCCAAAGGCATGGGCTGGTCTATCTTGCCCACTGTGGTTATTCAAAAAGAGCTGGAGCAAGGACGATTGAGCCTCATCGAACTTATGGAAGGCTGCCCGGTGCAGGATTTTTTTGTCGTCTACCGAAAACACGCCCTTTTGAACGGTCCTCAAAAGGAATTTGTGCATCTGTTGCTGCAAGAACCCTACCTCCACCACGTGCCCTGAAAGGGGACTTCTCTGATGCACCATAAAGCCGGCTTATAAGGTCAAAGGAATTTTCAATTAGACATCCCTCCCTGCGCCGATTATCGGTAAAAGCGTGGGGGCGCTGTCGTGGGCCATGCATGAGGCCTTCTTCACGTCCGGTGTCTTCCCCGCGCATTGTCCCTTCCTCACACTGCATCCATTCTCCACGAACCCCCTCTCTTCGTAAGATCCTACGCATCGCCATGCGGCTTCGGCGCACTCCATTCACTTCATGGAACTTTGGGGTGAATCCCGCGTCTCACAACAAGTCCCGCACCCAGTCCGAGGGTGCAGGGTGCGGGCCGAAAGGGAAAGGAGGGAGATTTATGGCACCATTGAGCCGGCGCGAGTTCCTGCAATGGACCACGGGAGGGGTAGCGGCCGCAGCCCTTTCCGATTGGGTCTTTTTCAAGAAAATCTTGTGGGCGACTCCGGAAGAAGGGGAAAAGCTTTTCTATCATTCATGCCACATTTGCGACTGCAACTGCGGCATGATCTATCAAATGAAAAACGGGCGCATTGTGGAGATGCGCGGCAACCCGGCAGATAAGCTCGGTGCCGCCGGAAAGCTGTGCGTCAAAGGATATTCCACGCCTCGCCTTTATCACGATCCGTGTCGGTTATCCCATCCGCTGCAACGGACAAACCCTCGAAAAGGCCGAGACCAAGACCCGGCCTGGAAAATCATCACATGGGACGAAGCGTTCAATCTTGTGGGGGAGCAATTTCGGCGTGCCTACGATCAGTACGGCCCGGAGTCTATCCTCCTGTTTGCCCGTGCAAAGCCCTGGGACTCCCATCTCCAATATGCCATCGGCACACCCAACCAATTATGTCACGTGGATACCTGCTACATCAACCACGAGGTAGCAGGGAAGGCTGTTTCGGGGCAACGCATCTGGGGTTGGGATTTTTCCCACGCCAAGTACATCGTGGGATTCGGATACGACCAGCCCGGCAAAAGCAAGAACATTCATCAAAGGGAGTTCATGGAAGCCCGCCGCAACGGCGCCAAGATCGTTATTTTTGACCCGAGACTCTCCGAAACCGCTCAAAAAGCCGACCTGTGGATTCCCATCCGGCCGGGCACGGACTTGGCGGCACTTCTCGCCATGATCCACGTGATCATCGATCAAGGGCTATACGATAAGGGGTTCGTCGAAAAATACACGGTCGGCTTCGACAAACTCAAACCCCATGTGGCCAAATACACACCCCAATGGGCGGAAAAGATCTGCGACGTTCCGGCCCAGACCCTTGTTCAGATCGCCCGGGAATTCGGCTCCATTCGCCCGGCGACCCTGGCCTATCACAAGCGGGATGCAGGCGGCCCCGTTTTCATGAATTCCTTCCAAACCGCCCATGCCATGCTTGTCCTCCAAGCCCTCGTGGGGTCCTTGGACCGACCGGGAGGGCTCTATTTTTCCCGAACACCGAAACTGCCTTCCATCAAAGACGTCTATCAACTCTCCTATCCCGATCTCCAAGGAAAAGCGCGTTTTGACGACCCCGAAAACCTGACCCCTCTGGCGTTCAAAGCCCAAAAAGCGGGATTCAGCACGGCCGCCGACGCCATTTTGAATGACGCCAAACCCCACGTCGCACTCTTCCACAGCTACAACACGACCTCCTTTTCAAACCCGCAGCGTTTTGAACAGGCCTTGAAAAAATTGGACTTCATCGTCAACGTGGACATGTATCTCACGGAACTGGGCATGTATGCCGACGTCGTTTTGCCGGAAAACCTCTGGATCGAGAGCAGCGGCTTTACGGAGCGAAGCTACCAAGCCGAAAGACCGCAAATCCTCTTGGACGAAGGAGCGCCTAAGCTCCACGACACGAAAAGTTACGGCGAAATTGTCAACGGCATTCTCGCCGCCATGAAGCTCTACGATTTCGTCGTAGACCCCAAAAAGTTCACGCCGGCTCAGCTGAAGGCTTTGGGTCTGGACAAGGACACGCTGCGTCAAGCGGGTGGAGTGTTTGACAGCGGAGAACCCTTTAAGCCCACCGAACAGTTCAAAACGCCCAGCGGCAAGATCGAACTCTACAGCACCGTTTTGGAACAAGCCGGACATGCCCCCATGCCCGAATGGGTGGAACCCGCCGTCAAGCCGACCTCGGAATACCCGTATTATGTTGTCACCCATCACCTCCCCTGGATGCGGATGTTGAAAAACGCCAACGACCCCATCCTCAAGGACCTCCAGTGCGAAAACAAAGCCCATATCCATCCTTCCGTGGCGCAAAAGCTGGGGGTTAAGGAGAAAGATTTCGTATGGCTGGAGACTCCCGTGGGCCGCATCAAACTCAAAGTGGCCGTCACCGAGGGCATTCGTCCCGACACTGTGATGACCGAACACGGGTTCGGCATTTGGGCGAAAGGCCGATGCCAGGGCTTTGGTTGGGGACAAAACGAAGGGGAAATTCTTCCCGACAGAACCCTTGCGGAGATGAAACGATGGAAACGGCATGCCGCAGGCCGAGGAGTGGGAATCTGCGATACGACGGTGCGCATCACCAAGGCCTAACGGGATTGGACAAGGAAAGAGCCCGTATGCTGGCTCCTGTTTTGGCCTGGGCGAAAACGGCCGCACGTTATCCCCGATCGGCGGACCACATGGAGGCCGTTCTCGAGCTTTCGGAACCTCTTGTGCATTGGCTGGCGGCCGCCCAACCCCTGTTGGAGGAATTCCTGGGCTGGTGGATCGAGAGTCCGCACGCGGCTCTGGAAGCGCACCAGGTGGAATATACCCGGCTCTTCGTGGCCCGCTGGGGCGGAATCCCTGTTCCCCTTTACGCTTCCTGGTATTTGGACCGCGAGACCTTCCGGGGCGCCGCGGCGGAGGTTACCGCGGGCTTCTATGAAAAATGGGGACTGGCGTGGCGTGAGACGGATCTCAAGGCGCCGCCGGATCACCTGGCTGTAGAATTGGAATTTCTGGAGATTCTCTGCCGGGACGTTCTAACCGCGCCCCGCGAGGCGGCCGAGGTCACCTTATCGGCTTTGGCACTTTGGCAGGAGTTTCGCTCGTCCCATTTCGATCGTTGGGTTCCCTGCTGCGCCGTGGCCATGGGACGACACGCCACCCTGCCCGTTTACAAAGTCTTGGCGCTGACTCTGACCCATCTCTGCGAGGAGGACCAGGCTCATGAAGGACACCACCCGTGATCGATACGTTATGGTCTACAATGCGGATTTGTGCATCGGATGCGGCGCGTGCAGCATCGAATGCCGCCGCTACTACGGTTTGGATGAAAAAGGGAGTTTCCGGGTGCGGATCGAAACCAAGGAAACCGGAACGTTTCCCGATGTGACCCTGGAGCATGTGCGGGTGTCCTGCGCCCATTGCGCCAACGCCGAATGCATCAAGGAATGCCCGACAGGGGCCACTTTCCGTGCCGAAGACGGCTTCGTGCTCATCACCCAGGAGCGATGCATCGGCTGCGGCGCCTGCGTCGACGCCTGTCCGTACGGGGCTCGCTACATGCGCCAAGTGGGTCAAATGCTCAAGGCCGACAAATGTGCGTGGTGCTATGCGAGGGTCTATGAAGGGGGAAAACCGGTGTGCGTCGAAAAATGCATCACCGGGGCTCTTGTCTTCGGTCTTTCCTCGGATCCGGTCATCAAGGCGGCCTTGGAAGAACCCGGCACGGACGTCTATCACCCCGAATACAACACGAAACCTCAACTGTACCGCAAGACCGTGCGACTGCGGCAAAAAGACGTCAAAGTGCTGGTCCGAATCCCGCAGCCCATGGCTTGACGCCCGGCCCGCTTTTGGCAGCCGGTTGCGGTCCGCAGACGTGGGAAGGCCTCGCGGCATCACCCTTCCAAGGCGGCCGCCAGGACTTCCATGGGGTGGTACACGGGAAGGTCAAGGAGGTGCTGGAACTGAAGGCGGCAACTGAGGCAGTCCGTGACGACGGCTTCAGGAGCCGCTTTCCTTATTTTCTCTATAAGAGAAGCCCCCAGCTGCATGGAGGCATCGTAAAAATTCTTTTTGTAACCCAAACTTCCTCCCATGCCGCAACAGTCGGTGCTGCTCCCGATGAGTTCCAGCTGGAGGCCGGGAATCTTTCGAAGGATTTTAGCATAAGGGGTGCCGATTCCCTGCTCCCTTTGATGGCACGGAGCGTAATAGACCCATCGTCCTTTGAGGGGGCGAAGTGGGCCGGGAAATCCCCCTTCCGCGAGACGTCGGGCCAAATACTCGCCGGCATCAAAAACAGAGTCGGCAAGGCGGAGGCGTTCCGACGGGTCTAACGCCGAAAAGGCGTCATCAGCCAGGGAGCTGGCCCCGTAATTCGGGGAAGAGGCTTCGCCGTGGCGTCCCGAGTCTGTGCATCCTGTGGCAAGACAAGCGTTTTCCTTGAGGATCCCTTTCATGAAATAACCGCATGTGGGACATGAACAAACAATGTCGAATCCCTCGCCGGCCAAACCTAGAAGCCTCTCCATATTGGCCCGAATGCGCCGAAGGCTTCGCGCCATATCGCCTTCCACCACCGTGGGCATGCCGCAACACTCTTGCGGCGGCACATAAACGGCCAATCCAAACCGTTGGAAAACGGCCGTGACGGCACGGGCGACCTCCGGAAAGAGATAAGCCGCCGTGCACCCGCTAAAATAGGCGATCCGCCGAGTGCCCGCTTGCGCCGGCGGTTTACGGTCCAGGCCGCGGCGGGCCGCCCAGGAAAAAAAATTCTCGGCGGCAAGCGGCGGCAGTGTCCGCTGGGGATGCAACTCAAAGAACTTCTGAAAAAGCCGACGCACCACGGGAAGAGAAAAAAGAGCGTTAAGGGCTTTGGGCGCGATACGCCCAAGGCGTCCGAAGGTCTGGAGGTCGGACAGGACACGGGCGCCCGGCTTTATCCCTTCGTCTTGCACCCGCGCCGCTTTGGCCTGAATCACGTTCGCCCGCACATCGGGGCACGGACACAAGCCGCACAAGGTGCAACGGTCCGTCACGTCCCGAAGGGCATCGGCACGGAGCGACTGCTTTTTTGTCAGGGCCTCATCGTAGCGCCTATAAATTTCAGGAAAGACCAAACAGCTCTCATCCATGAGGAAGCGGCAGATGTCGCAGTCCGTGCATCCCTCGAAAAAACGCTGCAGGGGATCTTGAGCCGCCTGGGGATTCTTTTCGCGTTTGTCGGCATGCATCCGCAGTTCTCTCTTTGATTAATCCAGGTGGGATTTCAGAGCCTTGCGTTCGTCGGCTTCGATCCTTTTCAAAAACACCTTGATGAGGCGCAGGGCCTCGTCCTTGTCTCCGTCTAGGACGATCCCTTTCATGGCTACGTATTCTTCCGGGGTCACGGTTAAGACGGGCATGAGCTGCCTCCATATCAGCCTTTCGAGAACTCGTCCTTTTGGCCGGGGCTGTATCCAACATCGAAAACAGGCACACAATGCATCTTGAGCGCCTCCCGCACCTTTTTGGCCAAAACCGACCGCACCAGCTCCAGAGCCTCCGCGGGATCCCCGTCCAGGTCCACTCGCAAGATCTCTTGAACCTCATCGGCGGTCAAGTTCAGCACGATGTTTTTGAGTCTCACCGTTCAGCCTCCCTCAATGCAAGCGACTTCCTGCGCCCCGACCGCCCTTCCCTCCTGCTCATCCCCAAATCTTTCCGAACCAGCGGCGCGTATCGTCCAGCAGGCTGTAGGTCACAGGAGTGATCACCAGGGTCATGACCGTTCCCACCAGCAGTCCCATACCGGCGGCGGTGGCCAGCGGCGACATGCGCTCCAGCCCCACGGCGGTTTCCAGGATCATGGGCAGCATCCCGACGAAGGTAGACACGGTGGTCATGAGCACCGGGCGCAGCCTCAGCCGCACGGCCTCTTCCATGGCTTGGTCCCGCGTCATGCCCTGTTCGATTCCCTGGCGGATAAAATCGATGAGAAAAATCGAGTTGTTGATCACAACCCCCGCCAGAAGCACCATGCCCATCATGGCCGGCATGCACATGGGCTTGGCGAAGAGAAGCAACCCCCAGAGAGATCCGATGACCGCCAAAGGAATCGCCACGAGGATGGGAAACGGTAAAAGAAAAGATCGGAAGGTCCCCATGAGGAGCACCACGAGCAGGACAAGGCCCAGCATGAGCGCTCCCATAATCCTTTGCATGCTCTCCTGCATGTCGGCGGCCGTGCCGCTCATTTTGATCCGCACACCTCCGGGCAACTCCGTCCGGGCCAGAACATCTTGAAGACGCGAAAGGACATGGCTCATGGGCCGTCCCACGTTATAGGCCGTGATGTCGATGGTATTTTCCAAATCCTCCCGCGTGATGAGCGTCTGGGTGGTCTCCTGCGTCACCTCTGCCAAAGTTCGCAAAGGCACGGCCCCTTGGGCCGTGGGAATAGGGAGACTTTCCAGCTTTTTGGGGCTGTCCACCCAGACGTCGTCGTAAGCCACACGGATGGGCACATCGAGAAAGCCGTGAAGGCGGAGCCCCGAAACGGGCACGCCGCCCACGGCCGTTCGAAGCACCCGCGCCGTCTCGCCCGGCGTGGTCCCATAGAGGCGGGCCGTTCGCGAATCCACGGCCACTCTCACCTCCTCCTTGTCCATCCACCAGCCCGGAACGACGTCGGACAGCCCCGAAATGCCCTTCATTCCCTCCATGATGTCCGCTGCCGTGTCCCAGAGAGCTTCACGGCTGTGGCCTCCCATGATGACAAGATCAATGGGCGCGCGAGCCGTACTCATGACCGTTGCGCCGTATTCATAGATCTGCAGAGACCGAATACCTGGAATTTCCTGAATTTTTCTCCGCCACGCATTCTGAATCTCCCAAATGGTTTTTTCCCTCTGATCGCGGGTCGTCAAGGTCACAATGATGGCAACCTTTTGAGCCGTTTGCGCACCGGCGCCAAAAGAAACCTGCCCCGGTTCGGACCCCACGGTGGAGGAGATCATCCGCACACTGGGTTCTTCCTGAACGATGCCTTCCACGACGCGGAGCACCTCTTCAACCCGGCCGACGGACGCCGATGGCGGCATTTCGAACAAAATGTTGACGAAGCCCGCGTCCATGGGGGGCATGAGATCACGGCCGATGAGGGGCGGGACAATACGCAGTGTGAGGAGGAGGGCCAACATGGCCGACCCTAGGGCGATCAGGCGGCGGCGCAGGGCCCGTCGAACAAGTCCTGTGTAGAAAGCTCCGAGTCTCTCCACACCGCGGTTAAAGGGAAGAGCCAGTCGCTCCAAGAGATTTCTCGAAGCCTTCCCCTCGGCGGAAGGATTTCCGATAAGCTTCAGAGCCACGGGAGGGACGACGAAAACAGCGACAAGCAATGACCCGATCAGGGCGTAGCACAGGGTGAGGGTGAAACGCCGCATGACCTGCTGCACGTAGCCCCCCGCAAACATGATAGGAACCAGCATCACCACGGTGGTGAGAAGCCCCGCCGTAATCGACAGAAGAATTTCCCCCACGGCGCCTTCCACGCACCGCACAGGATCGCCCGGGCACAACCGTTGGTGTCGATGGATGTTTTCCACCACGACCACCGTCGCATCGACAACCATGCCGGTCGCGATGATCAACCCGGAGAGAGTGACCACATTGAGGGTGTGCCCTGTGAGACCAAGGAGGGCGAGGGCGAAGAGGAACGATAGAGGGATGCTTACCAGAGACACGGCGGAGGTTCGAAGATCCGCCAGGAACAAAAAGATGATGATCACCGTCAAGGCGATGGACATATAGAGGGAGGAGCGCATGCCGGCGGTGTTGCGTTCGATGAGCGGCTGCTGGTCGTTGGTGATCTCGAATTCGACCTGCGGCCACTGTTTCTTCATCAGGGGAAGAGCCGCTTTGACGGCGCGGATGGCCGCCATGACGTTACCGCCTTCGGCCCGAAGCACGTTGATGCCTATGGCGGGCTTGCCGTTTCCGTGATAGAGGCTGCGGAGGTCTTCAATGCCTAATTCGACGCGGGCCACGTCCTTGAGGCGCACATAGGCATCCCGGGTCTGTTTGACGACCACGTTTTCCACATCCATCACATCCCGAAATTCCCCCACGGTTTTCACGAGCCGTTCCGAGCGAGAATCCTGCATAAATCCTGCTGGCACGGTGATGTTGTACTCCTGAACGGCCGTCATGACGTCCCTGGGCGTCACGCCGTAGGCTTCCAGACGGTCTCGATCCAGCCGGATGTTCACCTGAAGCTGGTGCCCGCCGAAGGTGTCCACATCGGCCACATGGGGAAGACGGAGCAAGGCGTCTTTGATGTCGTTGTCCGCGAGCAGACGCACCTCGCCCAAGCTCAGTCCCGACTCTGGCTTGGGACGCACGGCAAGGGTAATGACGGGACGCGTGGCGTCCGTGATGCGGTAGATGCGGGGTTCCAGAATATCTTCGGGCAAGTCGGCCCGAATGCGGCTTAGGGCGTTTTGAATGTCGGTGACGGCTTCCCCGATGGGTTTTTCATAACCGAACTGGGCGTTAATGGATGCCACCTCATCCCGAGACGTGGAGGAGAGTTTGGTCAACCCGGAAAGGCTCGAGAGCTCCTTTTCCACCACCTCCGTGATGCGCCGGTTGATGTCCACGGCCGCCGCGCCGGGCTGCACGATGATGACGGCCGCCTGCGGCGGGTTCGTATCGGGAAAATATTCCACGGGCATGGTGAAGAAAGCCCTCAGGCCCATCACAGCGACGATCAAGCCGCCAACCAGGACGGCCCAAGGGTTTCGCAACGCCCAGCCGTGCGGACTCATGAGCGCCCCTCCGTTTTCACCAAGAGGCCCTCATGACGGCGGACCCACTGCAAGTATTCACCCACGGCAGTCTGCTCCCCAGGGCGAATCTCCCCTCGCACCAGGGCCCTGTGCTCCGCAACTAAGCCAACTTCCACAGGAACCTTCACCAAGCGCCCGTCGCGAACCGCATACACCGAGAAGGTCCCATCGGCTCCCGGGACCAGAGCCTGCCTGGAAACGCTCAACCCCTCCCCTTCCCGAACCACCGCCTCTACGGCTACAAAGGATCCGGGGCGAAGCGGGGCGTCGCACGTCCATGGAAACTCTGATTCCACGCGTACCGATTTGAAGGCTTCCATGGCCGGAAAGATGCGGGTGATGGCTATCTCCTTCGGCAGGCCGGTGTATTCTTCAGGCCAATGGACACGAAGGCTTTGGCCGGGGCGCAAAACCATGAGGTCTTCTTGAACGGCATCCACGGCAAGCTTAGCGGCGGAGCAGTCCATTATTTCGAGCACCGGGACGCCGGGTTTGGCCAAATCCCCCGGATCCACCAGGCGACGGGTCACCACGCCGCGGAAAGGGGCTTCAATCCGCGTGTAGGAAAGCCGGGTTTCGGCTTCTTTGAGCTGAGCTTTGGCGGCGTCCACCTCCCGTTTGGCGCTGCGCCCCTCCGCGGCCAAGGATTCCCAACGGCCCAGGGCCGACGTCAAGCGATTGCGCGAGGCGTCCAACGCCGAGGCGCTGATCCCCTTTTTCTCAAAAAGAGCCCGATCCCTATCGAATTCCTGCCGATAATATTCCACGTCCTTCCGAGCGGCTGCTTCCGAAGCGGCGACGGCAGCGAGCTTGGCTTGGAGGGCCTGAACCTTTGCTTTGAGGGTTTCCAGTTCCGCCCGTAGATCCCGATCGTCGAGAACAACCATGAGGTCTCCCTGGGCGACGGCGTCGCCTTCATTGACGAGAACGGCAACGACGTCTGCCGTCAGCCGAGGGGACACGGCGGCTTGCGCTGCCGCCTCAAGCCGCGCCAGATAGCGAAGGGTGTCAGCAAGTTTTTCATGGCGCACCGTATCGGTTTCCATCGGCACCGGCCGCTCTTTCCACACGGGGGCCGACGCAAGCCGCTGTCGGGCGCGGTGCACCCCGATGACCAGCACGACCACAACGACGGCACACACCAGAACGACCCAAAACCTTGGACCCCATATTCGCTTTTCCATGGGCTTCGTCTCTCGCTTCCGCTCGGGCTCCTGCCTCTAGGGGGTAGATCGTCCCTGGAACGCCGCCAAGACCCATCCCTCCAGGGAGCTCCTCCAAGAAGGATGCCTCACCTTAACCGATTGATCATCTTCAGCGTAAACTTTCTGCCGGGTCCCGGCCGAGGGCCCGATCGCGCTCCATGAGCGCAATGTGCGCATCCACCACGGCCTGTGAGTACTCCACTTCCGCTTGAAGCAAGGCCGCCTGCGCATCCAGGACATCGTTGATGCTGTTTTTCCCCGCCGCGTATTTCTCCCGCTCAATGCGAAGCGTTTCTTCCGCCACCGTCAAGGCCGAGCGCGTTACGTCCGTTCTTTCCATGGCGTCGTTAAGGACCGTGAGCGCCCTTTCCACGTCTTTGCGAATTTCCAGCTCCACCGCCCGGAGTTGCTCCCGCGCCCGATGCTCGAGCAGCTTCGCCTGCTGGACGTTCGCCTGAACGGCACCGCCTCGAAACAGCGGCACATCCACCTGCATTCCCATAGCCCATGTGTCCTCGTGGGACAACCCAGCGGAAGGCTCGTCTGCATCGTAGGGGAGCCCATGACGCAGGCCGTAACGCCCAAAAGCGGAAACTTGAGGCCAATGATCGGCTCGGGCGGCCCGCACTGCCTGGGCCGCCGCCTGGGCCGCCGCCTGGGCCGCCTTTTTCTCCGGGCGCTTTTCCATAGCCTCGCGAAGCGCCTCGTCTTGGGACATCGGTGAAACCCTAGGCCTTTCCAGAGACCCGGAAACTTCAAAAGACGGCCGCCCCGCGACTTCCAAACCCATGAGCCGCCCGAGGAACACCAAGAGCACCTGGCGGTCGGCCCGAAGGGACGACAGTTTTTGAGTGAGGCTTGAGACCCGCACGTTGATTTTCATGAGATCCACGGGCGCGGCCCTTCCCACATCCAACTGATCCTGCACCAGTTTTGCCTGAGCATCCAGGGCTTTCAGGGAGCCTTCCGTAGCGCGCACGACTTGGTCCGACTGAAGGATCTTATAGAAAACCGAGGCCGTGTTGAGGACGACGTCGTGGGTCGTCGCCGTGAGATCCCAAAGAGTGCGTTCCGCCCCGAGCTCCGCCGATCGGACGGCAGCTGCCCGACGTCCTCCCTCAAAAAGGAGGACCCGCCCGATAAGCGCTGTATCCACCATATCTCGATCGAAGACGCCGGGGTCATTATTGGCATGCGCCGGCACGAGGCGTTGGGGTTCGCCGAAACGGGAGTAGGTCCACTGCGCATCCAAAGACGGCCAGTACGCCGCCCGGGCTTTCGTCCTTTCCTGCTGTGCCGCCTCGAGGCCGTAGCGCTGCGCTCGAATCTCGGGATTTTTTTCCAGAGCTGTGGTGATGCAGTCTTTGAGCGTGAAGATGTCGGCGGCCGAGGCGGCGCCAACCGCTCCGATGGCAAGACTCCACAGAAGAGCGCATTTCGCAAGGGTCCGAAAAAGGGCCCACCAGCCTAAAGCTCCGAAGGAAAAAGTGCCCATGTCCTGCATCTCCCTTTTCCGTCAGTGCCCTCACGCTCCGGGACACGGCCTTTCGGAAACGTTCCCACGTTGCCGGGAAAAAGATGGAGCGCGGTACCTTAAGCTGGGATAAAGGGTCGGAGAATGAAATAAACGCCCAGAAGGCCCACGGCGACGCCGGCCGCTTTACGAAACCACAGGCTCCCCTGCTGAAACGTGCCGCTGGCCATGAGTCTCCTCACAAGGGCCGTAAAACTTCCCGCAACGGCGATGGGCACGCAATGACCGATGCCGAAAAGAACAATGGAAACGACGCCAGTAAGGATTTTTTCCTGCACCGTGATGATCGCCAAAATAGGCGCAATGAAACCGAAGGTGCAGGTTCCGGAAAGGATCCCGTAGCCCAGTCCCAGCACCAGGGCACCCCGAAGGCCCCGGAGGCGAAGCTTCGCCAAACGCGTCCCCGAAAGGGAGCACACGGCGACGCCCATCATGTCCAGGGCCAACCACAGCAAAAGGACACCCACCACGATCGTCCAATAGGGGCTCACATCTCCCAACATCCGGCCCAGAAAGGAACAGACAATGCCAATGGCCGCAATGGTCAGAAAAAGTCCCAGCGTGAAAACCACAGCGTATCGGGCGGCTTCCCGGGGCGCCAAGATTCGCTGCTGGCCCGCCACATAGCTCACCACCAACGGGATGGACGCCATATGACAGGGACTCAACAGCACCGAAATCATACCCCAGAGGAAACACCCCGCCCAGGCCAGGCCCCCTTGGGTGCTCATCCACGTGTTGACCATCAAAAAAACATCCTGCACGGTTCCTCTCCTCACCGATTGCGGTTACTGCACCCCCAACTTGGTCAAAACGTGCACGATGCTTTTTTTGTCCAAAAATCCTTCGTGCCGAAAAACCTCCCGGCCTTCTTTGTCGTAAAAGATCTGGGTCGGAATGACGCGGATGCCGAACTTGGGCGCCGCCTGACGATCTTTCCACACATCGATAAAAATGATCGCCGCCCGGCCTTCATATTCCTTTTGCACTTCCTTCAAAACGGGTTCCATCATTTTGCAGGGAATGCACTCGTGGGCGCCCAAATCCACCATAGTGACCATGCCTTTGACGGGAATGTCCTGGACAGCTTCGCTCGCCCCGGCTGAACCCGCCGTCAGAAGCCCCCACACCACAACCGACATCACCAGAACCATGACCGGAAAAACCAACGCGCGCCGATTCATTCTTGTGTCCTCACTGTTTCTTTGCCGCAAAGATCTGCATCCTTCCCCATCCGCGTTTTGTGCCTCTTCATGATGCGCCAAGTCGTCACGGCCGAAATGATAAATAGCACGGCATCCCGGGCGACGCTCACCTTCATGGAACTCATCCCGGACGAGCCGCCCGAACCGAAACACCCACAGTCCACGTCCAAACCGCGGACCAGATTGAACACGACAGCCCCCAGAAAAACCCCCAGGAGCGCCGTCGCCAGGCTCAAGGCCCCCGGCAGCCAAAAACCCGCCACGAGGCATACCCCGACCAAAGCTTCCAGCCATGGAAGGATCAAGGCCACGGCGTTCACCGCCCAGGAGGGGACAAGCTGGTAGTTGTCGACTGTCTGGGCGAAATCCAACGGCTGCAGGATCTTTTCATACGCGGCAACCAAGAACACCAGGCCCAAAAGGAGACGCGCCGCCGTCAGTGCCCCCCGCTCCCATCGTTCGCCGACCTTTTGGACGCCCACCCGCGCCGGCGCCTCCCATGCGTGCGCCTCATGAGCGGTATCTTCACCGGGCACCGCACAAACCTCACCTTGAGCGCCCCCGGGGCAAGACATTTCACACAACAGCGATCCATTGCCGCACGATTGGGTCTCCAACTGGATGATAGGATGATCGATCCCAAAACGGCGATGAAGGACGTCGCCGGCGAGGCGCCTCACCTGTTCCACTTCGCTGAGCTTTTGGTCCGGGACCACCAGATGGCAGGAAAAAGCGATGCTCGAAGAGCTCACCTGCCAGGCGTGAAGGTAATGGGCGTTGACCACGCCCGGGAGAGCCTCGAGGGTCTCCTTGATCCTGGCGATCTCTACATGACGCGGAGCGGCATTCAGGAGCACCGCCACGGCTTCCTGAAGGACGGCCCAACAGTTTTTGAGGATGAAGGCGACGATGATCACGGAAAGCAGCGGATCAAGCCATGTCCACGGGCGAATCATGAGGACGGCGCCGGTAATGAGTACGGCCACGGAGGTGAGCACATCCCCGACCATGTGAAGGAACGCCCCGCGCACGTTGAGATTGCGGGCGGCGTCCGCATGCAACAGAAGCGCCGAAAGGCCGTTGCCCACCACGCCCACCGCCGCCAAGGCCATGACCCAACCGCCGGAGACGTCCCGAGGGTGTCGGAATCGCTCGAGGCCTTCGTAAAGGATCACCGAACAAGCGCCCGCAAGAATGAGGACGTTGACCAGGGCGGCGAGGATTTCCACGCGACGGAATCCGAAGGTGTGGCGCGATGTCGCACCGCGACGCCCGATACGCCATGCGCCGTAGGCGATGAGAAGGGCTGCGAAATCGCTGAAATTATGGACGGCGTCCGAAAGAAGCGCCACGCTGTCGGCCAGGATGCCGCCCACGATTTGGGCGGCCGGAATGAGCAGGTTGAGCCCCATGGTGAAGAGCAGCCGTCCTCCGGACACCTCTTCCGACGCCGGCCCATGAACATGGACGCCCGACTTGGAATGTCCGTGGGGTTCTTCGGTCATCGGGGTAAAAAGACGCTCACCGTGGCCAGATGACGAGGCGTGATTCTCGAGATCATCGTGGCCGTCATGATGCGGGGATTCCTCATCGTGGGCGTGCACGACCCCCTTAAGGTCCCGACGATTGTCACTTTCCATCGGGAAACAGCATCTCCTCTCTTCCAGGGGCACCCGAGCGGTCGGCGGATCGCGGTGAGGCCGCTTCCCGTGAAGTGGGATATCACGGACCCGTGCTCGTGGGCAAATCGTGCTCCGTCCACACCGACCATCCGTTGGCCAGAACCATGACGTGGGTATAGCCCCGGGCGATCAAAGCCACAGCCAGTTCATAACTCAGATCACAGCCTTCACCGTCGCAGTAGGTCACGATAGGTGTCTCTTTGGGGATGTCCGCAAGGACGACGGGGGCTCTTTCCTCAAAAGCACCCCACGGGAGATTCAAGGCCCCTTCAATGTGGCCCCGAGCGTAGGCCTCAGGGCTCCGCGCATCCAAGAAGACAGCCTCTTTAGTGAAAAAAAGAATCTGAGCTTCCTCAAGAGGAATCTCGAGCCCCAGCACGCCTTCCGCCGTGGCGGGGGAAGCGGGCGACCCATCTCCAAGCCAAGGGAGACCGTCGGAACGAAGCCCGTTGGAAACCACTGACAGAACACAGGCCAACGCCACCAACGCTCCGCTCTGCCAGATGGCTTCCCGCCATGGATATGTCCCGCCCTTTCTTCGCATTCCTGACTTTTCTTCCCTCTATCAGAATGTTTGTAATTTGCCGAGACAAGATCCTTTTTCCCGCGCCGAGCACATTCCCGTCTCGGGGCACGGGCGTCCGCGGCGGAACACTCCTTCAAGCCGGATCCGGGGACCCTCAACCCGTAGCCCTTTTCACCGACACGCTCCTTAGCGAATCTTGGCCTTCAATTCGCTCAGCTCCCGACGCATGGCTGCCACGTCCTCCATGAGGCCAGCGACAGCTTCATGGAGATTCATGCCCCGGAGCCAGTCCGCAAACCAGTGGCGGGTGGCGAGGCAGATTTTCACGAGCATGAGCATGACAGGCACTTCGATCAGAACCCCCACGACAGTAGCCAATGCAGCACCCGAAGACAAGCCGAAGAGAAGGGTAGCCGTGGCGATGGCCACTTCAAAGTGATTGGACGCCCCGATCATTGCCGCAGGGGCCGCGTCTTCATAGTGGAGTTTTAACAACTTGGCCAAGCCATAACCGAGCCAGAAAATCAGGTTCGTCTGAATAAAGAGCGGGATGGCGATCCAAAGAATCGTCAAAGGATTGCCGATGATGACGTCGCCTTTGAAGGAAAAGAGCAAGATTAGGGTGATGAGCAGCGCGATGATCGTCACGGGGGTGAGTACATGAAGGAATCTTTGCTGAAACCACTCGATTCCCTTGGATCGGATGATGAACTTTCTGGAAAAATAGCCTGCCACCAGGGGAAGTGCCACATAGATCCCAATGGAAAGGACCAGAGCCTGCCACGGCACGGGAAGCCGTCCCACCCCAAGCAGGAATCCGCCCAAAGGTCCATAGAGAAGAAGCATAGTCAAACTGTTGATGGCCACCATCACCAATGTCAGTCCATCGTTGCCGCGGGCAAGGTACCCCCACACCAACACCATGGCCGTGCATGGGGCGATTCCTAGAAGAATACAACCGGCCAGGTAGCTGCGCCACAGGGGCACTGCCATCATTTTGACGCCGTTGTGGAGGACCACCGTGCCCACCCCGTGGGTTGCCCCTACCGGAAGGTTCAACCCTAAGGGCATCTTCACGTAATCCATGGCCTCCGGGCCGATAAATCTTTGAAAAATGTAACCTAAAAAGATTAACGCAAGAAAATACATGGTAAAAGGCTTGATCGCCCAGTTGATGAAAAGGGTGAGGCCCACCGGCTTGAGGCTCTTTCCCGCCCTCACCACTTCACCAAAGTCGATCTTCACCATGATGGGATACATCATGAAGAAAAGACACACAGCGATGGGAATGGAGACCACCGGCGCCTCATTGACGGTGATGGCCAACCCATCCAAGTATCGGGCCACCTCCGGCGCGATCCGGCCGAGTATGATGCCGGCCGCGATACATAAGATGACCCAAATGGAAAGGTATTTTTCGAAAAAGCTCAGCCCTCGACCTTCTTTTTGGATTGCCGCTTCCGCTGCCATGGTGTCCACCTCCCGCGTGTTCTGCCCTCTCAACGATACATTCTTTTTGGGCAATATTAATTGGCCTCCGCCCTATGGGGCGGCACGGCCGGTTGCAAAGTCCCTTGGGGGAGATCTCCTTGCTCCATCAAGAACAAGGTGATTTCCACATGGCCTCGTTTTCATATAAGCAGTTTGCCTCGCTGTCAAGCGCCCTCTTTGACGTGCGGGCAGCGAAACGGCACTATACCGAAAGGGGCTTGACAGATATGCATTATATTACTAAATAGCAATACGGTACAATCGGGGCTTGCCCCGGATGCAGCGGACATTCAGATCAAGGAGGAAAAACCATGGCGCGGGTCAATGCGACTCACACGGATGTCGGTCTTGAAGAGACCCAGGCGGTTCAAGAAGAAGAAAGCCAGATTCAATGGGCGGAAATCTGGAAACCTCTGAGCGTCCTCGTCGGCGCTTTTCTCATTTTCTTCTGGCTTCCCATAACAAACGAGCGATTCCGGGGCGCGGTCCTGGAATCCTTGGCCCTGGTCAAGTGGTACGCCCAGGAACACGTTCTCTTGTGTTTGGTTCCCGCCTTTTTTATCGCCGGGGCCATTTCCTGTTTCGTCTCCCAAGCGGCGGTCATGAAATATCTCGGCGCCGGGGCAAAGAAACTGCTTGCCTACGGCGTCGCTTCGGTTTCCGGAAGTATTTTGGCCGTGTGCTCATGCACGGTGCTGCCGCTTTTTGCGGGCATTTGGAAGCGAGGGGCAGGCTTGGGGCCGGCCATCGCTTTTCTCTACTCGGGACCAGCCATCAACGTTTTGGCCATCGTGCTCACGGCGAGGATCCTCGGCCTTCCACTAGGGATTGCCCGGGCTGTGGGAGCCATATCCTTCAGCGTCATCATCGGCCTCATCATGCATCTCGTTTACCGAAAGGAAGAGCAAGCCAAGGCGGCGGCCGCCCTCCACATGCCGGCTCCAGAGGTGGAGCGGCCCCTATGGCAAAATGTCGTTTATTTTGCAAGCATGGTCGGCGTGCTCATCTTCGCCACCTGGGGAAAACCCTCATCGCCCGTAGGCTTCTGGAACGCGGTGTACTCCGTGAAATGGTATCTGTGCGGCGCCTTCGCCCTCTTTTTGGGGTACCTGCTCATCCAATGGTTCCGGGTCAAAGCAGTGAAAATTGTCCTTTCGGCGCTGATCGTGGCGGCTCTCGCCTTCCTTTTTCCTCACGAACCTCTGATCGCCTTTTCGGCGGGAATCATCCTCTTCACGGTTTGCCTCACAACGACGCGGGGCGAGACGGAAACCTGGTTTCTGGCCACGTGGGATTTCACCAAACAGATCACACCACTCCTTTTCGGCGGCGTCCTCGCAGCAGGGCTTCTGCTCGGCCGTCCCGACGGTGCCGAGGGCCTCATTCCATCCCGATGGGTGAGCGGCCTTGTGGGCGGCAATTCCCTGGGAGCCAATTTATTCGCCGCGGTCGTCGGGGCGTTCATGTACTTTGCCACCTTGACGGAAGTGCCCATTCTTCAGGGCCTCATCGGCGCCGGCATGGGCAAGGGGCCCGCTTTGGCTCTGCTTCTTGCGGGGCCGGCTCTCAGTCTTCCCAACATGCTGGTCATTCGAAGCGTTCTCGGCACAAAAAAAACCGTGGTGTTTGTCACTCTCGTCATCCTGATGTCCACAGCGGCGGGCATCCTCTTCGGCACCTTTTTCTAGGTCGGGTTCTAGACAAGGACGAAAGTCGTTCGAGCGGCGTTCGGACGGCTTTCTCCTCTTAAAACGTCGACGTTTCGCCTGTCTCGCACGGCGACCGTGCTTCAAGGGGGCATGAGGCCACCCCGATCATGAGTCTTGGAGAACCTCCCCTTCTAAGCTACCTTCCTTATGATCTCCGCCAGGTCGTCCTCCACAGACATCACGCGTTTCTCCAGCCGCCCGTAGTCCTCACGGCGTGCCATGGCGTCATAAAGCCGATCCATACGCCGGTTGTTCTGATCCAGGCGCTCGATGAGGTTCCCGCGCATCGTGTCCATCCCTGCACCACAGCACGAACGGTTTCCATCATCTCCATGTGTTACCTGCGGACCGACTCCTTAAGATCTTGCCGCAGAGATATTTTCTCGGCCCATCTTTATCTTAGCCTCGACCATCAAGAAGAACGCCCGAAGACTCGCGACCGTTTGGTCACAAACGGGGCAATTAAACCCCAGCTCCAAATGGGAAGAGGTAGCCCTTTCCTGGAAAATTTCGTCCATTGGGAGCGCAAGGATTTGCCGCAAAGCTGGTGATTTGTGTTGGGGTTCGCTGCGCTCACCCCAACCTACAAGAAGAAAAACGGCGCTCAGACCGACCGAAAAAAGGAAAAAGGGCGACACCGGTAGCAGGGAAAACGAAGAGAGCGGAGAGACGTCCCGGCAACGGCGGAAGACGGCTCAGAGTTCAAGGGTTTCCACAAAGGTTTTGATTTCGTCGCGGACACGGCGGTAATGGCTCATGGCTTCTTCTTCAGTGGCGGCACCGGCGGCCAGAACGGGCGGGTCATCGAAGGGGACATGCATCTTTTTTGTCGTCGCGGGGAAAAAAGGACAAGATTCCTGAGCATGACCGCACAGGGTGACCACGTAGTGATAGTCCTGGGCCGGAAGCTCGTCCACCGCTTTCGAACGTTGCCCGCTGATATCGATCCCCACTTCCGCCATGGCTTTCACCGCGCGGGGGTCAAGCCCCTTCGGGTCCACTCCCGCCGAAAAGGCTTCCAGCCGGTCTCCTTTAAGAGCTCTCGTCCACGCCTCCGCCATCTGGCTTCGGCAAGAATTGCCCGTGCACAAAAACAGGATGCGTTTGCGTTCCGCCACGGCGCGCCCCTTTCATCCTGATAACAGTGTCAGCCATTGAGGTCGAACGGTTCGAGATAGGCCTGAAGCGCTTGGAGCTGCTCGGGGCTCAGATGCGGGCAGTGTTCCGGGCCGCGGCCGCCTTCGGCCACCTGTACGGCAAAGACGGTGCATGTGGGATAGCCGCAGTCTTTGCAATTGGTTTTGGGCAAGTGTTTGAGGATCGCAAACACTTGGGGCTTTTTCATCGGTTCGTATTTTGGCGTGATTTCGTTGCGCTTTTCCCAGATGCTGTTGATTTCATCCCGAAGCCACTGGAGGATCTTGTCCGCTTCCTCGGGTTCCTTCAAAGCGTTGATGGCGATTTCCCGCGGGTGCACCGTGATGAGCTTACCGTGCACCTTGAAAGTCACTGACATCGGCTCCCGCGTGAATTGGGATCCCCCGAGCACCGCATTGAGGTACGGAATGACCTCCCCCACGTCTTGATCCAAGTGGGCGATGCAATGGAGCGATTGAAAGCTCGGATTGCATTCCGGTCGGAAAATTTCTTTTCGATAGCTCCGGAGCAACATAAGGCACCTCCTTTGTTTCGGGTACCTTCCGGGTTTGGCGGCGCCCTGGAAATTCTGCGACGGCCTCGCCTCCGGGCGCCGTCTCGAGCAAATATTGTTCGCCCAAATCAAAAGAGAATGGCCGTATCAACCGCAGCAGACCATCCCGGAAGAGGCCTCCGTGGGAAGGTCCTTGCACGCTTCCTTCACGGCCGCCTTCACTTTTTCGATGGTTTCCCGTTCCAACTGAAAATTCTTGTTCTTTTCAATCCCCAGATCCGTCAAAACAACGTAGGCCTTCAGCGGCGCCTGGATGTGCTCCAAAATGGCCTTGGCACACCCGACGTTGCAGCCGTCGATGGCCACCATGGCCGGCGTGTCTTGGGCGGATCGGACAAATCCCGACAGATGGGCGCCGATCCCCGCCAGACAAAACATCTTTCCAAAACCCTCCACCGTGAGTTCCACTGCCGCCTGGTTTGACAATTGGCCCACGTTGGACCCGCCCGAGCAGGCGAGAATCATCACGTTGCCTTGGGGAGAAGCCCCCGTTTCACAACATTGTTCGGCCATTGGCACTCCTCCGTTCGACGAAGCTTACGACGCTGCCTTGATCCATGCAACGACTTCTTCCTTCTTGGGAATCTTCCCCACGGATTTCACTTCGCCGTTAATAACCACAGCCGGTGTGCCGAAAACCCCATAGCTTGCAATGTCCATGGCATCCGTCACATGGTCTACGGAAACCTGCAATCCGACTTCAGCCAGGGCTTCCTTCACCACCGCTTCCGTTTGATGGCACTTCTTGCATCCCGGTCCCAGCACTTTGATGTCCATAAAAAAAACCTCCTGAGTTCGCCGCTGGAGCTTCTACTCTATGCCCTCTTCACCCCCTCAGAGGGCAAAGGGCGCCGGTAAAACAACCTTCTCCGCTCCAACGCATTCGGAGAGGCGCCCTTCCCATCTATCCCTTTCAGCCTTTCCTCCCTGGTGCCCACTCGCGAAACCGGGCTCAAGGGCTGAGCCCTCGGACACCGCAACGTTATGGATGGGGCGATGCGGTTTTGAGCGCCTGAACCAAGCGTTTTTTCAATTCCGAGCGAGGCGGAACGCGCCCGGAAAAAAGCACCTGCCGCCCGACCATCAACGCGGGCACCCCGAGAATTCCCAGCTGGCCGATGGCCATGGGATCGCGCACATGATCCACACTGACCGAAATCTTTTCTTCATTGAGAATATCCATCACGAGACGTTCCAGTGCGTCGCACTGCGCGCAGCCCGGCCCGACCACGAGAACCGACATGGGATCCGGCGGTTCGTCTTCCGTGACAGATTCCCCGACAAACCGCTGCCATTCCCGATATAACGCCTTCGCGTAATCGCCTCGCGCGCCTGAAGGAATGTAGTTGTCCGCCGCGAGACGCTGCAACAAAGCCTCTTTGATCTCCTCGGGGGACTGACCCCAGAGGGATGATGCCGCCTCCTGAAGGGCCTCGTCAAGACCCACCACGCCCACCGTTTGTTTGCCGATACGCACCTGACGGACTGACTTCATTCTATCCCTCTCGTCTGTCGAGCGCAAACCATGCCGCGATCCAATTCGGGAACCTTTCTCAGGACGGCCTGGATTTCGGGATCGTCATTGAGCCAGTGTTTGAGGCTCCCGAGGAGCATGGCCGCATAGGGGCTGCTTTGCCCGTCCGCGGGCCGGTAGTTCACCCAGAGCCCGTCTTTGCGCTTTTCCACGAGACCTGCATCTTCGAGGATCTTGAGATGCTTGGATACGGTCGGCTGAGCCAGCCCGAGTCCCGCCTGGATCTCGCACACGCACAGTTCCCGGCGGTTGAGCATCTTGAGAATCTTCACCCGATTGGGATCGCACAGGGCTTTCATGACCCGAATAAATTCTTTCATCGCGCCTCCTGTCATAGATCGCGATATGGTAATATATCGTTTCATAACGGCGGTCAAGTCCAAGCAGACCAAAGTGTCCGCCCCACTTCACGGTGCCGTCGGTGAAGACCTGTGCGTCCGCCCGAACACCCCATCACCCTTACAATACCTGTGTCACAGGGATCCTTGTCCCCATCCCTTTCATCGCCTCCGATGTCCCCAGGACCACAACTCGCCCTTTGTCCCGAAGAACATCTAAAACCTCCCCAAAGGCGCGAAAATCCGCCGCCTCAGTTCCCAAAACTTCTTCCCGCATGCGTTGGCGCGCCTCGTCGTCATCCCCGGTGAGGTGGCGCACGAAGGACGCGAACCCCTTGGCGTCGGGCAAAAGATGCCGGTCCAGATCGCCGATGACGCCGATGACGGCCTTGGTCAATTCGTCGTGGTGAAGGGCGAGGTTTTTTAAAAAATCCGCACACTGGTCGAAAACTTCCAAGGTCTTCTCGACGTTCGGATCCCGGTAGGAAACCATGGCGAAGTCCCCGGAAAAACGGTCCAGCTGGCAGAAGGCGCCGTAAGCCCCTCCCTGAACCCGAACTCGGTCCCAGAGATACGCGGTTCGAAGATAATGGCTCACCACCAAGGCACATCCCCGAAATTGGAATCCCGCCTCACGCAGATTGGCCCCCTTCGCGAC
This sequence comes from uncultured Desulfosoma sp., assembly GCA_937960435.1. Classification (GTDB taxonomy): domain Bacteria; phylum Desulfobacterota; class Syntrophobacteria; order Syntrophobacterales; family DSM-9756; genus Desulfosoma. The sequence goes on from CALGPN010000037.1 coordinate 44,749, forward strand.
GAAGTTCACCTGCATAGGACCCGCAAAGCCTTCGTCGGGAGGAAAAACTTCCGGAAGCCATGCCGCGGGTGACACGTCACGGCGCGGGAGCGACGTTAGAAGTTCTTCCACGGGACCGGCGGCTTCTTTCCAGGAAGCCGCATCGACGGTCACATTGACACGGAGCCCCCCGAAAGCCAAAACGCACCGCCGCACGTCCTCCAAGTCCGCCAAAACGCCGTCCCAGTCCGTTTCCACCCTCTGAGCGAGCTTTCGCAGAAAAAAGAGAGAATCGATGCCCTTCATCTTCTCTTCGGCCCAATGAGCCCGATGGAACCGGGCCTTGAGTCTTCGGGAAACGAACCGGTGCCCTTCGGGAATGAGGTGCGCTTCCCTCCGGGCCTTGGATTCCAAAAGGATCTGCCGGAAGCGGTCACGATTGTCCAAGCGCACTCCGGTGACGATATCCTGCAAGATGGCGCAAAGGTCGGGCACCTGTCGGATCAAGGCCTTGCCTCGAAGGAAGAGCCAGGCCCCGGTGGTTTCGCCGTCGGCGCACACGGCCGTACTCGTCTGGACAAAAATGCCCCCCGTCTTTCGGCTGATGCGTTCGTTCAGCGTGGCGTAGTCTTCTTTATCGGTCCCCATCTCCAGCAGGGCGCGGCCGAAAAGGGGCACGTAGCCCAGCAAGGGTGCCGGAACGCCCGAAAGGTCGAAGGCCAGGTCCAGGTAGAAAATGCCGTTGGTGAAAAGGTCGTGGGTGAGCACAGGAACGCCGGCTAGGGTTTCTTCCTCCGCGGGGATTTTCTTGTTTTCCCGGTCCAGATCGTCCAAACGCAGGCTGGGAATCGTCGCCAAGGCTTCCGGCGGATCCGGCGTTTCCTGAAGGGCCCGCAGCGTCTTCGTTTCTTCGACGATTCGCCGGATTTCCTCCGGCGGCAAAGCGGCTTTTACTGCGGCCAATTTCCGGTCTTCTTCCGCCTTGTACCGCTCTTCCAGCGTCGGGTCCGGCTCTAAAAACACCGTCGCCCGATGGGGGTTTTTTACCCAATAGCGCATCAAAAGATCTTCCAAATACCGGGTGCCGGCCAAAGCTTTTTCTTTCACGGCGGCCAAGGGCTTTTCAAAGGCCACCAGCGCCAGGGGATCCCCGTCATAGAGCCACGTGGTGAGCGCCCGCAGCATCAGAGCGAGGCCCCGGGGATACTGGCCCGTGTTGTTTTCTCGCAGGCGAAATTCCACGGTGTTGAGCGCCGCTTCCACGGTGTCCCTGGGGATGCCTTTTTCGGCGAGATCTTCCAACACTCGGATTACAAGGCCTTCCACCCGTTCCAGGTTTTCCGAGGCGACACCTTTAAGGCCCGTGGAAAACAGCATTTGGCGCAGTTCCCCTTCCAAGCCCACACCAGCCAAGTCTTCCCCGAGTCCCGACTCGATCAGAGCGCGCCGAAGGGGTGAGCCCGGCATGCCGAGAAGAATGTACTCGAGCACATGGAGGGCTAGGTTCGTTTCGGCGGGTTCCGTCGGCGCGAGCAGCCAATTGACGGTGACCATGGCCTTGGGGGGCTGGTCTTTGCCCACGGCATAAGTCTTGGCGACACGGCGGGGTTCGTTGAAAGGCGCTTGCAAGGGGACGGTGCTGTCAACCCGGCGCGTTGGAAAATCTTTGAGAACCCCACCCAAGATCTCGAGGCGTTTTTGGGGATCGTCGTCGCCATAAAAGTAAAACCAGGCGTTGGAGGGGTGGTAGTAGGTCTCGTGAAAGGCTTTGAACTGTTCATAGGTCAGGGAGGGGATCACCCGAGGATCCCCACCGGAATCTACGCCGTAAGGCGTATCCGGAAAGACGCTTTGCTGGCTGTATTCCACAATGAGCCGGTCGGGGGAGGAATAGGCCCCGCGCATTTCGTTATAAACGACCCCTTTGTAAGTCAGGGGATCACTCGGGTCTTCCAATTCGTAATGCCATCCTTCCTGTTTAAAAATCCAAGGGGTGAGCCGGGGATAGAAAACGGCGTCCAGATAGACGTCGATGAGGTTATAGAAGTCTTGGTGGTTTTGGCTGGCAACGGGGTAACACGTCTTGTCCGGGTAGGTGAAGGCATTGAGAAAAGTCTGTAGAGACCCTTTGAGGAGCTCCACGAAGGGCTCTTTGACGGGATACTTGCGCGACCCGCAGAGCACGGAGTGTTCCAGAATATGGGGAAGCCCTGTGGCGTCCGGGGGAGGTGTCCGGAAGGTCACGCCGAAGACCTTGTTTTCATCATCGTTTTCCATGGATAGGATTCGGGCGCCCGTGGGCCCGTGGGTGTAGATTTTGGCGTGCGTCTTAATCTCTTCAACAAACACCTCTCGAACCAATTGGAAATCGCCTTGTTGCGACATGGAAAGAGCCTCCTCGTCGTGTTCCACGATGGTGGGCACGGCGCCCACACCGGCAGACGGCGTCCGGATTTGTTGCCCGTTAACGGTTTAAGCTGAAAAGAAACCGTGTTAAGAAAGCAAGGTAACCAGGGCGGGTGGCAAAGAAAAGAATTTTCTCAACCTAGGGTACGGGCGGAGGCACACGGTGGGACGGTGTTTTTCAGGGAGAATGAGAAAAGGCTTTCCGGTGAAGGCGATTGCGGCGGTTTTGCTCGGGATGCTGATGGGGATCGAAGGCGCCCAGGCGGCAGATCCTTTTTTCGGCGTGCGGAAACTCTTGGAAGCCGAAGGCTATCCATCGAAACCCTTGGAGACGGTCTTTTCCAGCCTAGGGTCGCCTGTTTACAGCAACGTGGCGCTGTCCATGAAAATTCGTGAAAGTGCTCTCAACTACAACGCTTTTCTTGAACCTCCGGTCTTGGCTCAAGCGGAAGATTTTTGGAAGGCCCATGAAGAAGCTCTTCGCCGCGCCGGGACGTTGTATGGGGTGGACCCTTCGGTCATCGTGGCCGTCCTCCTGGTGGAAACCCGTCTGGGCCAAAACACCGGGTCCCATCCTGTGGCGGCGACTCTCGCCACCTTCGCTCTGATGCTCGACCCGGCAGAGCGCGATCGCGTCTGGCGGATGCTCTCGGAAAGCGACCGGGCCCGATGGACTCGGAGCCGTTTCGACGCCAAGCTGGAACAGAGGGCGTCTTGGGCCTTAAAGGAATTGCGGGCGCTTCTCACGCTGGTGGAAAAGGGCTACACGGATGCGGCACAATGGCGCGGATCTTACATGGCCGCGGTGGGCTGGCCCCAGTTTCTCCCTTCCAGCCTTCTCCACTACGGGGCGGACGGCGACGGCGACGGGTTCGTGGATCTCTATTGCCCGGCCGACGCCTTTGCCAGCATCGCACGCTACCTCAAATTGAACGGATGGGAAAACGACGCCCCATGGGAACAGCAGGAAAAGGTCATCCTTCGGTACAACAACAGCCGACCTTACGCGGAAACCATCCTGGAAGCCGCCCGCCGACTGCGGGAATCTAGGGCGTCCGCCCGTGGCCCGGCGTCGGACAACGTTCCCATGACGGAGGCGCCGGCGGCGCCAAAAACTTCATCTTAGGCGCCGCGCAAGCGCTCGATGAGTTTCTTTTCCACCACGTCGGGCACCAAGCCCTTGACATCCCCGCCGGAAACCACCACTTCTTTGATAATCCGGGAACTGATATAGATCCACCGCATGCCGGTCATGAGATAGAGCGTTTCGATATTGTTGTTGAGCTTTCGGTTCATGAGAGCCATTTGGAATTCGTACTCGAAATCACTCACGGCCCGAAGCCCCCTGAGGATAGCCCGGGCTCCTACGCGATCGACGTAATTGACCAAGAGGCCGTCGAAAGTGTCCACGTCGATGCGGCCCGCCAGCGGATGCCCCACCAAAGAGCCACGAATCATGTCCATCCGCTCTTCCAGGGAAAACAAAGGGTTTTTGGCGGGATTGCTGGCGACGGCAATGATCACGCGATCGAAGATTTTTAATGCCCGCTCGAGAAGATCCAGATGCCCGTTGGTGATGGGATCGAAAGAACCTGGATAGACGGCCAGCTTGTCCATGCCCCCTCCTCGACGTTTTGAGACGTTCAGTCTTCCACTTCCCCTGCCGACCCCAAAAGAAGGGAGGAACATAGCGCCTCGGTTTGCGAAAGTCAAAGAATAGGGCTATGCGGCGGTTTCTTTTTCCTCAGACGCCACCGTCAGGGTCAAAGATCGGGCCTCCGTGATCCGCACCTGATCTCCAGGGGCAAGGCTCGAAGAACCGGACGCTTTCCACCTCTCCCCATCCACCATGACCGTTCCGGTCCTCCCGTCCCAATCCATCACGCGCGCTCGCCTGCCCACAAGGGCCTCAAGGCCCGTTCGAGGCGGACGGTCACGCATTTTCCAGCGAAAAAGCACGGGAAAGATCACATGCTCACACACTTCGAAAGCTACAACGGCACAAACGATTCCTGCGAAGAGCTTTTCCACATCCATGGGCGGGTGTCGGATCTCAGGGCCGACTTCGGAGCATCTTCAATCCAGGTATTGATGCCCGAGAAACAATAGGCCGAAAACCGCGGCCACAAGAATCGCGTTCGTGTGCACCCACCGAACCGAACGGAGCAAAGGCTTGGGAATGAGGCCAAATTTCATCGAGAGCCCCATGAGGCCCACAAGGAAGATCAGAAACAGGGCCCACTCGGGAAGGCTTGTGGATCGGCACCATGAAAGCTTGAGGTGGATCAAAGCCGTCAGGATGGCCATGGAATTGAGGATGTAGTGAAAGGGCATGAGATCCTTTCTGAACCAAGCGTACCATTCGACCGCCTTTTTCTTGACCCCGCCGGCTGCCCTTCGCAGGGCAAAGCGCCGAAGAATCACCGTTCCGGCAACGGGAATGTTTCCCACGGCGAAGAGCCACGCGGCGGCCTGCCCCGTCGCTTCGTTGCCGTGATCTCCCCGGCCCGCGCGGCCCTGCCCTTCGGAGATGTGCTCAGCGAGATCCCCGAGGATTCCATGTTTCGAACTCTTGCGGTGATCCGCATGGGCCACGGAAAAGCTGTTGAGCGCCACCACAAGGCCCACAATTAGGGCCCATATCCACGGCCTACGGCCCATGGCCACCTCCTCTTCCCGGGGGGTTCCCATGAATTCAGCCTGTTCCACCGATGAATCCGAAAGGGACACCAGGCAAACAAATCGATACTATGCCTGGGACGGCGGGATAAAAAGAATCGGCAGTGTGACATTTCGGGCCACATGAAACGCTACACTTCCCATGAGAATCGCTCCGAAAAATCCTCTTCCCTGTGTGCCCATGACCAGAATGGAATAATCGCCCCTCCGGGCCAGCTGCACGATTTCCTGCTTGGGGGCGCCGTAGAGCAAATCGATGGTCACGTCCGCCGCGCCCAATTCCCTCAGTCGGTTCTCCAATCGCTTCAAACGCTCCATGTCGATGCGACGGCTTTCATCCTGATCGGTTGCGACGTTCGTCCGGTCCTGGACGTGGCACAAAGTCACCCTCTTCCCGCCCCTTTTCACTATTTCCTCCACATAGCGGAAAGCGCGCTCGGCTGTGTCGGAAAAATCCGTCGGGTACAAAACGTGCCTTCTTGGATCGCATTCGATTTCCTCACAAGCGGTTTGTCCCTGTTCCTGAATCGGTTTGATATGGAGCAGAAGGACGGGAAGGGTCGACGATTGGAGGACCGCGTTGGCCGTTCCGCCGAGGAAGAACTCGGCCCAGAGGCTTCTCCCTTGAGACCCGAGCACGATCAGGGAACATCCGTTGTCGGCGGCCTGGCGAATAATTTCGATGTGGGGCAGTCCCAAATTCATTTTGGCTTCCACCCGCAGTCCTTGATTCTCGAGAAGCTTGGCTTGTCTCTCGAACGATTCCCTCGACAAATCCATGAGCTGGGGACCGAGCGTTCCGACATTTCGGATATTCAGACAATGGAGTAAGATTGCTTCCTCCGCCCCCAAGGCTTTCAAGGCGCCGATCGTGCACACCACTCTTTCGGAAGCTTGGCTGAGATCCGTGGCCACAAGCAGTTTTCGGAACATGGCTTTTCCCTCCTCCATTTGCAGGGCCTAGGCGTTCATGGCGATTCTTTCCCAATGGGCTCTGTGGCTTGCGATCTTTTCCCATCCACGCGCATCGTGGTCAATTGCGCTGCATCCCGACGCATCTGAGGATCCTCGGCCACCTCCTCGGTGATCCAGTTGAGGAGCTTCGGGGGAAATTCCTCCGAAAGTCGGTAATAGACCCAACGGCCTTCCTTGCGAGCCTTGACCAGGTGCGCTTTTTTAAGCACATCCATGTGTCTTGAGACCGTGCCCATGGCGAGGCCGAGCATTTCCGCGATGTCGCACACGCACAGCTCCCCGGAACTTCTGAGCGCCAGAAGCGTTCGCAGCCGGTTCGGATCCGAAACGGCCTTGAAAATTCCGATAAGGCGTTCCATGCGGGCCTCTCATTGTTATTTAGCTAATCATAGAAATTAGAACACGGCCTCGGGGCCCCGTCAATCGGGAAAAGGGCATTCTAAAAAACCGAGCCATCCCAGGATCCACCCAGTGAGAACAGAGCGAGGGCCGTTAAGGGCTTCAGGAGGGGTCGCTCACGCGCCGAAAGAAAGTGACGCCCACCGTGCCGTAGCGACGCCGATCCTCTGCTTTCCAGGGAGGCAAAAAGTCCGCAATGGAGTCCTGTTCGTGGTGTTCGGCGATGACGAGAGCGCCCGTGTCGGCGACGGGATCCAGGATCTCCAAGGTTTTGTCGATCCACCCTTTGCCGTAGGGAGGGTCCATGAAGATGAGGTCGAACAGGCGGTTTTGGGAGGCGAGACGGGAGACGGCGGCGGAGGCGCTCATGGCCAGGATTTCCCCCTCCCGAGGGCGGACGCCGCACCGCTCCAAATTGGCGCGTATCAAGACCACCGATGATCGCTGGTGATCGACGAAGACGGCATGAGCCGCTCCCCGGCTGAGGGCTTCCAGACCCATGGCCCCTGTTCCGGCGAAGAGATCCAGGACGCGGCTTCCCACAACCCTTTCCCCAAGAATGCTGAAGACGGCTTCTCGCACCCGATCCGCCGTCGGCCGGACGGCCGCCGACTTCGGGGCCGCCAGGTTCCTTCCACGAAAACGTCCCGCGATGATCCGCACGAAAGCTCCCACAAAATTTCGGGGGGCACACAGGTCCGCCCCGACAGGTGCCCTGCGACCCACCGGCATACCCCGGGAAAAACACCTTACGGCGTGCGACGCGACCGGAGTTCTCCTCAGGTGTGCGTCCGCCCCCCGTAAAAGCCCGCAGAGGCGCACCGGTGTAGGTGCGCCCGAATGGCCGCGATCTTAAAATCAGGGAACCCGCAGGAGGTCTTCCCGCATCAAGATTTCTGCAATCTGGACGGCGTTGGTGGCGGCGCCTTTGCGAATATTGTCGGCCACAACCCACATCACGAGGCCGTATTCCACGGAAATGTCTTTACGGATGCGGCCGACGAAGGTTTCGTCCCGCCCGGCTGCATCCATCGGCATGGGATAGCGGTTCAAACTCGGTTCGTCCACCACCACAACCCCTTCCGCCTTCCGGAGCAGCGCTCGGGCTTCTTCCACGCTCAAGGGGCGATGCGTTTCCACGGCCACGGATTCGCTGTGGCCGTAATAGACCGGCACCCGGACGGTGGTGGCGCACACCTGAATGGTCGGGTCTTCAAAGATCTTTCGAGTCTCGTTGACCATCTTCATTTCTTCTTCGGTGTAACCCGTATCCAGAAACGCTCCGATATGCGGCAGGCAATTGAAAGCGATCTGATGCGGATAGACGGCTCGCGGCACAGGCCGGGCCTGGACGATGGCCTGCACCTGGGCTTCCAGCTCGAAGACGGCCTTTTGCCCCGTCCCGGAAACGGCCTGGAACGTCGTAACCACGATCCGTTTGATTTTCGCCGCATCCTGGATGGGCTTGAGAGCCACCACCATCTGGATCGTCGAGCAGTTGGGATTGGCGATGATCCCCTTATGGGTGCGGACCGCATGGGGATTGACTTCCGGGACGACGAGGGGCACCTCAGGATCCATCCGAAACGCGCTGGAATTGTCCACCACGACGCAGCCCGCCTGTGCCGCAAGGGGCGCAAAGCGGCGGCTGACGCCGGCGCCCGCCGAAAACAAAGCCAATTGGACGCCGTCGAAGGACCGCTCGGTGAGTTCCTCCACCGTGATCATCTTGTCCTGAAAAGAGACCTTTTTCCCTGCCGATCGGGCCGAGGCGAGGGCCTTGAGGGAAACCACGGGGAAACGACGCTCTTCCAACACCTTGATCATCATGGTGCCCACGGCTCCCGTGGCACCGACCACAGCGACGCGATAACCCTTTTCAGCCATTGTTGCTTCAGCTCCTCGATTCCCAGAGGTGACGTTTCTTCACATAGCCCATGAGGCCCCCGGATTGCAGCAGCTCGATCATGAAAGGCGGCACGGGCGCCGCCTGGTAGGATCTTCCCCGGGTGACGTTGTGGATCTCCCCCGTTTCCAAGCACACGGAAAACGTGTCCCCTTGGCCGGCTTCCCGAACAGCCTCCGGGCATTCCAAAATGGGAAGACCCATATTGAAGGCGTTCCGATAAAAGATTCGGGCGAAGCTCACGGCAATCACACAGGAAACCCCTGCGGCCTTAATGGCGATGGGCGCATGTTCTCGGGACGATCCGCAGCCGAAGTTTTTGCCCGCCACGAGGATGTCTCCCGGCCGCACCTTGCCGGGGAACTCGGGGTCCGCGTCTTCCATGCAGTGTTTGGCCAGTTCCTGAGGATCGGACGTGTTCAAGTACCGCGCGGGGATGATGGCGTCGGTGTCCACATCGTCACCGAAAATCCATATGGACCCTGTGAATTGGTTCGCGCCGTCGCCGCAAGGGCGTCTCGCCGTTGGTCCTGTCATTTTCCCCCTCTTTCTCGTCTGTCCTTCTCAATAGGATAAAGCCCCCCCGAGCGCTCTTTCCCCCCAGAGTGAAGAAAGGCCGCGTGGTAGGGCTCACCGTTTGTGATCCGCTTCCTAACGCACCTCATCCGGATGGGCGATACGCCCCAGGACGGCCGAAGCCGCTGCCACGGCCGGAGAGCTCAGGTAAACCTCACTCTCCGGATGGCCCATACGGCCCACAAAGTTTCGGTTCGTCGTCGCCACAGCCCGTTCCCCGGCGGCCAGGATGCCCATATGCCCGCCCAGACACGGCCCGCACGTGGGGGTGCTCACCGCCGCTTCCGCATCGAGGAAAATCTGAAGGAGCCCTTCGTCCAGGGCGTCCCGATAAATCTTTTGGGTAGCCGGGATGACGAGGCAGCGCACGGACGAATGGACCTTGCGGCCTTTGAGCACGGCGGCGGCTTCCCGCAGGTCTTCCAGCCTGCCGTTGGTGCAACTGCCGATAACCACCTGGTCGATGGGGATCTCGGGCAGATCGGTCACCGGCTTCACGTTTTCCGGCAGATGCGGCAGCGCCACCATGGGATCCAAGGTGGAAACATCCCATTCATGAATGGTTTCGTAGCGCGCGTCGGCATCGGAAGCGTAAAAGGTGTAAGGCCTTTGGGCGCGGCCCTCGATGTACTGCCGGGTGATCTCGTCCGGGGCGAAGAGCCCCACCTTCGCCCCCGCTTCGATGGCCATGTTGGCCATGGTCATGCGATGGCTCATGGGAAGGTTTTCGATTACCGGCCCAGTGAATTCCATGGCCATGTAGCGCGCGCCGTCCACGCCGATTTGCCCGATGGTATACAGGATCAGGTCTTTGCCGCCCACCCACGGCTTCAGCCGCCCATGGTAAACGAACTTCATGCTGGCCGGCACCTTGAACCACGTGGTGCCCGTGATCATGGCCGCTGCCAGATCAGTGCTCCCGACCCCGGTGGCGAAAGCCCCTAAGGCCCCGTAGGTGCATGTGTGGCTGTCCGCCCCGATGACCACGTCTCCCGGAAGCACCAGGCCCAGCTCGGGAAGCAGGGCATGCTCCACGCCCATGCGGCCGACTTCGAAGTAATGGGCAATGCCGAATTCGCGCGCAAAATCCCGAAGGATCTTCACCTGCATCGCCGAGGCGATGTCTTTGTTGGGCGTGAAGTGGTCGGGAATCAGGGCCACCCGCTGCGGATCGAAAACCTTTCGGGCTCCCGATTCGCGGAAGGCTTTAATGGCGATAGGGGCCGTAATGTCGTTTCCGAAACAGAAATCCACGCGCACTTCCAGCAGCTCACCGGGATGGACGTTCCCACGGTCCGTATGCGCCGCCAGGATCTTTTCCGCAAGAGTCATGGGCATGGAACGTTCCTTCCGCTCGAGGTTCAGCTTGCCGAGGATCCGTTTTCCCTGGGGATTTCGCACGTTTTCGATCCGTTTTCCGCCACCTTGGGGCGCCTCACCGCTCGCACGACATAGCGCACCGGCCCGGAAAGGACGTAAAGGGTGAAGATGATGAAGAGCATCACCGAGGGTTTAGCCGCCACGACGGTCACCAGGAGCACCAGCACAAAAAGGACGGGAAGGGGCCTTCCCTTCACCACTTCCAATTCTTTGAAACTGTCGAAGGGAATGCTGCTCACCATCAGGAAACCCAAAACATACGTCATGAGCAAAAAGACCACATGGGCAGGACTGAAATCCGGCCCTTTGACTTTCAAAAGAAATAGTACGGTGGTGGCCACCATGCAGGCCGCCCCGGGGATAGGCAACCCCGTGAAATACTTCTTGCTGCCCGTCCCCGTCTGCACGTTGAAACGAGCAAGCCGCAACGCGCCGCAGGCGACAAAGAGAAAGCCAGCCAGCCAGCCCAAACGGCCGAAGGGTTTCAGCGCCCACAGGTAAATGAGCAATCCAGGGCCGACGCCGAAAGCCACCAAATCCGCCAGTGAGTCGTATTCGACCCCGAAGCGGCTTGTCCCCTTTGTCCAACGCGCCACTTTGCCGTCTAGGATGTCGAACACACACGAGATGAGGATGGCGATGGCGGCCTTGTCGTAATGGCCGTTGATGCTGCTGACGATGCCGTAGAACCCGGAGAACAAATTGGCCGTGGTGAAAAGGTTCGGGATCACGTAGGTCACCGGTCCGGCCTGGCCGTCTTCGGACCATCGCTTCTTTTTCCGCCGCTTGGAATAAAACCGATTTACGGGATTCGACATAGGATCGTCTCCCCGGCAAAGACCTTCTGACCTTTGCGGACCAGGACTTCGCCTGCTGAAGGAATATAGACATCGAGTCGGGAACCGAATCGGATCATGCCGAAACGCTCCCCCTGCCGGAGGTCGTCCCCGACTTTAGGCCAAAACACGATGCGGCGCGCGATGAGCCCCGCCACTTGGGTGACCACCACGAACGACCCGGAGCCGGTCTCGAAATGAACCCAGTTCTGTTCGTTTTCCAGCCCGGCTTTATCTTTGTCCGCCGGGAGGAAGCTCCCTTTTTGGTAAAAGACGTCCACCACACGCCCGTCCACCGGCGCCCGGTTCACATGGACATCGAAAACGTTCATGAAAATGCTGATCTTCCAGCATGACCGGTGCGTGAACCGGGGTTCCACCGTCCTTTCCACAACGATTACCCGGCCGTCGGCCGGAGACACCACATCGCCGGGCCGGGCATTGGACCATCGGACGGGATCGCGAAAGAAATGGACCATGAGGACCGTCACGGCAGCGAGGACCACCGAAGGGACGGCCCATCCCAAAACCGCCGCCGTCATCGTCAGAAAGACCCCCATGAGCACATAGGGGAGGCCTTCCGCAATGAAGGGGACGTGGTTTCGTAAGCGCCGAAAATCCGACTGTTTCGAAGACTCGTCCATCAACGCCGACTTGTCCTCTCCCCGGTCTTTACTCTACCCTTTTCCCCATTCGAGGAAAACGCATCAAGAACCCCCAGGGTGCCCTTTCACTCCGTGGGGGGGAACACCGCCCCCTCCCCGTCCCGACTCAGACCGCGAAGCTTCAAAACCCGCCTAGGCGAACTCTTTGGCGTCCAAGAAAGGCATCATGGCGCGCAGCCGCTTGCCCACTTGTTCCACGAGATGGCCTCGTTCGCGCTGCCGGATCGCTCGAAACATGGGAGTTCCGGCCTGGTTTTCCAGGATCCATTCTCGGGCAAAAGCCCCCGTTTGGATTTCCTGCAAAATTTTCTTCATTTCCCGGCGGGTCTCTTCCGTGATGATCCGCTTGCCGCGCGTATAGTCGCCGTATTCGGCGGTATCACTGATGGAATAGCGCATGTACGACAAGCCGCCTTGATAGATGAGATCCACAATGAGTTTCAATTCGTGCATGCATTCGAAGAAGGCGATTTCCGGCTGGTAGCCAGCTTCCACCAAAGTTTCGAACCCTGCTTTGATGAGTTCGGACACCCCGCCGCATAGGACAACCTGTTCCCCGAATAGATCCGTTTCCGTCTCTTCCTGAAACGTGGTTTCCATAACCCCGGCTCGGGTGGCGCCGATGCCGCGGGCGTAGGCGAGGGCCGTCTGGAGGGCGTGGCCGCTGGCATCTTGATGAATCGCCACCAAAGCCGGCACACCGGCTCCCCGCACGTATTCGCTGCGCACAAGATGCCCCGGCCCTTTGGGGGCCACCATGATCACGTCCACGTCTTTCGGGGGCACGATCTGACCGAAATGGATGTTGAATCCATGGGAAAAGAGAAGCGTCTTACCCCGGGTCATGAAGGGGGCCACATCCTCTCGATAGAGCCGCGCCTGGATGTGGTCCGGGACCAGCATTTGAACGACGTCGGCTTTTTCCGCCGCTTCCCGAGCGCTCACGGGCTGGAATCCGTCTTCCACCGCCCGATCGTAGTTGGCGGACCCCGGCCTTTGCCCGACAATGACCTGAATGCCGCTGTCGCGCAGATTCTGGGCCTGAGCGTGGCCCTGGCTGCCGTAGCCGATCACGGCCACTGTTTTTCCCTGAAGAAACTTCCCATCGGCATCCGCTTCATAAAAAATCCGCATGGACTCTCCTCCTCGCAAGGGATCAATGTTTTTTTGCACGCGCCAGGGCCGCTTTGCCCGTGCGGGCCACTTCGACAATGCCGATCTGGCCGAGAAGCTCCAAAATGGCCTGGATCTTTCCATCGTCCCCGGTCACTTCGATGGTGTAAAAGTGAGGGCTCACATCCACCACCTTGGCCCGGAAGATGTCGACAATGCGAAGGACTTCGGCCCGAGTGTGCTGTTCAGCGCGAACTTTGATCAGGGCCATTTCTCGTTCCACGAATTCCGTGTCGCGAAAGTCAAAGACTTTGATCACATTGACGAGTTTATTGAGTTGTTTGATGATCTGTTCCAGGATGTGCTGGTCTCCTGTGGTGACCAGAGTGATGCGCGACAGGCCCGGCTCGTTGGTCTCCGCCACCGTGAGGGATTCGATGTTGAACCCGCGGCCGCTGAAAAGCCCCGCCACTCGAGACAGCACGCCCGGCTGGTTCTCCACCAGCACGCCGATGGTATGCTTCAGTCCGTTTGGTCTTGTCATGCTCATACCAGTAACATCTCCGAAATTTCTTTGCCTGCCGGCACCATGGGATAAACGCCCTCTTCGGGGTTCACCCAGAAATCCATCATCACCGGGCGCCGCGTGGAAAAAGCCTCCCGCAAGACCGGCTCCACATCTTCGGGTTTTGTGGCTCGAAGCCCTACCGCTCCGTAGGCGTCGGCCAATTTGACAAAATCCGGGGACGCATCCAAACACGTGGCGCAGTAGTTCTTGTTATAGAAAAGCTCCTGCCATTGACGGACCATGCCGAGAAACCTGTTGTTCAAGATGGCGATCTTTACCGGCAGGTCATTGCACACGGCCGTCATCATTTCCTGGATGTTCATCTGAATACTGCCGTCCCCGGCCACATCGATCACCAGGCGGTCGGGAAAAGCGACCTGAGCGCCGATGGCCGCCGGAAGGCCGTAGCCCATGGTGCCCAAGCCTCCAGAGGTGAGCAGGGTGCGGGGTCGGGTGAAATGGAAGTATTGAGCCGTCCACATCTGGTTTTGGCCCACTTCCGTCGTAATGATGGCATCTTCACTGGCCAGCTCGAAAATTTTTTCCACCACGTACTGCGGCTTGATCCCCTCCCCTTCCTGCTTGTAGGCCAGAGGATAGGTTTCCCGCCACTGGCGGATCTGATCCAGCCACGGGAACCGGATCTCCTCAAGGTTCTCGATGGGTTCCTTCTCCACCAGTTCGTTGAGCCGCTGGAGAGCCTTCTTGCAGTCGCCCACGATGGGGATGTCCACGAGAACGTTCTTGCTGATGCTTGTGGGATCCACGTCGATATGAATAATCTTCGCCTTGGGCGCAAACCCCGATATTTTTCCAGTGACTCGGTCGTCGAAGCGCGCCCCGATGGCAAACAGGACATCGCAGTTCTGCACGGCCATATTGGCGCGAAACGTGCCATGCATGCCCAACATGCCCAGCCACAGAGGGTGCAAGACCCTTTCCCCGTTTTCCTTCTTTATAACCGCCGGGAAGCCTCCTAGGCCCATGAGGGTGGTGGTCACGGGGGCCTGGAGCATTTCCGCAAGGCGCAGCAGCTCTTTGTGGGCGCTGGAGATGATCACACCGCCGCCGGCGTAGAGCACCGGACGCTTTGCGGTTTTCAGGAGCTCCCACGCTCGATGAATCTGGCCCTGGTGGGGCTCCACCGTCGGCCGGTACCCACGCAGATGTACCGCTTTGGGGTAGCGAAATTCCGTCGACGCCTGAATCACATCTTTGGGTAAATCCACGAGCACCGGGCCCGGCCGGCCCGTTCGGGCCAAGTAGAAGGCTTCCCGAATGATCCGGGCGAGATCGTTGACGTCTTTGACCAGATAATTGTGCTTGGTGCAGGGGCGTGTGATCCCGACGATGTCCACTTCCTGAAAGGCGTCATTGCCGATGAGCGGCGTCGGGACCTGACCCGTAAAAATCACCATGGGCACCGAATCCATGTAGGCCGTGGCAATGCCGGTAACCGTGTTGGTGGCGCCGGGGCCGGAAGTGACCAAACAAACGCCCACTTTGCCCGTAGCCCGCGCGTAGCCGTCGGCCATGTGCGCCGCGCCCTGTTCGTGCCGTACCAAAATGTGACGGATGGGATGGTTGGGCATTTCATGGTAAATGTCCAAGACGGCCCCGCCCGGAAAGCCGAAAATGACCTCGACACCTTCCTTTTTGAGACATTCGAAAAAAATTTGGGCTCCTGTGAGTTTCATGGGCTTCCTCAAAAGACCTCGAGGGCACCGGTTGCGGTGGATCGTCGCACGGCACCCCCGCAGAGGGTTTGATGGTGGCTAACTTATTTTCTTTCCTCGCCTTTCCTTGTGATGAAAGGTCACCATAGAGAAATTGCGTCTTGGTGTCAACGCCCACGCATTGACAAACCCTCGGCGTTGTAAGATGTTGTCTCCGGGTCGGTTGCGCCGAAACTCGCCAAAAGGATAAGGTCATGAAGGTTCAACCTCATTGCGCGGTGACCTTGAGCTATACCGTGAAACCCGGCGACGAGGAGCCCTTTCCGTTTCCCACCGGTCCCTTTCGCATGGAATGCCTCGTGGGACACGGCCGCCTGCTGCCGCCCTTGGAACAGGCCATCATGGGCTTGGATGAGGGAGATCAGGTGGATGTGGATCTGAAGCCCGGCCAATTCGTCGAAGACGCCTCTCCAGGGCGGCTCGTCCCTATACCCGTGGACAACATTGCCGAGGAAGGCCCACACCCGGAAGGGTCCATTCGTCATCTCATGGACGAAGCCCGACGCCTCCAGCCCTTTCGTGTCGTCAAACACGACGGCGCCGTCGTGTGGGCGGATTTCAGCCATCCTTTCGCGGGACGGTCTTTCCGCCTTCGGGTCCGGGTGGAAAAAGTCCGCTGGGCCACGCTGGAAGAAATCAAAACCGCCGCGCAGTACGGCGCACCTCATTGAGGCCCTGAAAGCATGTTCATGGATCCGGAAAAAGACCTCCTAGGCTCGGATGAACGCAGCCGAAACGAAGAACTCAGCGCCGTCGCCCGATTCTTTTTCGAGATGGGCATGCTCAAGCGCACGGCCCGTTCGGGATTTCAGTTTTTGGGGACCGGCAAAGAATCCGTGGCAGACCACTCCTTTCGGGTCGCCGTCATCGGCTACGCCCTGGCGCGGTTGACCGCGCATCCCGATCCCTATCGAGTCCTGTGCCTGTGCCTGTTCCATGACGCGCCGGAAGCGCGCACCGGGGATATGAATTACGTGAACAAGCAATATGTGACGGTCCACGAGGCCAAAGCCGTCCGCGATCTCACGAGCCCGCTTCCTTTCGGGGACGAATTGCGCTCTTTTATCGAAGAATATCGGGAAGGCACTTCGGAAGCGGCCCGGCTGGCCCACGATGCGGACCAGTTGGATCTCTTGCTGGAACTCAAGCAGCAAAAGGACCTGGGCAACGCCTATGCCGAAGACTGGATCCGATACGCCCTGGAGCGTCTTCAAACCCCGGTGGGTCGGCACAGCGCCCGGGTCATCCTCGAGACCGATTCCGCCGCGTGGTGGTTCGACGGCCATGACGATTGGTGGGCCAAACCCCGCCGGGAGTCGTCCGAGTGAGGTGGAAGGGCCATTTTTGTCGGGGTTCGCTGCGCTCAGCCGGAGCGCGGCTTCACTAGTCCTTCTGTTGGGGGTCGCTGCGCTCACCCCAACCTACAGCGCTACACATCACCCAAACGGTATAAAATGTCCCAACGCGAGTTGGGGTTCGCTGCGCTCACCCCAACCTACGGGTTACCTTGACGTACGCGCTCGCTCGATAATCCCTCATCCCTTCTTTTTGGGTTTGCGGTCCAAGAGGGAAACCACCTTGGCGGGCGCCTCGCCGGAGTCTTTTCGCTGCGGGGCCGACTCGCCCCCTTCCCGTTCGTCCTCGTCGCCGGGTGACGCACCTTCTTCGGCCGGGGCCTCCACTTTGACCAGGCGCATGGGGTGGCCTCCCATGGTGAATTCTTCGCCGTTGATATAAGCTTCCCGCAAAATCCAAGTGACCGTAATGATGGGAACCTGGAGGACCAGCATCTTCACCTGCCACCACTCCGGCTTGGGATCCGGGGATATCTTTTCAATACGGGCAAAAAACGCTGGCTTCCCTTCGATATGAACCAAAACCAAATCGCCCTCTTTTGTCATGGATCGCGAACTCTCCCTGACCCCTTTTGATTACCCGGCTGTTTTGGCAGCCCTTTTCGCTTCATCGATGCGCTCCAACAGGCGCCGGATCCTTTCTCCGGCCCGAAGCCCATCCACCCATTCCCTTGGAAGACCCGCATAGCCATGGTGCGCTCCCAAAACCATCCCCACCAGAAGGCCGCGGCCCGCCGAGTCCCCTCCGGCCATGACATTCTGGATGAGTCCCTCGCGGAGATCTTCGGCGTAGCGCACAATGAGATGCACCACGGACGGAAAGGCCCCGTCCACCGCACAGCTTTGCCCGAAGTCCAGAACCGCCGCTTCCGTTTCCATGGAAGCGCTTTCCAGCCCATGCCGCACGGAGGTCGCCAAAGGACCCTGAAGGGACATCTCGTAAAGCACGGCTTCCAGAGCGTCTCCCGGCGGGCTTCCTGCAAGAACATGGAGAGTCACCCGGGCGAAATATGCCGCCGCCGTGAGCACCATCGGGTGATTGTGGGTCATGGCCGTCTGCGCCTCAACCGCCGCCACGCATTCTTGGGGATCGTCCCGATAGGCGTAAAGGACCGGAGCCATCCGCCCAGCGCCCGCCAGGTCCGACGACGAGGACCCCGAGGCGTCGGGACCATGGCCCTCGCCGAATCGCTGCAGCGTCGCCTTCGTGGCCTTATCCACATAGCCTCCGTAATCTTTGAACAGATTTCGCCATCTCGAGGCGAAATCCGAAAGATGGAAGCGCCCGCCGTTTTCCGCCACAGATTCCAAGAGAACGAGCATCTGATCGCCATAATGGGTCAAATCCCCGGCTCCTTTTCCGGGATGATAGGAATCCGGCCCCGGCGTCACGTAGTGCTCCACACGTCCGAATCGTTTTCGAATGACCGCCGGGTCGTAGATCCAATGCGCTCCCAGGGCCAAGGCATCGGCGGCAAAGGCCGCCCACAACATTCCATGAGCTCTATCGTCCATCATGAGTTTTCTGCGCCTTTAATTTGTGCTTCGGGTTGGCATTCCGGGGACTGGGTCCCCCACGGTCCGGATTTCCACGAACGGCCGCGCGTCATACCGACGGCCTAGGGCCATTGTGCCTGCATGGCCAGGACATGGCGGCAGCAGCGGTGATGATACGTCACATCCACTCCATAACGCGACTGGAGCCTTTCGTCCATGAGGAATTGCCCCGTTGGAACATCTTCTACGAGACAGCCTTGATGGAGGACCAGGGCACGGTCCGTGAGTGCGGACACAAAGCAGAGGTCGTGACTAATGAGGATCAGGGTGGTGCGAAGTTCGTCCAAAATTTTAAGAAGCCGCTCTTCGTTTTCCGGGTCCAGATTGGCCGTCGGTTCGTCCAAAATGAGCACCTGAGGGTCCATGGCGAGAACGGCCGCAAGGGACAGTCTTTTTTTCTCGCCGCCGCTCAGGTGGTGAGGCACCCGATTCTCCATGCCTTCCAAACCGACTCGGGCCAGCGCCTCGTGGACCCGGCGGCGCAGATCGGCGCCTTTCATCCCCAAGTGTTTGAGCCCGAAGGCCACTTCATCAAAGACATTGGAGGAGACCACCTGGTCCATGGAATCCTGAAAGACAATCCCCACATGGCGCCACAAATCTTTCCGCAACCTCCCGCGGACGACCTCCCCGCGGAAACGGTAGGTCCCGAAGCCGCTCCGAATTCCCACAAGCACCGAAGCCAATGTAGATTTTCCCGCACCGTTTTCCCCAAGCAGGGCGATGCGCTCCCCCTCGTGGACATGAAACGAAAGACGCCGAAGCCCCCACGTGCCGTCCGCGTAGCGAAAGGAGTAATCTTCAAGCTCCATCAAGGGGGTTCGAGAGGCTCCGCAGCCCTCAGGGGTAGATCGAAGGGATGCCGGATGCCCGTGGGCGGCGGCTGGATTTTCCGGAGTGTCTTGGGCGGGGGAATCCATGCAGCACCGAAAACGGAATGTGAAATCCAACCCGTGTTCCCTCAGGGAGGGGCGGTGGGCGATCAGGGCGTCAAAATCGGTGTCGTGGTGCAAAGCCCCTCGTTGCAGCACTACGGCCCGGCGACACAATTCGTAAAGGAACAAAAGGTCGTGGCTGATACAAAGAAGTGTTCCCGAAAACCCGCTCAGCACTTCAAGAAGCTTTTCCGTGTTTTTGGCGTCTAAATTCGCCGTGGGTTCGTCCAGGATGAGAACCGAGGGATCACACGCCAGGATGGCCGCGAGAGCTGCCCGCTTGCGCTGTCCGTAGCTCAGGTGGTGCGGCGCCTTGAGCGCCTGGTCTTTCAAACCGACGAGCTCCAGCATACGGTCGGCCGTTTCCAACGCCCGGTCCATGGGGACCCCGTAGTTCAAAGGTCCGAAGAGCACGTCGTCCAGGAGGCGCTGGCAAAACAGGTGATCGTCCGGGTCTTGAAAAAGAATGCCCACTTGGCGCCGAAGATGCCTCAGTTCCTCTCTGACCACCGGGCGGCCGTCAAAGATGATCCGCCCGCGCGTCGGGCTGATGAGTCCGCACAGGATCTTGGCCAAAGTGGTTTTCCCGGATCCGTTTTGGCCGACCAGCGCGATTTTTTCGCCGTGGGCCACGCTCATGGAAACGCCCCGCAAGGCTTCGCTGCCGCCGGGATAGGTGTAGGAGACGTCTTCAAGGTCAAAAACAAGGGATTCAGGAAAGGTTTTCGGGGGAACCGGCGCCGCCTGCCAATGCATGAAAGACCTCCCAAAAACCTAAGAAATCGGGGAAAGCGCCCGAAAAACGGACCCCCACCGATCAAGAATGAATGCCACGCCTGCAGCCGTTATCCAGAAGGCGGCCCAAGCCCAGTCCCGAGGAGCCGCATCGAAGCGCACGGTCGTCGGGAAAGCGCCGGTATAGCCTCGGCAGAGCATGGCTTCGTGGACCCTTTGCGTTCGTTCCATGCTGCGCACAAAAAGCATCCCCAAAAAAGATCCCAGAGAGGCCATGGTCTCCCAACCGCTTCGGCTGCGAAACCCCCGCACGGTCATCCCTACCCACATCCGCTGAACCTCGTGGCGAAAAACAAACACGTACCGGTACATGAGCAAGAGCATCTGGCACAGGACCAAAGGCACCCCCAGTCGATGGACGGCCGCCAAGGTCACCGAAAAAGGGCATGTGCTCAGGAGGGGTTCCATGATCAGAGCCACGACGACGGCCTTGGTCGCGATGCGGGCCGCCAGCTCCAGGCCTCGAAGATTGAGGGTCAGGATAGGCAAACCGTCGATGAGAAGGAGGCGATCCCCTTCGTGGAACGGGACGGTCACGGGCATGACGATGAGGAGCATGAGCAGGAAACCGCTCATGGCGCCAAGGCGCCGGGAGGCACGCCGCAGCGGCGTTCGAGCCGCCGCCGAGGCCCCAGCGGCGAGACCCAGGCACAGAAGCAAAGGCGGCCAGAAATGGAGGGACACCACGACGAAAGAAAAAATGATAAGGGAAGCGATTTTGAATCGCGGATCCCAGCGATGAAAAACGCTGGATGCCGTCTCGGACAGATCCAATTCGGGCAGGGCGCCCAAGGCTTCGGCATCGGCCGCCGGCACCGATTCGATCCCGTGTCTCTTCCTTCGCCTTAGACCGAGGGCACCCAATGTGATGAGGACCGTTCCCGCAACACCGCCCAATCCCAAGACGATCCAACTCCACGGAACCACGATGGGCGTCACACGCTTCTCCACCCCATCGGTGCGTCGAGAAGTTCCGGCTTCACCCGGCGCAAGAAAGACACGACGAAGGCGGCGATCACCGCTTCGATGACCACCACGGGCAAATGGGCGATCACGGCAATCTTGGCGACGCCGAAGAAATCTTCTCCTCCTGTCGCCAAAAGGCCGGCAAGGATCAGAGAGGCCAGCGCCACAGCCGCTGCGGAGGCACAAGCTGCGCCGGCTACTTCCATGGCGGCGCTTCGACCGCGAACATAATGAAAAATCCCGGCCGCACACCACGCAGGAAGGCCCATCATGAGACCGTTGGCGCCCAGAGCCGTCAGTCCCCCAAATTGAAACAAGAGGGACTGAAGCACCAGCCCCATGAAAATGGAGACAAAAGCGCTCCACCCCGTCAAAATGCCCACCACTCCGGGAAGCAGAAGATGGACGCTGGTGGGACCCAAGGGCACGTGAACCAGGGAAGCCACAAAGAAGGCCGACGTCATGACGGCGATCTTGGGCAAATCATCCCCGTTCGTCTTCTTCACACTCAGCGCCAGGCACAGCCCGGTCACGGCAAAAGAGCCCACGGCCACAGCCGTGGGAAGAACGCCATCAGAAAGATGCATAATCGCAAATACCTCTTAACCCGACCGGGATGCCGGTCGTTGTTGTCTGCGCCGCGCATGGACGTAAAAGGCGATGCCGAATAGACCCAGAATGTAGCCGATCCCGCCCAGAATGTCTTTAAGATGCGGCTCGTTCATAGCCGTCTTCAGGGCCGCGATTTCCCGCTTGATGGCGCGCAGCTCGCCCGCCATCTGCTGCTGCTGCTCGTGGAGGGTTTCCAGCATCCGGAGCGGTTCCGGGCCACTCCACCCCCTGGATTCCTCAGCAATCGATGGGCCCGCACTGTCCGAGGAAGCCGGCCCTCGGTCCGAGGCCACGGCCCCCGAGACCAGCAAAACGGCACAGATCAGGAGTCCCCCAAGGAGCTCACGACCTTTCATGCGGCCCCCTTTTTCACATTTCGCTCTTTTTGAGGGTGAAGACGGCGCGATGTCCCATGGAAGCGTTCACTTCAATGGTCAGGTCCGTTTTTTCGGCAGGCGCCGGAAACTGCGCCCGCCCCTGACCATCGGTTTTCCCTTCGAAGATTTTCCCCCCCTTCGGGTCGGTGACGTTCACGGTCCCTTGCACCACCGGAGAGCCGTCGGGAAAGTAGCTTTCCACGAAAACGGTCCCGCCTTCCGCGTAGGCAAAAACGTTCACCTTGTGGGCCCAAGCCGACACAGCAAGTAAGCTCATCAGCACAAGCGCCGGCATCATGCCCCACAGAACCCTCCTGAGAAAACCACCGATCCCATTTCCCATCATCGCCCGTCCTCCAAGTTTTTCAGAAAAAAAGGCCGCACGCCTCCCTGAGACGCCGGCCTTCGTGACCGCTCTTTCGACGCAACAAATTGTCTCAACCCAACCAGGCTTCGGCCTGAGGAACCCCGCATCCATGCGGCTTCCACGAGTTCCGCACTCTAAACCGATTTTCCCCCCGGCGTCAACCCAGGTCACAAAAACGCGAAAACACGGTTGAACGGGATCTCTTCGGCCCAACCGTAAGGAACAACCTCGTTCACCCGTTGACTCCCGTGTGGTTCAAAATTGCCCAAGACCCTTGGGCTGTTTTTGAGACAATGGAGAGAAATCCTCTTGTTGCCGCGGTCGATCAAGGCTCGAAGAGTCGGGAACGTCGCCGGAAAGCGACAATGATTTCGCTCGGTCATGGAGTGGCGGCAGGAGTGCGGTCAAAAATTCGAAAGTGCCCCCAAATCACGCGCCGTCTCGAGCAATAAGCGCGGCTCCCAGAGCCCCAATGATTTGAGGATCGGGAGCAATGGAGATGCGCCCTTTCAAGCGGCGCTCCAAAGCCTTGACCACACCGGCGTTTTTTGCCACTCCGCCGGTCATGGCGATCACGGGGCGGCGTCCCACTTTTTTCAAAAGAGCCGCCGTCCGCTCGGCCACGCTCTCGCAAATCCCTCGACAGATGGACTCCACCGGTTGTCCCTCCGCAATGTGAGAGACCACCTCGCTTTCTGCAAACACGGAACAAACCGAGCTGATGGGAACGGCCCGAGACGCTCGGGCGCCCATGGCGCTCAGCTCCTCGATGTCCATCTCCAACGCTCGAGCCATGAGTTCCAGGAATCGGCCTGTCCCCGCGGCACACTTGTCGTTCATGATGAAGTTTTCCACGTTGCCTGTCTCACCTACGGCAATGGCCTTGGTGTCCTGTCCCCCGATATCGATGATGGTCCGCACATCGGGAAAAAGATGCCACATGCCCCGCGCATGGCACGTGATTTCGGTCACCTGCTCGTCGGCGAAATCCACCACCCTGCGGCCATAGCCTGTGGCGACGCACCGTCGCACGGTTCCGTATCGGTCGGAAAGCTCCTCGAGGAAACGCGAGAGGGACTCCGCCGCGCGACGGGCACTGGCCCCCGTATAGCTTATGGTGTGAGCCAGCACGCGGCCTTGGCCGTCCACCACCACGGCTTTCGCGGTCATGGATCCGATGTCGATGCCGGCGTAAAGCCCGTCGTGGACCACGCCCGGTGCTCGAAGCTTTTCGGTTCGCCTTTTCAACAGCTCCACAAATCCCTCCAAGCGCGTTCGTGTCGGCCCTTCCGCATAACTGCGACTGTCAATGCAATCCCCGTCCAATTCCAGAAACGGAACCCCGAGGCGCTCCAAAAACTCCGCCACAGCCCGCACCCCGCCCAGGCCTTGACGGCATCCCCAATGGGAAAAATGGACCACGCCATCGGGGTTTGCCGCACGGACCATGTGTTCCACCATCTTCACCCGCCGATCCACGGGACCCAGTCCGGGGTTTTTGAGGATTTTGGCCGCCAGGCTTTCATAAGGACGCTCGGGGTCCAGAGGGTCCCAGTATACATACGTCAATTCGTCCAGCACGGGCCACAGTCCCAACTCCCGTTCCATCGAAGGGACAAAATTCCCTTTGAAGTAGGGAAAAGTCAGGAGCCATACGAGGCGAAACATGGAAGCCCCGGTGCGGGATTCCGCCGACAACCGAAGAATCTCATCGGAAAGAGCCTTTAAAAGTCGAGGAAGTTGAGGCAGTCCAAACATGAGCTGAGCCTGGATCAGAGCAGTGCTCACTTCCTTCCCGCACACGCCGGCAGGCGCCGAGGCTCGAACGTCGTTGACCCGCAGCATGAGTTCACGGGCCTGATTACTCACGCTAAAGATACGGTCCCAGTCTTTCCGATCCAGACGCCTTCTACTGATGGAGGCACAAAAACCGTCCGCTTCCTCGAGCTGCCGGACCAGATAGGTCCGCGCCTCCGGCGTATCCTCCTGGGGGACATCGAGAACAATCAGAGGAACACCGAAGCGAACGGCCAATTCTTCCAAGGCCTTGGACTGGCTGTCGCATAAATGGGTTGTCGCCGCCACCGCATCCGGAGGCGGCAGATAACCTTTCAGAAAGGCTGCCAAGGCGGCCCGGTGAAACGCACAGCTGTCTGCCGGAAAACCTTCCGCATCCACCATGCCGAGGGCGTTCTTTTCGAGGCCCGTGGAAGCCATGGCGGAAGCGATAAATTCGGCGAACATGGGGGTCATCCCATGGCCGTGGAGCAATTCCACCGGGAAGAAAAAACCCGTCAGCACCACAGGTTTTTTTCGCGAATAGCAGCGAGCCAACAGGCGCAGTGTTTCGCAATGCAAGGCGTCAAGAGCCGAGCCCCTCATGGAGGTTTTTAGTTTTTCTACGGTGAGCAGACCTCTGGTCACAAGAGGCATTATGAAGCGTTCGGGATTGCGCATCCTATGCATCCTTCGCCGATTTCCCAGCACATCGTCGCTTGCCGATCACTTCCACAAAGGCCTGCACCCGGGTTTCCATTTGACCCCATGAGGCCGCAGACCCGTCCCGCTCAACGTGGAGAAAGGGAATGTTTTCTTGCGCCATGGCCTCAGCCAGGCCATGGAGCCGCCACCGCACCATGTCGCAAAACTTGAGCGTCGCAAAAACAACCCCATCCGCTTGGGTTTGCGCCACACGTCTTCGAATATGGTCCACAAAATCGCTCCCGTCGATTCGCCGCGCGCAAGGGGCTCGATGGAGATAACGCCACGCGATGGCCCTCAAAGGATCTTCGGTTTCCGGCACAAGGGTATCGAAATGACGCGTCCCCGTGCAAAGGGTGTCCGCCACCACATGCGCGCCGCATTTTGTTTCCATAATGTCCGCTAGGTGTTGAAGCTCCGCCGCGCATCCTCCCAAAACCACACGAGGCCCTTTGGGGCACTCGCTTTCAAGCTCATCGTGCGAATTGTTAATAGTACCCGACCCGGCGCCAAGAACCGATGGAAAAACCCGAAGCGAAGCCTCTTCTTCACTCAAAAGCGTTTTACCGGCGGGAAGCGAAATCAAACCGCCTTTGCCGGCGCGCCCACACGTGGTGTCGCGATGCTGAAGCACCGATTCGGTCTGCGCAAGAAAGGTCGCTTTGTCTTCCACAAAAGCTTTCACAAGCCACTGCGCGTAGACCTTCCCGGACATTCCACATGTCGACTTCGCCCGCCATTGATCTAAAGCCCATACCCTCCGACGTGTTTCGTTCATCAGTGCAATAGCCTTGCGGAGGTCTCGGTCCGTGACGCGCCGCTTTGTCAGATCTTCCAAAAACGCTAGCAACTTCTTAAGAACGCCGACCCAATAGTCTTCTGCGGCTGAACTGAAACGGAAAGGGAAGTCCATCCGATACACAGGCGGCGCGGTCACGTGTCGTTCCCAAACGTCCGCAAGGCGACGCATGGCATCGCACGAGTTGACCAGAATCACTGCGGCCAGCGAGACAAATTCGCCTCTCAGGGCGGCCTGGAGCACACCGTGGGCATAGGCGCAAAACGTAGTAGGCAACACGGCTTCGGATTCTTCCCCGCGCGCTTCATACCCGTAGAGACGCTGCGGCACAACCCCCGCGGCGATCAAAATCTCCTCGGGCACCGCCGAGCACACCCAACCCACGGCGAGAGTTCCAGGGGAGGGCTCTTTCGGCCGCGCGACCCACAACGGAAACGATTCCATCGCTTTTTTCACCCCGCTTCCTACTTGCTTTGCTCCTGAAGATCCAGAAACGCCGCCGCCACAGGTCGGTAAGTTTCCGACAATTCGTAATTTTTGGCCAAGATTCCGGCCAGCCGCAAACGAGAAAGCACTTGCCAAAAGTCCGACAACCGCAGCCCCGTTTTTCGAGCCGTTTCGTCGGCCAGATCCCGAACGGCCTGGAAACCTCGGGATGCGGCCTCGGCCATGACGCCGGGATTTTCCTGGAGGAATCGCAAAACCCTGGCCGGCGTCTCTCCCATTTCGGACAGCCCGTGGAGGCAGACCCCAAAACGGCGCACCGCGTTCGGGATTTCGTCCAGACGTTGTCTCAGCTCATGGATTCTTTTGTATCGAAAATCCATGTCGCCGTGGAGCATCTCCCGATCGAAGTCTCCCTCCGGATATTCCCGCCGGATCTGATCAAGGATTTCCAGGCATTGCCGGAGCAACATCGTTGGATGATCGGGATGCATGGGCTCTGGCCTCCTTTCGCCCCTTTCCCAGGCCTTAGAGTTCTCGAAGTCGCCGCCGGAACCGGCAGCTCCCGCCACCGCTCTCGAGACGGCCCACACCCCATGGTTTCGCCCCGCGTGTTCAACCTCAAAATCGTCAGTTTATCTGAAGAGACTCCTCTGTGAAGCCTTCGCTTTCACCAGGCAGCACACTCCCTTTCGAGAGAGCCTTTCATCCCCTTCTGAAACCTGGAGATCCCCCGCATATCTTTTCAGGGGAGGCCTCAAAACCGCCTCGCACTTCCGAACCTTATTCAAAGGTTTCCACCCCGCCCCTGCACCCCTTGGAACATTTCACGTCGTCTTTGACGGCAAAAGCCTATTCGGTCTTCTCTTAACAAACTTTATCCTTTAAAATTATACGAAAATTGCTTGTTTTTTTCCACACAAGAAGCTCCCCCAAAGATTACAGCTGTTGCCATCAAGGGGCCGAATGGACTCTGCGGTCCATGGCCTCTTTAAGGGGAAACAGCGTCCGGAGTCCCTCCGGCTTACGGGTTTCGCGGGATTCTCGTCGAGGATCTCACCTTCGGAGACCACAAGATGCTTTTCCGCATCGTTACATCTTTATGTGAAGTTTTTTATGGCAAAGATTGTAAAATCTCCTTACATCGACGGTCCCTCTTCCCGCAAAGGCACGCCGGTTAGGTGAGGGGAAAACGGTTGCATTTTTTCACGATTGGCTTATAAATTTCGCAAAGTAAAATTTTCGTGAACGATTCTTCCGAGGATTCTATTATGATAGAGAATCCCATGGATCCCCCCCCTCAGGTGCTCTCAGCTTTTTTTTGCTCCATTCCTGACGCCGTGATCTTTTTCACCCGGGATGGCACTGTTGCCTATGCCAATCCGGCCGCATGCCGGCTGCTCGGCTACAGCCTCGACGATCTCCAACGATCCCATGTGCGCGCGCTGCTTCATCCCCAGGACGTGCCGAAAGCCCTAGAAGAAGCTTCCCAGCAGGGCAAAAACTCGTGCACCCGCCAAAAGTGCCGGTTCAGGCGCTCCGATGGGACCGTACTTTGGGCGGAAATGAGCGCCTTTACGTTCCCGCCCGAGTATCAGGGACTGCTGGGTTGGGTCCTCAGGGACATCACCGGGCGCAAGGAAGTGGAAGCAGACATCCTGAACCGCATGAAACTGGAAGCCGTTTCCACCATGGCCGGGGGGATTGCCCACGACTTCAACAACATTCTTTCCATCATTCTCGGAAACTTGGATTTGGTCGAAACCAAGTGTCGTCCGGAAGATCACGTTCTGCCGCTGGTTCGCAGCGCCAACCGAGCGGCGGTCGAAGCGCGTGAACTGGTTTTCAAGTTCCTGTGCTTCGCTCGAAGGGCGGCTCAGGAGGTGACGACCATCCATGCCGCTTCTCTGGCGGAAGAAGCGTGTCGGGTCGTTTTGGCGGGTAAACCCGTCGTCGGTCAGGTAGCCTCTGAAAACGGCTTGTGGAGCCTCAAAGGAGATCCTGGCCTATTGCGCACCGTGTTAATCAACATTCTGGAAAATGCTCGAGCCGCCAGTCCCATAGGTGGGCGGATCCAAGTGCGGCTTGAAAACGTTGAAGTCACGCCTCAGCACACCCTGTGCCGTCATCTCAAACCCGGAACGTATGTGCGTTTCGACATCCAAGACGAGGGCCACGGCATCCCGCCGGATATCCTGGATCGGGTCTTCGACCCTTATTTCTCCACCAAGCCGCGAGGCACTCAAAAGGGCATGGGCATGGGGCTTTCCGTGGCCTGGGGCATCGTCCAGACCCACGGAGGTCACATCGCCATCACATCCCACGAAAAGGGAGGAACCACCGTCACGCTTTATTTGCCCGCGGTGCTTGAAAGCCGGTCCCTCGCGGTGCCTTCGCCGGAGATGGAAACCCCGGCGCGGGCCAAGATCCTGGTGATGGACGACGAGCCCATGCTGCGCCAGCTGGCCGAGGCCGTGATGGATCATTTGGGCTATCGGTGCGAGACGGCGCGACACGGCAAGGAAGCCATTACCAAGTACAAGGAAGCCATGGACAAGGGCGAACCCTTCGATATGGTGATTTTGGACCTCACGGTCAGAGGCGGCATGGGCGGCATTCCCACCATGGCCCAGCTTCTCACCGTCGATCCCAACGTCAAAGCCGTGATTTACACAGGCTATTCAGCGGATCCCATTTTGGAAAATTATCGCCTCTACGGTTTCCAAGGGGCTCTCCCCAAACCCTACGCCATCAAGGACATGGCCGACCTGATTCGGCGCATCCTGGGAAAAAAGGAACATTGAGAAGCGAAAAAACCCCGTAGGGGCGGGCCTTGTGCCCGCCCGTATGGGCACGGCATCCCGCGTTCCAAGGTCCGATGCACATGCCGCGATCGGGCACTTGCGCCACCGCACACACCCGACGGGTCGGCCCACGTCCGTGGTCGGGCTATCGGCCCATCTGTTGCACGATGTCTTGAATGGCCCCTTGGATTTTGCTCAGGGCCCCAAGGCGTTCCTTGGCCCTTTCCAAATACGGCAGGGCGTCCGGGTTTTTTTGCCGCCCCAGCGCTTGCGCCGTCCAGTTGACGACGTAAGGGTTGTCGTGCTCGGTCATGCGCACAAGGATCTGAAAACTCCGATCCGTGGTAATGCCACCCAACACCATGAGGAGGCCTGTTTTCAATTCATCGAAGGCCGTGTTTTCAAAAAGCGTCTTTTCAATCACCGGGACGGCGGCCGCCCCCATCTCTTCCAAATATTTCAAGCACATTTGGGAAAAATAAGGAAACCGAAACATGGACAATTCGGCCAAAAGGCGTGGCGATTCCCCGTGGCCGCACCCCTTGAGCAATTCCGGCACGAACAGGCTCGCCCACGAAAAATTGTAACAGAGGGGCAAAAGATAGGGGACCACCGCAGGGCCGGTCTTCACGATTTCGTCCATGGCAGGTCCAAGGGCCTTGCGGCGGGCTTCGATCCCTTCCGCATCCTTTTGGGGAAACCGCTTCAAATCGTTGGCCGCTTTGAGCTTGGTCACGAGCCGTGCTTTGAGGGGGTCTCCATCGTTGGGAAATTCTTCGGCATAGGTTCGGGCGCGCTGAGCGATCCAAAACTTTTCGAGCCAGGTGCTCGGGGAGTAAAAATGCACCAATTGGGTGCGTTCCAGCCCTTCCCGCTTGTGATAGCCGTTTTCCTGGAAGAATTCCTTTTCTTCCACCGCCACCTGATACCTGGTGCGGGCTCGATAGAACGCCGCGTCGTAATCGCCTTGCCCTAAACAGGCCGACACCACAATATCGTGCAGGCGGTCGTCTTCCGGAAATCTTTCCAGAAGCTGCTCCGCAAACTTGCGGGCTTTGCCGTAGGATTCTTCCATGAGAGCCTGAAAGCCCCTGTTCACGTCCTCCTGAAGCTTTTCCCGCTGGTGGATGCGTTCCTCGAGTTTTTGCAGTTCGTCTTTGGGGATGGCTTTGCGGGCTTCTTCATGGTGAGGCAGACAGCATTTTTTGTATTTTTTCCCTGAACCACACGGGCAAGGGTCGTTCCGGTTCACCTTGCGGACAATAAGCTCATCGGCCAACGCCATCTGACGGCGGGACATCTTGTAGTCCTCGATGAGCTTGTCCAGATCCTGTTCCCGAAGGCCGTACCGGGCGCAGACCGTCTCTCGGCTCACGCCTTGAAAAATGTCATAGACGGGTTGCCATGGATTGGACGGCGGACTCAAGGGCTTCGGGGCCGCGGATGCGGGGATGTCGGTCATAGGAAGGGTCCTTTCATGACGCACGGGTCTTATTGAACAGTCTGTTTGAAAAGGCAGGGCATGTCTACCATCGGGAAACGATTCTGTCAAAATCCGCCTAAATCTAGAGCACGCGTAACGGCTTTGGCCAGTTCCTCCGGCACCGCCTCATCGGCATCCAGGACAAGGTGAGCCGACGCTTCATACCATGGGGTCCTGCGGCCCAGGACCTCCAAGGTTTCCGAAACCACGTCGACCCCGGTCAGAGAGGGTCTCATGGTCACGGTCTTCGGGTCCTCGGTCAGCCGCCGTGCCAGCGTTTCCGGGGAGCAGCGGATCCATACGGTAAAAAAGTCTTTCCGAAGGCAACGGCGGTTCTCTTCGCGTTCGACGACACCGCCGCCTGTCGCCACAACGATCCGGTCCTGTCGAGAGAGTTCCTGAAGCAACCGGGCTTCCTGCTCCCGGAAGCTTTCCCACCCGGAGCGTTCCACATGAGCGGCGATGGATCCTCCCAAGGATGCGGACAACACCTCGTCCATGTCCACAAATGCCCACCCCAAGGCCCGGGCGATGAGCGGCCCCAGGGTGCTTTTTCCGGAGGCGCGATAGCCGATCAAAGCCATCCTTCGAATACCAAGCATTCGGGTTCTCCCTTGATGGACTTCATACGATTGTCCGCCTGCCAAAACAAGCGCCTCAACAACCACATGCCGCAAAAATGCCAGGCACGGGGACGGAATTTAAAGTAGTTGAAAATCAATCGAAAAGAACGATGATTGTGGGACCGTGACCGATTGCACGAGGAGACGAGACTTGCCATCGCAAAGGAGAGACCGTGCCATGAAAAAAATCCTGGTGCTCCACGGGGTCAACCTCAACATGTTCGGGCGACGGGATCCCCGCCACTACGGAACCGCAACCTTGGCCGAGATCGATGGTGCGTTGACCGCTCTGGGTCAAGAATTGGGCGTGGAGGTGGAAACGTTTCAAACAAACCATGAGGGGGACATGGTGGAGCGCATCCACAGGGCTCTCGATGACGGCACGGAGGCCGTCGTGATCAACGCGGGAGCCTGGACCCACTACAGCTACGCGCTGCGCGACGCACTGGAAATGCTCCCTGTGCCCGTCGTGGAAGTCCACATGTCCCATATCGACGCTCGGGACGCGTTTCGACGGCACTCCGTATTGGCTCCCGTGGTTGCCGGGCGCATCTCGGGATTCGGCGTCCAGAGCTACCTCTTGGGCCTTCGTGCAGCCGTCTCACTCGTGGAACCCGGCTCCCCTGCGGAGACCACACACACGTCGGGTGACCGATCCTGATGAGCCTTCTTCAAACGAATTCTTCCAGACCCTACGGGCTCTGAACATCTTCGGAGCGGCTCGGCCTTGAGGACTGAGTCTCGATGCTCCGCACACCATGAAGGAGATTCCAGCGCATGAACACAACGAACAATCGAACGGCTTTCCGATTTGTCATGCTGTTGGGGGTGGTGAGCCTTTTTGCGGACATGACGTACGAAGCGGCCCGCAGCATCACCGGGCCTTTTCTGGCGATCCTCGGAGCCGGTGCGACCGTCGTGGGCCTGGTGGCCGGTTTGGGGGAACTGATCGGCTACGGGGTCCGCATCATCTTCGGCATCATCAGCGACCGGACGAGGCGCTATTGGGCGATCACCATCGTCGGATACGCAGTCAACCTGCTGGCCGTCCCGGCTCTGGCCCTGGCGGGCCGATGGGAAATCGCCGCCCTGCTCATCATGGCCGAACGGCTCGGAAAAGCCGTCCGCACGCCGGCTCGAGACGCCATGCTTTCCCATGCCGCACACGATGTGGGTCGAGGATGGGCTTTCGGGATCCATGAGGCGATGGATCAAATCGGCGCCATGATCGGCCCCGTCTTCGTGGCGGCCGTTTTGGCTTGGAAAGGCCGCTACGAATACGGATTCGCCGTCCTCGTCGTTCCCGCGCTGTTGGCCTTGAGCGTCCTTGCCCTGGCTCGGGTTCTCTACCCTCAGCCCCATGACCTTGAGCCTTCCTTCCTTGTGGGGGAACCCGGCGGGCTCCGCCCTGTGTTTTGGCTATATCTTTGCGCCGTTGCCTGCATCGCCTTGGGATTTGCAGACTACCCCCTGGCGGCCTTCCATATGAAGACCACGCGCATCGTCCCCGACACGTGGATCCCTTTGATTTACGCCGGAACCATGGGGGTGGACGCGTTAAGCGCCGTCGTTTTCGGGCGGCTTTACGACAAAAAGGGGTTTTCCGTCCTTCTGATCATGATCGCCCTCTCGGCTTGGAGCGCCCCGCTCGTTTTTTTGGCCGGACCGAGCTCGCTCCTTCTGGGGATGATCCTGTGGGGCGTGGGGATGGGCGCTCAGGAATCCATCATCCGGGCCGTCGTCGCCGACATCGTGCCTCGAGATCGTCGAGCCACAGGCTACGGCGTGTTCAACGCCGGCTTCGGGATCGCCTGGTTTCTCGGCAGCGCCTTTATGGGCTTCCTCTACGACCGGTCCATGATCGGTTTGGTCGCCTTTTCCACGCTCTCCCAATTGCTCTCACTGCCTCTACTCATGGCCGTTCGAAAAAGTCTGCGTTTTTCTGCATCTTGACGACCGCTTGCCCTTCAGCTAGGAACGGCCGAGGTTTTGCATCTCCCCTGCAGCGGTCATCCCGGACGACCTGCGAGCTGATCCGGGGCTGCAGTTCCAGGGGGGAAGAACTTTGATGGCTGGACAGGCGCGGGGAAGGACGATCGAAACCGTTCTTTCCCAAAGCGTGCGCCCTGCGAGGATTTTTGCGTGTCACGAAGCGGCCTTTCGCCGGACCATCCCATCCTTCGGCGCCTTCCTCCCTTAGGGGCCTCGCTTCTGTGCGCGTGGCATCGCACATGCCGGTTTCTTGTCCTGGGCCGCGAGCACCTCAGGGGAGTCCTGGACGGCCCCCGCCCCGGCCTCCTGACCACGTGGCATTTCGCCTTCCCCTCGGTGATTTACTATTTTCGTCATTTGAACGCCGTCCTCATGGTGAGCCGCTCTCGAGACGGCGAATGGGCGGCGAGGTTGGTCCAGGCTCTTGGGTTTCAAACCGTTCGGGGATCCTCCCATCGAGGCGGCGCTCAAGCGCTACGCGCCATGCTGCGCCTTGCCCGTAAAGGGCATCCTGCGGGCCTCATTGCCGACGGCTCTCAAGGTCCCCCGCTTATCGCCCAAAGAGGCATCGTGTGGCTGGCCGCGGCCACGGGTCTCCCGCTTGTGCCCTTGAGCCTCGCCGCCGACCGAGCGTGGCGCGTGCCGAGCTGGGATCGCACGTTGATCCCCAAACCTTTTTCGCGAATTGTGATCGCCGCCGGGGAGCCGATTCACGTGCCGGGCCAAGCGTTGGAGGAGGATCTGGAATTCTCCCGGATCCTTTTGCAAAAGCGCCTGAATGCCTTGACAGAGCTTGCCTGCAAGACCCTGCGACAGGCGGAAACGGTGCGGGCGGCATCTCGTGGCGGGGGCTGGGTGGAAACGTTTCGCCGGCAAAGACTTGGCTAAGGCTTGGCCAACCCCTGCTTGATCTCTTCCGGACGTTTCCTGTGGAAATGTTTCCCAGCCAAAGACTCGGTCGAGGCCGTCCCGAAGAAGAAAAAAGAACCCGTGAGGCGCGGCGTGGTTGCCGGCGTCGGCCGTTTTTCTCCCCCCACCAGGGGCGGGACAGGCCCCACGACGGAAAGCGGCGCGAGAATCGGGGGTTTTCGAAGAGAAGGTTATTCCCCACATGCGACGCGACGCGAATCCTTTGATTTCAGGCATTTTCCGGCCGGTAGACAAAAAGATGTAGAAGGGGGAGGAGGAGTGTTGGACAGGTTTTGTTTTCGCCGGCCTTTGGATTCGGATCGACATCCGGGGGGCG